>JABXHW010000022.1 GCA_013373425.1 Flavobacteriia bacterium
ACCCAGTACCCAGTACCCAGTACTATTCCTTAAATCGCTCATCCGTCAGCACACTCGGATCCGAAAGTGATTTCAAGAAATTGACGAGGTCTTCCATTTCTGATTGGGAGAGTTGGAGGGGGTGTATGAGTGAGCTTTTCTGTGGGTTGTTTGATCCGCCGGAGTTGTAATGGGCAACGACGTCCTCAAGTGTTGCGATGCTACCGTCGTGCATGTAGGGTGCGGTGTATTCGACATTTCTAAGGGAAGGAACACGGAATAGTGAGAAATCGGCAGAGTCGTTGGTTAACCGCATGCGCCCTGCATCGGAATAGACTTCATACAATCCGTTATTGGCAAAGCTATGGTCGCTGAGGAGTAGACCCGAATGGCAAGAAGAACAGTTCGTCTGAGACGAGAAAAAGAGGTCCATGCCTCTTTTTTGTGAAGGGGATAGGGCCTGGGTGTTTCCGTTGAGATAATCGTCATAAGCCGAGTTACCTGAAATCATGGTACGCTGGTAGGTTGCCAAGGCTCGCGTGATCACAAAGGCATCCATCGAACGATTGTAGGCTCTGGTACTCAAAGCTGAATATTCAGTATTGTTGGCAATTCGAATTGCGGCATCAACAATGTTGAAGTCCATTTCTGCGTGCTCCTGAATTGGAACCAACACTTGCATTTCTAAAGTGGGCACTCCACCTTCTCGCATCAAGTAGGGGAGATAGCCAACGTTGAATAAGCTTGGACTGTTTCTCGAGCCTAGACGTCCTTCGACCCCCGGGCTTATCGCTACATCATCAGCAAGCGCAAAATCTGCCTTGTGACAACTTCCGCAGCTAATGGAGCTATCCCGGCTCAACGCTGGATCGAAAAAGAGTTTCTTGCCAAGTTCCCAACGACTCTCTGAAAAGGAATTGTCAGAAGGGAAGGACATTGCTGGGAAATGGTCAGGAACAATGAGGGAGGAAGGTGAAGGTTCTACGTCCTCAACCTCACAGCTCATCATGGTCAGGAGCAAAAAAAAGGCGAATAATGCCGCCTTTTTAGTTGAATATGTATGTCGTTTAAAACGGACTTGCATAGTCTGGATTATTCACCATTTCCTGGTCGGTAAGCGTTTTTAAGAATGCCACCAAATCTTGGACATCCTGTGCGGATAATCCTAGACCTCCTGAGTTAATAGGATAGAGCAGCGCGGGGTCTACCGTTGAGGAATTGACCATTCCCGTATTGTAGTGTTCCACTACTTCCTCCAAAGTTTCGAATCTACCATCGTGCATATACGGTGGAGTCAATTCGATATTGCGGAGGGTTGGTACTTTGAACTTAGCGCGGTCGCTGGCATTCCCAGTTACGAGTTCTCGACCTAAGTCTGTAAAGTCAGCATCACTATCCAATGCATTATTCATGTACAGGTCGTTTTCAAAGTTGAGTCCGCCGTGGCAATGCGCACAATCAGCTCCAGATGAATCTGGGAAGCCAGGATTAAATTCCGCGAAATAGAGTTCCATTCCTCTTTCTTCAGAGGCAGTTAGTGAAGTCTCACCTCTGAGATACTTGTCGTATTTGCTATCTACAGAGATGATTGTATTCATGAATTGCTCAAGGGCCAATCCGATGCGTTCTTCCGTAACCGTGCTAGATCCAAAAGCTCGGATGAACTGGTCTTCATATTCTTGGATTCCAGATAGACGATCAATGACCTCGTCCATGGCATGATCCATTTCCAACGAATCCTGAATTGGAAGTACAGCTTGATCGCGCAATAAATGTGCTCGACCGTCCCAGAAGAATTCGTTCGTGTTGTAAGCCATATTGAATGCCACCATCGCTTGACGACCTCCAGGGAAGCCATTAATGCCGATGGAGAAGCGCGCTGTATCTGAGAATCCGTTCTCTTGAACGTGACAAGATGCACAGCTCATGCTGTTATCCCGGCTCAAGCGGTCATCGTGGAATAGCATTCTACCCAATTCTACCTTTTGGATGGTGAGAGGGTTATCTGCTGGAATATCCGGTGGAGACAAATGCTTCGTGTCTAAAGTGAACGGGGTAGTATCCAACTGAACTCCGCCATCGGGCTCTTCCGTTGTGCAAGAAAGTGCCAAGATGAAAACCGATAAAGAAGAGAGTGCGAGCACTGTCTTTCTATGTAGTTTCATTTGGAGTGCGATTATTCTTGAACAACGAGTCGAAGGGCCTTGCTTGCACCTTGACTTCTCAACTCTACAAGGTATACACCAGCATTTTCAATATTGAGCGAAAGTTGGTTCTCGCCACGGAGCTCTTGATGATCAACAATTCTTCCTGTCAAGTCCATTACACGCACGGTGCCGTGTGTTGGTTGTGCGAATTGAATGCGAGCATTGTTCACAGTTGCTGGGTTCGGTTGAATCTGGAAAGATGCTGGAGAATGTTCTTCAACGCTCACTGGTTGCACACTTTGCTGCGATTCAGTAAAAACGTCATCTCTGAAATTCTCGAGTAAGGTGATTGAAGCTCCAGTCTCGCCGTGATTAATCAAACCTCCATTCATCGAGATGCCATCAAATGCATTGAGATAATCTGCATCGATTTGAAGAATGAGTGCACCGAAAACTTCGGTACCAGAGGTTTCTACCGTTTGTGTGAAGTAGTTCACATCTCCCAGCGCATGAACTTCCACTGGATCATTCATGTCGCTACCAGTAACCCCTTCTACAGCTACGAATCGATATCCAGCTGTCCATCCCCAGTGCATACTCGGAGACTTTGGTGCGAGAGGGTGAGAAGCATTGTAAGTGCTCGGATCTGCGTGATTTGCGTTTTGGTCAACGCCCACTGCAAAACGGATAGAATCAACTGTAGTGAGGCTAAGTGACCCCAAACTTACCTGAGTTTCAAAGGCCGCATTGGCGAGAATGTATTGTGAGTGCAAATCAATTTCTTGTCCGCCATCGTGGTAAACCGTAATTCCAGAGATGTAATACTCCATTCGGTTGAGCTGAACGTCTTCTCCTTCAGAGGTCGTAGCTGCCGTATTGAACGCAAAACTTTGTCCATCCCATTGATGCATGATGCGGAGATAAACGTCTTTTTGTGCAGTTGCACTAACGGTACCAATGAGTAAGGTTGCGAGTAGAAGTTTCTTCATTTCTGTAGTGTTGTGCGAATTAAGTTTCAAGTTAATAATTATTAGTAATAACAACCTGATTTTGCCTTGGTTCGAAAGCGGTAAAACAGCCTGCGAAAATTCGTATCATTGAATCTTAATCTAAATGCTCGTTCTCATGTTTAAAAGAACCATGTGGTCTGTAGGACTTTTATTGATGGCTTGTTTTGCCCAAGCACAGCCTGTAACCCCTGTTGATCTGGAAGAGTTGACGGAAGCGGATGACGTATCTGCTTACAATGAATTGGCCATGGATTGTGCCGATTATCTTCTGGAGAACTCACCTGCAAGGGAAAATGAAAGAAGGCTGGCAGGTGCCTATTTCTTCGCTTGGCTAACGAAATCTTCTGATGTTTCGGCAAGACTTTCAGAGCCGATGCTAATGTATGGAGAAGGCAACGAAGATCTCATGCTTATATACATGGCGGGATTTGCGAAGTCGGCGATGGAAGACCCATCGCACAAAGACGATTCTACTTCATGTGTCGAAGACGGATTCATTGCCGTCTATGAGTACTATCTAGATCATGAAAATCACTTTGATGAAACGGATGAAATTGAAGCCTTGATAGAAGCCACTGAGAGCGATGAAGCTTTTGCAGCTTGGGTGGAGGCTGCAATGGAAGAATAAAAAAGGGAGTCAATTTGACTCCCTTTTCTCTTGTAGTACGACAGATTAGTTGATGTCTTCTCCATTTCGAAGTCGCTCGATATTTGCTTCAATCGCCGGGCCGTTCAAGTGGTCCCCTTCAGGCACGTTTTCTTTTGCTTTTTCTCCGAATTCAATGGCCTTATCATACTCACCAAGTGCGGAGTATCCGCGCATGAGTCCAACA
Organism: Flavobacteriia bacterium; assembly: GCA_013373425.1. GTDB lineage: Bacteria > Bacteroidota > Bacteroidia > Flavobacteriales > Schleiferiaceae > Phaeocystidibacter. The sequence goes on from JABXHW010000022.1 coordinate 3,970, forward strand.
TTTACCGGCCAAGTATCTGGATAGGTTTCAGCATTAGCTTGAAAGATTTGCATGGCGAACTCTGGATCTTGCGCAATCATTTGTCGACCTAAGGCGTGGTTTTGAAAAACTGTTCCTGTGGGGTGTGTAACCGCTTCCATGTACATTGCTTTAGACTCTTCGGTTTTACCAGCTAGCATTAATACACGGGCGTTGGCTCGGAGCGTCGTAGAATTACGCTGACCAATAAATGGAGCGTTCAAAGCATAATCGGCCCATTCCTCAGCCTTTTCTAAATCGATGTTGTTATTGGCTAAGAAGAGTGCACCTTGCGCCCAATTCTGAGCAGTGAATCCTTCTTGATTGTGAAGCTCTCCTTCAATGATGTCCGCGTACAATTCGTTCACATTTGGAGCTTCAAATTGAATTGGAACCGCAATGTCTTCCCATTGCATTTCGAGAACGCATGAGTTCATCTGACGATCTGTGAATGTGTAGTTCAACCACTCAGTGTACTCATGAGAAGCCGGAGTTACATCCACACGGAGTGCGTCGTGCTCGGGCAAATAGAAGAAGCTACCCCATTCGTCATTATCAGTAGAGAAAATGATGGTCCATGATCCTTCCTCTTGAACGATCATGTGAAGCCCATACGTCCCAGCAGCGAGAGGCATGCCTTCCACCAATACATCATGAGATAAGGTGACCGTTGTATTCTCGTTCGCGCCCGCACGCCATGGCGAAGGTTGTTCATCCGAGCTCGCTCCAAAGCCGAGGTTATTCATGCCATATGGAACGAGTTCCCCCCAGATATGACCACGTCGATCTTGACCTTGTGCTCCGTGTACGTCCGGACTGCTGTAATCAACTTCAATAGAGATAGGACCCATCCACTGTGTGGTTTGAGCATGCTGATTTCCACCGCTGGGTGGGAGGGTGATTTGAGAAGAGAGTGGGAGTGATAGGCACACGGCAAAGGCCGAGCTCAAAACTAGAGTTTTCATGTTGAGTTGAGGTTGTGCCAGCTCTAGTAGCGAGAGGTAAGGTCGTGATTTCCAAATTAGAATGCAAAAAGTCGTATCATCATAAAATCAATTCGAAAGTCAAGATTGAAAAATGGCTGACCCATTAGGCCAGCCATTCTCATTTTAGTCAACTGTTATTTCAAAATCGACTTGGTTGACAAGGCCGTCTCGATTACTGACCGTAAAGATGTATAGCACTACATCACCTGAGTCGGCTTGAACAGTGCCGTTGTAATCGTAGCTGAAGTAGTCTTCTTCAGAGTCGTTTAGATCGCGATTGTAAATGGATGTTGTAGCTCCACCATTCACAGAAGTAGAAATATTGAATTTCTTCAACACATCGCGATTTTCTGTTTTTTCAGCGCGAATCCCTGTTTTGAACGAAGCGCCTGATTCGAGCGTCGTGTCTTCATACAGATACCCCGACCCTGTTTTAAATTCAATATCTGGGAGAATGCCCTCATCAAATTCGCAGCTTGAAAGTGTGAACAAACCAGCGATTGTTGCTAATGTGAAGTAGATTCTCTTCATAGAAATCAATGTTTATGAGGATTAAAAAAAGTAATTAGAGATGTGTCTTCAGAATGAAAAGGCATAGGTCAAATTGATGTTTCGTCCCATGTTAAAGATTCCGTAGTTCTTTAGTCTGGAAAGGTGACTTTGATAAACAGTATTGGTCAGGTTATCCATGTTTAGAATGAATTCATGACTCTTATTCCAGCGATATTCTATTCCAGCATTCAGAAGAAAGTAGTCCGAAGTTGGACGTTCATTCAATGCTGTTCTATTCTGATCAAAGCAGTAACTCCCTTCTATATTGAGAATTGTTTCACCTTGAAAAAATGGTAGTGAGAGTTGTAAACTAGATTTAATCTTTTGAGCGGGTAGGAAGGGGGGATAGCTGCCATCAGCCAACCGATTAATCACATTCTCGTAAGACACCTTTAAGTGGTTGCTGTTGGTGCCATAACGCAACCCCGCTTCAGTGCCATATTGATTTGAATTTTGTTGACGATAGCGATATACGGGAAAACCAAACCATTCTTCCAAGGTAGGGGCGAGGTAGATATAGTTGTAGTACCTAGTATAAAAAGGCGTGATGAAGAGTTGCCATTTTCCTCCTGTATAGGTCGCCTCAGCATTCAAGGCAACTGAGCGTTCGTTTTTAAGATTTGGGTTGCCTATTTCATAGGTGTAAATTCCCTCGTGAAGTCCGTCAGCAGACAATTCTGCAAGGTTGGGTACTCGAACGCCAGTGGCGACATTTAACTTCATAAGCCAATTAGTGCATGGACGAAATACTATTCCGGTCATCCCATTGGCATATGGTTTATTGACTTTAAACGAATTGAGCTCTTTGTCTGTGGAATTGACTGTTGGCGTCGGAAGTGTCGAGATATACTTAGTTCCGAAATTGATGCCGTTTTCCCAGGTCAGTTGATCCGTGATCCTATACTTGGAGTAGGCTGAGAGATTGGATTCGAACAAGTGAGCATTGGGCACAATTTTCCGTGCACCAAAGTTGATATTGTTCTCATATGAGAGCAAATTGGAAAGTGTCAGATTGTGATTTTCCCGAATCTGAACTTGATAACGCGCTATCGACTGAGCTGTGAACAGATGCATGTTCAGACTGATAGCTCCGGAGCCCTCATTTTCCATTCGTTCATTCGATTGAATTCCAACTCTGAGATTCAGCACATCTCCGTTGGGTAGTCGCAATTCATTTTCGCTAGAAAGCAAGTTCAGGAACACGAGGTGAGCGGGGTTTTCTCTTAGTTGTCTGCTCCAACGTGAATCTGGCTCGATGAAATCATAAACACCATTAAAGATGAATCCGAAGCGGTTTGCAGTAGACATGAAGTGGTTGGTGGAGGTCCAATTTTCTTTTGTGAAACCATAAGATGCCTTTAAGTAATAACCCTCATATCTGCTGTTCAATACTCTATTAGAGTTTCCATCTGAGTAGTCCCCGTTATTTTCTAGGCCAATCCTGAGGCGCCACCAAGTCTGTCCAAGATTCTCTCGAATCCCATATTGCAATTGTCCGCCTAGCGTATTGAAGTTGAGGCTAATCGACACGTCTTGTTCTCGAGTTCCTATTCGGGGTGCCCCTTCTTCAATTGTGTTGATTAGACCTCCAATAGCTTCAGATCCGTATAAAACGCTCATTGGCCCTTTTATTACTTCAATGCGTTTTAAACCAATGGAAGGAAGTCCTAGTCCATGCTCATCTTGCCACTGTTGATTGTCGAACTTAAGACCAGAGATCAATACCAATAATCGACTTCCATAAGCTCCGCGCAATACGGGTTTGGAGATTGCATTACCAGTTCCCATCACATCCAGACCGGGTTCAGAACTCAAGACATCTGATATGCTAAATGTACCTGCTGTGGAACGTGCATTCACAGGTATTCCTTGAATATTCAAGGAACTCTCCGAGTTCTTTTCTTTTTGATAAGAAGTGATAACAACTTCGTCTAATGTGAGTCTGGAAGAGTCGACCTGCGCATGAATCAACAATCCAGAAAAAACGAGTAGTTGTAGGTACAGAATTCGCATCCTAATTCGTTCTGTTTTTGGTTCGGCAGAGCCACAATAATCATCCCAAAATCACGCGTTGAAGAAAGAAGGGAGGAAAAATTCCTCCCTTTCATTTACTTCCACCCTCCTCCGAGCGACCTATATAAATTGACACAAGCGATGAGTTGATCACGTTTTGTGTCAACCCATTCAAACTTAGAACGTAGGGCATCACGCTGGGTGAGAAGCACTTCCATGTAATCTGCTCGAGCAGACTTGAATAGGTTGGTAGAAATTTCTACTGAACTGGTAAGAGCTGCGACTTCTTGGGATTGCAAATCCAGACTTGCGCTGATGTTTTGAATGCCGGATAGCTGTGTATTCACTTCGGTAAACGCTCTCAGAACAGCTTGATCATATTCAAGCACCGCAATCCTTTGCTCAGCGTCTGCATTGTATATTTCAGCTGTAAGTGCCCTTCGGTTCAACAATGGGGCAGAGACTCCTCCCAGCAGGTTGTACATCATTGAACTAGGTGTGCTGAAGAGCAAAGATCCACTTGCAGACTGAACACCAGCTCCAGCGCCGATATCTACTGATGGATAAAAGCTTTTTCGAGCTGCCGAAACGCTGAGATTAGCAGCAAGAATTCTGTACTCCGCCTCTCTGATATCTGCTCGATTTGCAATGAGGTCAATAGGAACTCCAACATATACAGGATCTAAAACACAGCTTTCCAAGTCAAGCGCACTTCTTGGGATAGAATCCAACGGCACACCTATGAGCAGTTTGAGCTCATTCTCCGTCGCCGTGATTTCTTGTTGAATGAGAAACTCCAAGGAGCGAGTGTGGAACACTTCGGCTTCAAATTTTCTCACCGCAAGTTCGGTCACCCTTGCCGATTCTTTTTGAAGTCGAACGGTTGCAAGTGCATCAGATTGAATTCGAATATTCCTATGAAGTATCTCGAGTTGACTATCCAATGCTAACAATTCGTAGTACTTCGTAGCGATTTCTGAAATGAGCTGAGTTTTCATGAAGATTTGGCCTTGCTCAGATCCCATGAAGTTGGCAACAGCCGCATCTTTAGCGTCGTGCAGTTTGTTCCAAATGTCTATTTCCCAATTGCTCATCAATCCCAACCCCAAATTTGGAACTGGGTCGCTGTTTGGGTTGCCAGGATTGATTTGGAGCTGTCGTTCTGCCGCGCCATCCAAAGAGTATTCTCCCGACCGAGTAACACCTGCATCAGCACCAATATTCAGGTGAGGTAAATACTCTCCACTTCTGGAAAGTACTTCATTCCCACGCATTCTAACCCTTTGAGTAAATAGATTGTACTCTTGGTTGTACTCTAGTGCTGTATCAATAAGAGATATTAGAATGGAGTCGTTGAAGAATTGCTGCCACTCTATGTTCGCGGCATTCAGTGAATCCGGAAATGAAATCTGACTGTAGGTGTCGGGTAGCTCAATAGCCGATTCCTTCGGATTGGCAAGTTCTGGGACACAGGATGACAGTAACAGTAGCACTGAAATCCAAAGTGTGGGTTTGATTAGATTATTCACCGTACTCATAGGATTCAGATAATGGACTTTCGTCTTCGTTTTTAATGATTTGTCTGCCATGCGCAATTGAGGCAAAAATGTAATACAAGCCAGGTACAATGAGTACTCCGAATACGGTTCCGAAGACCATACCGCCTAGTGCAGATGCCCCGATGGTTCGATTCCCGATGGCGCCGGGCCCAGTGGCAACGATTAGTGGAATCAGGCCAGCTATGAAGGCGAAGGACGTCATTAAAATAGGACGGAATCGCACTTTAGCGCCTTCGATGGCCGCTTGAAGGATGCTCATTCCATCTTGTTGTTTTTGCTGGGCAAACTCTACAATCAACACGGCATTTTTACCAAGGAGCCCAATCAGCATAATCAATCCGATTTGGGCGTAGATATCATTGGCCAACCCCATCGATTTGAGTAAGAGGAATGATCCAAAGATCCCAACGGGTAAGGAGAATAGTACCGAGAGTGGGATTATGAAACTCTCATATTGGGCTGCGAGTACGAAATACACAAAGACAACCACAATCAAGAAAATATATAGAGCTTCATTCCCTCTATTCGACTCGTCATATGATAGTCCTTCCCAAGCAATATCATAGCCTCTGGGTAGTGTTTCTGCAGCTACTTCCCGGATGGCAGTAATAGCATCGGCGGTTGTAAAACCCTTTGCAGGCAACCCGCGGATGGCTGCCGAGTTGTACATGTTGTAGCGCGTAATTTCATTGGGTCCTTGCTTCTTTTTAAGCGTCATGAACGCCGAGTAGGGGACCATCTCGCCTTTATCATTTTTAACAAAAAGGTCGAGTAAGTCGGAAGGATATCTTCTAAACTCCGGAGCAGACTGAACATATACCTTGAAGAATCGACCATACTTAATAAAACCTTGCTCATACGTACTGCCAATTAGAATGTTGAGATTTTCCATAGCATCGCTAATTGAAACCCCTTTTTGCATGGCCATCTGATTGTCTATTTCCAACTCAAACTGAGGATAATCAGCTGCATAGAACGTGAACAATCCAGTAAGCTCTTCCCGCTCCGCGAGGTGATCCATGAATTCCTTATTAATTCGATCGAAATCATGATAATCCGTAGTGGTCGTTTTATCCAAAAGGCGTAGGGAGAATCCACCTGATGAACCAAACCCAGGAATTGCAGGTGGCTCGAAGAATTCGATCACCGCACCTAGGCTCTTAGACTCTTCCTCTAGCTCTTCCATAATTTCATGGACGGAGTGGTGTCGTTGAGACCACGGCTTCAAATTGATAAGACATGTACCTGCATTGGAACCACGGCCTTCAGTCATGATTTCGTATCCAGCCAGTGAAGAAACTGATTCTATGCCATCTATTTCTTCACAGATGCCTTGAAGTGCTCGGGCGACACTATTCGTTCTTTCCAAAGTAGCCCCTGGAGGAGTTTGAATAATTGCATAGATCGTTCCTTGGTCTTCACTTGGAATGAATCCACTGGGTAGGACTGAGCTTTCTGCGAAAATGCCAATACAGAATAGACCAAGCACTCCGAAGGTGACGACTTTTCGGCTGACGAATCTCTTTAGAAGGGATACATATCTTCCAGTGAGCTTGTCAAAACCTCGGTTAAAGCCATCTAGGAATCGAACGAGGAAGTTTCTCTTCTGAGTTATGTGATCGTGTCGCTTCAATATCATTGCACAAAGCACTGGAGTAAGGGTGAGTGCGATGATAGCTGAGATTACAATTGAGCTTGCCATAGTAATGGAGAACTGTCTATAGAATGTACCTACTGGACCGTCCATAAATGAGATGGGAAGAAATACAGAAACCATCACCATGGTAATGGCTACAATGGCTCCGCCGATTTCCTTCATTACCACTCGCACCGCATTGTATGGAGAGAGGTTTAGTTCTTCCATTTTTGCGTGCACTGCTTCCACCACAACAATGGCATCATCCACCACGATTCCAATCGCGAGCACCAATGCAAAGAGGGTGACCAAGTTCACCGATAAACCGAAGAACTGAATGACGAAGAAAGCCCCGATGAGTGAAACCGGAACGGCAAGAATTGGTATTAATGTAGAGCGCCAATCTCCTAAGAAGATAAAGACAACTAAGGCTACCAAGATGAAGGCATCCCTCAAGGTGTGCGTAACTTGTTCAATGGACGCATCTAAGAACTGAGAGACATCATAGCTGATTTGATAATCCATCCCTGGAGGAAACTCTGCTTTCATCTCATCTAGACGTGCTTTTACCTCTTCAATAACGTCCTGGGCGTTAGATCCATAGTTTTGCTTTAGCACGATTGCCGCTGAAGGATGTCCATCAAGATTGGAGTAAATATCGAAGAATTCACTGCCTAGCTCAACCCTACCAATATCTCCAAGTGTGAGCTGCTCGCCATCTCCATTCGCACGAATGATGATACTTTCATATTGTTCAGGTTCATTGAATCGGCCTTTGTAGGTGAGAACATATTCTAGCGACTGAGCTTGAATACCTGAACTTCGACCAAGGCGACCAGGTCGACCTACAATGCTTTGTTCTTGCATTGCCTCCATGACTTCGTCCACGGACACATTGTACGCACGCATGCGCTCAGGGTTCAGCCATACCCGCATTGCATATCGTCTGCTCCCCAGGATGTTTGCTCTTGCAACCCCATTAATCCGATTCACTTCTGGAATAATGTGGACATTCGCGTAGTTGTACAAGAATTTCTCGTCGAGGGTGGTATCGTTGGCGAACAAGTTGACATACATCAACATACTTGGCTGGATGGGTTGAATGATCACCCCTTCACGTTGGACCAGTTCCGGTAGCAAGGGCATCACTTGGTCAACTCTTGTCTTGACTCGAATAACGGCCTGGTTTGGATCTGTTCCTGGTTCAAAGATTACACGTATAGTAGCCTCTCCTGCGCTCGTTGCGTCTGTTGCTATGTAGCGCATATCTTGCACTCCATTAATGGCATTCTCAAGTGTGATGAGCGTTGAGTTAACCAGTACTTCAGCACTCGCTCCTGGGTAGGCAATGAAGATATTGACTGTCGTTGGTGCAATCTGAGGGAACTGGGAAGTTGGAAGTCGCTTTAAAGCGAGTAAACCAACAAATACGATGGATAGTGAAAGGACTATGGCGAGCACAGGCCTTTGAATCATTTTCCGTAGCATGTACTATGATTTAAAGTTGTTACTCGGTGTATAAGTCTAGAGAGTGAATGGCTTCACTCCCAGAAATCACATCATATTCAATCTCTTCACCCGGGCGAACGAGACGCAAGCCTTCCAATAAGAAGTGTTCTCCCTCTTCTAATCCACTTTTAAGGATGTAGATGTGCGGAAGTTCCGCAGCAATTTTAACTTCCCTCGCTTCAATGATACCCGCATCATTTACGATGAACACATATTTCTTTTCAAGCACCTCGAAGGTGGCTTTCTGAGGGATAACTAAGGCATCTTCGTAGGACGTGTGGATAATGATGTTGCCGGTTTCCCCATGTCTTAATATTCCTTGAGGGTTCTCGAAAGTCGCTCTGAATGGAATATTTCCGGTTTCATTGTCAAAATCGGCTTCAATGGTTTCGACAATCCCCGCTTCGGAAAACAATCTGCCATTGGCTAGTTTGAGCTGGACTCTCCAGTTCTCAATTTGAGCTGACATGATATAGTCGAGATATTCGGCTTCTGGTACGTTGAAATAGACCCAAAGTTTTGAATTGTCGGATAAGTGGGTCAGGAGTTCACCATCATCCACTAAGCTTCCTAATCGAACCTCGAGTCGGTCGATGAGTCCATCGAATGGAGCTGAAATAGTAGCAAAAGACAGGTGCGTTCGAGCTAACTCTACCTCTGCATTTGCTTGATCAAGTTCCGCTTTCGCCAGTGCAAGTTCGTTTTCGGAAACGACCCCTTTTTCAGCTAATGCTGCAGTATTGTTGTATTCGATTTCTGCAAAATTCGCTTCAGCTTGCGCTTTTTGAAATTCAGCCCTGTAGAGGTTCGGCATGATTTGAAACAGGGCTTGTCCGGTATGAACTCGTTCTCCCTCATCTACATAGATGTTTTGAATGTAGCCTCTCTCTTGCGCTCGAAGGTCGATGTGATTCTTCGATCGAATTTGACATACATAAGATTTGGCAATGGAAGTATCCGTTCGCAGCGGGCTACTTACATGAAATATTGGGGGTTCGCTGTGTTTTGCTTTTTCTGAATTACAAGCGGTCACTAACGAAAGAGATACCGCAAAGAGCGGTAGTGCTAGTCGATTCATTTCTGTTTCGATTGATAAGTTGAGATACTGTGAATTAGGCTTTTGAACTACGTTTCAAAGCCATCGTGAACATGAGTTCCAGTATTCTCTACAATCGAAAATTCTCTAGCAGCAGGTAGATTGGAGTGCTAGCAGAGCGTAACGCTACAGTATATTTCTCGGCAACGAATGTACATCGCTGGTGCCTTCTCAGAATCAGTGCCGACGGAAATAGGCAATCATCGGATGGAGAAGCCTCGTCTTCTGTTTCGCTCTCTTCTTCAAATGAGTTCTCGAAAAATGGATTTAGGGAGATAGACCCATCGAAGGATTTAGAAAAATGTTTCTCAGAAGACTCATTGATTCGAAGGGCTTCGGCGAGCTCGGTTATAGGACTAGCCGTGACCGCAGCGAATGACATCACTACATGTAGAACCGCTAAGATGGTCAATATGGCCCTGTTTAATCCTTTCATTTCGATTGCAAATGTATTTAAGATTTGGTCATTGCGATGTTTAAAGGGAGTTAAATCTGAGAGCGTGTAAGTGTGAGGGAGGAAGTTTTAACGACTAAGAATTCTTATAGGGTAATGCAAGAAGGTTGGAGTAGCTGAAAAGGCGAGATCAATTGGCTTTGAGCAGATTTTTTAGGAACCCTTCTGGTAGTAGTGAATTTATTCCGAGCAATTGTGAAAATTGAATTGTGCGCGCTCAGTGAGCGGAAGGGAGTGCCCGGGGCCGGTTCCCTCGACCCCACTCTCAAGTTCGTAAGAAAGAAATGGAGATTGCGATTCTCACGAATGAAATGCGTGATTCACGCAAATGAAATTTTGAAGCCGTAAGTAAACGTTTAACCTCCGGTTAGCGGTTGTAGATTTCCGAACTTTACACTGGGGCAGCGGGCGCTGGCCCCGGGCTTCACTCACCAACCCAGCTTTCAAGGCAACATGCCAGATTCGATTGCTGAAGCACGAGAACGCCTTACTAAATCCGCCGACCGAGTTTTGTATCGAGTCGTCATCAACCCCAGTCGTCATGGAGAAAATTGCCTCTCTGAATGGCAACGTTCCTGCTGAATTCAATCCTCCATCAAAATCATGAATTTTCAGCCTTGCAACTTATTGTAATTCAGTACAAAGTGTTGTACATTTGCAACCCTTTTTTCCGGGGAATGTGATTGGCAGGAAAGAAGGTGATTTTCAATAAGATGTAAAACGTCTCCCGAAGTTTTCTCTAGAGCTGATCGACACGGGATACAAATTTTATTTTGCCACATGGCAGAAGCAAACAAAAAAGCTGACGAAGCGAAAGCGGAGAAGGCAGAAGAAAAAGCAGTTGAAGAAGTAGCTGAAACTACAACAGAAGCTGCAGCAGAGGAGAAGAAGGAAGCGCCAAAGGCGAAGAAAGCTGCTCCTAAAAAGACTACTAAGAAGGAAGAGGCTCCCGCTGCTGAGGTAGAGGACGAAGACTCTGAAGAAGAAGTAGATCTTACCCCAGAACAAGAGACTGAGTTCGACTGGGAAGCTTACGAATCTGGCACCGTTAAGAAAGGTGAGAAGTTCGACGAGCTCGCTCAGATGTACGACGAAACTCTAGGTTCTTCAGTAGAACACCAAGTAGTGAGTGGTAAGGTAATCAACATCACCGATCGTGATGCAATTATCGACATCGCTTCTAAGTCTGAAGGTGTTGTTTCATTGAATGAGTTCCGTTACAACCCAGACCTCAAAGAAGGTGACGAGGTTGAAGTTCTCGTTGACAAGCAGGAAGACAAGTATGGTCAGTTGGTTCTTTCTCACAGAAAGGCACGCTCGATCAAGGCTTGGGACCGTGTGAACGAAGCTTACGACAACGAGGAAGTTGTTAACGGTTACGTTAAGTGTCGTACCAAGGGTGGTATGATCGTCGACGTATTTGGACTTGAGGCGTTCTTGCCAGGTTCACAAATCGACGTAAAGCCTATCCGCGATTATGACGCTTATGTAGATAAGACCATGGAATTCAAGATCGTTAAGATCAACCAAGAATTCAAAAACGTGGTTGTTTCTCACAAGGCTCTTATCGAAGCCGACCTCGAAGAGCAGAAGCGTAAAATCATCGCTCAGCTTGAAAAAGGTCAGGTTCTTGAAGGTGTGGTTAAGAACATCACTTCTTACGGTGTGTTCATCGACCTCGGTGGTGTTGACGGTCTTGTTCACATTACTGACCTTTCTTGGAGCCGCATCAACCACCCATCTGAAGTGGTTGAACTCGACGAGAAGCTCAACGTTGTTATCCTTGACTTCGACGAAGCTAAGACTCGTATCCAATTGGGTATCAAGCAGCTTGCTGCTCATCCATGGGACGCACTTAGCGAAGAACTCAATGTGGGTGACAAGGTGAAAGGAAAAGTGGTTGTTCTTGCTGACTATGGTGCATTCGTAGAAGTGCAGCCAGGAGTTGAAGGACTTATCCACGTTTCTGAAATGAGCTGGAGCACTCACCTACGTAGCGCACAAGATTTTGTGAAAGTAGGTGACGAAGTTGAAGCAGTAGTACTCACACTCGACCGTGAAGAGCGCAAGATGTCTTTGGGTATGAAGCAACTTACTCCAGATCCATGGGCGGATATTCAAACTAAGTACCCTGCTCAAAGCCAGCACAAAGGTATCGTTCGCAACTTCACCAACTTCGGTGTGTTTGTTGAACTCGAGGAAGGTATCGACGGTTTGATTCACATTTCTGACCTTTCTTGGACGAAGAAAATCAAGCACCCAAGTGAATTCACCAGCATTGGTGCTGAGCTTGAAGTTAAAGTTCTCGAAGTTGATACTGAGAACCGCCGCTTGAGCCTTGGTCATAAGCAAGTTCAAGAGAACCCATGGGATAACTATGAAGCAGTATTCACTGTAGGAAGCGTACACGAAGGTAAAGTAGTGGACACTTTCGATAAGGGATCGAACATCATGTTCGACACTTACGGTGTTGAAGGTTTCTGCCCAAGCCGTCACATGAACACCAAAGAAGGTGGTCAGATCAAGGCTGGTGAGACTTACGAATTCAAGGTTATCGAATTCAGCAAAGACGCACGTCGTATCGTAGTTTCTCACACTCAACTTCATAAAGAAGTAGCAGGTGGAAACGAAGATCACTCTGCTGAAGAGACTACTAGCAAGTCACGTCCATCTAAGAAGTCAGCTCAACCCGTTGAGAAGACTACTCTTGGTGACCTCGACGCTCTTGCTAAGTTGAAGAAGGATATGGAAGACGGAGAGTAATCTCTGATTTCCCTTCAAATAAAAAACCCCGGTGGAGCAATCCATCGGGGTTTTGTTTTTCTTCCTGCTTGATCATCAAGAATGTTCGTCGAAGAAGTCCTCTACGGCTTCCTCCCACATTTCATAATGCTCTGATCGGAGGTCATTCAACTGCTCATTGGTAGTGTTGTATACCTCAATCATCTGGTTGTAGTTCTCTACCGCGGCGTTATATGTATCGATATCCTCCTGAGTCAAGTCTCTTTCACGCGTAGATTCAATTCGCGCGTGCAACTCTTCAAAGTCTTCCTTTGCGATATAGAATTCAACCACCTTCGGATAGTGTTCTTCAGAAAGCTCGATATAGAATTCCATCAACTCATTGGCTTTACGCGACAACTTACGATCTCCATTGAAATCAGGGAAGGTATCTAAAACAGCCATACTCATTTGAGCTGCCTCCTTAAGCGCACTTATGTTTTGCTCCAATTCGAGCACATCGCCATTGTTCATCACATCAATAATGATGATATCCTGAACATTTGCGCGGAAGTAAACAAGGAACATATCATTGTAATACTCCAATGCGTTGCTCGCTGCAACCATTCGACGCTCACGTCGACTCATTTCGCCTTCAACCAAGCGAATATTGTACTCAGTCGCAAAAGTGGCTTTAGCATCGGCATAGTCGGCAAATGCGCTATCCAATTTATTACCAGCAATTTCACTGGCCAATAAATAAGCCTCCATCGCATCGTAAGATTGATTTGCTACCTCTTCCAAATCCATTAGGCGGGCAAAATCTTGACGCATCACCAAGTCTGAAATGCGCAAATACTCCAATACGGCCTGCTGGTAGGAGCGATTTCCATGAAAGCTACCAAGCTCAACCACATCTCTTCTCACATCACCCAGTTCCTCAATCAGGTCTTCACGTCTGCGTTCCATGGTTCGTGCACTGCGACCACGAGTTGCGGCTTTTAAGTAGCTCCAAGTTTCGCCTTTGAGTTGTTCGATGTGATCATCCATCTCCTCCATGTATTCAAGCGCATTCTCCGTGTTAGATTGAGCGCTTAAGCTCATGGATGCTAGAAGTAATCCAGCAAAGAGTATACTTCTCATTTTCATTTTATAGGTTTAGAAAGTTCAATTAAATCGTTCAATATTCGAGTTGTCTCATAGATCCGATAATCGGTTTGTACCTGGCGCATGATGATTCGATTGAGCTCACCATCAATTCCCATTACATATCGGAGTGGTTCAATTTTGAAATCACTTTTGAATCGTTCACTACCAGAATTCGATTCGTCCATTTCATTTAGGGTGGTTACATATTCTGCAAATTGAAGCGGAATGGAATCCAAGCCTTCGTCGTAGTGATATGTTTCAAAACGACTGCTATCTGAAATGTTTCGTCGACCACTCAATGCGGCCAATGTGTCGATTGGTAGTTCTGCCAGTGGATTGAAATGTCCGACAGGCTCAATGCTATCCACTTCGAGGTGAAATGTGATATCGCATTCTCGAACAGGATCATGGTATTCAGGATTGGGGAAGGAGACGTCCGGGATTACACCGACTTCTTGGTGTGAACTGCCTGTAGGCCTGTAAAAACAGCCGGTTGTTGTTTTGATGTAGTCTTGATTCTCGGGTATCTCTTTGCTGTTTTCCGACCAGGTAAAAGGGATTACATTTTGCATTGTCGCCTTCCCAAAGGTTGTATCACCTACAATAACACCTCGGTTGTAATCTTGAATGGCCGCCGCCAGGAGTTCTGATGCAGAGGCGCTATGGTTGTTTACCATCACAACGAGGGGACCGTCATAGGCCAAACCGCGCTGTGGGTCGTTAAGGGGGACAGTACCATCATAGTTATCTGTAGAAATAGCCACTGTTCCATAATTGATGAATAGCCCTGCCATTCTCACGGCTTCCATCATGTACCCGCCTCCATTGTTTCGAATGTCTAGAATGAGGCCTTCAACACCAGCTCTTTTGAGTCGAATTAACTCTCTTCCCAGGTCTGCTGCACAACCCAAGTTTTCATTCCAATATTGCTCACTCGCGTAGAAAGTAGGGAGGTAGATGTATCCCAATTTGCGATCGCCATCTAATATGAATGTCCTGATAGTGTTCTCTTCTTCGGGAATTTCGGCTTTACTCAATCTGATAGTCACCTCTTGTCCATTCGGCTTTCTAAAGGTGAACTCTGACGATGTGTTCCCTTCATCATGCAGGAAGTTGTGCACTTCGTAATCGCTAGAACAGTTGAAGTTCATTCCTCCAATCTGGCTAGATAATCCACTGATTAGAATATCCCCTTCTTCGAGTTGGTCGTCTTCCCATGCGGGCCCGCCGGGAGTTAGATAAGCTACTTCAATTTCACCATCTCCATTGCGCATGTACTCAATCCCAAATGAATTTTGATTGGAGGATACACCTCTTTCAAACATGTTCATTTGGAAGGATGAGAAGAAATTAGTGTGCGGATCAAACGACATGGTAATGCTGTTCATCAGCGTCGACATAATCATGTCCTCACATAAGTCGCGAGACTTTAATCGATGCTGCATACGGCATGCTGTTCTCTCGCATACTCTAACTTTCCACATATCGATTTCTACCTCTGAAGGATAGGAGGTTGCATCGGCACTATCGAGATTGGCGACAACCGCAGAGAGAATGTTGAATTTGAAATACTTCGTCCAATAGTCCACCCATTCTTCTTCCGTGAGCAAGGTGTCTGGATTCGAGCAGAAATACTCCACTTCTCGAAATGATACTTCTTCTTGACTGATTTGGTTCACCAACGTTTCGAGTTTCGTCAGGCGCTGGATATACAATTCAGTCATCAGGTTGAGCGCCTCACATGTAGAGTCGGCGTTTACCAAGAAAGCATCATCATAAACCTGCATTTTCAGAGCGTCCTCATAGGTGAAGAATGCACCTTGATCGTTCACCTGATTGAACAGTCCATTGATGATGGTGTCTCGCAGTTTGATCTCTAGTTCCTTTGGGCTGTAGTGATAGGTCTCTAAGAATTCAAAAACCCGATTTACATTGGAACAGTTACTCAGTTGTTGAGCCTGAACTGATGCTGAAAATAAGGTGATTGAGTAGAGGAAAAGGAAGCGAAAGTGGAGTTGCATGACTGAGTTTGAGAAGCGGTATTGCAATATAAGCAACTCATTAAATTATTTTGAATGCATCCTGAGATGAAAAGCAGCGGCCTCTTCAGTATCTTCGCTGTATGACCGTTAGAGAAATTACGAGATACCTCGATTCCATCGCTCCTCCAGCTTATCAAGAGTCTTACGACAACAGCGGTTTGCTAGTGGGCAATCCCGATGCAGAGATCAAGTCTGTTATCACATGTTTGGATGTCACAGAAGAAGTCATCCAAGAAGCGATTGACAAAGGTGCGGGAATGATAGTTTCGCATCATCCCATCATATTTGGAGGCCTAAAACGCTTGACCGGTAAGAATTATGTGGAACGCACTGTGATGATGGCGATTAAGAACGACATCGCATTGTACGCCATTCATACCAATCTAGATAACGTAGAGCATGGGGTTAACGCCCGTTTGTCTGAGCGATTAGGCTTGAAGGATACCCGAATCCTCATGCCTAAAGGAGGGATGCTGCGTAAGCTCATAACATTCGTTCCCACCAAAAATGTGGATGAGGTATTGGAGGCACTATTCGCGGCAGGTGCTGGCCATGTCGGTGCCTATGATGAATGCTCTTTCCGCTCTGAAGGTGTGGGTACTTTCCGTGGAGATGAGACTACCAATCCACATGTTGGCGAGGTAGGGAAACGCCATTCAGAAGACGAAAGCAGAGTAGAAGTGATTCTTTCTTTTGACAAATCTTCAGAGGTTCTGTCTGCCTTGAAATCCGCTCACCCGTATGAAGAAGTTGCTTGGGATATGCTCAAGCTTGAAAATTCTTTACAGACAGTGGGCAGTGGTATGGTAGGTGAATTAGAGGAGGAGATGGCTGCATCCGATTTTCTAGCTTACCTGCAGAATATCGTTGGTGGCGGAGTGAGGTACACTCAACTTATTAAAGATAAAGTCAAGCGCATCGCGGTTTGTGGAGGCTCGGGTAGTTTTGCTTTGGGTGCTGCAATTTCAGCTGGAGCAGATGTTTTTGTTACTGCCGACTTTAAATATCACCAGTTTTTTGATGCAGATGGACAGATTGTAATTGCGGATATCGGACACTTTGAGTCCGAGCAATTTACGATTGACCTTTTGTACGATGCTATTCGTGAAAAATTCCCTAATTTTGCGACCTTTAAAACGGCAGTCAACACGAACCCCATTTTATATCTATAAGTTCTATGGCAAAGACGAAAGAAATGACGGTCGAAGAAAAACTTCGCGCGTTATACGACCTTCAAATCAACGATCGCAGAATTGATGAGATCCGCAACCTTCGCGGTGAGTTGCCATTGGAAGTGGAAGATTTGGAAGACGAAATCGCTGGTCTTGAAACTCGCCTTGAGAAGGTGACTAACGAGATCAAGGACCTTGAAGACGAAATCAAGGATCGCAAAATCGTTATCAAGAACTCCACGGAAAAGATCAAGAAGTACGAGGAGCAGCAGAAGAACGTTCGCAACAACCGCGAGTTCGACGCGATATCTAAGGAAATCGAATTCCAAGAGTTGGAAATCGAATTGAGCAACAAGCGAATCAAAGAATTCGACGCTAAGATTGCCAACAAGAAGGAAGTTAAGGATGCCACTCAAGAGAAGCTCGACGAGCGTAAGAGTCACCTTGAATTCAAGCAAGGCGAGCTTAAAAGCATCATGAAAGAAACTGAGAAAGAGGAAGAGCTCCTTCTCAAGAAGTCTGAAGAGTTTGGTAAGAAAATCGAAGAGCGCCTTTACACTGGCTACCGTCGTATTCGTGAGAAGACACGCAACGGTTTGGCAGTAGTTTCTATCGAGCGCGGAGCCTCTGCAGGTTCATTCTTCGTGATTCCACCACAACGTCAGTTGGAAATCGCACAGCGTAAGAAAATCATCGCCGATGAGCATAGCGGCCGTATTCTCGTTGACCCAGAGTTGGCGCGTGAAGAGGAAGAGCACATGGCGAAGATGATCGAGGATATTTTGGCGAAGGCCAAGTAAGACATTCTCGAACTTACTACCTTAGAGGGCTCAATTTGAGCCCTTTTTTTATGCGCAAAAACGTGCTTTCCCTTTTGCTTCTGTTGACGATGTCTGCACCAATTCTCGGGCAGCCCATCTTCTATACGCCATTTGAAAGAGGGCTCAAGGATGCATTTCAACTTCGATTTGACGAGGTTGAAAAGGATATCCAATCCATGCGTGAGAATGGAGAAGAGGAATGGCGAATTGCCTACATCGAGCACACCGTTCGATTCCTCGCTCACTTTGCAGATGAAAACAAAGAGGCTTACGACGATGAGCGCAGCGCTCTCAAATCAAGGATAAATGACTTTGAAGAGAGTGCTCCACAAGGTGTGCCGGAGTACTACCTGTACATGGGCGAGATGAGTCTCACCATCGCTGCCTTGGAAGCCAAGTTTGGACACGACTGGGGAGCGGCGGGTCACGGCATGGATGGACTATCGGCCTTGCAAAAAGGACAGGAGTTGTTCCCTCAGTACAAGCCGATGTATGCAGGAATGGGCATCCTGAATGTGGCTATAGGGAGTGTACCGGACGACTATCAGTTCATCACGAATATGATGGGCTATAGAGGGGATGTTACTCGTGGCATGAACTATCTACGACAAGCCATCGAAGCCTCTAAGGAGCGCAAGTATGCCTACCTAAAGGAGAAGCATGCCTTCTTATATGGCCTAATTGCACAACAGCTTTTCCCAGATGAGATTTCCAGTTTGGAGGAGCTAAATGTTCGCCCCGACAATAGTCCGCTCCTAGCTTTCCTAGAATCGAGTCTGCTCATGTCTGCTGGCGAGAGCGATGAGCTTATCAGCTTACTTGAGGAGGTGACAACGAATGAATCGTTTTACACTTTCCCTTATTTGTACTATCAACTGGGACGGGCCAAATTGGCTAGAGGAGATGATGATGCGAATACCGTGCTGCAAGAGTACATCCTTGTCAATAAAGGCGAGAATTACGTCAAATCAACCTATCGATACTTGCATTGGTACCATCGATTGCACAGTAATTCCAGAGAAGCAGAGCACTTCAGATCACTTGTATTGAATGAAGGCATAGCCAAAGTGGGAGGCGATCAGCAGGCAGAGCGCGAAATGAAACGTGAATTGACGCCGTTGAACTTGCTTCGCGCTAGGCTTCAGTTTGATAATGGAGATGCGCAAGGGTGTATCACTACACTAAGAACAGTTCAAGTGGAAGATCTCTCACCGCTCTTCAAAGCCGATTATTACTACAGGATGGGCCGAGCGCATCAGAAGCTCTCCTTGATGAATTCCGCCAAGCGCAATTTCGATCAATGCAGGGAAATCGACCTGGGTGAAACAGTCACTTTTGAACAGGTGAATGCCGCTCTCCAATTGGCTATTTTAAATGAAAGAGACAATCCGGAATATGCCAGGTCGCTCTTCAATGCCGTTCTTAGCTACGATGACGAATATCCCTGGCGTCATGGAATGCAGCAAAAAGCAAAAGCCGGCCTGAGCCGACTTGATGCTGCGTAATTACTTCGAGCAAACGTAAAGCGGTTCGCCTTCGGGTAATCGATATTTTTCAAATTCCTCTTTGGAGAGTTCCTGATTCATGTCAACGCGAGTCACTTTGAATCCAGCTTTCTCCAATCGATCTGAATAGTCTTTGCCATACTTTCTAACGTGGTCATACTGACCAAAGAGTCTTTCGCGCTCCTTAGGATCTTTGATGCTAGGATCTTCAACCGTCATTTCTTGTTCCGGAATCCAGGGCACTTGCATGATAGCTAGTCCTCCTGGCTTGAGGATTCTGCATAGCTCACGCATGCACTGCTGATCATCGTCCACGTGCTCAAGCACGTGATTGCAGAATACGACATCAAAGGTGTTCTCTTCAAAAGGAATATCGTGGATGTCCATGGAGATGTCCGCTATTGGGCTATCTAAATCGGCAGTCGTGTAATCCAAGTTCTCCATTTTTCTAAACCTTCCATAGAAGCATTGCTCAGGAGCAACATGCAACACCTTCTGTGGCTTGGTGAAGAAGTCTGTATCCCGCTTTAGATAGAGATACATCAATCGGTGTCTTTCCAAAGAATTGGTTCCGGGAGAAAGGGCGTTCTCACGTATATTTCCGCCGTAACCGTACGGGAGAAACTTGCGGTAAGAGCGTCCGTCGATTGGGTCAGTAAACCTAGAACCTCCATAGAGCACTGGTGCGAAGAATTGCACCACGTAGCTCAAGCGAATCAACCAAGGTCTAGGAATGTATTTAAGGGCGAATTTGATCATAGTTTCACAGGAACTGAGAAGTCCTCTTTTGGAAGTCCGAGAGCTTCGAAGACATAGTCAAAAGTTGAAAGCACATCCGGTTTTCCGTCAACGATGGCTACATCGTGTTCGAAGTGGGCCGAATGCTTGCGGTCGCCGGTTACAACAGTCCAGTTATCAGGTAGGTAAGCTACGCGATGGGTACCCATGTTGATCATAGGTTCAATGGCAAGTACCAAACCATCTTTAAGTTTCTTGCCACGTCCACGTCGGCCATAATTAGGCACTTGAGGATCTTCATGCATGACGCGACCAATACCATGACCAACTAGTTCGCGAACCACGCCATATCCATTTTTCTCAGCATGTTGCTGAACGGCAAATCCAATATCTTCTAGTCGGTTACCGGCCTTCATTTCGGCGATGCCGAGGTACAAGCTCTCAAGGGTAACTTGAAGTAATTTCTTCACCTCTGGGTCAATTGCTCCAACGCCAAACGTGAAGGCGTGATCACCATAGAAACCATTCTTATAGGCACCGCAATCTACAGAGATGATATCTCCTTCTTCAAGTGGTTTCTTATCTGGATATCCGTGAACGACTACCTCGTTACGGCTCATACAAAGCGTGTTCGGGAAGTCGTACATCCCCAAGAATCCAGGCTCAGCACCTTGATCGCGAATGTATTCCTCGGCAAGTTTGTCGAGCTCTAATGGGGTAACGCCAGGCTTGATTTCCTTTGCGATGATGCCAAGTGTTCTCGATACAATTTGAGCGCTCTCGCGCATCAACTCAATTTCTTCCCTGTTCTTGTAATGAATCATCTTACTTCATTTAGCTTCTTCTGAAGAAGCCTTTTTTCTTTTTCTTCTTTCTTTCCTCTTCGGCTCTCAATGGCTGCTTGCTTATCTCATGATAGATTTCGCCCCAGCCGAGTATTCCACCTAAGTTTCTGTCATCGATAAACAGGTCGGCATTGATTTTACGAGGAACGCTCGATCCTACGGGCTCTTCACCGGGGAAGCTCTGATTTACGGCGTAAAACTCAATCCCATTCTCTTTACAGAACTCCACAGCCTTGTCCAGGGTTCTCCCATTTCTATAGGTCCAGAGGATGAGGCGGTGACCATCCTTTTGAAGCTGTTTCAAAGTTTCAAAGGCAAAGATGCGAGGTTTTCCAATGCTTGGGTACGCGTCTTCTACAATGGTCCCATCAAAGTCAATTGCAATCAACAGCGAGTTGGTCATCATTTCGTCAATAGGCTTTTTCCGGTCATGGCTTCGGGTTGTTCAATTCCCATCAACTCGAGTAGAGTAGGAGCAATGTCTCCCAATTTTCCAGAGTTGAGCTTGTACTGATCAACGTCGTTGCCCACTAGGAAGACCGGTACAGGTTGAGTAGTATGTGCAGTGTTCGGAGTTCCATCTGGATTGATCATGCAATCTGCATTGCCGTGATCGGCCAGGATGATAAAGTTGTAATCGCTTTTGAGACCCGCTTCAACAACATCTTTAGTGCAGGCGTCTACTGTTTCACAAGCCTTGATGGCTGCTTCCATGCTGCCAGTATGCCCTACCATATCAGGATTGGCGAAATTCAAGCAGATGAAGTCTGCGGTTGCTCCCTCCAATTCGGGAACAATAGCATCACGTATATCTGCAGCACTCATTTCAGGCAGCAGGTCGTAGGTGGCCACTTTCGGTGACGGGCAGAGTAATCTTCGTTCTCCCTCGAATTCTTTTTCACGGCCGCCCGAGAAGAAGAAAGTTACGTGAGGGTATTTTTCTGTTTCGGCGATTCGAATTTGCGTCTTGCCGTTTTTGCTCAGTACTTCACCTAAGGTTTCGGTGAGATTCTCTTTTTCATAGAGCACTCCAACGTTTTTGAAGGTGTCGTCATATCTCGCCATGGTAGCGTAATAGATATCTTGAGCCTTCATGTTGTATTCTGGAAAGTCTTTTTGAGTAAGTGCCATGGAAATCTGTCGTCCTCTGTCCGTTCGGAAGTTGAAACAAATGACCACATCGTTCGGACCAATAGTAGCAGTAGGTTGACCGCTGTGCGTAATCACCACCGGCTCGATGAACTCATCTGTAACCCCATTGGCATATGAGTCTTCAAAGGCACGGTCAGACATGGCGTAGCTTTCGCCTTTGCCGTGGATCAATAGGTCGTAGGCCTTCTTTACTCGCTCCCAGCGGTTGTCGCGATCCATGGCGA
>JABXHW010000003.1 GCA_013373425.1 Flavobacteriia bacterium
ACTGGGTACTGGGTACTGGGTACTGGGTACTGGGTACTGGGTACTGGGTACTGGGTACAAACTAGCACGAGTAAAGGAATGTTCGACTGTTAGGGTGATATAGTTCTGAACAGATGCTCAATACTGGATACTAGCAATAACGTGCTTACGTACAATCGTGTATGTGTGCTTACATTGATACTGGCTGGACTCACGTCCAAATCTTGATACTTGTTATTGGTTGGGACAAGTACGAAACCTTAGTACTTCCGCACGAAAAAAAAGCCCCACTTCCGTGAGGCCTTCTTCAAATCGTATTTTCACCTTAGCACCTTAGCACCTTAGCACCTTAGCACCTTTAACCTTCAAACTGCGAACTCACCTTCGCGTTCTTCGGTCCTTCGCTATAATTATAGAATCCTTCTCCGGATTTAACACCGAGCTTGCCGGCAGTAACCATGTTTACGAGAAGTGGACATGGAGCGTATTTAGGGTTTCCAAATCCTTCGTACAGTACATTGAGAATGCTGTAGCAAACATCCAATCCAATGAAGTCCGCCAATTGCAATGGTCCCATTGGGTGAGCCATACCCAGTTTCATGATAGAATCAATCTCCTGAACACCCGCTACACCTTCGTGCAATGAAATGATCGCTTCGTTGATCATCGGCATCAAAATGCGGTTGGCAACAAAACCAGGATAATCGTTACAAGGAACCGGAATCTTATTGAGCTTCTTCGAGAGCTCTACAATCAAGTCGGTTGTTTGATCGCTTGTGCTATATCCTCTGATGATTTCAATCAACTTCATCACAGGAACAGGATTCATAAAGTGCATCCCAATCACTTTATCAGGACGCTTTGTCGCAGCTGCAATCTTGGTAATGGAGATAGAAGAGGTGTTTGTAGCCAAGATACACTCGGGCTTAGTGAGTTCGTCGAGCTGCTTGAATAAATCAAGCTTAATATCTACACGCTCAGTTGCAGCCTCAACCACTAAATCAGCATTGGTCACAGAGTCGTTCAAGTCGGTAGAAGTAGTAAGACGGCCCAGTGCGGCATTCTTATCATCCTCACTCATCAACTCCTTTGAAACCTGGCGATCCATGTTCTTCTGAATCGTTCCCAAGGCGCGGTCTAAGCTCGACTGATGCAAGTCGTATAGACGTACGTTGTATCCATGCTGAGCGAAAACGTGTGCAATACCGTTTCCCATGGTTCCGGCTCCGATTACAGTAATATTATTCATGTGGTGGATTTATAGTGTGTTATTTTCCTCGTCCCTGCAAAACTATCAAAATGGTGTAGAACAGAATCTTCAAGTCGTTGAAGAAGCTCACGTTCTCGATGTAAATCAAATCGAAACGGAGCCTATCAATCATTTGGTCCACTGTCGAAGCGTATCCAAATTTCACCATTCCCCAAGATGTGATTCCCGGCTTCACTTTGTGCAAATACTTGTAGTGAGGTGCCTTCTCCTTAATCTTGTCGATGTAATACTGACGTTCAGGTCGAGGACCTACAATACTCATTTCACCTATTAGAACATTGTAAAACTGTGGAAGTTCATCGAGTCGGTACTTTCGCATAACTCGTCCCCAAGGAGTGATTCGATCATCCTCATCGCTTGAAAGTTGCGGCCCATGCTTCTCAGCATCTTGGTACATACTTCTAAATTTGATGATATGGAATGGATGTCCGTGTAAACCAATGCGCTGCTGGCGATAGAAAATCTTGCCGGGAGAGCTTTGTCTGACCATTATAGCTGTGAACAACATAATTGGAGACACCAACAACAGTAGGAGGAGAGAGGCAATGATATCAAAGGCGCGCTTGGCGATTCGATGCCAGATCGGCATAATCTCACGCTTTACCTCAATAAGCGGAATGCCGTACGACTCCATTCGAACCTTACCAACGATGATGTCATAGGTGTCCGGGATTGATTTCACTTTGACGTCGTGGTCTTCTAGAAGGTTTATAATTGCCTCTAAACGCTCGTGCTCTCTCGATTCAATGGCAATCAAGACTTCCTCAATCTGATATTCTTCAATGATCCTAGAGAGTTCCTTATAGTTCCCCAGAAGCGGAAGTTCCTTTTCAACGAGGAAATCAATTTTCTCCTGAACGGAGACGAAGCCTACAAAGTGATGACCCGTTGTGTTTCTTTGTTTTTGAACTTCTTTATAGAGTTTAACGGCCTTTTCGTTAGAACCTACGAGCAGGGTGTTGAACCATATCTTTCGTGCTTGAATCTTCCGGTTCGTTCGAGTGGAAAGAATGAATCGGAATACGACGGTAGGGACGAATAGAGCGCCGAGATAAACTCCGAACGACTCGTAATAATCCTTGTAGCTCTCTACCCAATCATCTAAGATGAACATAAAGAATATCACAATGGAACCGAGCACGTTAGAGCTCAAGGTTTGAGCAATTTCTTTAAGTCGAGATCTACGCCATATATCCTTGTAAGACCCTACAACGACGTAGAGAAAGATCCAGTAAAGTGTAGTGAAGATTAACCCATAGAAATAGCGATCATCGAACCTCAAGCTCTTTACAGCAAAAACATCAGGTTCAATGAACTCCTTGCGGAAAGTATAGAGTACTGTATATGCCATCAATGCCGATAGAGCATCGAAGAGCAGATAGAGTGCAACCTGACCGCGGGTATTCTTCTTCATTTAGTAAACGAGCTTGATATTGTCGAAGAGCATGTCCATTTCTCCATTGCCCTCCACGTTTACAGCACCAATAAAGATGCGGAAACCCTCCGCATTTGGAACAGCGCTGACTTCAGTTACCAAGTTGATGTAAATCTTCTTCCATTCACCATCGGTGGGAAAGAGTCCAACTACTGGAACTTGATCCACCTGACCAGGAATTCTTCTGAATACCCCGACCGTAGCAACAGCGTCGATTTTGTAGTTCATCTCTAGATATACGTTCGCTCCACCCTTTGGGAGGTCGGTAAACTCTTCAACGCTGATCACTTCGAAGAGGAAGTCCTCATCAGGCAAGCGCACGTATCCGCTCTGTGTGCTGTTTTCATTGAGCTCGGGGTCATTGAAAACTAAGTTGGGATCTGTAGTTCTACTCAGTCCGGTATCTGCGCGATTTGAGATTTCAAAGGCAAGGGAAATGTCCTCAAAATCTTCAATAGGTCGATAGGTGTAAAACGATTGCGGACTGTAAGTTACGGTTGGAACGCTATCATTCGCCGCATCTGGCCAAACATCCTCATTTTCAACGAAAGTCATCACCTCTTCATAAGGTTGATAGAATTCGTAGATGTTACGCAAGCTTTGGATACCGTTTAGGTTGATTCCAGGATAAAGCTTGAGTTCGTGCTGACCACTTTTAGCTACAGGAACTACTGCAGGTAACTCAAACACACCAATCATATCTCCATCAATTTCTACCCACGCTGTAGTGATGTTTGAGCTGGCAGTACCGTGTTCAACGTAATTGGTGCTTACGTTCATCTCATCGATGTGCAAATAGGAGGGAACCGTTGCTGGTTCTCGGTCACAGCCAAATAATACCGATACACAAAGTAGAAGCGGGAGTAGTCTTTTCATCATTACTTGATAACGTTGAGAGCATGGTCCAATTGCTCGGAAATCTGGTGAGCAACCTCCAAGGCTCTATATCCATCTTCTAATGTTACGTCTGGAGTGCGGTTTTGGTTGATTGAATCAGCAAGTGCTTGCAGCTCATCGCGAATTGCATTGCTCTCATCCACGTCGGGTTGTTCGAAGTAAATCTGTTTCTTTGAACCATCAGGGAGGTCGAGAACCATGGCATACGGATTCTCGTTCGAGTTCTCATCGAATGTCTTCATGCGCACCACTTCAGCGCTCTTCTCAAAGTAATCTACGGTGATGTAAGCATCGCGCTGGAACATTCTTGTCTTGCGCAAGGTCTTCATCGATATTCTCGAAGCTGTAAGGTTCGCGACACAGCCGTTATCGAACTCTATACGCGCATTAGCAATATCAGGCGTATCACTTACTACCGCTGCTCCGGAAGCTGAAATTCGCTTTACGTTGGAGTTTACTACAGATAAGACAGAGTCGATATCATGAATCATAAGATCCATTACCACGGAAACGTCAGTTCCTCTCGGGTTGAATTCAGAGAGACGGTGATTCTCAATGAACATGGGGGATTTGATATATGGTCGTGCTGCTTTGAATGCAGGATTGTAGCGTTCAACATGACCTACTTGTGATTTGATGCCTGCTTCTTGCGCTAATTTGATCAACTCACGCGCTTGGTCGAGAGTGTGGGTGATTGGCTTCTCGATAAACACATGTCGAGATTTGCGAATCGCTTTGACGGCGCAATCGTAATGCGATAGGGTAGGTGTTACGATATCCACTACATCAACGGCTTCTACTAATTCTTCGATGGTGTCAAATCGCTTCAGACCAGTTGATTCAACACTTTGGGCAGCTTCATCATTCGGATCGAAAAAACCAACCAACTCGTAGGTTTCAGGAATAAGCCCGATGCACTTGATGTGAATTTTACCAAGATGTCCTGCACCGAGAACTCCAATTTTTAGGGGCATAGTGGAAAAACTTTGATGTCAAAGGTAAGGCAAAATGAAAGGATGAAAAGGGATGAAATTGCTGCGATTTGCACGTGGGTTTGTTAATTTCGTCCCCACCAAAGAGATGAGAAAAGATACCGCCAAACATCAGGGATTGCGCAATCAGCTTGTGAACCTTTTGAGAGAGAAGGGGATAAGTAATGAAGATGTGCTGCAAGCCGTGGGAAAAGTTCCACGTCATTTGTATGTGGATAGCTCCTTCGAACAGTTTGCCTACAGAGATCAAGCATTTCCAATCCGCGCAAATCAAACGATTTCTCAGCCGTACACAGTTGCATTCCAAACGGAATTATTGGAGGTAACGGAAGGCTCAAAGGTGCTGGAGATTGGCACGGGTTCAGGATATCAAGCGGCAGTTCTCTGCGAAATGGGCGTGAAGGTTTACAGCATCGAAAGGCAGAAGGAACTCTTTGATCATACCCGCGAGCTCTTGCAACAGCTCGGTTATCGACCCACGTTGAAGTTTGGAGACGGATATAAGGGCATGCCAACTTATGCACCATTCGACGCCATCGTAGTTACTGCTGCCGCACCAGAAATTCCGAATGCCTTACTCGCCCAATTGAAAGTAGGTGGGAAGCTTGTCATTCCTGTGGGCGATGTCAGTGATGTTCAACGCATGTATTGCATCACAAGAAAAGGAGAAAAACAGTTCTCCCGCGCCACTCATGGTGATTTTAGGTTTGTTCCGATGTTGGGGAATAAGGAATAGAGTACCCAGTACTGGGTACATAGTACTAAGTACTCCCTGAATCATTACTTTTGCTCACCCATGAAAAACGATGTCCTCATAAAAAATCGCAAAGCTCGACATGATTACGAGCTACTTGATACGTTTACTGCTGGCTTGAAACTGGTGGGAACTGAGATTAAGTCAATCCGACAAGGGAAGGCGAATCTCGTCGATAGCTACTGTTATTTTGAGGATGGCGAGTTATATGTAAAAAACATGCACATCGCTGAATATGATCATGGGAACATCAATAATCACGACCCGCTGCGAGAACGAAAGTTGTTGCTATCACGTCGAGAGTTGGATAAGCTCGAGAAGAAGCTCAAGGATCAGGGACTTACCATTGTAACGCTCCGTATGTATATCAACGACAAGGGTTGGGCGAAGCTCGATATTGCCCTAGCTCGAGGTAAGAAACAGCACGATAAGCGCGATTCTCTAAAGGAGAAACAGCTTAAGCGCGACATCGATCGTGCAAAGTCTTATTGAATTCATCTACCTTGTTTAAGCCCTTGGATTGAGCTATTTTTGCACTCAAATTCCGCGCATGTACAAGTCGATTATCCGCCCGATTCTCTTCAGCTTTCATCCTGAAAAAGCACACCATCTCACTTTTAATATTCTGCGCATCTTGCACAGTATTCCAGGTGTGACACCTATCGTGAGAAGCGCATTCAGCGTAAAGGATAAGTCGTTAGAAAGGGAGGTCTTCGGCATTAAATTCCCAAACCCAGTTGGACTAGCCGCAGGTTTTGATAAAGATGCAAAGCTGTTCGGTCCTCTTTCAGCCTACGGATTTGGGTTCATCGAAATTGGGACTCTTACTCCTGTCGGGCAACCTGGCAATCCCAAGCCTAGAATGTTCCGTCTACCTAAGGATAAAGGGTTGATCAATAGAATGGGATTCAACAACCAAGGGGTTGAGAATGCAGTTCAACGATTAAAAGGAAGAAATCCCGAATACATCATTGGCGGCAATATTGGGAAGAACAAGGTGACTCCGAATGAAGAGGCGACAGCCGACTATATCAAGAGCTTTGAAGCCCTATTTGATTATGTTGATTACTTCGTCGTAAACGTGAGTTCTCCAAACACGCCGAATCTCAGAGAACTTCAAGACAAAAAGCCACTGACAGAGCTCCTTACCACCCTAGAGTCGAAGAATGCTGAGAAACCGACACGCAAGCCAATCCTGCTGAAAATCGCACCAGACATCACAGATGGACAACTTGAGGATATCGTTGCCATCGTGCGCCAATCGGGCATTGACGGAGTAATTGCCACCAATACAACTATAGACAGGAGTGGTCTCACTACAGCGAAAGAAGAAGTGGAAGCCATAGGTGCTGGTGGATTAAGTGGAGCCCCCGTCAAGGATAAGTCAACCGACGTCATTGCAAAACTATCTAAGCTTTCGAACGGAGAGTTTCCAATCATTGCAGTGGGAGGGATTTTCACCGCAAAAGATGCTCGTGAGAAGCTTGATGCTGGAGCTAGCTTGGTTCAGGTGTACACAGGCTTCATTTACGAAGGACCTGCGATGGTAAAGCGCATTTTGAAAGGATTGAGAGCCTGATATCACTTTTAAATCGCCTTTCAAATCTGTATCTTCGTGCTGCCAAAGGCTCAAGGCAAACACATGAAAGAAGGCTCAGATAACCACATGGATATTGTGGAATGTCCAAGGGATGCTATGCAAGGTATCCATCCGTTCATTCCCACCGAAAGAAAGATTGATTACATCAACGCTTTACTCAAAGTTGGCTTTAATACGCTCGACTTTGGATCTTTCGTTTCGCCAAAGGCCATTCCTCAACTTCGTGACACTCAAGAGGTGCTCGATAACCTCGACCTCGATGGCAAGACCACTCGACTTTTGAGCATTGTTGCCAATGTAAGAGGAGCAGAGCTGGCTTGCCAAAACGAGCCTATCGACGATTTAGGTTTCCCTTTTTCACTGTCTGAAACATTTCAAATGCGAAACACCAATCGCTCCATGGTTGAAGCTTTTGATATTGTGAAGGAGATAGGAGAGTTGGCCAACAAGAACGATAAGCGTTTGGTGGTATATCTCAGTATGGGTTTTGGAAATCCATATAACGAACCATGGAACGTTGAAATCGTAGAAGAGTGGGCCGAAAAAATGGTGTCAGAAGGAGTGAAAGTCCTTTCCTTGAGCGATACCATCGGCACTTCGAGTCCAGACAGTATTGATTACCTCTTCTCTAATTTGATTCCTCGATTTAAAGATGTCACTTTCGGCGCCCATTTACACACCACTCCACACACTTGGCATGAGAAAGTGGATGCCGCCTGGAAAGCGGGGTGCAGACGATTCGACGGAGCCGTAAAAGGCTTCGGTGGATGTCCTATGGCAGCTGACGAACTCGTTGGTAATATGCCAACCGAGAAGCTTCTGAATTATGCGGCTCAAAATAAGTTGGAGACCGGCGTAAATGGCCTGGCATTCGAAACAGCTTACAACGAAGCCCTCAAAACTTTTCCCTCTACAATCGGAATTTAATTCTACCTTCGCGCTGTTCGCGGTGTCCCGATGTAATGTTGGGATGAAAAGGGAACTTGGTGTGAATCCAAGACTGTACCCGCAGCTGTGAGTCCTTAAGTGACTTTGGCACCCTCGCCACTGGAGTATTCCGGGAAGGCGCCAAAGTTGGACGAGTCAGAAGACCTGCCGAGAACCATAAGACACAATACTCTTCGGGAAGAAAGGGCAGGTGATATGACAAGCAAGAAATCGATACATACGGTTTTGGCTCTGTGGGCGTGCGCGCTTTCACAGAATGCAGTGGCACAGATTGTACCTATTAGGGTCGTTCATGTGACAGCCAATCGTCTCGACCATATCCTTCCTACCAATGACGCCAGAATAGACACGCTTTCCCGCAGATTCCATTCTGACGTCAACCTTTCTGAGCAGATTCAATCCGAGTCCTCCATCTATATCCGCAGCTATGGTCCTGGTTTGGCAAGTACGGTAAGTCGACATGGTTATAGCCCTTCTCAAACTTCGATCTATTGGAACGGAGTACCATTGAATTCACCGGCTTTAGGTCTTTCCGATTTAGCCACTCTGCCCACAGGATTCGATGTTACTTTGGATGAAGGAGCGGCAGGTGCATTGTACGGCTCCGGATACATGGGCGGGGGAATACACCTTCAGTCAGAACCCAATTATTCTCAAAAGTGGTCCATTCAACAATCTGCTCAATACAGAACTGCGGGTTACGCTTCCTATTCAACACATGGAAGCTATTCGACGAATTCAACAGCCCACGTTGCGGCCATCGATTACGGCAGAGGGCAGATGGACTTCAGGTATACCGACTTGTATGGTGTGCGAAGAGATCGATTAGGCGCTGATCAAGAAAGCATACACCTGAGGTATAACGGTAAGAAGAACTGGCTGCACAGTCGTTTGGATTGGGGAATGTGGGGGTCGGAGCTCAATCGTGGGATTCCTAGAAGTATTAGTGAATCCTATACGGAGGGTGCTCGACAGTTCGATCAAGTCGCTAGAGCTTATTTAAAATTTAATTGGTCTAATGGGCCTGTTTCAATAGGGCTACGAACTAGTGGATACGCAGAAGATCAGCGCTATCATTCTACCGTGCTAAGCGACACAAACATCGCTTCGACGATATATAATCAGGTCGATCTCGCTTGGCGTGTGAGCAATCGATTCAAACTCGTTTATTCTTTAGATCACGCATATCAATACGTCGAGGGCAGTTCAAAGGACTCAAGAAGTGTGAACAGATATGGGACTTCAGTACTAATGAGTTATCAGTACGATGAGTATTGGAGTGGAGCAATGGGCGGCCGCCTGGAGCACCAGCTTATTACCACACCCCTTATTCCGTTTGCTCATGTGCGGTGGAAGAAGGACGTTTATGATGCGCAGCTCTCATTCCGTTCGCATTTCCGTTTCCCTACACTTAATGACTTGTATTGGAATCCTGGAGGAAATCCCGATTTGAAACCTGAACTCGGTAATACGATTGATTTTCACTCGGGCTACAACTTTGGACTGGATCAACAGAATAGAGTAGAGTTCTCTTCCTTCTATTCTATCATCGATCAATACATCCAATGGGTGCCTGATGGAGCGATATTCCAACCGCGAAATGTAAAGGCGGTCAGAACCAGCGGAATGACCATCGACTATGAATATGTATCGAAAGTTGATTTCGATTTTATTCTCGGAGGCAACTATACATGGACTTATGCACGTACCATTGAGAGTCAGCGTCTTAATGATCCAAGTTTGAATAATCAACTGATATACACTCCAGCACATAAACTCTCAGGACGTATCAGCGTAGCTTGGTATGATGCCTGGGAGGTTAAATTAGTCGGCACATTCAATGGAAGAGTGCACACCACTTCGGATAATCAAGATGCACTAGCTATTCCAAGTTTCTTCATTTTAGATTCTGAGGTGAGCTATGAACGTAAATTCGCTGGCGACGGCAAAATACGAGGCTCAATTGGTATAAGGAATATGACCAATACCGAGTACTCATTTCAACGATTTTACCCAATGCCTGGATTACAGGCCGTTTTTTCATTTACCATTCAATTCGCACAACATGAAACTTAACCACAGCGCTATCTTAGGAGTAATTCTACTTTCAGCTTGTACAGTAGATGACCCTGCAGAACCTGTAGGCGTGGACTTCTCTGGAGGGGTTTACATCACCAACGAAGGTCCATTCCAAGGGGGGAATGGAACATTGACGTACTATGACCCAAGCACCAATGCTACCATTCAAGATGTATTCAATACCAATGTTAGTCGACCATTGGGCAATATCGTACACAGTGCACACATCTTCGAAAACGATCTATTTGTAGCCGTAAATAACAGCGGTGTAGTAGAGAAGGTGCATTCTGACGATATGACTTCGCCAGTGACGTATACAGGTTTCCAGCAACCACGTTATGTCCATGGTGTAGAATCTAATGTAATTGCCGTAACCGACTGGGGAACGAACACGGTTACCTTTCTGGACGTGACCACTACAGGGACACTAGGCACTGTGAACGTGGGCAATGGTCCTGAGCGAATGCTCCAAGAAGGCGCACGACTTTACGTAGCTAATAGCGGTGGATTTGGATTAGATTCGACGGTGATGATGATAGATGTAGATACGAGAACCATCATTGACACCTTCTATGTGGGCTTCAATCCCAACTCAATGGTCATGGATATCAATGGCGACCTCTGGGTGCTTTGTGGAGGCTACACGGATTGGCAGAATTCTGCGAACAATAGAATTGGATCCCTTTACAAGATTGACCCGATTACAGGTTCTGTTCTCGATTACTTCGAATTTGATGCAGCTCCTCGTCCAACAGCACTGTGCATTAGCTCTTCAGATCAAACGCTGTATTATCTGGATAATGCCTACGGCGGACAGGTTTATGCAATGGATATTTACGAGACAACTCTTCCGCTGAGTCCATTGTTGATGGGCGTTAACGGATATTCAATCGCAGTTGATCGCAATGCGAATGAGCTTTATGTTACAGATCCAGTAGATTATTCTAGCCAGGGTAGAGTATTCCGCTACGACCTTATCAACCAACAAATGGTAGATACCATTGCTGCAGGAATTATCCCAGGCAACGTAATCTTTAACTAAAGAGATTTACGGCTTGTTTTGAAACTTCGGGAGCGATAGCAACGCCCATTCCTCCCAAGCGAGCGGCAAGAACGAGATTATCTGAAAGCGCCTCAACTCGGGGCGCTTTTTCATTTTTAGCACCGAATGCCATAATACCTGACCATCGCATATCAACCTTATAATTCGCCTTTGGTAATAGCGTTTTCAGCAGTTGCTCCAATTCTGTTTGAATCTTTTCCGAAGTCACACGTTCGCTCGAGCGTTCGCCTAATACATCTAAGTGTCTTCCGCCACCTAACAACAAGCGGTTCTCTACATTTCGGAAATAGAAATACCCTCTATCAATGTGAAAAGTGCCCTTCCATTTCAATTCTGGAATAGGGGAGGTCATGAGAATTTGACCTCGGGCGGGTTCAATATTTTCATCTGGGAAAAGAGACTTGGTCAGACCGTTAGTGGCCACGATACACTGTGCTGCTTTCCATGCAAAGCCACTCTTATCGAGTAGTATAACCTCATCTGAGGTATTTTCAATTGTCTCAATTTCGATTCCATTGACAATCTCCACTCCGAGTTGGCGAATGGCTTTATCGATGAGTCTGCAAAGCTTGCCGGGGTGCAACTGTCCTTCGTGAGGATTGTGGAAACCCTCGGGGTAAATCTCTGCCCCAAAACGGTTGATATCTTTATCCACATCGTACACCCTTTCATTGAGAATAGGTGTCAATAATTGGTTCAAATAGTCAAGTCTATCTTTCGCATTTTCAACGATGTGTGATTCGCTTAATCGAAAGATTTCCCAGCCACCTCTTTTGTTGAAATCGTAATCGTCCGGATTGAAAGTGGATCTGTAGAACTCGAGTCCTTTGACGCGCATTTCAACGCGCTTTAGCGTATCATTTTCTCCAAGTTCACGAAGGTCATCGAGAAGTTCTGTGGGTGAACCAAAGCAAGCAAATCCAGCATTTCGAGTTGAAGCGCCGAAAGGGAAAGGGCCTCTTTCTAGAATGCGAACTTTTCG
This sequence comes from Flavobacteriia bacterium, assembly GCA_013373425.1. Taxonomy (GTDB): domain Bacteria; phylum Bacteroidota; class Bacteroidia; order Flavobacteriales; family Schleiferiaceae; genus Phaeocystidibacter. Next base: position 12,000 of record JABXHW010000003.1, read on the forward strand.
TGTGGGAAAGCGCTGTGCATAGTGATACGCACAAAGAAGTCCGGTTAAACCGGAACCAATAATCAATAAATCAGATGGAGCGGAGTAGGTGGAGGTTTCCCAATAACTCTGCATCCCGCAGTTCGACTTAGGCCGCTTGTGTGCTTCTTACACGAGCCTCAATGGCATTCTTTACCATCACGAGCACGGTGCCGTAGGCAAGTGTACCGAGTAGGGTATTTCTCAAGAATGGAATACCTGCTGTGTACGACGCCATCAATCCTTCAAGAGTTTGAGGATACAAGGCTGTATTACCAAGCCAAGCCCCGAAATTGGTAGTAAGGAAGAAGAATAAGCTTGCACCTACGCCGAATCCAGCGAGTTTCAAACCGTTCTTTGGCGTTGCTTTACCTTTAAGAGCAATGCTGCCAACAAGCGCGATGACTGCATAGGTAGCATAAACGAAAATCATGTTAGGGTAAAGTCCCAAGAACAAATCTGTAGCAAACACAGCTGTCAATGGAACAAGTATAGCAAGCTCACGGCGCTTAATCCATGCACCTCCTAGAAGTGAAATAGCGAGAACTGCAGTGAAGTTACCCAAGTGAGGAACCAAGCGAGTGAACGCTGATGCGGTAATCAATACAATAACAAGTAGGAGTGAGTTACGCTTGCTCATGTCTTTTCGTGTTTCGTACAAAGGTAAGCAGAGTCGACCTACACTGCCAAATCAAGAATGATAGAGTTCAAAGGCTTCTTTCTCTAGTGCTTCTCTATGCTCCGGAGCTGCAATTTGAATCATGGCATTAATCCTTTCGCGGATAGATTTGCCGTATAAATCAGCTACGCCATGCTCCGTCACGACATAGTGAACATGAGCACGAGTGGTCACAACCCCCGCACCTGGCTTGAGTTGAGAGACAATCTTAGTCATGCCCTTCTTCGTGGAACTCGCCAATGCGATGATGGGTTTACCACCTTCAGATAGAGATGCTCCACGGATAAAGTCCATCTGACCACCAACACCTGAATAGAAGCGAGTTCCAATACTGTCCGCACAGACTTGCCCCGTTAAGTCAACCTCAATGGCGCTGTTGATGGCAACAACCTTCTTGTTCTTGCGAATGGTGGATACATCGTTTACGTAAGCAATATCCAACATGTTTACCATGGGATTGTCGTGGATGAAGTCGTACAACTTCTGTGTTCCGAAGGCAAAGCCACTCACAATCTTACCTGGGTGAACCTTTTTCATGCTATTGTCAATAACACCAGACTCTACGAGTGGAATTACACCATCGCTGAACATTTCAGTATGAATGCCCAAATGTTTGTGATTGCCGAGTTTTTCCAGGACAGCGTTGGGAATAGATCCAATACCCATCTGAAGCGAGCTTCCGTCTTCAATCATGCTCGCGATATGTCCTCCAATCGCATCTTCCTCAGGAGTGATAATCCCTGGTTCGTGAATCGGGAGCGGTTGATCGTGCTCAACGGCATAATCAATATCATTCAAATGAATCAGACCGTCGCCATGTGAGCGGGGCATCTTAGGATTGACCTGCGCAATGACAACCTCAGCCATTCGCCAAGCTGCGTTCGTAGCGTCTACGGATACACCTAATGAGCAGAACCCATGCGCATCGGGCGGACTTACTTGAATAAGCGCTACGTCGAGCGGAATGATTCTCTTTCTGAACATGCCGGGAACTTCGCTGAGGAAAGAAGGGACGAATTGCGCTCGACCTTTTGCAATTGCTCCGCGGACGTTAGAGCCGATGAAAAGAGAGTATACATCAAAGATTCCGTCGTACTCATCATTGGCGTAGCTCGCATCACCATCCGTGTGGAGGTGATAAATTTTTACGCCATAGAGACTATCGGCTCTGCGTAATAGTGCTTCTACTAATGCTTGAGGAGCAGCGGCGGCTGTGTGAATGTACAGGTTTTGATTGGGGAGTACTGCCTGAAGAGCTTCGTCGGCAGTAACGAACTTGGCCATGACTTAGATGATTAAGCCTTTGAAAATAAAGACGATGAGTAGTAGTAGAAGGATAGCATACAAGACAGTACTGCCTTGTATCTTGAACTTTTTGTGTGTCGCCGAATCGGACTTGTATGCCCAGATCAAGTAGCCGATAAAGGCCAGAACAAATAATCCTGCAAAAATCCAGTGCCCGGTCTTAATCTCTGCCGACTCTCGGACGAACTTAGTGGTATCCATAACTTTATTTTACCTTCATGCCAAAGGTACATAGCCTCTCTAATTATATAACTGACTTTCGTCATTCTAGTTCAATTTCATGAAGAAGCAGCTCAACGCCGTTCACACCTTTCACGAGACGTATAAAATTCCTCAAAATGAATCTCCAGTAGGTGAGATTCCTCACGAACAGTATATGCTCAGATACAAATTGATGCGTGAAGAAAATGAGGAATACCTAGAAGCTGCTGAGAATAGCGATACGGTTGAAATTGCCGATGCGCTTGGCGATATGCTCTACATCCTCTGTGGTACTATCTTGAGTCACGGTATGCAGAACGTAATTGAAGAGGTGTTCGATGAAATCCAACGAAGCAATATGTCTAAGCTTGGTGAAGACGGGCAGCCAATTTACCGAGAAGACGGGAAAGTGATGAAAGGGCCTAACTACTTTAAGCCCAACTTGAAGTCGATTCTAGAGAAGTATCAATAGCGAGTATTGGCTACATACTTTAAGAACTCAATCAACTCGACCTCGTCATCAGATGGGGAAAGCTCTTCAGCGTCACCAAGGACCCTGAGTGCGTCGATATTTCTCCCTTGAACAATGAGAACATCCGCCTTGATGATGTAAAGCTTCGCGGTAGGTTCACGCTTGATGGCGCCGTTTATCCACTTCAAGCCTTGATCCAGTGCATAAGTAGAACGAGACACACTTGTGAGTTCTTTGATGATAGACGCCATCTGGTCTGAGTTTGGCTCAACATCTTCTATCATCATACTAGTCGTCTCCAAATAGGTCTGAAAATCACCCATCCCCAAGTAATAGTCCTGCCACAAATCGAGCTTGCGCATCTTCAATGTATTGGCTGGCTGTGTAGAATCCACTTCTAAGGTAGGAAGGAGGTGATACTCCATATTCTCCACCAATCCTGAATCGGCTCTATTAATCGCAATAGTCAAATTGAAGTCGTACAGTTGATCGTAGTAAGATTCCCAAGGGAAATCCTCGCCAAGCGTTTGTTTCCAGTCAATCTTGATGTATTGATAGAGTGGAGAAGTCAAATCCGACACATAGGTCTGTACGAACGTCCAATACTCCTCTGAATGAAGCGAATCTAAGTGAAGTGAATTCTTAAAGCTGTTGACCAATTCTGATTCGTAGGATTGATTATTGACTCCCGCGATATACATCAAGTCCAACCAGTCTCTCACTGAAAGACTATCGGCGCCATTCAGTGCTGCAGGAAGAAGAGTAGGGTATTCACGCGTAAGCTGTGAAGCACGCATGGAGGCTTCGATGATCTCAGAATTATCCATGGAGCCCGCTTCTAATCGCCAAACGAATTCCTTGCCCGTCATCCAAAGAGAGCTTGGTACGGATTGAATTTGGAAGCCATCGGCGAACATTCTGGCGAATGAAGTTCCCTTTCGAATGTAGACACTGATAAATCTCTGATTAAAGAAATCCTCAACCTCGTCATAATCGAAAGTTGAGTTCTCCATGAATTCACATGGCTCACAGTCGTCTGCAGAATAATAAACGTATAGCAGTTTGCGATTTTCCTCAGCTAGTGAGAGGACTTCCTCCCAGTCGTGAATGTTGTCCACGTATATGAAATCGGGATCAGCGAAACCTAAAAAAGAGAAGGTTGAGAAGAGTAGGGTATAGAGAGTTTGTTTCATTGAAATAGGTCACTTAATTGTGGCCGCTCTTCAAATCTCGGTCTAAATCCCTTCAAGCGCTTTTCTCCTTCCGGAATCTCATCCACAGGATAAAGGGTCGCATTAGGCTTCACCAAGAAAATGATACGGTCGATTTTGTTATCGTGAACACGTATCTCCAAATCACTACAATCCGCTCTATTAATTCCCAGAAGCTCCTCATTCTCATCATAAGCGTTGTAGACAGTTTGACCATTCCCTGAAACGAAAATTCGCTCAAGTTCATTCTCAACGAACTTGCCATACATGTCTTTACCCTTGATTTGATCATAGAGTATTTCTTCTGTTTCAGACATCAAGAAGGCATTGCCAGTCATGAATAGACTATCCATATTGCCATTTCTCAACTTGAGATCCATATGGTCGGATGTCATCTGATTGGTCCCAGTCCAAAGAATAGGTGAGTTGTACAACTTGAAAGTTGAATCTACCTCAGAATAGAAGAGGGAATCACATCGGCCTTGGAAGTCGGACTTGAAGATTTTCACGTTATAGTAAACCTTCAAAAATCGTTCCGACGTATCGTTCTCTCGGTAAGTCAATAGTGTATCTCCACTCAAATGTAGCGTGTCGCCATCTACATCCAGACTGTAAACGGGGTGTCCGGTGACGAATGCATAGCTCGTGGCTTGTCGGTAATGCGCAAAGCCTCCCTGAACAACGTAGCCGTCTGCAGTATCGCTCAAATAGACATTGTTGAATACCTTCCCAAAATCTTCTTTTTGATCGTAGAAGATCGAATCGCCTCGAATGAGTTGAGATTCATTATAGATATACACACTATCTACGAACCAACTCGTTTCATTCAACGCGTCGAAGAACCCCTTTCTACAATAGATGGTTCCGTTCTCTCCGTCGATTTCCGTGTAACCGTAAAACCATGTCCTTTCCAATTCACTTTGATACATCATGGTATCAGAATGAACTGTATAATCATCTGTGATGAGAACCACACTGTCTTTGAAGAGCAGAACATCCGTGTTGCTGTTGTAGGTGCCTCTCATGCTCCAGAGGTCTTGAGATGGTCCTACAATTTTAGCTCCTTGCGTGTAATAGCCTAATCCCGAATTCCTATCGTAACGTAAGGCTGAAGTGGTAAGATTGAGCTCCGGGTCTTGCAGTCGGACATTGCCCTGCAAGTCTATCATTCGCGTTCGACCGTCGTATTTCAGTTTATCGCCATACAAGTGGAGAGTGTCCCCTTGATTGATGTGCACATTCTGATAGGCAATGATGGAGTTGGTGGATTGAAACAGGTGTGCGGAATCACAATACATCAACGCTCCTTCATGGGAGAATTGAACGTCTCCAATCAATCGCACATAGTTTCGCTCTCCACCCCGGGCTTGCTTCCAAACACCAGTGTGTAGAATGTCAATTTTTCTAGTGGAATTCTGGCCCCACAGTAGAGTGGAGGCAAGAATCAAGAAAAATGTGGTGTAAGATTTCACTAAAGTTTAGCGATGAATGGTTTGCGTTCTATCTGGTCCAACAGAAACAACTTTTACAGGAACTCCTGTGTGCTTCTCGATGTACTCGATGTAGGAACGCAAACTTGCAGGCATTTCGTCTACACTCTTCACCTTAGTGATATCCTCGCTCCATCCTGGAAGCTCTTCGTAGATAGGCTCTACTAAGTGATCTTCAATCTTGTATGGGAGATGGTCAACTTCTTCACCACGGTACTTGTACTTGGTACAAACCTTAATAGTGTCGAAACCACTGAGTACATCAGCCTTCATCATAAAGAGCTGAGTCACACCATTAATATCAATAGCGTATTTCAAAGCTGGAAGATCTAGCCAACCACAGCGACGCGGGCGACCAGTGGTAGCGCCAAATTCATGACCTGCAGCACGAAGATCCTCACCTGTCTTATCATTGAGTTCGGTAGGGAACGGACCGCTACCTACACGGGTGCAATACGCCTTGAAGATTCCGAATACCTCACCAATCTGGTTAGGAGCGACACCGAGTCCGGTACAAGCGCCTGCAGCAGTAGTGTTCGAAGAGGTTACAAAAGGATACGTCCCGAAGTCAATATCTAGTAATGTTCCCTGAGCACCTTCTGCAAGAATCTTCTTGTTCTGACGAAGTGCATTGTGAACGTAAGGCTCACTATCAACAAGAGTAAGAGTTTTGAGGAAGTCAATCGCCTCGAACCACTCTTTTTCCATGCTATCAAGATCACACTCGTAGTCGTACAAAGCGATGAGCTCCTTGTGTTTCGCCACCAAGTTGTTATAGCGTTCCTTGAAGTCTGGCAATTCAATATCACCAATACGGAGGCCATTTCTGCCGGTCTTGTCCATGTAAGTTGGACCAATTCCTTTTAATGTGCTACCAATCTTCTTGTTGCCTTTTGCGGCTTCAGAAGCAGCGTCGAGCATTCTGTGGGATGGGAGGATAAGGTGAGCCTTGCGTGAAAGCATCAACTTCTCGGTGAAATTGCCTTCAAACTTCTTGAGCTCATCCATTTCACGTTTGAAAATCACTGGGTCGATTACAACACCGTTACCTACGATGTTTAGAGCCTCGTCGTGAAAAATCCCAGATGGGATGGTGTGGAGAACGTGTTTGATACCGTCGAATTCCAAAGTGTGACCAGCATTTGGTCCGCCTTGAAAGCGAGCGATAATATCATACTGACGAGTCAGTACATCAACAATTTTTCCTTTTCCCTCGTCTCCCCATTGGAGACCTAACAGGATGTCTACAGCCATATGGCGATATCTTAATTGGTAGCGTTGGATTCTTTTTCTTGTGTCTCTTCAGCGTTTTTACGAGCGAAGAAGTAGAGTGAGTGTCCATCGACCTTCACACCAAACACCTCTTCAATCGTAGCTTTTATCTGCTGGATACGAGGATCACAAAATTCAATAACCTCACCGGTGTCGGTGCAAATAACGTGATCGTGTTGTCTGTTGAAATACGACTTCTCGTAGTGAGCTTGGTTCTGTCCGAATTGGTGCTTTCTAACTAGACCACATGCCAATAGCAGTTCAATAGTGTTGTAAAGAGTAGCACGACTCACTCTGTAGTTCTTATTCTTCATGGAGATGTACAGCGATTCGATGTCGAAGTGATCATCACTCGCATAAATCTCCTTTAGAATGGCGTAACGTTCTGGCGTTTTACGCTGACCGTTCGCTTCTAAGTAGTCCGTGAATACTTGTTTTACCTGCTCGTAAGCTTGATCGTCCATTTCGCAATTTGAACAAAGGGACAAAAATAGCAATTCAGATTGAAGGAAATCGTTTAAACACAACCCTTTCTCACGATTTACCAACATTGAGATGTATATTCGACCCGCCCATCACTTGAATCCATGAAATCTCCTAGAATGAAACGACTCATTCCACTTCTACTCGTTGTTATTACGGCCTGTTCTGCTGAGAAATACATCACCGAAGCAAGAGATCAAGTGCGCAATAACGATTACGAAGCTGCACTTATCAACATCAATAAAGCGGTTGAAAAAGAACCAGACAATGTGGATGCTTGGTTGTTCAGAGGAGACTTGGGAATAGTCTTAAATGATGAAGCCCTCGCTATGAATTCATATCGAAAGGCGTACGAGGTTTCGCCCGATATGCGCATTTTGGATAAGTGGGGGAGAACCGCTCTCGATTATGGCTACTACCAGAAAGCGGATAGCATCTTTGGTGAGCTCTACGATCAGAGTGTCGGAAATGTCCGAGTTCAGCAAATGGTTCAACAGATGCAAGACCAAGCGAAATGGGCACAAAATCAAGTAGATAACCCTGTCGACTTTAATCCTTTAAACATGGGGCCGAATGTGAATCGTTTGGAAATGCAATATTTTCCAGCGGTTACCGCAGATGGTAATACACTCATGTTCACAGGTCGCAATCTCAGCGACCAAAATACGGACGAAGACTTCTATGTTACTTCGAGGGTAGAGAGTGATTGGGACGTTGCTGAAATGCTCCCCGGACGCTTGAATACACCGCGAAATGAAGGAGCCATGTGTCTTTCTGCGGATGGGAAAGTGATTTTTTACACAGGTTGTACGGACCCTTATAATCCAAGAACGGATTCAAGAGGCAGCTGTGATATCTATGTGAGTTTCAAAAGACCGGATGGAACGTGGACGGAAGGTCGCAATCTTGGAGATAATATCAATACGGCGCAATGGGAGACTCAGCCTACGTTGTCGCCAGATGGCAAGACTTTGTTCTTTGTTCGAGGAAGAAACACCATGGCAAAGAATACCGATATATTTTATTCGGTTTGGGACGGAAACTCATGGTCTGAGGCTCAACGTCTTCCCGGCGATTTGAACACCGACGGAAAAGAAGAAGCGCCATTCATCCACTTCGATGGAAGAACCATGTATTTCGCGAGTAATGGCCACATGGGAATGGGGCAGGCCGACTTGTTTAAAGCGGAGTTACTCGAAGATGGAACCTGGGGAAATGTCACCAACTTAGGATATCCTATTAATACCTACAGGGGCGAATTCGGGATGGTCGTAGCTCCAGATGGGCGTACCGCTTATTATGCATCGGATAGAGGGCAGGCGCTTGATAACATGCAGCTCTATTCATTCGAATTACCCGAAAATGCTCGCGCTACACCTGTGGCATGGGTTACGGGAATTGTAGTGGATGATGAAACAAATCAACCTGTAGATGCCGAGCTTCAATTCGTGGACATTGCTACCGGTAGAAGTCCATTAACTGGTCGCTCTGGAGAGAGTGGGGAGTTCACCGTAAGCCTCCCGGCTAATGCGTCATACGCCGTCAACGTTAGTGGAGAGAGCTATCTTTTCTATTCAGAAAATTTCACACTTCAGAATCAGACCGAAGCAAGTGCAGTTAACCTGGAAATCCGGTTGAAGAAACTCTCGATTGGGGATGCATTGGTTTTGGAGAATGTTTTCTTTGATACCGATTCAGACGTCATAGATCCGTCATCAGAATCTGAACTCAATCGCCTCGCGGTGTTCCTGAAGCAGAACCCTACGGTGAAACTGGGAATTGATGGCCACACAGACAATAGAGGTGATGGCAATTACAACATGGATTTGAGTAGAAGAAGAGCTCGTTCCATTGTAGAGTTTTTAGTGGGTGCGGGCATAGACCAAGACCGTTTAGAAGCGCGCGGCTTCGGCGATACCAAGCCAAAAGCCGATAACTCAACAGCAGAAGGGCGTGCGTTAAATCGCCGGACAGAAATGACAATCTTAAATTTGTAGGACAATTCATTCATTTTTTGATTACTTTCGTAACAGAACCAGTAAGCTTAAGAATGAAACCTAGCTACCTAACTACTAGCCTATTATCCTTGGTTCTGCTTGCGGGATGCGTTCCCGATGTAGACGTCGATAAATTCAGTGATCTCAACTATGGGGGAGAATGGGGTGTGCCACTCGTAAATGCGAGCATCTCACTATCTGACGTACTTGCCGAGGATACTTTATTCACTATCGACCCAGATGGTGGACTCCGAATAATCTATGAATCTGACAGTCTAATCGGTTTTTCAATCGATGATTTCGCTTCGATTCCAAGTCAGGATCCTATTGAAACGACTGTTCCACTCGATATTCCTTCATTGTCCATCAGTTCTAGCCTAGGAACTATTGCAGGTGCGAAATTCAAGCAGTTGAAGATTCGGGATGGTAATTTGAGCTTCACCGTTGAGAACACCCTTAGCGACACAGTAGAACTACAGGTAGTCATTAATAATGGCGATATCAGCGGAACAACTTTCGCTGTAAATGTGGTTGCACCAGTAGGGACTTCTACTACGAACGTGAGTGTTGCTGGCCTCGATATCGATTTGTCGAACAACGGCACCACAGAGAATTATCTCAGCTTTGACATCAACGTATTGAACAATGGCGGTTCACAGCCAGGTGAGTCAGTCAACCTAAGTATCACTTATCAAGAACTCCTTGTAGGTAGAGCAGTAGGATACTTTGGTCAGCGTTCGGTAAACATCCCAAGCGGTAGTTTCCAGTTGGGTGTTGAAGCTTTTGAGAATTTCTTGAATGGCCTTTATTTGGCCGATCCTACAGTTGAGCTCATCGTAACTACCAATGTGGGCTTGCCGCTTCAGTTGGATGTAGATATGGATGGGATCAATACAGCAAACAATGTAGAAGCGCTCGGATTGAATCCAATCATGATCAATGGTCCTCAGAATGTGGGAGATTTCGATACCACAAGCATTGTGATCGATAAGAATTCCAGCAACATTGTTGACTTTATTGCCAACGTTCCCAACACCATTCTGTATTCCGGTCAAGGAATTATGAATCCTCAAGGTGAAACGGGTACAGATAACTTCGTGACCGCGGATGGTGAGATGCAAGTGGGATTGAGATTAGACTTGCCGCTTTCGTTGCGTACGCAAGACTTGATATTTCAACAAGACTTAACCGACCTCAATTTCGGCGGACTTAGTGAAGATGCTGATATCGTCGAGAAACTCACGTTGGTATTCCGAATTGAGAATGAATTTCCTTTTGATGCCGATTTGAAACTCGACTTCTACGATCAGAATGATGTTTTGACCGACAGTGTGATGCTCGATTTATTCGATGCAGCAGACGTGGACATTGACGGCAGAAGTACAGGATATAAGGTAACCCTCGAAGAAGAGGTGCTTACTGGAAATAAGATTCAAAGGTTGTTAGAGTCTTCTCGATTGAGAATGACGGTAACACTGAACACCACAGATAACGGTAATACTACGGTTACGATTTATGAGGATTATGACATCAAGGTTCGCCTAGGTGTTAAAGCTAAACTTGATTACGACCTATAATGAAGAAGTTAGCTTTTACCCTCGGTTTATCTGTGATTGCTGCTAGTTCAGCCTTTGCACAGTCCAACATTACTCAATTCAATTTTGAGCGAATTGGAAACTTCCATCAATACAACCCAGCAGCGTACCAACCTTATCGCGCTGTTGTTGGTCTACCGGCACTTTCTTCATTGAATGTGACTTTCCACAACCCTTCTTTCGACTTCAATACAGTCTTAAGCCCGGAGTTTACGGCAAACCAGTCTATTGAGTACATCCTCGAAACGGTTCAACCTGGTAATAGAATCTTCATCGAACAGAGTACAGATCTCATGTTTATTGGATTCAGAACAGGGAAAGGGTACTGGAGCCTCGGAGCTCAGTCTAGAACCTTCATGAACTTTGAGTATCCAATCGATATCCTTCGCATGGTGTATTACGGACCTGCGAGTGAGGAGATTGACGGACAATTCAGCATGTCTGGAAATCAAACTCAAGTTACTTCGTATTTGAACTACCACGTGGGTTACCAACATGAGCTTTTGGATGGCAAGTTGCGCATTGGTGGTCGTTTTAAATGGCTCAATGGATTGGCACATGCATCTGCACCAGCTTCTCAGATTGATGCAACACTTGATGCTACAGAATGGAGCTTTAGAACCAACGTTCGAGCAAACATTTCAGCACCTGTTGATATTGAGAACCCATCTGAGTTCGTCCTAGATCCTATGGACCTACTTTTTGGTGATAACAATGGTTACGCTTTCGACTTTGGTGCGAGTTACGAGGTGATCAAAGGACTTGAAGTAAGCGCTGCTATTACCGACTTTGGCTCTATCACTTGGAGAAACAATACTCGCTCTTATGTGAGTAACGGCGAGTATACGTGGGATGGACAAGATTACGCTTACGGAGATGAGGCTGGTTTCAATGCCGATTCAATCATTAGTGATGTAATCGATGCACTAGAATTTGAGAAACTTCAAGGAGAAGAGTTTACCACCTCACTTCCTTCAAACATCACGGTTAACGCTCGATACAACATCACACCAAAACATGGTTTTGCATTTACTTATCAGCTAAATCAGTGGAATACACGGGAATACAATAACTTTGGGGTGTCATACATGGGGAACTGGAGCAAATGGTTCAGCTTTTACGCGAGCTATGCATTGGTGGAAGGCGACAATACCAATGTTGGTGTTGGATTCTCCGCTAACCTTGGTCCAGTTCAGCTGTACATGATGACAGATGACATTCTACTAGTTACAGGAGAGAACATCAATATGATGAACCTGCGTTTCGGTATGAACATCGCTGTATTCCGCAAAGACCTTCGTGGTTACGAGGATATGGATGCGGAAGACTTGACGACTCCAAGCGTAGAAACCATTGAAGTCGATGAAGAAGACAATTCAGAAGAAAGCAACGACTCAGATGAGTCAGACAAATAATAAACTAATCTAATTACCAACCGAGAACCTCTAATTAAAGAACTATGAGAAACACAAAGAGTAATTTCAAGAGAGCAGCGGTAGCCGTTGCGCTTGTAATAGGTCTTACGGGCTGTGAAGATTTTGGCATCTGTGGACTTACGGAAGACGATTTGAGCATGGGCGATGCCTTTGTTGAAACGACTGGATACTTCATGAACGTAGTTACCCGTGCGGATCAAGCCATGAGAGATGGCGATCTTCAGCAGAATGGAACCACTACCATCGACGGCGCTACGGTTTCATTGGCGAACGATTCATTGACTATCGATTTCGGTGCGAACAACGTTTCCACTGCTGATGGCAAGATGAGAAGGGGTAAAATCGTGGGTGCAATCACTGGCGATTACTTCAATCTGAATGGTAACCTTACTCTTGACTTAGTTAACTACCACGTAGATGATGTGCCTATTACAGGGAACATTTCATTGAGCAATGATGGAAATAACAATGGTACAGCGCCGTGGAAGGTGACTTTAGCGAGCACCAACTTCGCTATTGGCAATTTGTACGATTACAACTCAAACCTCACAATGGAGTGGTTGAACGGATATGCTACTACAGATAGCATCGAAGACGATCAATTCTCTATCTACGGTTCTGCAGGAGGAAATGATCTTCAAGATTCAATTTCATTCTCTACAGCATTTACTGAGGCTATGATGTTCGACCGTTCATGTGAATACCTCGTAAAAGAGGGTGTTGTTGAAGTTTCTCTTACTGCTGGTACTGCTGAAGTAGCCACTGTAGAGGTTGACTTCCTCGACGGCGACGGAATTAACTCTGATGGATGTAACAACGTATTGATGCTGAACGCTTCATGTGAAGGCACAAACGTTAGCTTCCCACAAAACTTTGATGGGTTCTAAAGACCTTTCAAACTATTTCACACAAACCGGAAGGCCTCACAGAAATGTGGGGCCTTTTATTTCTTATAACGCTTGCCCCAGTTGTTCTCCATGAATGCTTTTAGTGCTTTCTCGCGATCGCTGCTTCCTGGCTCGAAGAAAGAGGTGCCTTCAATTTCATCTGGGAGATAGTTTTGGTCGACGAAATTCCCTTGATGATCGTGTGCGTAAGCATATCCCTTTCCATACCCCAAGTCCTTCATGGATTTAGTTGGAGCGTTTCTCAAGTGGAGTGGAACCGGCAGATCGCCAGATTTGCGAATTTCGGCTTGGGCTTTACCAATGGCCATGTATGAAGCGTTGCTCTTCGGGCTGGTAGCAAGATATATTGTACACTGAGCCAACGGAATTCGACCTTCCGGCATGCCAATTCGCTCAACAGCCAAAAAGGTATTCGTAGCCATAATTAGTGCAGTAGGATTGGCAAGGCCGATATCTTCTGAAGCGCTGATTACAAGTCGGCGCGCTATGAATTTAGCATCCTCACCACCTTCAATCATTCGCGCCAACCAGTACGTTGCTGCATTCGGGTCACTTCCTCTGATGGATTTGATAAAGGCAGAAATGATATCGTAGTGTTGCTCTCCCGATTTATCGTAGCGCGCTCCACGCTGCTGTAAAGTCTTTTCAACGTATTCATCATCGATGACCACTTTGCCTTCCGATCGTTGTACGAGCCACTCTAGCTGATTCAGCAACTTTCTTGCATCTCCTCCGGAATATCTAAAAAGCGCCTTGGTACTCTTTAATTCAACCTCTACCTGAGAAAGCGAAGTATCTTTCTCAAGGGAAGTGGTCACAATTTCTAGTAAATCATCCTCAGACAATGGATTGAGAACGTAAAGTTGTGTTCTGGACAAGAGTGCAGGAATTACTTCGAAGCTCGGATTCTCAGTAGTGGCGCCGATTAAAGTGATCACTCCACGCTCAACCGCTCCTAGAAGGGCATCTTGTTGAGATTTGCTAAAACGGTGAATCTCATCAATGAATAGAACAGGAGGGGTGGTTCTGAACATGTTCGATTTCTCAGAAGAAGCAATCACCTCTCTCACTTCTTTAACTCCAGAGCTCACTGCACTTAAAGTGTGAAAGGAGACATCGGCCGACTTCGCAAGAAGGTTCGCCAGAGTAGTCTTTCCAACCCCAGGAGGCCCCCATAATATCATGCTAGGAAGCACCTTGCGTTCTATCGAAGGTCTCAGCGCTCCATCTTTTCCTACTAGGTGCTTTTGCCCTACATATTCCTCGATGGTTTTAGGTCGCATTCTTTCGGCTAGGGGAGTGTGCATGTTGTGGAGTTATGGCTTCAAAAGTAAGGGAAAGAAGGTGCATCACATTGAATTGTTCAAAAGTTGTAAGGATGTGCCGAGGGTACACGTTTGATTCATAGCTTCACGATATGAATTCGGTTCAGAAAAAGAGATCCATCTGGGTCTACACCATATTACCTGCCATAGTAGTTCTTGTTCTCGCTGCCATTCACGGCATCGACGAGCTCTTTGATTTACATCTCAATCAATACGGTTTGATGCCTAGAGATTTAAGTCAGTGGTATGGCATTTTCACCTTCTTCTTCCTCCACGGTGATTGGGAGCATTTGGCTAACAATGCCATGGCGTTGTTCGTGCTGCTGTCACTTGTCAGATACTATTTCCCTGTTCTCTTTCTCAGAGGATTCCTGTTAAGCGTTTTTGCACCTGCTATCGTTACTTTCATCATAGCTCGAGAAAACATACATATTGGCGCAAGTGGTGGAATCTACTTCCTTGTCGTCTTCCTCTTCGTGAGCAGCGTATTCCGAACCAATCGATATTTCCTAGCACTTAGTTTGCTTCTTGTCTTCCTATATGGCGGACTGTGGTGGTGGGTGTTTCCAATCGAAACGGGTGTATCTTATGAAGGACACTTAGCTGGAGCAGTAACGGGTTTCTTAACAGCTCTCTATTACAGGAAAGCACCTTTTAATCCAGAAGTGGAAGAGCCAAAACCACGATTCGAGTTGGAAGAGGAGGAGGAAAAGCCCGATATCATCGGAGACCAATGGAAAACCAATTATCAAATTCCTGTTCGCTACATTTATGTTGATAATGAAGAAAGTAAGTCTAGTAGTGCTGACCCTTCTGCCGATGATGGCGATGAGTCAGGAGTACCTCCTAATTAAAAGTAGTGTTGGCAAGGGCATCAAGCGATTCGAAATGAATCAAGATGTTGGTATTCGCTATACAGGAGCTGAAGAGTTTGTGGTGGGTTACATGACAGAAACGGGCGATTCTTCCATTATCGTCAATCAAGTTGAAATCGGCTTGGATGAGATTGAAGCCATTAGAATCTACCGACCGTTCTTCAAAGGTATTGGTGTTGCTCAGCGATACGCCGCAGGAGGCATCATCGGACTCAACTTAGTAAATAACGCGATTAGTGGATATCGCCCCTTGGTTAGTGAAGAACAAGGAATTTGGGCCGCTAGCCTATTTGTTACAAGCTATGTCTGGGATTATTTTAGTCGAAGAACCTACGAATTGGAAGATGGTTGGAGCTACGAAGTGATTCAACTAGAGCCAATTTCGCCTCCATCTTTCGAATCTGCCACTTCAGAGTGATTGGTTTTTTGTCCTTTCATTCTGAATGACATAATTGCCAGATAAAGTCCAAACAGTACGGCGTAGGCTCCCACGATTAAGTGAAGTTGAGATTCTTCTACACCGTCGAACAGCACTAATGCCGAAAAGGCGATAGATACAAGCCCGGCAAGAATTACCGGAACAGACCTACTTCCTTTAGTTAAGCCTGAATAGAGCAGGTAGGCTCCCATGAGAAATGCCCAGAAACTTATCACATTGACAAAGGTTTCACTTGCCCATTGATTTTCGATCAAGTTCACTAGTCCCATGACCAGAACTGCCGTTCCGACCACATACCACCGCCAATCTGCGTGACCTCCTTTGCGGTGCATGTAGAAATTGAGTAGTAACGTAAGTATCCCCATTCCAAGCATGACATAACCGAGGTAGCGTATCATGTCGATTAAATTCGTCTGATTATCGATAAGGAGTAGTAGGCCTAAAGCCATGATAATCACTCCGAAAAGCAGGAGGTACCACCAATAACGCGAAAATCGCTTGAGCATAACCGTTGGGATTTGTTACCCCAATTTAAGCAAAGGATCCACACCCATCCCGAATAAAGCAAAATCATACTTCACAGGATCACTTGGGTCTAGTTGGCGAAGCGCTTGGTCCAACTCTTCAACTGCTTTTCTGTCGTTCTGCTTGCGGGTAAGAAGACCGAGAGCTCGAGCATTTACTCCGGTGTGCACATCTAATGGACATGAGAGTTTAGCCATTGGGATGCAGTTCCACAGACCGAAATCAACTCCTTTATCATCTTTTCTTACCATCCATCTCAAGTACATGTGGATCCGTTTGGATGCAGCACCCTTTGCTGGATTAGCGATATGTTTAGCGGTTCTACCTGGATCTGCATTCTTGACAACAGATTCTCTGAATCTCTGAATTGCGTTAAAGTTATCATCTTCTTCCTTTTTCGGGAGGAATAGCCCCTCTAGTGATATGTTTTTGAGATAGATACTGCGAAGCGATTCAATGAAATATCGAAGGTCTTCTGCGTTGAATGTTCGATGAACAAACTGCAAATCTCTCAACTCCTGAGCAGAAGCACTCATTACAAACTCATAAGGTGATTGCCCCATGATATCCATCAAGCGATCTGCATTCTTAAGGATGGTCTTGCGCTGGCCCCAAGCAATGGTTGCGGTTAATAAACCACTGATTTCAATATCCTCCAGCCGACTGAATCGGTGGGGAATTTGAATGGGGTCGTCATCAATGAAAGAAATTCGATTATAGCGATCGACTAATTCGTCAAGAGTAGATTTAAGCTCGGATGTAATCACGACATTCTACCGTCTTTCATCACGAGTTTACGGTCTGCGAGTTCAGCCAGCTCGTGATTGTGAGTGACAATGACAAAGCTCTGGTTGAATCGATCGCGTAGCTCTAGAAAGAGATCGTGCATTTCCTTAGCATGCACTGAGTCGAGGTTTCCCGTTGGCTCATCCGCAAGGACTAAGTCGGGTTGATTGATCAGTGCTCTTGCCACTGCAACACGCTGTTGTTCCCCGCCCGACATCTTGCTCGGCTTGTGATCAGCTCTATGGTGAATATTTAGCAATTGGAGCAGTTCCATTGCTCTATCCTTTACTTCAGCATCAGCCTTGCCTGCGATGTAACCTGGCATACAAACATTCTCAAGAGCAGTAAATTCAGGAAGAAGGTGGTGGAACTGGAATACAAATCCGATGTGCGTGTTCCTAAACTGGCTGAGCTCACGATCTTTCAAATTATGTAAATCAACACTGCCATATGAAAGCTCGCCTTTATCCATGCGCTCAAGCGTTCCTAGTACTTGAAGCAGTGTGGTCTTTCCAGCGCCAGAAGTGCCGCGAATACTCACGATTTCTCCTTGGTTGACCTCAATGTCAACTCCTTTTAACACTTCCACATCACCGAAGCTCTTATGGATGTCTTTAGCTGAAACGATAGACTTTGTCATCTGGCGAAGATAGCGTAGTCGAGGAAGTAGGTCAATCGAATTGAAAAAATGTGCGTGCTCGGCGTGGAGATTGAGTTTGAGAAATTTTCAAAATATCCAGCATCCACCTCGTCGCCATAATTAATCAGCGTATTGCGATAGAGCAATATCAGTTCACTTCCAGGTCTGAACCACCATGAAAAACGGAGGTCGAGATTCAAGGTGTTGAAATTCAAATCTCTACCGAAGTCGCCATTTAGTGCAGTCAGATCTCCATCTTGCTCCAAGTTGTAATACTGATTGTACTTCAAAGCTCGCCAATAGTGACGGAAATTGAGGTTCAACGACATGCGAGGGGTGAAGATGAAGGTAGATCCAAAGGTCTGTTCAACCGTTATAATATCTCTTCTGCCAAAGATGATGCTGTCATTCTGTGATGTAGCCCAACCCACGTTATTCAAGCCCACGCGCGGGACGAAGTCGTAAAACAGGTTCCATCGGTCATTTAGACGAACAATGGGTTTCACTCCCCACTGAAAATACTGATAACCGAAGTCGCCGTTCCAACTTTCATAGCGAATACGCGAATCGATGGCAAACGGCTTTCGGTAATCTGATGAAATCCATACAGAGGCATTCTGACCACTTGGTTTATTGAATGTTCTTCCAGGTGATCTGGGTTCGAAATAATCAACCTCACCAATAGGAGTGAGGGTGAAATCTCCTCCAAACGCAAAGAAATTCTTGGTTACAGCGAAGAATGAACCGTCGATGATCCATCTTTCATACTTCGACGGATCTGCTAATGTTCTGTACCCTGTTCCAACATCTACTCTAAATCGGTTAAATCCACCGCGTGGTTGAAAAATCTGGTAAGATCCATTGATGTAGTTCCCAAACTCATTGTTTCGAGCGAGAAACCCAAGGTCATTCTGATCGAAATTATCGTCAATGTAAGAAGCATCGTATGCCCAGCGCCAATTACCCTGTATTTTCTGAGCTCTGAATTGAACCGATTTTCCACCTTCGACGTTTTCATTCTCGAATACAGAACTATACTTAAACTGACCAATGAAATTGTACGTATTCGCATTGTTGTTGATATCTGCCACGAGCGCGGTTACGTTTGCGTCTCTAGAATCTCCATTACGAATCACATTGGTGTTTACAAGGCTTATCGACTTGTTTCTGTCCAACCGCTGATCAAACACAATCACGTTGTAGTTCGTGAGAGGTTCTGATAAAATGCGCACTTCATTACCCAATGAATCTTGCCCTACCAGATAGTTGTTATCTGTAATGGCATTCAAAAAGCCAATTCCCAAGTTATCACCAGTTCTTCCGGATATCTTAGTAGCGTTGAGAATGCGCGTATAATCCTGCGTTAGGTTATTCAATCCAGAACCATCAGCGTTCGTGATGTTCTTCGGATCTCCACCAATTCTCCTTGAATAGAAGAGGTTGCCTTTGGAGAAGAGATCGATTCCCTCTACAAAGAATTGTCGGTTTTCCTGAAACTGATTCTCAAAAGGTGAAATATTCAGCAATTGTTGATCAAATGCAACCTGACCAAAGTCCGGAATCAACGTAGCGTCCAACGTGAAGCTCTCATTGATGCCATATTTCAAATCCATACCGAAATTAGCAGACAAGGTGTTCGTTCCATCTGGTGCCACATTGTCGTATGCCGAGAGATAGGGCATGAAGGTCAATCGAGTGGGAGGGTCGATGTCGTTCATTCCTCTCAATCGTCCCGTTTGCAATTCATACGTAGCAATAGATCGGTCGATAAAGTTCCAAGAGTACATTTCTCGCGTTCGACGAACATATCGGATCATATTCAAGCCCCAATCGTCTACGTCTTTATCGGAGAAGCGGAGACATTGATAAGGAATCTTCAGCTCCACAGACCAGCCTGTTTCATCTCTTCTGATCTCGCTTTCCCAAACGGTATTCCAGCTGATGTCATCGCCGTTTGCAGTAGTCCTGCTATCGGTTTGCACCCCTGCGGCTGTCACGTAGAAATTGAAGTCGCTTATACCGTCGTTAAATGGATTGATGAAAATGCCGAACCAATCGGTATTGACATTGTACACATCTCGCTGGGAGTACTGACTAAGAATTGCATCGGGCTCGGAGTCGTACATCCTTGCGAACACGTAGATGGCATCGTCGTCATAAGCGAGTTGTACTTCAGTAGTTCGCCCGGCTGGCTCAAAGGGGCCATTGTCTGGCTCGAGCATACGGAACCCATCCGCGATAGGCGCCGATTGCCAGACGTCATCGCCTCCATAACCATCAATAGTGGGAGGTGACTGGGTCTTCTGGATAGAGTACACTTTTGGATCTTGCTGTGAAGCCAGAAGGTGAGAGGCTAAGCACAACATTGTCAGTGCAATAGTTTTTGTTGTCATGAGCCGCAAATATAGGGCACGTAGGCTTTTGAATGGAATCTTTAACACGCCTTTGATATAGGTGTTCACAGGTTAGGATTTTGTTGGCGCGTAGCCTATTTTTGCGCCAACCTAAAGCGAATCTTAGTATGAATCTCCACGAATATCAAGGAAAAGAAATTCTAGCAGGCTATGGTGTACGCGTTCAGCGCGGAGTCGTTGCTCAAACACCAGAGGAAGCTGTTGAAGCTGCCAAGAAATTATCGGAAGACACAGGCACCTCTTGGTGGGTTGTGAAGGCACAGGTACACGCCGGTGGTCGCGGTAAAGGCGGTGGCGTAAAGCTTGCCAAGTCGCTTGACGAAGTGCGTGAGAGAGCAAATGATATCATTGGTATGGACCTCGTTACTCCGCAGACGTCTGCTGAGGGTAAGCGCGTTCACCAAGTGCTCGTAGCTGAGGATGTTTACTATCCTGGCGAAAGCGAAACAAAAGAGTATTACATGTCTGTATTGCTCGACCGTCAGAAAGGTCGCAACATGATCTTGTATTCTACAGAAGGGGGTATGGACATTGAGGAAGTAGCTGAAAAGACTCCTCACTTGATCTTTACCGAAGAAATCGACCCAGCTGTTGGTCTTCAAGACTTCCAGGCTCGTCGTATCGCCTTCAATCTTCAAACTTCAGGCATGGCCTTCAAGGAAATGGTGAAGTTTGTGAAGTCACTTTACACTGCTTACGAAGGAATCGATGCTTCTTTGTTTGAAATCAACCCTGTGTTGAAAACATCAGATGATAAGAT
The DNA here is from genome assembly GCA_013373425.1 of Flavobacteriia bacterium. Taxonomy (GTDB): domain Bacteria; phylum Bacteroidota; class Bacteroidia; order Flavobacteriales; family Schleiferiaceae; genus Phaeocystidibacter. The sequence goes on from JABXHW010000003.1 coordinate 32,831, forward strand.
TCTTGCGGTTGACTCTAAAGTTACCATCGACGATAACGCATTGTTCCGTCACAAAGACATCGCAGAGATGCGTGACCTCCGTGAGGAAGACGCAACAGAAGTAGAAGCTGGCGAAGCTGGTTTGAACTTCGTCAAGTTGGACGGTAACGTGGGCTGTATGGTGAACGGTGCTGGTCTAGCGATGGCTACAATGGACATCATCAAGATGGCAGGTGGTAACCCAGCGAACTTCTTGGACGTAGGAGGTACAGCTGATGCGGCTCGTGTTGAGAAGGCATTCCGTATCATTCTTCAGGACGATAACGTTAAGGCTATCCTCGTAAATATCTTCGGTGGTATTGTACGTTGCGACCGTGTAGCTCAGGGTATTGTCGATGCTTACAAGAACATCGGCGACATTCCGGTTCCAATCATCGTTCGTCTTCAAGGAACAAATGCCGAGGAGGCCAAGAAGCTTATCGACGAAAGTGGATTGCAAGTACACTCTGCAATCATGCTTAAAGAAGCAGCTGATCTTGTTAAAGAGCTCGTAGTTTAATATTTGATAATAAGCGGGTTAGCGTGTAAGGAATAGCGCGCTCATCCGTTTAGATATATAACCCTTCAATGTTTTAACACATTTTTTAGGGTTGACGAAAACCAATTACTCTGTAATTGCGTTAGTAAGGTATCCGAAAGGATATCAATCTAGGGTAGTTTTCATAGGTTGATTGGTTAGGTTAGTTTGGTTGGTGAGGCCTTTACCGCTCGGTAGAGGCCTCATTTTTTTGCCCTAACTCTAGATTTAGCTTGATTATTCCAATCATCTGTTCCTTCTTTGCCTCGTGGACTTTATTATCGATATCTCTTGGTCGGAAGCATTGGGAGCCATTCTCAATCTAGCTTTCCTCATTCTCCTAATTCGCCGTTCAGTTTATTGCTGGCCGTTCGGAATCCTCGGTTCAGGTATTAGTATAGTAGCCTACATTGATGCTGGCCTCTATTCAGAAGCAATCCTCTACGGATTCTACGTTCTAATTGGAATTTACGGATGGTACCAATGGGATAAACACTCAGATTCGCACAAGCAGATCAAGCCTATTCAATGGGGAATCAAACAACACCTCATTGCCATAGCAGTTGCTTTTGCAGGAATGCTGGGCTTAGGATGGTTTTTTAGTGATGCGGAGGGGGTGAGCAGACCCTATGAAGATGCTTTTTCAACTTCATTTGCATTTGTAGCTAGCTACCTCGAAGCCAAGCAGGTATTATCGGGATGGATTTACTGGATAGTCCTGAACGGATTCTCTGTTTGGCTGAATAACGATAGAGGATTAGTAGCCTTCGCATTCTTGGCAGTAATCAACACCATCATGAGTGTATATGGTTATTACAGTTGGATCAAATCCAAGAGAAAGGAAGAACTTCTAAATCCCGATGTTCTCTACTAGCCAGCTCCGAATATCTTGATATGCTTCTGGTGTGATGCCATGTGGCATTTGATATCGCCTGTAGGTATGCTGGATTCCCACCTTTTCGAGATAGCTAACGCTCTGATCCGCCCATGAAACGGGAATCACCGGATCTTCAGAGCCATGGGTGATAAAGTAGGGGATCTTCTGAACAAGCGCCATTGGAGCTGTTGAAGGCATCAGCTCTTGTACAATGTAACCCGACATTGCCACCACAGCTTTCAACTTTTCTGGATGACGGAATGAGTAGGCGTAGCTCATTATTGCGCCCTGAGAGAATCCCATCAACGTGATGTTCTCTGTATCTACATCATAATGATTGCCCATTTCATCAATGAACTTCTCCAATAGCTGAATGCTATCGAGTCCAGCATCAACATCGGTCCACTTTTCGCCACTCTCATTCCAATTGATTTCATACCAAGCAAAACCACCAAACCCTAGTCTCAAAGGAGCTCTCAGTGAAATGACATGGTGCTTTTGATGTAGGTCTTGGGCAAAAGAGAATAAGTCATTCTCGTGACTTCCATATCCATGAAGTAACAGAATGACGGGCGCTTTTCCATTCGCTGGTTTCTCTCTTGGCGGTAAATCAACTGCGTGTAATGGGAGGTCTGAACTCATGAATTGCGGATATAAGACCCCAAATGTACTTCACTCGAATTTGGATTCTGAAGAAATGCCTTTAAAGCATGCGTATTACTGGAGAAAGCAATTTCATTCCAAGGAATTTCAGATGGTTCAAAGAACTCAATTTCAATGCTTTCCGGAGTGAGGGTATATTCGATACTTGAAGATGTGGCCTTGAAAATGAGATAGACTTGATTCGCGTGAACCACACTGAAAACGGAATGCAAGCGATCAATAGTAACACTCATTCCCGTTTCTTCTTCCACTTCTCGTAATGCCCCTTCTTCTGCGGTTTCACCATTCTCCATAAATCCCGCTGGAAGGTTCCAAAACCCTTTGCTGGGTTCGATTCCGCGCTTAGCTAGGAGAATTTTACCGTCATGCTCAATCAGGCACCCTACAACAATTAGTGGGTTCTGGTAGTGAATGGTGTTGCAATTCTCACATACAACTCTCAATCGATGGTCGCCATCGGGAATAGTTGATGTTAATTGATCAGAGCCGCAGTTAGAGCAGTAGTTCATTTTCTCTCCGTGTTCACACTGACTCCTAATTTATGGAGTAAGGTGTACAAGCCAAAGTATGTTCTGTTGAGATAGATAGCATCAGCAGGACCACGCCCAGCACCAATCTTGCGAATCTTCTTATCCTTTCCATACTTATTTCCCATAGCGTAAATCTTCTCGATATACTCAAGGTTGCCAAAGTCGAACGGCGACTCGCGGAAAGGTCGGCCGAGAAGTTCCAAGAACTCCGACATAGTATTAAAAATGAACGTTTTCAGCTCCTGTTCATCTTTCTCCTCATAGAACTTGAGCTCCATTAACGCGGAGTCCAACTTGTCCTCATCGTTCAGAATGTCTTTCTCTGTAAGCTTGAAGAAGCTGTTGTAAAAAGAGGTTGGCAATTTTTTTACACATCCGAAATCAATGATTCCAACCTTTCCATCTTGGGTGAAGAGGAAGTTACCCGGGTGTGGGTCTGCGTGTAACTCGTGCAAGGTGTGAATTTGGAAGTCATAGAAATCCCAAATCGCTTGACCAATTTGCTGTTTGATTTCATCAGATGGGTTGGTGGCGAGAAACTCCTTTAAATGGAGTCCGTCCATCCAGTCCATGGTTAGAATCCTATCATTACTCCATTGTGGATAGTATTTCGGGAACACCAAATTATCTAGATGGGCACATGCTTCTGATATTCCAGATCCTCGTTCCAGCTCAAGAACATAGTCACATTCTTCCTCCATTCGTGTAGCCACTTCGCTTACATAGTGCTCAATGTCACTTGGATTGAGTTGAAACAGTCGAGCAGCTAATGGCTTCACAACTTTCAAATCGCTTTGCAGACTATCCTTAACGCCGGGATACTGCACTTTAACAGCGTATTTATTTCCGTCAAGCTCAGCCTGGTGTACTTGTCCCATACTTGCTGCACTTACTGCCTTCTGGGTAAATGAATCAAAAATATCGTTTGGAGATTTTCCGATTGCTTTTCGAAAAGACTGAATAACTAGAGGATAGGAGAGTGGAGGGGCGCTGTACTGAGCAAGAGAAAACCGATCAGCGTAAGCCTCCGGAAGGATGCCTTGGTCCATCGACATCATCTGAGCAACCTTCAAGGCCGAACCTTTTAATTCGCTAAGGGCATCATAGATATCTTCTGCATTCGCTTGGTGGAGATCGTTTTCATCGGTTTCTGAGTTCACCAACTTCTTCGCATAGTGCTTCAGGTAGTTCCCACCAATTTGAACACCAGTTTTCAGGAATCTACCTGTTCTGGCACCTTTGCTGGTAGGGATTTTATCTTGTTCTTTCATCGGTAATTCTGAAATAAGAATTTACCTAGATCCAAGGCAGAGTCAACACTTCCTTTGCTCAATAAATCAAAAGCCAGATTGACACTCTTCTCAATGGCTGCATCCGATTTTTCGAATCCGGCACTTTCATCTTTCACCCAAAATCCTGTGATGAATAGCAATAGAATCCAAAGCGCTTCATCATAGTGATCGCTCATTTTGAAACGCCTTTCGATTTCTCCATTTGATGAACCTTCAATCACCCAAGTCTGGAAAGCGCTTTTCACATGTCCTCGAAGGCTTTTCAAGGTTGAGCCTGGGAGTGGCGACCATTGATTCTTGAAATTAAGCTGATAGAAACTGCGGTGTTGCTTCAGAAGTTCAACCCACGCAAAGGAGAAGGTGAGGAAACGATCACGAACGCTGAGTTCTTTTAGTGCTTCATCGTTTTGAACTTGCTCAAACGCACTGTCGAAAGCTGATTTCCAGACTTCAGTTTCAATCTGTTCGAATGAGGTGTAGAAATCGTAGAACTCACCTTCGGTAAGACCTTGATCGTCGCAGAAAGCGAATACTGACGCAGGAGATTGACCATGGCGACAGTAGTATCGAATGTATTCGTGTTTGAGAGAATCGGCCGAAACTTTGGCCTTTTTGGTTTTAGCTGCTGGCATGATAGACACGTTTTAGAGATATAACCATCCAGATTGAGGTTTGTTGTGTCTTCACATAAGATTCACACTAGAGAATGTCCCAGGTATGATCGGCTAGTAATTTCAAGGTGTGAACGTGTGCTTCGTACTTCATACCATTCGGCCATTCATCGGGGCCAATCATGGAAAGCACATGAGTTCCATCTTCCTTTAAATAGAGGTGATACACGTGATTGATTTCCGGCTTAAATCCGATTTGTGCAGCATAGATTATTTCGCTCAGCTCTTTACGTCGTTGAATCTTTTCGGCTTGATGGGCGAGTAATTCGATCTGTTCACGAATCTGATCGAGCTGTTGATCCGTCTGGTGGTCCATAGCCTCCAGTGCTCGACTTCTATTTCGATTTAAATCTGGAACGGTAATCTTAGCTCCTCCTACAGTGTGTGCATAGGGGAGGTTGGAGGGGTTCTCCGTGATTTTATCCTTATCGATGGGATTGTCAGAAGTCTTACTCATACAAAGATGCAGCCTTCACGTTCATCACCGTAAGATACGGAAGATCCCATGTCAAAATTCATCGCAGCCATGAGCGCTAAAAGTGAATCGAGATGATGCCAGGTTTTGATATCCATGCAATCCATGATGATGTTTGGATTCAAGGCGTCCTGAAGTTTCGATCGACAAGCGTTGATATGCCGAGAATTTGCCTTGTATCCCAAGTTCGATAAGTCGTACTTGTGTGCTAGAATCTTAGGGTAGGTTTCCTTGACAACAGATCCCGCATCCTCTAGCTTATCCCTTAGGCGCATTGCACGCGCTGTTAACCCCCCTAGGAACATCGGGCTCATCGCCTTGACCTCCTTGTCCGCATGGCGAAACATATAGTCATCACAACCATCTACATCGCGGTACTTCCCGGGGAGTGATAGGGGAGCGTCGATAAATACTACATCTGGCTTGAAATGTTCTGCAGCGTTCAAGATGAATTGATCGGCATCGACACCCTCATCCACATCCATGAAATAAATCTTGTTCTGTTTAAATATGGATATGACCGTAGTGCCGGCCAACTTACTGCCAAAGTCTACTCCGAAGAGGATTTTACTCATGCCGCCTGTTCCTTCTCGTATTTACCAAACTTTTCTTCAACCGTCTTAAACCGGTGCTCGAAGATATTCTCTAATCGGCTTTTCACCAATATCGGATGCACTATTCGACCCAATATCCCCAGTGGCAACTGATAACTTACAATGTCAGTCATTTCAACACCACCTGGAATCTCAACGAAGTGATGCTCGTGGTGCCAAATCTTGTACGGACCTACACGTTGTTCATCAACAAAGAATTCTTTGTCTCTAACATGTGTGATTTCAGTAGTCCAATTCATCTTAATTCCGAAGAGCGGGGAAACTTTGTAGTGAATGAAAAGTCCCTCGTACATTTCATCAGGAACTTCGCTGAGAATCTGGAATCCCAAATCTTTTGGAGTGATCTTTTGTAGGTTGGCTGGTGCCGAAAAGAACTTCCACGCTTCTTCGAGCGACATCGGGATTCTCTGTGTTCTTTTCAATGTGTACATTTCACGTGTATTTTTAGAAAAAACACCATCGGGGATGACAAAGTTCAAATTCATCGCATCATTTCTACTATTTCTAGGGACAGTCGCACTTCAAGCCCAGTTGATATCAATCCCACATTTGCACGAGGAGAATCAAACTTTCACCTATGAAGAGCTCATCAGCTACTATGAGCAACTCGCAGAGGCTAGTGACAGATGCATATTGATTGAGATTGGTCAATCCGACGTGGGGTTACCTATTCACGCCTTGGTAGCGACGAACGAAGGATTGTCTCCTGAGAACCTCGAACAAGTCATGTCGATGAAGTACGTAATGGCCATCAATAACGGCATTCACCCTGGTGAGAGCTGTGGGGTAGATGCTTCGCTTCATTTTATCAATGAATATCTATCCGAAGATGTGATGCCATGGAGCAATGAAATGATCGTGATCGTTCCGATGTACAACATCGGTGGAGCGCACAACAGAGGGTGCTGCACTAGAGCCAATCAAAATGGCCCCATTTCACAAGGTTTTAGAGGGAATGCGAGGAACTATGACCTAAATAGAGACCTCATCAAAGCTGATGCAAGAAACACCTATGCACTTTACCGCTTGTTCGACCTATTTGAGCCTGAGATATTTATTGATACACATTCCACGAACGGTGCCGACTATCCCTACGAAATGACATTGATCACAAGTCCATGGCAGAAGTATCCAGAGCCCATGCAGGAAGTCGTAAGGAGTGCGGAAGCTTTGATGTTCGAAAGAATGGACGAAAGAGGTGTACTCATGTCGCCATACATCAATGTCTTTGGAAGAACTCCTAATTCAGGCTTTACGCTGTTTCCTGAAGGAGCGATGTACACAACGGGGTACGCGGCACTACATGGCTCTGTTGCTTTTGTAACCGAGGCGCACATGCTCAAACCTTATGACGTGAGGGTCCATGCTACCCAGGTGTTCCTGGAAGAAGCGCTGTACTTATTAAATCAAGGCGGTCTAGGGAACGATATAGGCAATGCTTACGGACGCTCAATTGAAGAAGAATACAATCGCCAAGTAATCCAATGGAGTGTAGATGAAACGCATGCCGACACGCTGGATTTCCTGGCTTTCGAGGCAGGATACAAGGAGAGTAAAGTCACTGGTGCACAGCGATTGTTCTACACGGATGAAATTGAAGAAATACGAATTCCATATTTCAATCGGCTCAAGCCAGAAATGACCATCGTTGTTCCGGAAGCGTACTACATACCAATTGGGCAGTGGGAAATTCTCGAAAGATTCGCAGCTGTGGGCGTTGAAATGGATACCATCGTTGTGATAGAAGGTAATCAGAATAGGCTTGTACAGCAATTTCATGTAGATAGCTATTCCTACATAGATCGTCCGTACGAAGGGCATGTTATGATTGGACCACTCGATGTGAGTTTACAGCGAAAAGCATTGCCAGGTGGACAATACGTATACATTCCCACGCAGCAACCCATGGGTAGATACTTGCAGGAATGTTTACACCCATTAGCTCCATCAAGCTTTATGCGCTGGAATTTCTTCGCTTCCTACTTGCAACAGAAAGAGCATTATAGCAATTATGTTTGGGAGGATACGGCAGCTGAACTGTTGGAGAACAATGATCAACTTAGGGATGAATTTGAAGCGAAGAAGGAGAGCGACCTTGAATTCGCAGGCAGCCCTGACCAGCAATTGTATTGGATTTACATACACAGTGAATATTACGAGGATTCACATATGAACCTTCCATACTATCTCACTATCGATTAACTCTCTTTTCGAATCACTCTAAAACTTTCTCCTTCGATAAGAAGCAGAGTAGAGGGGATGCCCTTCTCTTCATAGGTGGGCTTTAGTGGCAATGGAGCAGGCGTAGAAGTTGGCTCTTCAACTCCCTCTTTTTCAAGAGCAGGAGCCTCTTTCTCCTTTGGAGCTTGGCTTTTTCCTTGAAGCAACCAAGCTGGATCTATATCGTCATACGTATCCAGAATCTGTACCACTACATGAAGAGAAGGCTTATTTCGTCCCGATAAGATATGAGAAACTATAGGGCGCTTGATATCAATAGCATCCGCAAACGCAGCATTGGTCAAGCTTTTCTCTTCAATAATCTGTCGAATTCTATTGGTTATTTCCTCCATACCACAAATGTAAATAACATTTGTTACAAGGAATCAATAGTATGACGGGAAATCTCTTCGCCTTCGCTGTTTTTATAGATCACGGTCATTTGACGCTGTCCGCGTTCTCCTGTTACAGATACTACAGCATAGTTGCGCTCATCGATGTAATCACCAATTCTGTTCTCATTGACTTCATCGGCTACAACCGTTGAAGGTCCGGATGTCATAGGTGAAACTGTAAAATCGACCATTCGATGACCATCAAACTCAAGCTCACTCCTTTCTGAATGATGTCGATCACCTGTAAAGAACACCAAGTTATTATAGCCAGTGGCTGCTAATTGAGACAAGAGGTATTCCCGTTCTTGTGGATACTGAGCGTAGTTCTCGTAGACAGCAGCTGAATTGAGGACTTGTCCACCAATAGCTACAACAATGAAACTCGCACTTCTGTAAAAGCGAACCTGACTCACTAACCAGTCAATTTGTTCTTTTCCGAGGATTTGTGGGTTATGGGCGTGTTCACTCGTTCTATGGGAACGGTTATCGAGGCCGATGACAACGACATCTGAGTAGGTGCTTACCCAACGCAAGTCTTCTACTTCTGAAGTGCCGTAGGATTCTCGAGGCCAGTAAGTTACAAACGCTTTTCTCGTTTCATCCATCAAAGAAAATGTGCCTAGGCAGTTGTTTGGACCAGCGTCATGATCGTCCCAGATGGCAAGATTTGGGCGTGATGAAAGCAATGGTGATAGTGATTCATTTCTTCGAGAGTAGAAATACCTTCTCATAATTCCCGAAGTACTGGTATAATCTGAAGGACGCAAATATAGATTGTCCCCGAGCCACAAATTGAAATCAGCATCTTCTGCAGCCATATGACCATAGATTCCGTATCCACCGCCATAAGGATCGCCAGGGCGATCAGTAGATTCCTCATTGATATAGGAACAGCTTCCTGTTACGAAAGAAAAGTCTGGAGCTTCTTTGCGATGCTGCCAATCTTCCAAGGTCGAGAACTCAGTAACATAGTTAGTGTCGTACTCATTGGAATTGGAGGTAGGGGTGATGTGTGCAATTCGATACACTGTCCCAGGTTCTAGATCATCGAAGCACTTCGCGGTTTCACCTACCCTCAGAGGGTGATGTGCGTTGTTTGGGCCTAAAGCGAGCCATCCTAAATGGTTGTAATAATCATGGGCTGGAGCATTAATGGCAATAGAAACACTCGCTGTGCGGTGCGTTACTTCACCCAGAATCAGGGTAGGAGATTGCGCTACCATCCAGAAAGGAAGCAGGCTTAAAACAACAAGTAGGGGTCTGCGCATGATTATCGTACTTTTACCTGAGAAAGATAAGAACAGATACCGGCTAGTACTAGCATTCCGACTTTAACTCTACATGAACGATAACCAAGCGATTCTGGAAAGTGCACTTGAATGGTGGGACGATCAATCGTACAATGACGATAGATGGTTAACATTTGAGCAGAAACAAATGTTATTTACAAAAGTAAACACCCCAGTGGGTGAAGCGGGAGTGTCGTACGAAGGAAAGTCGATTAATGAATACACTTGGGGTCGAGGTTCTAGAGTAGCCATTCTTTGGTCGCAAATGCACGGGAATGAAGCTACCGCTACTTACGCTTTGCATGATTTACTTTTGTATTTACAATTGTATACGAGCGAATCTTGGGTACAAGAATTGTCGAGAAAGATCTGTTTAAAGATTATTCCGATGGTCAATCCTGATGGAGCCAATCGATGGACCAGAAGAACGGCCATGAATATCGATCCGAATAGAGATGCTGTGGCGCTTCAAGCAAATGAGACGCAAATCCTTATGGAACGCATCAAGCGATCTGGAGCAGAGGTGGCTTTCAACTTACATGATCAGAGGAATCTATTCCATTTAGAAAAGACAGATAAAAGTGCTGTAATCAGCTTTCTTGCGCCATCTGCGGATTATGAGCGTAGCGTAAGTCCAACTCGACGAAAGTCCATGAACTGGATCAGTCATTTACAGGAATCACTTAAGAAAGTGCATAGCCCTGGTGCTGCAAAGTACACGGATGAGTTCTACCCAACTGCATTTGGAGAGAACGTCCAGAAGATGGGATTACCCACAATCTTGATTGAGTCTGGAGCTTGGCCAAACGACCCGAATAGAAACGTCGCTAGAAGGCTCAATTTTTACCTACTACTCCAGGCCTGTTTGACATTGGCTGAGTCTCACAAGTTGGATACCTATACCAAACAGGCATACGACGACATCCCATTGAACGACAATAAGCAGTGGGATGTGTTATTCAAGAACGTTTGTATCGGACCAGAGCGAGAAAGCGCTGTGGATCTCGGAATTAAATTCAACTTCTTTCCACACAAGGAGCTAAAGCAACTACGATATACCGCAGTTATTGGAGATATAGGCGACTTGTCTAACCATTGCGCACTACATACCATTGATGCAGAGGGGGGCTGGTTTGAAAATGGAAAGAAGCTACCTCGCCTGGACGAAGTAGCCACTTTTGAAATCCATCAAAACAATGGATTAACAAAAGTAATCAATGGAGCTGTTGTTAAGAATTAGCTGGCTCTTTAGCAGAAAGCAGTAGCACATCCTGTGCATTTACTTCAGTAATGTACTTCTTTACGCCTTCCTTGTCGTCGTACGATCGAGAAGTGAGTTTCCCTTGAAGCGCAATCTTCTTTCCTTTCTTGAGGTATTCAGCACAGAAATCACCGAGTCGGCCCCATGCGATAATGTTGTGCCATTCGGTCGTTTCAACCTTTTCGCCTTTGTCATTCTTATAGTACTCATTCGTAGCAATAGAGAATGAAACTCTTTTCTTTCCGCTTTCAAATTCCTTCACTTCTGGGTCTCTACCCAATGTTCCAATAAGGTGCACGCGGTTTACTAAGCTGTTCATAGTTATTGATTTTGGTTTGGTTCAAATATCTACTAGCGAGTTGGACTATTGCCGTTTGAAAACGTTTACAAACGTTTAATTACGCCTTTGTCGCGTTTGGTCGCATTGAGTGTCGATTCTGGTCGCAACTTTTTGAAAAAACTTCTTTACCATTGAAGTAACCAAAATCCAAACCATAGAATTATGAACAACAGTTGTAGAAACTGCGGCGCGCGAATCCGCGGTAGAATCGACAAGAAGTTCTGCGATGATTCTTGTCGCAGTGCCTTCCACAATCAAGTTAATGGCGAAATGACAAGTGTGATGCGGAACACGCACCGAATGTTACGCCGGAATTGGAAAATCCTCACCCGTCATTTTAATAGGGGCGAGTATGTACTCGACTATGACAGGATCCATCAAGAGGGATTCAACGCCAATTTGGTAACGGGCTACGTGTTAGAAGAAAGTAGGATTAAGTACAGATGCTACGAATACACCTTCGAGCTTTCACCCGATGGCTGCGTCCGATTCGATAAGTACAATCTGAAAGATTACGAGGTCGGGGAGTGAGGGGTTTACTCTCTCTTCAAACCGTGGATTACCTGGAACGCGCGATTCAAATCGCCTTCCGTAACAATCACAGTAAACTCGTTCGTTGTGGAAATCACTTCAATCACGTTAATTCCATTCTGAGCCAGCTGCTTAAACAGGTAGTAATACAAGCCCAAAACATCTGTATTCGTTTGTGGCAGCTTTACTGTGATTGAGGATAGCGGGGATCTGGACTGCACCATTCTCTCCTTGATGAAGGACTCTTTAACGATGCTATCCAACTTAGAAGACACAACCACTGTAGTTTCTTCTACGCCACGCGAGAAAGTGTGGAAAACGTCACCCATCTGCGTGAGTTCTTGTAGAAACTGTGCCTGAGCCTCAACGAGGGAAGGGGAGTTGATGAAAGTGTAATCGACCAAACCTGAACGAACCACGATATCGCCTAAGCTCTTAATGTACTGTGTAAGCTTGTGCTTCGCACGGTATGAACCTGGAGGATCTAATCGGCGAATAGCCATAATTACCGCACCTTCCTTGAGAGATTTACCGAGCGTATCTTCTAGGTCTGGCATCAACTGACGAGCAAGAGCAGAAACGTTTAGCAAGTTCTCATGAAGAGCTTCCTCGAGAAATGGATGCTCGTCAAAATACTTTAAGAGGTAGTCGCGTAGGGTGGTCATGAGAGGTTCGTTGGTAGTTCAAATTTAAACTCGGCGTCAAAAATAAGTGTTACAATCGAATTTATTGTTACAAAACGTACCTTCGAGCACATGAAAGTGAAGAAACCTACCAGTATTGCGATAATAGGAACCGGAAACGTAGGCAGAGCGCTAGCTGCAGCGTTTTCATCCTTTGGATATAAAGTCACTTTTGGAGTAAGAAATTTAGACGATTACTCCGCTAAAGAATGGGTTCAGGATCATCCGCAAATCCAAGTGGAGCGAGTAGCAGACGCGGTTGACGTATCAGATGTTGTCATCGCTTGCTTCCGTCCAGAGGGTTTGAGCGAAATGGTCAAGCATATGGGTGATCTTGAGAATAAGGTGCTCATTGACGCCATGAACTCCATCATCAATAAGAAAACACCATTTGAAACCACTACGCACGCACTTGAGGAACTGACCAACTGCAAAAACGTGGTGAAGTGTTTCAATACAACAGGGGCTGAGAACCTCGCTCGTCCCGTTTTCGGACGCCAGTCGATGGACATGTTCATGGCGGGAGACGATGCATATGCTAAAGAAGTTGCGCGCCATTTGGCCAAGGATATTGGATTCTCGGAGTGTTACGACCTAGGCAGTTCTGAAGTCTATGTGTTGATGGAGCAATTGGCCATGGTCTGGATTCGCTTGTCGAAGTCTGAACTCCGCAGAGAGTTTGGATTTAAACTTCTTCGCCGCTAGTCCGTTCTCTGTCCATACCTTTGCAGGATGCAAGAACAAACTTCAATCATAATAGGAGGTGGCGCAGCGGGCTTTTTCGCTGCAATTGCTTGTGCTGAAGCGAACCCGCTGAGCAAAGTGATCATTCTTGAAAAAACATCAACCGTTCTTGGGAAGGTAAAGGTCTCAGGTGGTGGTAGATGTAACGTGACAAACGGCTGTTTCAATCCGGAAGACCTCGTTGAATTCTATCCTAGAGGAAGTCGAGAGCTTCTCGGCCCGTTTCACCGGTTCGCTACTGGAGATACCATGGAGTGGTTTAGCGATCGAGGAGTTGAGCTGAAGATTGAGTCGGATAATCGCGTGTTTCCAGAAACCGACGATTCGCAGACTATTATTGACTGTCTTGTTGATTTTGCTGAAAGAGCTGGCGTTGACATCCGCACCAACAGCGGGGTTGAGTCTATCGAGAAAGATAATGATCAATGGATTGTCAAGCTTGAATCGAAAAATGAACTTCGTGCTCACAAGGTATTGGTTGCCACTGGCGGAAGTAAGAAAATGTGGGACAGTTTGAAGAAGATCGGTCATCGAATTATCGAGCCCGTTCCTTCACTTTTTACATTCAATATAAAAGACCCGAGAATCAATGGCCTTGCAGGAGTTAGCGCGCCGAATGTGTTGCTCACACTTCCTGCATTCGACCTATCCGCTGAAGGCCCTCTTCTCGTTACACACTGGGGCTTGAGTGGTCCAGCGGTACTCCGACTCAGCGCCTGGGGAGCTCGTGAGCTGCACGACACCTCTTATCGTTTCATCCTTCATGTCAATTTCGTTCCTCAATTCGATGAGGAGACCTTGATTGAGATTTTGAACGATTTCCGCAAAGACCCAGACCATCAGCGTAAGCGCATCCAGAGCAATACGTTGTTCAACTTGCCATTGCGATTGTGGAAGAATATCTGTGAATCGGCAAAGATTCCCGAACGCGCCACTTGGTCCGACATTTCTAAACCCCTTTTGAAGAAGCTCGTTTCCCACCTGAATCATGGCGAGTTTGTGGTTTCGGGCAAAAGCACCTTCAAAGAAGAATTCGTCACTGCTGGAGGAGTAGATTTAAGTCAGGTTGATTTCCGCACATTCTCTAGCAAGCTTCACGACAATCTGTTCTTCGCAGGGGAGGTTCTCGACATTGATGCAATCACTGGAGGCTTCAATTTTCAGGCGGCATGGACCGGTGGATGGATTGCGGGGCATGCGCTGGCAGGGGAAACCGTTTAGCATTTAATCGTTTGACATTCAGCGATTAAACCTTAGAGGTGAAATTTCTCTTTTTCGTTTTTGCTAAAAATTATATCATTCTTATTATTTTAGCATTCGTAAAAGAGAAGAACTCATGCATCACCTTTCCGAGAACCTCAAACACCTTCGCAAATCGAGGTCGCTAACCCAAGCACAGCTCGCTGAAAAAGTAGGCTTGAAGCGCCCGCTGATTGGTGCTTATGAAGAGGGGCGTAGCGAACCTAAGCTCGCGACGATACAGCTATTTGCTCATTTCTTCGAAGTGAGCCTCGATACGTTAATCAATGTCGACCTAACCCAAGGAGAGCAAGGGAGTAAGCCTGATTCGGCGGGGTCTTCATTGCGCATATTACCCATTGCCATTGATAGAGATACTGATCGCGAGATGAGTACGCTCGTACCTGTGAAGGCTTCTGCGGGGTATTTAAACGGCTATGGTGATGTTGATTACATCGAACAGCTTCCGCGATTTGATTTGCCTTTCCCAGAGCTAACTCACGACAGGAGTTATCGCGTCTTTCAAATCAAGGGAGATAGTATGCTTCCCGTCCCGCCTAGTTCATACATCATTTGTACATACATCCAGGACTGGAGCGATGTGAAGAACGATGAATGCTATGTATTGGTTACGCGATCCGAAGGGGTGGTCTATAAAAGAGTAATCAATGAACTGAGTAAAGGGGTGTTTCGATTGAAGTCGGATAATCCCGAATACGACACCTATGAAGTTCCCGTATACGACGTGGTTGAAGTGTGGAAAGCAGTGGGGTATACCAGCTTCTCGTTACCTGACGGGATGGTAAGCAGTACTGGTGATCTAAGCGCATTGGCTGAGTCGCTAAAGAGAATCCAAACAGACGTTACAGAAATAAAGAGGAGGATTAACTAGAATGAAGAGGAGCGGAGAGCCAGCAGCAGCTTCGTATAAGCGATTTTCACTGAGAGCGTCAGGGGAGCGGTCTATTGCACACATGGATCTTGATACATTCTTTGTGTCGGTTGAAAGATTGATGGACAGTCGGCTCAACGACAAGCCTATACTCATCGGCGGTACGAGTAACCGAGGTGTAGTTGCATCCTGTAGTTATGAAGCGAGAAAGTTCGGCGTCCACTCAGCAATGCCGATGAAGATGGCGCTGGAAATGTGTCCTGAAGCCGTTGTAATCCGCGGTAATTCAGCGAACTATACAAAATACTCTAATCTGGTAACAGATGTTATCAAGGATACAGTGCCCGCGTATGAGAAACCCTCTATCGATGAGTTCTACCTGGATTTAACCGGTATGGACCGCTTCTTTGGGTGTTATCAGTTCGCATCTGAGCTCCGACAGAAAATAATGAGCGAGACTGGGCTACCGATATCCTTCGGTTTATCGGGGAATAAGACGGTTTCAAAGGTGGCTACTGGGGAAGCGAAGCCGAACAATCAAATGCGAATTGACTTTGGGCAAGAGCGCCCGTTCCTAGCGCCATTGTCTGTGAGAAAGATTCCGATGGTGGGTGAGAAAACTTATCAAACCCTTCGCCATCTGGGGGTTAAGCGGATTCACACCGTTCAAGATATGCCGGTGGAAATGATGGAAAGAGTGCTCGGAAAACACGGTCGAAGCATATGGGAGAAGGCTAGGGGAGTGGATAGAACTCCTATAATCCCTTACTCCGAGCGGAAGTCAATTTCAACGGAGCGAACTTTCGATAGAGACACAATTGATGTCGTGAAGCTGGAGAGTATCCTAGTGGCCATGACGGAAAACCTGGCTTTTCAATTGCGCCGAGGAGTGAAGCTGACAGCCTGTATCACTGTGAAGGTGCGGTATTCCGACTTCAACACACACACGCTTCAAGCGCGAATCCCTTATACAGCCTCAGACCACGTCTTGATACCAAAGGCGAAGGAGTTGTTTAGAAAGCTATACGACAGAAGGCTTCTGGTGCGACTTATCGGTGTGCGTATGAGTCACCTGGTAAGCGGAGGGCATCAGATGAACTTGTTCGAGGATAATGTGGAAATCCAACAGCTGTATCAAGCGATGGATAAAATGAGGGATAAGTACGGAGATCGATCAGTTATTCGAGCTGCGGGGATACAAGCCAGAACGATTGGTCGAATGACAAACCCGTTCAACGGCGACCCTCCGAATCTGCTCGCTAACAGGAGGGTTTAGGCGCGATAGATTCGATTTATGATAGGTTTTCAATTCACTATAAATCAATTTATTAAGATTCTTGTAGTGAAGTGATAAATGAATATAATCTCACAAGCTTATGTGTGGTAGATATGTGACAGTTAGTAAGGTTAAGGCGGTAGAAAAGCGCTTCAATGCGGAGGTTTCTCAGCCTGAATTATGGAGAGTGAATACCAACGTAGGACCAGGCACAAAAGCGCCAGTGGTTACCAACGACGCGCCTAATGAGATTCAACATTTTCAATTTGGGTTCACTCCTCACTGGGCCAAGAAACCTATGTATGTCTTCAACGCCAGAGCGGAGGGCGATCACAATAAAGACAACAATCCACAATACACTGGCGCCAAAGGCATCATACAGAAGCCCATGTTTCGGAACTCTATTCGTGATCGACGATGCCTGGTGATTGCTGATGCATTCATAGAAGGTCCTGAAAAAGAGAAGCTCAGCAAGCCGTATGTTGTCTACCTCAGAGAGCGCAGACCCTTTGCTTTTGCAGGGGTT
Source organism: Flavobacteriia bacterium (assembly GCA_013373425.1). Taxonomy (GTDB): domain Bacteria; phylum Bacteroidota; class Bacteroidia; order Flavobacteriales; family Schleiferiaceae; genus Phaeocystidibacter. The sequence continues at coordinate 49,905 of JABXHW010000003.1, forward strand.
TGGGATGAATGGGTGAATACCGACACCGGAGAGATGCTTCGTTCGTTTGCGATTCTCACAACTGTATCCAATCCACTTCTACAGAAGATTGGTCACCATAGATCGCCAGTCATTCTATCCCCAGACCAAGAGACGGATTGGATTTCCTCAAGTCTACCTCTGAACGATGTAACCAGCATGCTGGAGCCTTATGATGCGAAGGCAATGAATGCTTACCCTATAGATCCCGCCATCAAAAACCCCAGAGCTCAGGGAGTTGAACTCCTCAAGCCAGTGGGGGAGCGGATTTACAAGGAGTACGATTATGAAATCTATGAAGAGCTGCGACTAGAAGGCATGGGGGAAACTCGCGCCAGACAACGCGGCCGCGAGAATCAAGACGGTCAACAATCTCTTTTCTAGACAATACAACGCACGTTGCTACTCAATAGTCATACATATTATAGTTTCAAGTACGGAACCATGTCACCCGACGAACTACTGCAAGCCGCAGTAGAAATGGGGCATGACAGGATTGCTGTAACAGATGTAAACAGCACATCTGCTTCTCTGCAAGTTCTGCGACTAGCGAAGAAGTACAACATTCACGTTGTGGTGGGGGTAGACTTTAGAGTAGGTGTTGAACAGCAGTTTGTGGCACTTGCTGTGAATAACGAAGGGTTTCAGCGCATTAATGAATTACTGACCGCCATACTTCATGGTCGGGTTACAACACCTTCGGAAGCTCCCGATTGGAACGATTCTGAAGTTGCAGTGATTTACCCTCTGCGCAACGCTCCCAAACGAAAGCTTAGACCAGGGGAGTATATCGGAGTAGCTCCGCATGAGATGTTCCGCACCACGTGGCGTCAATCGAGTTGGGAAGAGAATCGGTTCGTAGCACTCTGTACCGCTACATTCCGCCACAAGCGCGACTTTAATACACATCGACTTCTTCGAGCGATAGATCAAAATACACTTCTCAGCAAACTGGCTTCAAAGCAAGTAGCCGCACCGTCTGACAGAATAACAGATACAGCCTCGCTTCGGGACGCATACGCCGACCGACCAGCGTGGTTAATTCGAAGTGCCAATATCCTCGAGCGATGTAATGTCTACTTCGGCTTTGGAAATGAGCAACAGTCGCAGAACCAGCAAACTTATACAGGGTCAAGGGATAAGGACTTTGCGCTGCTGGTGAAGTTGTGCAAAGATGGACTTTCGTACCGATACCCCGCGCTGAGTAAAGACGTGGAAGAACGATTAAAGAAGGAGCTTGAAATCATTCGTGAGAAGAACTTCGTATCGTATTTCTTGATCAACTGGGACATTGTTCATCACGCTCGTCGCAAAGGTTATTTCTATGTAGGTAGGGGCAGTGGTGCGAACAGTGTAGTTGCTTACCTCCTTCGAATCACAGATGTAGACCCGATGGAGCTCGATCTTTACTTTGAGCGATTCATCAACTTATACCGTGTAAATCCGCCGGATTTCGATATCGACTTCTCTTGGAAAGACAGAGACGATATGACGGATTACATCTTCAAGCGATTCCCCAACACCTCACTGTTAGCCACCTATAACACGTTTCAATTTCGAGCTGTAGTTCGGGAACTCGGTAAAGTCTTCGGCCTACCTAAGCACGAGATTGATCACTTAGCCCAAGGTCGGTTAAGTCGTCAGCGAACCGACGATCAGGTGGTGCAAGCCGTTTTAAAGTACAGTCAGTATATACAGGGCTTCCCAAGCCACTTAAGCATTCATGCGGGCGGTATATTGATCACCGAGAAACCCATAGAAGCCTATACCGCCACCTCCATGCCTCCAAAAGGATTCCCTACAACACAGTTCGATATGGTTGTGGCAGAGGATGTGGGCATTTACAAATTCGACATCCTGAGTCAGCGTGGTTTGAGCAAGATTCAGGATACAATCGCGGTCATACAAAAGAACCAGCCTGAACGCGCTGCCAACGTTGATATACACGATATACCGAGGTTTAAGGAGGATGAGTCGGTGAAAGACTTACTTCGAAACGGAAAGGCCATTGGGTGTTTTTACGTGGAATCCCCCGCCATGCGCATGCTCCTCAAGAAGTTGAAAGTCGATAACTACCTAGGACTCGTAGCCGCGAGCTCTATCATTCGTCCAGGTGTTGCTAAATCGGGAATGATGCGCGAGTACATTTTGCGTTATCGCTACCCAGAACGGAGAAAGCAGGCCAATCCTATTCTGATGAGCATTATGCCCGAGACTTTTGGCGTGATGGTGTATCAGGAGGATGTTATCCGTGTAGCTCACCATTATGCGGGACTCACGCTCGGGGAAGCCGATGTACTCCGCAGGGGGATGTCGGGCAAGTATCGCTCTCGAGAAGAGTTCCAGAAGGTGAAGGAGCGTTTCTTCACCAATTGCAAGTCGAAAGGGTACCCCGATTCTGAATCTGCAGAAGTTTGGCGTCAGATTGAAAGCTTCGCAGGATACGCATTCGCGAAAGGTCACTCAGCATCCTACGCGGTCGAAAGTTATCAGAGTTTGTTCCTGAAGGCTCACTTTCCGCTGGAATACATGGTTTCTGTCATCAATAACTTCGGAGGGTTTTATAGAACAGAGTTTTACGTCCATGAAGCGCGAATGGCTGGAGCAGAGATTTGCCCGCCTTGTATCAACAATGGCGATCATCACACAACAATCAAGGGGAAGCGCATTTATCTAGGCTTTATGCATCTTCGATCACTTGAAGATAAAGCGGCCATCAAGATTCTTGAAGAACGAGATAGAGGAGGGGTATTCTTGGACTTTGATGACTTCATAGACCGTGTGCCTATTGGCATTGAGCAAGTGAGTATACTCATTCGAATTGACGCCTTCAGATTTACTGGAAAAACCAAGCGTGAACTCCTTTGGGAAGCTCATTTCAAACTTGAAAAGAAACCGCCTAAAAACCCGACGCCTAGCATGTTTCGTCCGGAGAGTAAATCCTACGAACTACCTCCATTACACCAAACCAAACTGGAAGACATCTTCGACCAGATTGAGCTTTTGGGTTTCCCTTTGAGTAATCCATTTCATCTGCTCAAGGAAATTCCAGATAGCGACCGACTGGCTTCACACTTACCCAATCACGAAGGACAGCGCATTCGGATTTACGGATACCTGGTCACTTTAAAAGACACCAAAACCAACGATGGCAAGCGAATGCACTTCGGTACGTTCCTAGACCGAACAGGGCATGTATTTGACACTGTTCACTTTCCGCCGGTTGTAGCGAAGTATCCGTTTAGAGGGCGTGGTGTATACGTTATGGAAGGTAAGGTTGTAGAGGAATTCGGCTTCCATAGTATTGAAGTAGAGATGTGTCACAAGGCCGATCTAATTCCAGACCCAAGATTCTCAGAAGAGGAAGTAGAGAGCAAATTTGATGAAAGGGCTGCGTCATGAGAAGAGGAACAGAAGAACAACCGACCAACCGCTTTGATTCACAAAGTTATACGAGAATAGAGGAGTGGATGCTTCCAGACGAGGAGGAGAACACAAAAACGCAACTCATTGCAACGCATCCAAAATCGATTGTGAACCCTGTAAGTAGCCCTGATGTACCGTCTAATTGGTCGATGAACCCCTACCAAGGTTGCGAACACGGTTGCCCATACTGCTATGCGAGAAACAGTCATGAATACTGGGGATATAGCGCAGGAGTCGACTTTGAAACGAAGATCCTTTATAAAGCAAATGCAGCCGAGCTATTGAGGAAAAAGCTCAATTCACCATCGTGGAAAGGCGAACCTATAATGTTATCAGGCAATACCGATTGTTACCAACCCATAGAAAGGAAGTTGATGATCACTCGGGAATTACTGAAAGTAGCATTGGAATACCGTCAGCCTATTGGAGTCATCACGAAGAACGCCCTTGTATTACGTGATTTAGATTTGTTAACCGAAATGGCAAAGCACAATCTAATTCATGTAGCCATCTCAATCACATCTTTAGATGCAGCCCTTCAACGCAATTTGGAACCTAGAGCAAGTGCACCATACAAGCGATTGAATACAATAAAGACACTATCTAGTGCTGGCATACCCACGCTAGCTATGCTTGCACCCATGATTCCCGGATTGAATAGTCACGAGCTGCTTCCTTTGATGAAAGCTGTATCCGAAGCTGGGGCGCTTAAGTCGAGATATATAACCGTCCGACTCAATGGGCATCTGCGAGATTTGTTTGAAACTTGGCTAGATGCGCATTACCCCGATAAGAAATCAAAAGTTATGAACTCCATAAAGCACACCCACAGCGGGAGAGTGAATGCTTTCAGATATGGAATCCGTATGTCGGGCACAGGAAGAGAGGCCGAAACACTGCGCCAAGCATATGCTGTGGGAAACAAGAAATACTTCAAGAATAAAAAAATGCCCGCTATGTCTAGCGAGCATTTTGTAAAACTGAATGAACGTCAGTTTGATTTATTCCGTTAATCTTCGGCTTGTTCTCGAGCTTCCTCCAAGATATCTTTCATAGCCTCAATCACAGCTTCATCGCGTTCAGTCTCAAGTTCTATCTGATCTTCAAGCATGTCGAACATGGAGTTCTTATGGATTTCATAGGCGACAAACACAGTGTACTTCTGTCCGTCATAGTATGTCTTTTCATCTAGTTTTCGAACATCTGCTAAACGAGTATCCATCACTTGACGCGCGAGAGATTGGAACTGAGACATTACCTCGTCTCGATCAACCATTGCAGATTCTCTCAAATAATCATCTGCAACTTCCCGAATAGTAACATCAACCATTGCTGCGAGTTGTGTTCTCGCATCCATATCGGATTTGCGTTTTGCGATTCTCTCATCTGAGCTCTGCGCTTTTCCAACTGCGCGGAAATAGCGGCGGCTTGATTCGTAATCAGAACCTCTGAATGGAGTCTCTTGCTCAGCTCCGTATTGATCTACAGATTTACATGCAGGTGCTACGACCATCATGCTGAGTGTAAGTGCGGAAAGGAGTAGTATGCGTTTCATGTCTCTTCGTTTGATAATGCAATTTCAGAAATCATGCCATAGCATCCTGTAGGAAAGGAATGAAAATGCAAAATCGAATCGACTGACCTGTTCACAACTAGCCGATTGTATCCGTTTATTCATGGATTGGAGTAGGCGAGAATCGTAGATTAATAACTGGGGAGGAGGTTGGAGGCCCCCGGAGTCAGCATGTGTATCCACTCAGCTCGACCATGCTGAAAGCCCCATGAATTCTACTGTTCAAGCGCTTCTATTCTAAACTCAACCAATTCTTGATTTTCAAACCGCACGAACAATTCCATAGGACGGCAACACACTTCACAGTCTTCAATGTATTGTTGCTGATGAACAGATGGGTCTAGCAAGACCGAAATCTCAGCATTACAAAAAGGACAAAATGTGAAGTGTTCAAACATTTATACGGTAGCGGCTTCAGCCTCCATCGCCAAGAAATCGTCGAACGACATCAACTTGTCGATGAATTCTGTTGGAGTAATTCGAACTACACGATTTGCCACCGTCTGAACGAAGGTGTGGTCATGTGAAGTGAACAATACCGTTCCTGGAAAATCCTTCAAGGCGTTGTTGAAAGCCTGAATAGATTCGAGATCTAAGTGGTTGGTCGGCTCATCCAGGATAAGCACGTTACCGTGACCTAGCATCATTCTTGAAATCATGCAACGAACTTTCTCACCACCAGAAAGGACGCTCACATTCTTGAATACCTCTTCACCTGAGAACAGCATCTTACCTAGAAAGCCACGAACATATACTTCATCCTTGTTTTCAGAATACTGACGAAGCCAGTCAACAAGGTTTTCGTTACCGCGGAAGTACTCTTCGTTCTCGTTTGGCAAGTATGTTTTGGTGATGGTTTGACCGAAAGAGAACTCACCAGAATCTGGCTTGATCTCTTCCATCAAAATGCGGAAGAACGAAGTCACTGCCAAGCCGTTGTCTGCGATGAAAGCTACTTTATCCCCACGATTCACTTTAAAATCTACATTACTAAAGAGTGGCGAACCATCGATAGAGTAGGAGAGTTTCTCTACATCTAGAATCTGATTTCCAGCTTCACGCTCCTGATCGAAGATGATTGCAGGGTAACGACGAGATGAAGGCTTGATGTCGTCAATATTGATCTTCTCGAGTAGCTTCTTTCTAGATGTTGCTTGCTTGGACTTAGACGCGTTTGCACTAAATCGAGAGATAAATTCCTGAAGTTCCTTCTTCTTTTGCTCAGCTTTCTTGTTTGCAGCACTACGCTGACGAAGCGCAAGTTGACTCGATTCGTACCAGAAGGTATAGTTGCCTGAGAAGAGGTTAATCTTGGCAAAATCAATATCAGCAATAACAGTACAAACCGTATCCAAGAAGTGACGGTCGTGAGATACAACAATCACTGTATTTTTAAAGTCGAGTAAGTAGTTCTCCAACCAAGAAATGGTTTTGATATCCAAGTCGTTGGTAGGCTCATCGAGAATAAGTACGTCTGGATTACCAAATAACGCCTGTGCGAGCAAGATTCTCACACGTTGAGATCCATCAAGATCCTTGAGAAGCCTAAAGTGATCCGCTTCGTCGATACCCAATCCAGATAGGAGTGCAGCAGCATCTGGTTCGGCATTCCAACCGTCCATTTCAGCAAACTCATTCTCGAGTTCAGCCGCTTTGTTACCGTCTTCTTCAGTGAAATCAGCCTTGGCGTAGATAGCATCTTTCTCTTGAATAATCTGCCACAAACGCTCATGACCCATCATAACAGTGTCAATCGCACGGCACTCATTGTACTCAAAGTGATCCTGCTTCAAGATGGCCATGCGTTTGCCTGGCTCAAGAGAAACACTTCCTGAGTTTGGAGATTGCTCACCTGAAAGGATCTTCAGGAAGGTAGACTTACCGGCGCCGTTGGCACCAATAATTCCGTAGCAGTTCTCACCGTGGAATTTAAGATTGACATCGTCGAAAAGAACTCGCTTTCCGAACTGTAGAGATACGTTGTTGACTGTAATCACGACCTAGCTGTTTTGCGGGTGCAAAGGTAGGGATTAGTACAGTTAATCTTAGTAGTCAGTCCCATTCACTTTCAATTCTTCTATCTGCACTATATTTGGGTCTTTGCGAAAATCCCTCTCTATCATGTGTTCAAGCTCCCTCATCGGCAAATCCATTCAGAAAAGACGAGTTGCTACTACCTTAATAATACTAGCGCTTTCTGCGGCATTCAATATAACTAGAGCCCAGACACCTTCACTACAAGCTGGGAATACATATCCCATTGAGGAAGGGTTTAAAAATTGGAATCTTTTTTCAGTGAAAGATGGCAATGCTTATTCTTGGAGAATCACAACTAATTCTCCTGGTGTACAGAATTATGTAGAGCTTCATAAGTACAATATCCACACTCAGGAGATCGAGAGTTCTATTTCTTTTGATTTGGCGGTTAGGGAGCTCCAAGATTACGATGCACATTCCACCTTTCTTGATAAAATTGACATTGTTCGAGACACTATTGTAATCTACTTTATCCAGAAATCACAAAGGAAATTAAGCTTGTTCAAACTCTCTTTCAACCCTGAAAACCTTGATTTCATTGAAAGAATCAATGCTTTTGAGTTCGACTTAGACGAAATGGACCTCGACGTTGACGATCTCTATTATCATTTCTATTATGGCCCAGCCTCAGCTTGGGTTTGGATTGGAGAAATTGGAGACGAGAGGCCTTATCCAAATGGACAATTCAATACGGAGCTAATTAGCGCAAGCTTGCATCATTTCAATTTTGCGAATTCAGCTCAAACCGAATTGTTGTCCAATATGACTAGCGTTAACGTTTCGAGTCATGCTGTCTGGAATGATGAAGTAGCATATTTCACACACGAAGAATACAAGGTTGGAGCAGGAGAGAATATAGTTCTTTCTTCAATCAACGCGATCACTAAACAGGTTGAACATCGCACTCTTCATTTGGAAGATTATCGTCTTTTAGATCCGAGAATTGTACTGGATAAATTGCGAAATCAGGTCTTTGTAAGCACCTACAGACACGAGGATGGCCGGTCGCTCAGGGAATTTAGTGACCGACAAGACCAAATTATTGATGGATATGTGAATTTTCATTTCGATTTAAACCTCACACTGCTTCAAATCGCAACGTGCGACATAGGAGTTGATTTTGATGAGTTACAATTGGAAGAGCTTGGCTCAAGTAATGAAATGATGTTCAATCAATATTTGAAATCCATGAGCTCCCTTGGGTCCTCAAATATCTTAACATGGGAGTCTGCAACGACGGGGGCGATGCTCTCAGTTCCTGTTTCGAGAATAGTCCAGGTTTATGATCAGTCAAATGAATTAGTTGATCAATATATATTCCCAAATACAACCTTAATTAGTGATTTGCCAGACGGGCTCAGAATGTGGGAAATTCGAAGTCATCACCAATATGCAAGCGATATACTTCCTGGCTCACAGTCATTTATCTTCGATGGAAGATTCTACTTCTTTTATACAGATAACCGAAACAATCCATTGGTTGGAACCAACGATCCGGCGCAAGTAATAAGCAATACATCGACCAGAGATCTTAAACCTCCTAGTGGGCCTTTCAGCGATAGAATCAAATTTGAAGATATATGCATGATCTACGCCAGCATTACGGAGACAGGTGAAATTTCAATTGACGCACTAGAGAATCGAAGTGATCTTAGTTGTATCATCTCAAATTCTGAGATTGGCACTGATAGTTCGGGTAATCAGTTTGCAGTAGTTTACATGCGAAATGCCACCTCTTGGACTTATGGAGTTATATCGATTGAGTAGAATTAACTCGAGTTACCTCATAATTACGAAAGGTTCTCGATATGATTCACCAGTCTGAAGCTTCACATCGATAATGTAGTAGCCTTCTGGCATGAATCCTACATCAATGTAACCCAGATCGTGAAAAGCGAGCTCGTCAACGATTTGAACTCCCGTTATTGATAAAATACGAACGCTTGAAATAGTATTTTTTTCAGACTCAACATGAAGCCTGCTATTCGCCGGATTCGGATAAACCAAAAGAGTAGGGGAGTCAAACTCATTCAGTCCAATGCCTGTGACTGTAACAGAAATGCACTCTGAAGTATCGACGCAACCGTTATTCTCCAGAGCCACAGCATATGTACCGCTTTTCCAAGGGTAGAAATTCTGGTTAGTTTCATTCTGAATAGCAGTGCCATCAGCGCAATCAATCCATTGGTAAGCGGTGGAAGGGTCGATATCGTTACTCATCAGAGAATCTCCAGTTACGGTAACAGTAGAGTCTATACTGATGATATTAAGATTGATGGTGAGCAAACTATCACAGCCATTACTCGCTGAAAGCGCATCTTGATAGACACCTGAAGTAGTCCATGTTGCAGATCCACTTGGTGCGGTATATGAATTACATGCTACCACGGAAATTGAATCGGAGGTGTTGCCAGGTACACCAGTCACGAAATTCGACGCAGCGCCCGTCATTGCAGCGTTAGCGAGACTTGCGTGATAGGTACCTTTGCCATCTAATAATGTTGTAATGGCCGAATTATTACCTCCAGCAGTGCCTTGGTTGAAGTCATACATAATCTTCAAGTTCACATCATTTGGATCCATGCCACAGCTCGAATAAAGACTGTTTACATCGTTAGCAGTCAATGCTTTATCCCAGAGGCCCACATCATCAATACTGCCTTGGAAGTAGAAGTTGGTGGTGGTCCAAGGAATGTATCCCACGCTAAATGCGACGTTCGAGTTAGTTATGGTGCCGCTAGCTGATGCACTAGACACTTGTGATCCGTCGTGATATAGGATCAATGTTGAACCATTGAATGTAAGTACAAAATGATTCCATGAATTCAGATTCATGCCGCCATTATACGTAATCGTATATGGAGTGCCTGTATTTGTGCGTATTCTAGCTTCAACATTATTTGAGCCCAATTGAAGGATGTAGAAATCACAATCGGATTCATTTCTAAATCCAGCCATGCCACCAAAGTCTGGATAGCCAGGAGAGCTCTGTGTGGGAAAAACCCAAAAGGAAAGTGAAATACCGGAAGCATTTGCAATTACTGACGATCCGTTTGACGAAGATGCGTAATCATCCGTGCCATCGAAATTGAACGAATTCTGTGCTTCAGAATGAATTGAAATAAACAAACAGAAGAATCCTGCGAGTAATAGGTGTTTCATGGTAGCCTCATTTGAAAAGAATAAGATACTGAATTCAAATACGCGCTACATTTCTCAATATCCCAAATATTCCTGTTTTGTCTCATAATTAATATTATGTTCAATTAGATATTTTAAAATAAAGGGGAATCAATAATGACTCCCCTCTAGATTATAAACTGATTACTCAGCTGCTTCTAGCCTCTCAGCTTTTCTCTTGTACTCAAGTGCTGTTGCAGAATCACCGATTTGGTAGTACACCTCGAAAAGTGTTCTGGCCAATCCAGCGTCATTTGGTTTCAGTTCCTCAGCCATAAGAAAGTATTCCAATGATTGACGGAAATAATCCTTCTTAGCTTCTAGCAATGCGTCGAGTTCGCGTTGTGGTGTCGACATTGGCTTCGCATTGTACTCCTCGCCTTTCTGGTTACCCAAGTCTACGCGGAGCACTCCTGCCATGTACATTGCATCGAAGTACGTAGAGTCTGCAGCAATTGTACGATCGTAATAATCGGCGGCTGCCTCGTAATTGTCCATGTACTCCTGATTGATAAAACCAGCGTTGTACAAGTAAACAGGGTCATTTGGAGAGTTAGCCAACAACTCCTCAATAACGGTCAATGCACCTGCATAATCCTCATTGTTGAGCATGCTTTGAAGACCGATGAGCTTGATATCGCTGTTATTCGGATAAATCTCAGCGGCTTCCGCCATTACTGCTTGCATCTCTTCTTCTCTTTCGAGCTCCTGTAGCAATAGAACGAGCGTTACGTAAAGCTGTGGACGAATATTCTCACTGCGACGTGGGTTACGCGCCTGACCAGCTTCAATCAAACTGTTCATCGTTCTTTCATTCGGCATATCGATAAGGGCCCAATCTGACTCTTCATTCTGCTTATACTCTGCTTGCCAGTGAACTCCGGTATATCCCAAGTCCAATAGCTCACGAATGTGAGTAACAGCAGCTGATTTGTCAAACTGTTGCGCCATACTCATCATAGTGTACAATGAAGATGTATCTACTACGGGTTCAGCAAGCTCCTTCCTCAAGTTGTACAAACGTGAAAAGGTATTGTATGCTCCTTGATAATCTTCAGCTTCGTAATAATCGAAACCGACATCATTAAGCGCCACAAGCATAGATTGCAAAAATCGCCCTGAACGCTCAGTATAATCATCGTCATCAATTGCCTCTTCATAAGCAATCAAGGCAGTCAAGTTTTCGATAGCCTCATTGATGTACTCTTCTGTCGGCTCATTGTTCGCCAATGTAGTGTAGATCTGGCCTCTGCGGTAGTAGTACTTCTGAAGCGTGCTTTCGCGAACTGCGTTCACACCCTTATCATCTACAATCACTTTAGCGTCATCAATATGGCCTTTGGCCTCCATTACATCGCCTCTATCGATGGCAATTGCTGCACTAGTCACTTGTGGACGTTGCGCTAAAGCGCTCATGCTCAAACCGATTACGGCTCCGAGTGTAAACAAACGTGCTTTTGAATACATATCGTATTTAGTTGTGGTTTTCAATGTTTTGCAAAAATAAGGAATGAAAATTTCCTCGGGGTTATTCATTTGCAGTTTCCGTGCCAGATTCCGCTGATGCGTCTGCCCCACCTTCATTTTCTACTCCTTCCACATCTTCTAACGATTCATCTTCGTCACTGGTTGGAACCTTCGCCACACTCGCAATCTCGTCAGAGCCTTTGAGGTTGATAAGTCGTACACCCTGAGTTGCACGTCCCATCACACGAAGCTGTTCTACTTCCATGCGAATCATCACGCCAGAACGATTGATGATCATCAAATCATCTTCATCTGTAACACCTTTGATCGCAATAAGTTGACCCGTCTTGTCGGTAATATTGAGCGTCTTCACTCCTTTACCACCACGGTTTGTCACGCGATAATCATCTAAATCCGAACGCTTACCGTATCCTTTCTCACTTACAACGAGGATATCGCCTTCACCTTCCTGGATACAAACCATTCCAACGAGCTCGTCATCGTCATGACCTAATGACATGCCACGCACACCTGAGGCAGTACGCCCCATGTTTCGAACAGCAGATTCGTGGAATCGGATGGCTTTACCCGACTTCACGGCCATGATGATTTCACTGTTGCCGTCGGTAAGTTTCGCTTCAAGAAGTTGATCTCCTTCGCGAATTCCGATAGCGTTGATACCATTCACACGAGGACGGCTGTAAGCTTCAAGAGATGTTTTCTTCACTACACCTTTCTTGGTACACATCACAATATTGTGACCGTTGATGTAATCTTCATCCTTGAGGTTTAGCACGTTAATGAATGCTTTCACATTATCGTCCTGCGGGATATTGATCAAGTTTTGAATAGCTCTACCCTTGCTTGCTCGGTTTCCTTCAGGAACTTCGAATACTCTCAACCAGAAACACCTACCCTGCTCTGTGAAGAACAATAGATATTGGTGATTGGTAGCGGCAAAGACGTACTCAATAAAGTCTTTATCTCGAGTCGAAGCGGCTTTGGAGCCTACTCCACCTCTCGACTGAGTGCGGTATTCACTCAATGAGGTACGCTTGATGTAACCTGCGTGTGAGATAGTGATTACCACCTCTTCATCAGGGATCATATCCTCGATGCTCACATCGCCACCGGCGTACTCAATATTGGTGCGGCGCTCATCGCCGTATTTCTCTTTTACTTCAACAAGCTCCTCCTTGATAATGGACATTCTCAAGTCGTGCTCATTAAGGATGCGCTTGTAGTAAGCGATGCGCTCCATCAATTCGGCGTACTCTTCCTTAATCTTGTCACGCTCAAGTCCAGTTAACTTCTGGAGACGCAAGTCGAGAATAGCTCTAGCTTGAACTTCGGTCAAGCCAAAGTTGCTCATCAAACCATCACGTGCTTCCTCTACAGTAGCGCTACCGCGAATGAGCTTGATCACTTCATCCAGGTTGTCGATGGCAATCAACAATCCTTCTAGAATGTGCGCTCTCTTCTCTGCTTGTGCAAGTTCGTACTTCGTTCTGCGAACCACAACATCGTGGCGGTGGTCTACGAAGTGACGGATCAAATCCTTGAGGTTTAGCATCTCAGGACGACCGTGGACAAGTGCAATGTTATTTATTGAGAATGAAGACTGTAGAGCTGTGTACTTGTAAAGTTTGTTCAACACTACATTTGGTACCGCGTCACGCTTGAGTACGTATACAATACGCATACCTCCTCTATCCGATTCATCGCGAATATCGGCGATACCGTCGAGCTTCTTCTCATTTACCAAGTCGGCCGTCTTCTTGATCATGTCGGCCTTATTCACCTGGTAAGGGATCTCATTAACAATAATGCACTCGCGACCATTCACCTCTTCGATGTTGGCTTTCGCACGAAGCACTACTCTACCTCTACCCGTGTGGTATGCATCGCGAACACCTTCATATCCGTAGATAGTTCCACCAGTAGGGAAATCAGGAGCCTTGATGGTTTCAATCAACTCATCAATCTCAACGTCATTATTGTCGATGTACTGGATCGTCGCATCAATCGTATCCGTCAAGTTGTGAGGAGCCATATTCGTTGCCATACCTACCGCGATACCACTGGCGCCATTCACAAGCAAACCAGGAATTCGAGTAGGAAGAACCGTAGGCTCCTTCAGCGAGTCATCAAAATTAAGTTGGTGGTCAACCGTATCTTTCTCGATATCGACCAGCATCTCTTCTGCGATCTTTCTCAAACGAACCTCGGTATATCGCATCGCTGCAGGGCTATCGCCGTCTACAGAACCGAAGTTACCTTGTCCGTCTACCAACATGTAGCGCAATGACCATTCTTGGGCCATACGAACCATGGTATCATATACAGAGCTATCGCCGTGCGGGTGGAATTTACCTAACACCTCACCGACGATACGTGCTGATTTCTTGTAAGACCGGTTAGAAAGTACTCCTAGCTCGTGCATTCCATACAAAACACGGCGGTGTACAGGCTTCAAACCATCGCGAACATCAGGGAGTGCACGCGATACAATCACCGACATAGAATAGTCGATGTACGAGGATTTCATTTCCTCCTCAATGTTTATCGGTATGATCCTTTCTCCTTCAGCCATAATGTCAGTTTACATTGATCTTCAAACAGTCTATTGACAAGTTTCAAAAATAGGGTTTCAAGCTCTTTACCCCATGGATAAAGAATGCGAAAAAAGCACACTTTATGCACATTTCCGTGTTTATAACTCCAAACTTTTTTAATTTCCTATTGACCGACCGAAACGGTACATTTGAGTACGAACCAAGCTGGCACAACTTTCGTTGTTAGTAATGCATAAAGCACCAGCAGAATAATAGACATGGACGAAAATTTTTCACCAAGAGTTAAGGATGTAATCAGCTACAGCAAGGAGGAAGCTCTGCGCTTGGGCCACGATTACATTGGCACCGAGCACCTTATGCTCGGATTGATTAGAGAAGGTGAAGGTACGGCCGTTCAAATATTAGAGGACCTCGGAGTTGATATCCGAAACATGCGCACGAAGATTGAGAACATCTCTGTTCCATCAGCAGCGCGTCAACTATCCTCCAAGAAGAACTTGCCCCTCACTCGTCAGGCAGAAAAAGCGCTGAAGACGACCTTCCTAGAGGCCAAAATATTTCAGAGTAATATCATTCGGACTCCTCACCTCCTACTTTGTATCTTAAGGAATGAGGATGATCCAGTTACCCGCTTATTAAAACAGATGGGAATCGATTACGAAAACTTCAAAGGAGAGTTTCAGTCGCATCACCTCGATCAAAGCGCTGAAGCACCAGAAGACCCCAAATCGGAAATGCCTTTCGGGGATGACGATGATGAGTTCGAAAACAAACCCGGCTCGGGATCTGGATCGAGTTATCAAGGGGCCAGCCGCGGCAAAGCGGATACCAAGACTAAAACACCTGTCCTCGACAATTTCGGCAGAGATTTAACAAAACTCGCTGAAGAGTCGAAACTCGACCCAGTGGTTGGACGAGAGAAGGAAATTGAGCGTGTATCGCAGATTCTTTCAAGAAGAAAGAAGAACAATCCACTGCTAATCGGTGAACCAGGCGTTGGTAAATCAGCCATCGCCGAAGGACTCGCCCTTCGCATCGTGAAAAAGAAAGTGAGTCGCGTACTCTTCAACAAGCGCGTGGTTACACTCGACCTTGCATCTCTCGTAGCTGGCACCAAGTATCGTGGTCAGTTTGAGGAACGTATGAAGGCCCTCATGAACGAACTGGAGAAGAACGATGACATCATCTTGTTCATCGACGAACTCCACACCATCGTTGGTGCAGGTGGAGCTACTGGCTCACTTGACGCTTCAAACATGTTCAAGCCGGCTTTAGCTCGTGGAGAGATTCAATGCATCGGCGCAACTACACTAGACGAGTATCGTCAGTACATCGAAAAAGACGGAGCGCTTGAACGTCGATTCCAAAAGGTGATGGTAGAACCTACCTCGCCTGAAGAGACAATTCAAATCCTCAACAATATCAAAGATCGTTATGAGGATCACCACAATGTAAATTACACTCCAGAAGCGCTTGAAGCCTGCGTAAAGCTCACTCAGCGTTATGTGAGCGACAGACACCTTCCAGACAAAGCGATTGACGCCTTGGATGAAGCTGGATCGCGTGTGCATATCACTTCTATCAACGTTCCTAAAGAAGTGCTCGAACTTGAGAAAGAACTCGAAAAGATTCGCGAAGACAAGATTTCTGTGGTTAAAAAACAGAGATATGAGGAGGCCGCGAAACTTAGAGACGATGAAAAGCGCGTAGAGCAGCAACTTGAAGAAGCTCAGCGTCAATGGGAGGCTGATGTGAAAGAGAATCGTGAAACGGTTTCTGAAGAGAACGTGGCAGAGGTGGTAGCAATGATGACTGGCATTCCAGTTCAGCGCGTTGCACAACACGAGAGCCAACGCCTGACTCGCATGAGCGATGATCTCAAAGGTAGAGTGATTGGACAAGACGACGCGGTGAAGAAAGTCGTAAAGGCTATTCAGAGAAATCGCGCTGGCTTGAAAGACCCTAACAAACCAATCGGGTCATTTATCTTCCTAGGCCCTACCGGTGTAGGTAAAACTCAGCTTGCCAAGGAACTTGCTAGAACGTTATTCGACTCTGAGGATGCACTCATTCGTATTGACATGAGTGAGTACATGGAGAAGTTTGCACTATCTCGCCTAGTAGGAGCGCCTCCAGGCTACGTTGGATACGAAGAAGGTGGTCAGCTTACCGAGAAGGTGCGTCGCAAGCCGTACAGCGTGGTGTTGCTCGACGAAATCGAGAAAGCTCACCCAGACATCTTCAACCTTCTACTCCAGGCATTGGACGATGGCCAGATGACGGACAGCCTTGGTCGTAAAATCGACTTCAAGAACTGTATCATTATCATGACCTCCAACATCGGTAGCCGACAGTTGAAAGACTTCGGACAAGGTGTTGGCTTTGGAACTCAA
Source organism: Flavobacteriia bacterium (assembly GCA_013373425.1). GTDB lineage: Bacteria > Bacteroidota > Bacteroidia > Flavobacteriales > Schleiferiaceae > Phaeocystidibacter. Next base: position 66,575 of record JABXHW010000003.1, read on the forward strand.
GCTAGATCAGGAGCCTCAGACGATAACACGAAGAGCGTGATTGAGAAAGCACTGAAAAAGGCTTTTGCGCCAGAGTTCTTGAACAGAATTGACGATGTGGTATTGTTTAATTCACTCAAAGAGGAGGATATTCACAAGATTATCGATTTGGAATTGGACAAACTATTCGCTCGAGTTCGAGGAATGGGGTATGAAATGAAGATCACCAAGGCGGCAAAGACTTTCATTGCGAATAAAGGATACGATGAAGCTTACGGAGCACGTCCATTGGCGAGAGCCATTCAGAAGTACATAGAAGATAACCTCGCTGAAGAGATTATTAGCAAGAAGGTGAATGAAGGTGATACCGTAAAAATCGACTTCGACAAGAAGGCGGATGACATTACCATCACTATCGAATCGCCTGATAAAAAAGAAGAAACTCCGAAAGACAAGGAGTAAGAGTTTCTACCAAAAAGAAAAGAGCCGCGTAAATGCGGCTCTTTTTATATCTGGTCGTTTGTTAAATGTATCACAGCAGATTCTCTCGGAAGAAATCATACGCTTTCTCTCTAGCATCACGAGCGGCCTCCTCGTTGTATACCCCCTCGTTACTAGGATTGGCAAAAGCATGTTGTGCGTCATACGAATACACAGTAAGCTCTTCGCCCGCTGAATCCATATTGCTTTCAAAGTCGGCAACTACATCAGGATTAATCCATTGGTCTTGATTCGCAAAAATGCCGAGCACAGGTGCGTTCAAGGTAGAAAGACGTTCCACATCACTTTCAGGCATCCCATAGTACATGACACATGCATCCACTTGATTGCTGCCGATTAGAGCCGCCTGCAAACTCCAGCCCCCTCCGAAGCACCAACCAATAGTGCCTACTCGTGCAGATTCTCCAATGTAGTCAAACGCTCCATCAATGATAGCTTGTATTCGCTCAGGATTTGCTCCCTGCATTAACGCACTCGCTTCTTCACGGGTCGTCGCTATTTGACCATCGTATAAGTCGATAGCCAACACATTCACTCCGAGGTGCTCGCAGAGATCCTGAGTCTCTCGGATAATATTGGGATTCATCCCCCACCATTCGTGGAAAATGAGAATCCACTTGTCCGTCTCTTCTCTTGCATCGACTTTATATCCTCTAGCTCGCTCACCATCCGTATCGAAGAAGATGATGCCGCCTCTATAGTCTTCGTCGTTCACAGCAGGTAATTCGTGCGCATTCACAAAAGACTCATCTTCTGCCATTGCAACGAAGCTGGCATTGGCATCGTGGCACGTTTGTGCAACGGACAAGACTGGGATCATAAGTGATAATGCAAGAGCAAACTTTCTCATAGTACTCGCTTTTAACTAGAATTGAGGTAAAGCCATTGGCACTTCTACGGCTAAAACTTCCGCATTCGAAGAGGCAACGAGCTCAACCGAGTCTACATCCCAAACGCCTATTCCATCGCGCTTGTTCAAAGCCTGACCTGCAATTTCAACATCGCCTTCTAAGATGAAAAAGTACACGCCATTTCCTTCAGAATTCACAGAATAGCTGAGCTTGGTCCCTTCAGTCAAATCGGTTCTGTGCATGTACGCATTCTGATGAACCCACAAGCCATCACCTTCACCATTATGTGGACGAACCAACTGTTGCCAGGTGTTCTCTCTATTACTTGCATCAAAGGTTTTCTGATCATAACGAGGCTCTACTCCCCTTCTCTCTGGGAATATCCAAAGCTGTAAGAAGTTAACTTCTTCTGTTGAGCTCTCGTTGTACTCGCTATGCTGCAAGCCCGTCCCAGCGGACATTACTTGGACATCTCCAGTTTTAATCGCTTGAGCGTGCCCCATAGTATCTCTGTGAGTCAACGCTCCCCTCAACGGGATACTCACGATTTCCATGTCGTTATGTGGGTGCTGACCAAATCCCTTCTCAGGTGAAACAATATCATCATTTAGTACGCGAAGCGCTCCGAAGTGCATTTGATTCGGATTGTACCATCCAGCAAAGCTGAATGTGTGATGTGTATCCAACCATCCATGATTAGCATACCCTCTATCTTCTGATTTGTGAATTACGGTTTCCATAGTTCTAATGCTTGGTTGATAAAATCAATGTTATAACAAAGATATGCAATAATCTAATAATCGTTGACACCTCATAGAGCAGTTAAAGACCTTGATAACTTTGGGCTATAACTCCTGGAAATCTGCGTTTTCATCTCGTATTAAAGCCCGAAGAATTTGTTGAGCCGTAGGGCTTTCATGTAAATGCCAAAGCCATTCCGAATAGTCTATCGACGGCGCATTACTCGGTTTCATTCCAATTCCAGCATAGCGGCCATCAATAACTCGAACAAAACCATGCTCTTCAGATTCCAATCCGGGATAAATCAACAGCCCGCTCTCCTTGCCTTCTGCCATTGATTCCAACCAAAGCTTGGCATTCTGATCGTGTTCTTCGTGTGAAATCTCACTGCTCCAGCCAAGACCGCTCAACTCCGGACTGAGCCCATATTCCTTCACACATTCCGCTAAATGTTGTTGAGCTGAAGTATAGCTATAGAAATGCTCTAAGACATCTACTCTCTTCTCAGCGCGTTGTACGGCAAATCGAATTTGATTCTTCCGATCCTTGTAATGCACAATTCCCCACTTAGCTACAGGGTGTTTCTGTGCAGAATTATACGGAGGCCAATATTTGCGAATTTCATGATCCTCATGCAGCAGTGCCAATGCTTCACTACCGGTCTCCTTATACTTGATATCATGTATTTCTCTAATCCACCTTTGACGTCGCTTTGAGCCGCTTGTTCCCGTGAAATGTTGCGAAATCCGCTGCTTAATACTGATTGCCTTACCGATGTAAAGGAATTCACCTTTCTCATCCAACATATAATACACACCCGGGCGCTCCGGCAATGAATGAAAGACTTCAGCGTCCAAATTCATTGGAAGCTGTGTTACTCCATTTCGCTTGTGAATTTGGCGATCTACTTCCTCTTTGTCCTTCTTCAATAAAATATGAAGGATTTCAGCCGCAGTCTCAGCATCCGCTAGGGCACGGTGAGGATTGGGATTTACAATATTGAAATGTTCAGCCAGGTTGCCCAAACTGTAGCTTTTGAGCCCTGTTTCAATCTTTCGCGATAGTCGGACTGTACACCCTTTTTTCGCTTGCCACTTATAACCAGCGCGATCCAGCTCTTTCTGTATGAAGGTGTAGTCGAAGTTGACGTTGTGCGCTACAAATATCTGCCCCTGAATGAGGTCATATACATTGGAGGCAATCTCACCAAACGTAGGTGCATCCTCCACATCTTCATTGCTGATTCCTGTCAGTTGAGTAATATGCCTAGGGATGTTGCGCTCAGGGTTGATCAGCTGATTGTATCGTTCAACAATCTCTTGACCATCACTAATAGCAATGCCCACCTCGATTACGCGGTGGCTATCAGAATATCCTCCTGTGGTTTCAACGTCGACAATTGCAAACACGCCGAAAGTTACGCAGACTAATGCTTTTTCCGAAGGGTATGCTCAGGTTCATTTGCAACTCGAACATGACTCCAGTTTTCACCGGATTTGATGCGGTAAAGCTGCATTTCTGAAATACCAAATTGCTTGGCAATCATTCGAAGTCTAGTCTTGCGCTCCGGATCCCAGATTTTCTTTTTGATGCGCATCACATCAGTTGAAGTAAGCTTATGCCCCACTTCAGGCAAAAACTCTGCTTGCTTTCGTTTGGCTTCGATCACTGCTGGATTCTTCCGTTGATGCTGGAGATACGTCTCCTTGTCTACCCACTTCAGATTATTCATGTGATTGTTGCGCTTGTCATAGTCACAATGAATGAGTCGATCACACGCTTCGGACTGTCCTTCTACGAAGTACTTACCGACTAACTTGTGTACGTAGTGTGTCTTGTCTTTTCCACCGATACGAATCTTTAGAGAAGGATATCCTCCAATAATCCCCCCTTTAAGTAGGCGACCTTCGTAGAGTTCATCGGTAAATGCAGCGATTCTGCCGTGGCTGGAGACGGCGTAGTTCTTATTTGGGGAACGTCCTTGCTTGAAAGTCAAAGTGCGCCACTCTTCCCCAGTGCGTGCTCGAAACATAATGTAGTAGGTGTAGGATAGGTTGATTCCTGAAAATCAGTTCAATATACCTATTTATTGGCAATTGACTCCAGCTGTATTGGCTTTGCCCCCTGAAGTGTACTAAATTCGGGAAGCAATCGAATAGTCAATCACCTATGGATATCATCCTCTTCATCTTGGGTTTCACCCTCCTACTTGGAGGTCTCGCTGGCAGTATTCTTCCAGTAATTCCCGGTCCGCCGCTAGGTTGGGCTGGTCTTCTATTGATCTCATTTACAGATAAAGTAACGTTTTCCACACAACTCCTTGTCATCTCTGGAATTGTAGCAATAATTATAACCGCTCTAGATTATATGATACCGATCTGGGGCACTAAGCGATTCGGGGGAACCAAGGCAGGCATACGCGGATCGACCGTCGGTTTGTTTATCGGACTGTTCTTCGGTCCTTTTGGAATCATTCTCGGACCAGCGATAGGCGCCTTCGTCGGCGAAATGACGGTGAAGAATGATACTCAGCGTGCTATGCGCTCAGCCATGGGTTCATTCATTGGATTCCTGATGGGGTCAGGTTTAAAGCTCATCTTCGGAGCATGGGCACTTTGGAAAGGAGCTGCCTCACTCTTCTAGTATTGTTTGGTGCTGAGCAAGACCAAAGTACACGCAGCTTCTACAGCGATACCTTTACTTTCAAGCACTTCCATCCAATCCGGATTCACCGTTCCAGGGTTGAATATCACGCGCTTGGGCTTTAATGCTTCAATCATTTTTTTGTATTCCTCTTGGTGCGTCGGGTTGACATAAAGAGTAACGGTATCGATTTCTCCAGGTTGAAGATTCTTCAACTCATTCTGGATATCGATTCCCTGAATCTGACCTTCTCTTCGACCTAACAGCTCTACATCATGACCGGCCTCAAGCAGCATTTTAGTGGCCATGTGTGAATATCTACTAGAATCGGGATGCGCTCCGATGACTAAGACTTTTTCTCTTGTTAGATTTGTTTCCATGATAGAACTCCTTTCTTGGAACAATTTGAGTTATTCGTTCGACAAGACGATAACACTCTCCTTTCCTGACGGTTCAATACATCGCGGTGAGAGTTTGGCCATCATCGGCTCATCCGGGTCAGGCAAAAGTACATGGCTCCAGCTATTATCGGGCATCCTCCCATTGCAATCTGGCGAGGTTCATTTTGATAGTCATCCGCTTCACAACACAAGCAGAAGGGAACGCGATCAGTTGAGGTCAAAATACCTAGGCATTGTATTCCAAAAGAATCACTTTCTCGAGAATCTAACGATTCAAGACAATTTGAGTTTGCCAAGCTATGCGCAAAAGTCAGCTTTTGATACCGCCTTGGTCAATGACTTGTGTGAGAAGCTCAAGGTGTTTCATTTGCTCGACAAGAAGCCTAGAGACTGCTCTGTTGGCGAACTGCAGCGACTTTCTATCATTCGAACCATGAGTACTCGCCCATCTTTCATACTGGCCGATGAGCCAACTAGCGCTTTAGATGACAAGAATGCTGAAGCCATCTTGGAGGTGTTTGAAACCATTCAAAAGAGCATGAATGTTGGTATCATCATCGTAACGCATGATCAGCGCGTAAAGAGCAGAGTTTCGAACGTCATATCCTTCACGTCATGAGAAAGATGAACACATTCAAACTCGGCTTCTTGCAAGTATGGCACAGAAGGTCACGCTTGTTCATTCAGTGGCTCATGGTCGTACTCGGGCTTGGTTTGATATCGGGCTTTATCACTTTACAAGCTTCCGCTAATCGACAGCTGGAAAAGGATTTGGGTTCAATCGACTTGGTTTGGTGCGCCAAAGGTTCTCCATTAAGAGGATTATTGGCCAACGTTTATCACATCGATAACCCAAGTGGTAACATTTCTCTTGACGAAGTAGAGCAATACGCTCGCAACCCTATGGTGGCTGAGGTTACACGCATAGCATACGGTGATGTATATCGCGCAAAACGGATTCTGGGTGCAGATTCCTCATGGAGAGATTTATACGCTCTAGAATTAGCGGAAGGAGATTGGAATGCGAAACCAATGGAGGTGGTACTCTCTTCTAGCCTGGCCGAGCAACTTGAACTGAGTATAGGTGATGTCTTTCACGGTCAGCATGGCGCTGAAGAAGCTGCTGAAGAGCATCATGAAGACTATAAAGTTGTAGGTATTTACAAGAACACCGGCACTGTCGCTGATAGAGTCCTTCTCACTCAAATTCAAAGTGTTTGGGACGTTCACCACGTTGATGCCGAGAACTTGGAGATTACCGCGGCACTCGTGCGCACCAATAGCCCCATGGCCTTATTCCAGCTTCCAAGAGCTATCAATCAGAATTCAACCTTCCAGGCAGTGATGCCAAGCATAGAAGTGAGCAGAGTGTATGAGCTACTATCCAGTTCAGAACAAGTATTTTTTGCGCTCAGCATCTTGTTTCTGATTCTGGGAGGTCTTAGCATCACTATAACATTGTATGAAACATTGCGAGCACAACAGTTTGATCACACACTACTTCGTGTCTTTGGTCTAAGCCTATGGCGATTGGCCCTATTGATCTGGACTCAAACTATACTTCTCATGGTATCGGCCTGGCTTGTAGGAATTGGATTGATTAAGGCGTTGCTCTACTTCTCAAGAGACGCCATCCTAAATGCACAAGGATTCTATGTTGAGTTCAACGGCATTGATACAATAGACTTATTACTCCTTGGAGTTGCAGTAGTCTCAGGCATTCTAATTGCATTCCCTGCAGTGGTCCGTATATTTGGATCAAGCATCCATCAGAACTTGAAAAATGCGTAGCACTATACTTCTTGCCCTATTTTCTCTTGCGTTTACAGCGAAGGCACAGTTCACACTGGACTGGTCCTATTTCACTTCAACGACGTACGATATTGATGAAACGGGCGCTTATATCAATCCGAATTATAGCGAGCAACTGCGAGAATGGAATGATAAAGACGTGCTCATCGTTGGATACATCGTCCCGCTTAACGTCCAACTTCGCACCTATGTGATTTCTGCATACCCCATGCAGCAGTGCTTTTTCTGCGGCGGTGCTGGTCCGGAGACTGTCATCCAACTTTACTTTAAAGACAGTCCTCCTCGCCTACTCACCGACCAATATGTTATTTTAAAAGGTCGATTGAAGCTTGAACAGCAAAAGCCTGGTAGTTTCTTCTTTACGCTTTATCAAACTGAACTCGCAGGATAATGCGTTGGATTGCAACACTCAGTCTAATCATAACTTCTTGGGCAAGCACAGCTCAAACTTCAATTCGTTGGGCTGATTTAGAGCAAGTTGGATTCGAGGAGTTTTACGATAGAGACCGTAGTGAGTGGTCAATGCAGGCCTCGTTCTCTGAATCTGTTCGCGACTTAAACGGGGTTGAAATTGAGATCACTGGATACACGATACCTCTGGATGTAAGTGGTGAAGTTTATGTACTTTCAGCATTCGCCTTTAGCTCGTGCTTCTTTTGTGGTGGTGCCGGTCCTGAATCCGTGATGGGGCTTAACTTCAAAGAGTCGCCAGATCGTCTAAATACCGACGATGTGATTGCCGTTAGGGGCACGCTTAGGTTGAATAGAAATCCGGGGTTGGAGTTTCATTACATGCTTGACAACGTGGAGTTGATTCGGAGATATTAAATGAGAAAGAAGCGCTTCTATATTCCAGGTATTCTGGCTCTTTTGGCAATCCTCTACTTTGCTGGACCAGAGCCCGCTAGTCCTGATTATTATAACACTGTGGTAGGTGACCGAACTTCAAATTTGAAGTTGTCCAATTATTTAGAAACACCAGAGGGCGTCAAGCCTAACAACCACACGCGTTGCATACATAAAGGCTCCCCCACTCCATATGTCATCTTGTACATCCACGGCTTCAGCGCTTCGCCGGAAGAAGGGAGTCCGACCGTAGAGCAGATCAGTTCACACTTTGGGTGGAACGCTGTATCTCCGCGCCTTCATGCTCATGGGCTTCTCGGAGACAACCCGCTCTTAGAGTTTCGTGCCGACTCGGCTTGGGCGTCGGCGGTTAAGGGATTAGAACTTGCACGTGCTTTTGGTGATTCTATCATTGTAATCAGCACTTCTACTGGCGGTGCACTCGCTACACGCATAGCAGAACTGGAGCCTCGTGTGGCAGCTATGATCTATTATTCTCCGAATGTATCTCCTGCCGACCCTTCTGCATTCATCTTAAATAATCCATGGGGAGGACATATTGCCAAACTGGTCATCGGTTCCAATTTCAGAGATGTTGAAATCAATGAACCTTATTACGAGAAATACTGGAACCGATTCTATCGCGTTGAATCATTGCCCAACATGCAAGAACTTGTTGAAACTGGCTTCGCCAACGAAGCTATAGCCTCGCTAAATATGCCTGTGATGATTGGCGCTTGGTATGTAAACGATTCGATTCAAGACGAAGTAGTAAGCGTGCCAGCGATGAGAGACTTTTTTGAGAAGATTCCATCCGCTAAAAAGGTCTTTGTTGAATTTGATGCTGGAACGCACGTAATTGCTAACGGACACTACAATAAAAACATCCGCAATTTGATAGATACCTCTCTCGAATTTCTCGAAGAACAAGGCTTTCAACCTGTCGCTCAGGACACTCTCAATTCCCAACTTTAAGGCATGGAGTTTATCAATCCTTCTTTGCTCTGGGGACTCGTTGGCATCGCCATACCGATTGCTATACACTTACTTCAGCTAAAGAGATATAAAACCATACTTTTCAGTGATTTACGGTTCCTGAAAAGTGTGCAGAAATCAGCACGTAAGCAACAGAAAATCCGACATTGGATTATACTCATGACGAGGATAATCGCTTGGGGACTGCTCACCTTGGCGTTCGCAATGCCTTTCTTGCCTCACTCTGATAATTACACGCAAAGGCAATCGATTGCTATATATATCGACAACTCGCCAAGTATGACACAGAAAGGAGAAGAGTCTCCATTGTGGGTGCAAGCCAAAGAGTCTGCTCGAAGCATCGTTTCAGCCAATCCTCAATCGGATTTCCTCATTCTAACTCCGGACATGGAATATGCTGGGCAAATCAAGAATGCGGCGGCTGCTAATCTGGCGATTGATGAGATTCGTCCAACCTCGGCCAGCAGTGGTTGGAATCAATTGATTCAATCATTAAGCACCTTTAATAGAGAAGATACTGTACAGGTGTTCGTGCTTTCTGATGCCCAAAGCACAAGTGTCGCTGGATTAGACACCTCTGAGTTAAAGTTGGAGCTATTCCCGATTGTCTATCAACCTGTTGAGGCTACTAAGAATGTGAGTATCGACACTGCTTTCTTAAAATCCCCTGTACTGGTACAGGGGCAAAACGTCGAAGTAGAGTTTGAATTGAAGAACTATTCGAATGAAGAGTCAGATGTTCCGGTTGAATTATGGGTCAATGGTGAATGGAGCGGTGTTCAAAATATCCTTCTAGCTCCTGGCAGCAGCGCAAAGTCGACGTTCGCATTCCAAGCAGATACAGAGAGTAACTTGATTGAGGTTAGACTGGAAGATGGCGCTCAAGACTTTGACAACATCTACCGATTGAGCTCACAAGCGGTTGCCGGAAAGCGCATTGCTCATCTCTACAGTCCTGGATATGCACAACTAAACTTAGACAGTGTCATCCGAGACAGCGCCTACTCCATCGATCAGTTCAGCTACAGTCAAGTTCCGTATGGGCAATTAACTCAATATGATTTCATTCTAGCAGATTTAAGTCCAGATCGCATGATTCCTGGATTGAGTCAAGCGCTAGCGGATGCAGTAGAATCGGGTACATCCCTCTTGATTTTCCCTGGCTACACAACGAGTGTCGATGATGCCACTATTGGAATAGCCTCGATTTCCAATGTAAATTCTGACACGATTGACAATTTACAGCTAAACGCCGATGACGCTTTCTTCAAAGGCCTGTTTTACGAAACGCCTCGCCGAATAAAGCTACCAGCGATTTTCAATTATTCTTCTGTCTCAGAAAGTGAATACCTGAGCTTGGGAGGTACGTCTCTCATTCAATCTCCTAGCGGAATGCCTAGTTTGATTCGCTACCCAAAAGGACTCGGTCAAGTTTATTTCTGGAACGCTCATCCAATAAGGAGTCAAATTGGGCGAACCGAACTTTACACAGCGATGATCTATCAAATGATCATTTTCAAGGAAAGCGCACCGAATTTCGCTGCTGAAATTGGAACAACCAGCTCGCTGCGAGTAGTTCGTTCTTCAGAAGGTGATGAACCCATTGTAGTCATACAGGATAGCATTGAAGTGATTCCGAGACAATCGAGCACAGGCTCCTCTATTGAGTTCAGCTTAGAAACACTCTTATTTTCTCCTGGCTTTGCCGTGATTACACAGGCTGGAGATACGATTGGAACGCTTGCCCTAAATACAAGTAGCACAGAAAGCGATTTAGACGTATTAAGCGAGTCTGAATTAGATGCGCTCCTAACGGAATTGAACTATATCCATCGCATCAATACTGTTGCAAACAGCACTTCAGCACTGAACTATTTGGAGAATCTCAATCAGAACAAACAAGATAGTCGCTGGTGGATAATTGCAGCATTGATCGTTCTTATTTTGGAAATGGTGTTATGGCGACAACCAAAAAGTTAAATTTGCGGTCATGACAAGCACACTTCTTCGCAAGGTACGCGTAGTTGACACGCGCTCTCCCTACCACGGCCAGGTGGTCGACATCCGCATTCAAGACGAACAAATCACAAGTATTGCCGAGTCTATTGAACCTAACAAAGGGGAAAACAGCATTGACCTCGAGGGGTATAATGTGTCTCCAGGATGGGTTGAAATGCACAGTGATTTTGCGGACCCAGGAAATGAAGAGCGTGAAAATTTGCAAAGTGGCGCGTCCGCAGCCCTAAATGGCGGCTTCAGCTCTGTGTGCTTAACACCTGGAACCCGTCCAGTCATCCAGAATAAAAGCGACATTGAGTATATCTACGGAAAGAGTGCTCAACTACCGGTGAACCTCCTCCCTATCGGTGCTTTGTCGAGAGATATGGCCGGAGAAGAAATGACGGAGATGTACGACATGCACCTTTCTGGAGCCGTGGCATTCTCAGATGACTTTAATTCAATCGACAATCCCAATTTGTTGAAAATGGCACTGCTCTACGGCAAGCCCAATCAACTAACGATTGTCAATTTCCCCTTCGAAAAGCGACTCGCGAGTGGCGGACAGATGAACGAAGGACATACCGCAACTTACTTGGGCTTGAAAGGTATACCGGCTATGTCTGAGGAACTCATGGTTTCAAGAGATTTGGAAGTGCTTTCCTATACCGAAGGCCATCTGCACATATCTAGAGTTTCAACCGCTGGCAGCGTAGATAGAATTCGCAAAGCCAAAGCGAACGGCTACCACGTAACATGTGATGTCAACCTCTACAACTTATTACTGGTAGATTCTGCCCTGCACGAGTACGATTCAGTGTACAAAGTGCTACCGCCATTGAGAACTGAAGAAGACCGTCAAGCGCTGATTGAAGGGATTAACGACGGTACAATTGATGCTATAGCGGTGGATCACACCCCTATGGATGTGGAGCACAAGAAATGTGAGTACCAAAATGCCGCATTTGGCATGGCCTACATTGAGCAAGCATTCGGATTGTACGGTGCGGAGTTGACCAAGTCTATCAGTCTAGAAAAATGGGTTGAATGCTTGAGCCATGGTCCACGTGAAAGCTATGGATTAGGTCAAGTTAATGTGGTGGAGGGTTCCCCAGCAGAGCTCACCGTATTCGACCCGAGCCACGCTTGGACAAGCCATCTAAACGATTCATCTAGCTTAGCTTACAATCAACCTTTCTTGAATAAGCCTTTAGTAGGAAAAGCTTTTGGCATCTTCAACAAGGGAGAGTTCCACAAAGCCAACTAAGCGTTCACATCGAGTTCTAATCCGTCATAAGCGAGCTCAATTCCTTCGGGAAGCTCGTTTTGGACAGACTCATAGAGGCCCATGTTGTGACTGATATGTGTGAAGTAGGTACGCTTGGCCCCTATTCGCTGAGCCATTTTTATTCCCTCCTCAAGATTGAAATGAGAATGATGTGCTTTCCTGTGCAAAACTCCTAACACAAGGTTTTCGAGGTTTTGCAGGTGCTCTAACTCTTCTTCATCAATACCATTGACATCGGTTATATAGGCCGTATCCCCTATTCTGAAACCGTGAACAGGCCACTTACCATGATGAACGCGGATGGGTTCGATATGCATCGCATCTATTTCGAACGGCTCATCCGGTAAAAGTTGCAATTCAATCCTCGGAGCTCCAGGATAAGGCTGAGCTTGAAAAGCATATGAGAACTGAGCTCTCAATCGATCTTGTACGCGTGGAGTAGCCCAAATATTCATGGTTACTCCCGCTTGGAAGTTAAAAGCGCGGACATCATCAATGCCTGCGACATGATCCATGTGCTCGTGAGTGAGTAAGATATGCTCGAGTTTCACTTGCCCAATCTGCAGCATTTGAGCGCGAAAATCCGGTCCGCAGTCAATGGCGACACCTGATTGCTTATCCGCACGGAATATCGCAGCAGAACGCAATCTTTTGTCTTTCGGATCAGCTGAAGTGCACACTTCACAATGGCAGCCTATAACTGGCACCCCTTGTGACGTTCCCGTTCCGGTGAGGATCAATTTCATATTTCAAAAATAACGGCAATATCCATGGGAGAGAATAGAATCTCAGTAACTTTGTGTCAATCGGGACGTACTAAGCCACAAACATGGATCGCATTGTTCTCAACCCTGCCCAAAAGGCACTTCGCATAAATCTTGACCCCAATATATACGGCACCTTTGCTGAAATCGGAGCCGGACAAGAAACAGTCCGACACTTCTTCCGAGCGGGTGGAGCCTCGGGAACCATCGCAAAGGCCATGTCGGCTTACGATAAGGACTTCTCTGATGCGATTTACGGGAAAGAGGACGACAATCGATACGTGACAGAGCCGCGCTTACGCAAGATGCTCGACCATGAGTATGGCTTGATTACAGAGCGTCTAAATCGCCAGAAGCATCCCGACAAGCGATTCTTTGCATTTGCGAATACGGTGGCCACTATCAACTTTGCTAAGACTTTTAAAGGTCACGGTTGGTTAGGGCTTCGTTTTCAAACTGCACCTGAAAAAGAGCCAAATGAAATCATCATTCACATTCGAATGCATGAGAACGAGGCAAAGTATCAGCAGGAAACCATAGGCAATATGGGCGTGAACTTGATTCACAGTGCCTTCCACCTATGGGATGATCCGAAAGAATTGCTTCACGCATTATTCGATAACATCTCTCGTGACGCCATTGAAATTGACATGATCAATTTCTTGGGACCTGATTTCGAGAATGTGGATAATCGATTGATGAGTTTACAACTGATCAAGAATGGCTTTACCGATGCAGTAATCTTCGGTCCTGAAGGTAACAACCTCTTACCTGCCGAAGTGCTCTACAAGAAGAACGTTCTCGCTTTGCGCGGATCTTTCCGTCCCGTAACTAAGGTGAACATCGATATGATCAAGAAGGGATATCGCATGTTCGTGAAGGAGCGCAAGGTGGAGCGAGACAAGCTCGTTGTCCTTTTTGAAATCACGTTGAATAACCTCCTTGCTGAAGGTGAAATCGATGAACAGGACTTCCTCGATAGAGCTGAAATTCTTTGCTCATTGGGCCAAACGGTGCTGATTTCCAATTATCAAGAGTACTACCGACTTGTCGACTATTTCGGTCGTTTCACTACGAAGCGCTCTGGACTCATCATGGGTATTCCCAACCTCGAAGAAATCTTCAACGAGAAGTACTATAGAAATCTGAATGGCGGAATTCTAGAGGCTTTTGGCAAGATCTTCTCCAAGGATATCAAAATCTATGTCTATCCGTTCAAACCTTCGACCAAATCGAAGCTCACAACTTCAAAGAACTTGAAGGTTCATCCACGTTTCCGTCCAATTTTCGATTATCTGATTTACAATGGAAGAATCACTGATATCGAGGACTTTGATGAGAGTATACTCCACATCTTCTCACGCGAGGTACTTCGCAAGATTCGCGATGGAGAATCTGGCTGGGAAGATAGCTTGCCTGCTTATGTGGACAACATCATAAAAGAAAACGGACTTTTCGGCTGCGAAAAGGAGAAAGAGTCAAAGACTAAGTCTTAGCCAAACCTTCCTTATATCTCGATAAAGCGCGCTCCCGGGCTTCCTTGTGATCCACAATAGGCTTGGGATAATTCTCTGTTCCATACTCTGGCACCCACTGCTTGACATATTTCAAGTCCTTATCGAATTTCTCAAGCTGACTCGTCGGATTGAAGATTCTGAAGTAAGGCGCTGCATCGCATCCACTTCCTGATGCCCATTGCCATCCGCCGACATTTGAAGCCAATTCATAATCGAGCAATTTGCGTGCGAAGTATCGTTCTCCCCAACGCCAGTCGAGCAATAAATGCTTGGTGAGAAAACTGGCCACAATCATTCGCACTCGGTTGTGCATGTACCCAGTTTCGTTCAATTCACGCATTCCTGCATCAACAATTGGATAACCTGTCCTGCCCTCACACCAAGCCTTGAAATGCTCTTCGTTAGTCTCCCATTCAATATGGTCGTAAGCAGGCTTGATGGCTTCATCAGGAGATTTAGGATGATGAAAAAGTATCATCTGATAAAAGTCCCTCCAAATGAGCTCGTTTAGGTAGGTCTTGTTTCGCGCCTGACCTTCTCTTGCAAGACTGCGAATCGAAATGGTTCCAAAGCGAAGGTGAACGCTCAGCTTCGTAGTTCCATTCTGAGCTGGGAAATTTCGTGTCTTATCGTAAGTGTCAATGATTTCTTTGGGAACCTCTTTACTCGGAGCATCAATTTCCGACGACTTGAATCCCAAATCCTCCAAGCTTGGCATGGGAAGCGGGTCGGTCTGATAGAGTGAATCCAGTTTAGAACTTGAATCTACAGATTTGAAGGTATTGTCTGTAACCGCGGCTAGCCATTTACGTGCATAAGGACTAAAGACCAGATATGGATCTCCGTCGTCCTTGACCACCTCAGATTTCTCGAAAATCACATGGTCTTTGTAGCCTTTGAAAGGGATGTCCTTCTCGGACAGAAAAGAATAAATCTCCTTATCTCGACCTTGAGCGTACGGCTCGTAATCCCGGTTGGTATAGACCGCTTTTACATTGAACTCCTCACAGATGGACTTCCAGACTTCGATGGGTTTTCCATGACGAACAATAAGGCTACCTCCCGCCTTTTCGTACGCCTTTTTCACTTTGCTTAACTCGCTGTGGATGAACTCTACACGTGCATCATCTTCATCCTCGAGTTTATCGAGAATTATGGAGTCGAAGATAAAAAGTGGGAGAACAGGAAGGTCAGAAGACAGGGCTTGAAACAGACCTACGTTATCGTCTGTTCTGAGGTCTCTACGGTGCCAAAAAATAGCTATTTCGCTCATGCAGGGAATGGAGTTATACCCTGCTCGCAATCAACGATCTCTCAGTTCAATTTCGGTCAGGGCGGTATCGTATTCATCAACCGTGTCTACCGCTGAATTGTTCTTGGTGAACACTTCTTTCTGTGGATCGAATTTGTCGTGCTTCCAGTTTGCACGAAAGAGCTTCATAATCTTCTTCATAGAGGTCTCGGTTCTGTAGGGCAAGGATACAAAGTGGAGAGCAAGATGCCAACTCGATTTAGCACTTTCAGCCCTTTGCTCTCACGTAGGTAAGAAACTCCTTACGAACCGACTTCTTCTTGAACGCTCCGCTGTAGTGAGTGGTGACTGTACTAGAACCAGTGTCCTCTACTCCTCTAGTGGAAACACAGAGATGTTCTGCGTCGATAAACACAGCCACATCTTCAGTATTTAGTGCAGATTTGAGCTCCTCGGCGATTTGCTCAGTTAGTCGCTCTTGTACCTGAGGGCGCTTGCTGTAATACTTGACGATTCGATTGATTTTAGACAACCCAACCACTTTCCCACTGGAGATGTATGCAACGTGGCATACCCCGAGAATTGGAACGAAGTGATGCTCACAATAGCTTTGAACGGTAATGTCGCGTTCAACGAGCATTTCACCGTACTGATACTTGTTGTCGAAGAGTTTGCTTTCGGGCTTGTTCGCAGGATTCAATCCCTGAAAAACCTCTTGTACATACATCTTCGCCACGCGCTTCGGCGTTCCAGATAGGCTATCATCAGAAAGATCCATCCCTAGGATATGCATGATATCCTTGAATTTATCCGCAATCTGCTCAATCTTCTCCTGATCAGATAGCTCGAATGCATCCTTGCGCATTGGAGTCTCCTTGGAGGTGCCAACATGGCTATTGCCAGCTAGCTCAACTACATGTAGGATTTCTTCCGAAGAAGATTCCATTCTATCCTTGCGGGCCGCTGTACTCGCAGAAGTTTCTTGGCGTTTCATAAAGCGTCACTTTCATCGTGAGGTTCTGTGGAATATGTGGTCTGAGCCACTCCCAAATCGTTACCGCAATCCACTCTGCAGTGGGGATGCGCTCCTTGAAAATCTCAACTTGCTCGTTGAGGTTCTTGTGATCGAGCTTGTCTTCAACATGTTCTTTAATCAGGTCGGCTAAGACCTTCATATCGATAACATAACCAGTTTCTGGGTCAAGCGGACCTGTCACTGAAACTATGAGCTCGTAATTGTGACCGTGGTAATACGGATTGTTGCATTTCCCGAACACCTCGTCATTCTGATCGTCAGACCAGCTCGAGTTATGCAAGCGATGAGCTGCGTTGAAGTGAGCATGTCGACTTACCGTCACGTTCATGCGTTCACCTCTTTTGTGAATCGGTCAAAAATGATTTTGAACCACTCTGTATAGCGCTCCGGGCGATTCTCGATGTCATTGCGCAAATCATCAACTGCAACCCATTTCCATTGGGCTACTTCAGATGGATTTGGCTTTGGTTCTCCTTCGAACTCACCTACCATCACATGATCGTATTCATGTTCCCAAAGGCCACCATCCAGCTCAGCTTTGTAGGTGAATTCTAAGACTTTAGTAAGGTCGGTGTCGAAGCCCATTTCCTCCATGAGGCGACGGTGTCCAGCTTCGATGATGGTTTCACCATCACGAGGATGACTGCAACACGCATTGGTCCACAAGCCACCAGAATGGTACTTGTGTAGAGCGCGTTGGTGAATCATCATTTCACCTTTTGAATTGAGGATAAATACAGAGAAAGCGCGGTGTAAGAGTCCTTTTTCGTGGGCTTCCATTTTCTCCATCAGTCCGAGCGGTTGATCTTGCTCGTCGACCAGGATAACGTGTTCTGCCATTGTGTATAATGCGTTATAGCAAGTTAAAACTGTGACGAAGGTAAGAACTCAAGAACAGTCTATACTTTCTTCTGTTCGGGATTCTAATTCTTTCTTTGAATATCACTGACGCAGAGGTTCTTTTGATTTTACCGAAGAGTGAATAGTAGTAAACGTAAGCGATATACACACCAAAACGTGAACCCTTAGGTAATTGTTTAATCCCTTCGAATCCAGCGGCAAAATCCTTCTCAATATCCTCTTCGATGCGAATCTTTGTTTGTTCATCAAAGTTTCCAAGGTCTACACCCGGGAAGTATGTACGGCCAAGCTCATGGAAATCAGCACTGAGATCACGCAAGAAGTTGATCTTTTGAAATGCTGATCCCAGCTTCATTGCTGAATCCTTCAAACGGTCATATTCCGATTTGCTTCCCTCAACAAAGACTTTCAAGCACATCAACCCCACCACTTCTGCACTTCCGAGAATGTACTTGTCGTACATCTTCTGATCGTACTCTCGAGTAGGATCAAGATCCATTTCCATACTGTGAAGGAACGTTTCAATCAAGTCGAGATCAATGTCGTACTCGCGAACAACGCTCTGAAAGCTATTCAAAATTGGATTCAATGAAATCCCATCTTCAATCGCTTTGTAAGTATCTCTCTTGAAATCCTTCAATAGCCTTTCTTTCGGGTAATCGTGAAATGTGTCCACAATCTCATCCGCGAAGCGCACGAAGCCATAAATGGCGTAAATAGGCGCATGCAACTCTCTCTTCAAACCCAAAATACCGAGGGAGAAAGAGGTGCTGTAACGTTGGGTTACAATCTTACTGGTGCGAAAGGACAACTGGTCAAATAGGGCTTTCATGCGGTGCGTTTTAATTGATCTTTTACAATCTCTTCGGCTACTACTTGTCCGGAAATCAAGCTGGGTGGCACTCCTGGACCCGGAGTGGTAAGCTGTCCAGTGAAATATAGATTCGGAACCTTTGGGCTCTTCATCTTTGGTTTCAAAATGGCGGTCTGTTTTAAGGTGTTTGCCAATCCGTAGGCATTGCCCTTGAACGAGTGATAATCAGCAACGAAGTCGCTGTAAGCGTAATCTCTTCTGAAGATTACATGATCGCGATAATCAATACCGGTATGTTGTTTCAAGCGGTCCATAACCACCTGAAAATAATGCTCTTGTATCTTTTCAGTCTCCTTCATGTCAGGAGCTACAGGAATGAGAATGAACATGTTCTCACATCCTTCCGGTGCAACGGACGGGTCGGTAAGTGACGGAGCAGAAACATAGAACAGAGGATCCGTAGGCCACTTGATGTCGTCATAGATTTCGTTCGCGTGATTGTCGAAATCGCTGTCGAAGAACAGGTTATGATGTTCAAGCCCTTCCACTCTCCTATTCAATCCTATGTAATATAGCAAGCTACTTGGTGCGAGTTTACGCTGATCCCAGTACTTTTCAGAATAGGCTCTCGACTCTCGTCTGAGCACCTTTTGTTCGATGTGATGATAATCTCCACCGGCAACAATCACGTCCGCTTTGTAGTCCGCTCTCAGAGTCACGACTTCGGATATAGAATCACCTTCGTAGTGGAACTTCACTACTTCGCTATTGTATTTAAACTGAACACCTTTCTCCTCTGCTAATGACACCATGCCTTCGACAATCTTATGCATACCACCGTCAGGATACCAGGTACCCAAGGCCATATCTGCATAATTCATCAAGCTGTAAAGTGCGGGAGTGTTCTTTGGCATCGCACCTAAGAACAAGATGGGAAACTCCAGTAATTGCAGGAGTTTGGGATTTTTAAAGGACTTTCGGAGATAGGTCTTCATGGAGGTAAGGAGATGCATTTGCACCAATCCTTTCAACACTCGCATATCGGCAAATTCCATGATAGATCGACCTGGCTTATAAACCAGTTCTTTGATGCCTACCTCATACTTGTAGGCTGCTTCCTCTAAGAACTCATCCAGCTTTGCTCCGCTACCCGGCTCGATTGAATCAAACAAGGCCTTGAGCGCAGTCATATCCGCTGGGAGGTCGGTTGGACCATCTTTGAAATAAACGCGATAAGAAGGGTCGAGTCTTTTCAGGTTGTAATAGTCCGACACCGTTTTGCCGAACCGATTGAAATAATCTTCGAAAACATCTGGCATCCAATACCAGCTCGGGCCCATGTCGTAGGTGAACCCATCTTTTTCAAATTTCCTGGCTCTACCACCAGGTTGACTATTCTTTTCTAATACGGTAACGTCGTATCCCTTATCTGCCAAGCTAGTAGCGGCAGCAAGTCCAGCGAATCCGCTGCCTATAACGATGGCGGTTGGTTTACTCATTGGATGGGTTAAGCGCGATAGTCTTCGAGTTTCTTCATCATCTTCTTTCTTGCTAAGAAGATACGGCTTTTCACAGTGCCTAATGGTATTTCGAGAATCTCAGCGATTTCCTCATACTTATAACCATTGTAGTGCATCATGAAAGCCTCGAGGTAGTTGCGGTCAATCGACTCAATTTGCTTCATGAGATATTCATGATCGACCAAGCTATCTGTTGAAACCTCTTTTGTAGACTCCTTACTGTTGATGAAGTAGTTGTTCTCGGTTTCGTCGATAAAAGTGTTCTGGTTGCGCTTTTTACGGTAGTTGTTAATGAAGGTGTTCTTCATAATGGTATACAACCACCCTTTCAAGTTGGTACCACTTCTATACTTCTCTTGATTCTTGATTGCCTTGTAAAAAGTTTCCTGAATCAAATCTTCAGCTTCATCCATTCGCTTTGTGAGCTTCAAAGCCAAGTTTTTCAAAAACTGATGATGCTGATTGATAAGAACACCGAATTCCGCATTTGACATGATTCCAGAGATTTTGTTTAACAATCTGACATCAAAGTTAAACAATATGTTAGAACATCAAAGTAAAGTGTTTAATATTTTTTCGAAAACATTAAACACGCCTAGCCTCAACGTTTGCAAAGAGATGGTCCTTAATACTCATCACATCTGACTTAACCGTGAAACGCTTGTCAATGCCAGAAAGATCAAGGTCGGTCAACTGCCTACCCCCTACTACCCAATCCACTTTTCTATCACCAAGTAGTTTAGATGCAGCATCAAAATACTTGAGTGTATCATCTTTATATGGGTAGGTAGTGAAGATGCTAACCAAACTGTCCACGTGAATTTGATTCATAACTTCAAACAGGTATTCCAGTGGAACGGATTGTCCTAGATAGATTACTCTATTCCCTGCATTCTGCAACAAATAGCTGAGGTACAGTAATCCGAGTTCGTGCAATTCATCAGCAGGCAAGTACAATAAATAGGTCTTCTCCCCTGCGGTTTGCATGGTTCCCATCACATCGTCGATTGCAACGTAGAGCTTTTGTCGGATTAGGTTTGATGCAAAATGCTCGTGAGCCACGCTAATGGTATTGGTTTGCCAGAGGATTCCAATTTGCTGGATCAGGCCGCCAATAATCTTGCTGAATGTTTGTTCGGAACCTATGGTAGCCATGCTATTGGTGAGAATACGCTCGAACAAGTTTTCGTTAAACTCGAGCATGGCAATCTTTAGTCCGTTGATTTGGCTTTCGTGATTTCCCTGATACTTAGAAGCGTCCAACACTAGCGCATTTCGTTCTGCATCAGACATCTCCGCTACTTTAGAAATCTTCATTCCTCCATGCACCAGAACGGCGACATTGAGTAATCTCTTGAGGTCTTGGTCTTTGTAATACCGAATATTCGTATCCGTGCGCTGTGGTGTCACGATCTCATAGCGCTGCTCCCACACCCTGATGGTGTGCGCTTTCACGCCTGTTAGATGCTCCAAATCGCGTATCGAATATTTACTTTCCATAAGTTCCACTTCTTATGTTTAGAATGTTAACAGAAAAGTTAAACAATTGTGCACACGAGCACTAATTATTTTCAACAATGGACTCTTGATACCTATTGCATACCTTTGCCCGCCGATTACACATTAATCTGATTCCATGGGATTCAAAGAGGAAATAGCACGTAGACGAACGTTCGGAATTATATCTCACCCGGATGCGGGTAAAACCACGCTGACAGAGAAATTGCTGCTCTTCGGTGGAGCGATTCAAGAAGCGGGAGCCGTAAAATCGAACAAGATCAAAAAGGCCGCTACCTCCGACTTCATGGAAATCGAGAAACAACGTGGTATTTCTGTGGCCACTTCGGTCATGGGATTCGAGTATGCCGGTAAGAAAATTAATATCCTCGACACTCCAGGTCACCAAGACTTTGCAGAAGATACTTACCGTACGCTTACCGCTGTAGATAGTGCAATTGTAGTGATTGATGTGGCAAAAGGCGTCGAGGCGCAGACCGAGAAGCTGGTTCAAGTTTGTCGCATGCGCGAAACACCAATGATTGTTTTCATCAACAAGCTCGACCGTGAAGGAAAGGATGCTTTCGATCTTTTGGACGAGGTTGAGCAGAAGTTGGGATTAAACTTGCGCCCACTCTCATGGCCAATCGGAATGGGACAACGCTTCCAAGGCGTGTATAATATATATGGTAAGAACCTTCAGTTATTCGATGGTGCCAACAAACAACGTGTAGCTGAGTCGATTGCCTTCGAAGATATCAATGACCCATCGCTAGACGAACGCATCGGAGCAGAAGCTGCTCAGCAGTTGCGCGATGAAGTTGAGCTCATCGATGGTGTATATCCCGAATTCGACCAGCAAGCATATGCAAAAGGTGAATTGAGCCCCGTATTCTTCGGTTCTGCGTTAAACAACTTTGGTGTTCAGGAGCTTTTGGATTGCTTTGTTGACATTGCGCCTAACCCTCAACCTAAGAAAGCTGAAGAGCGCGAGGTGAAACCAACGGAAGATGTGTTCTCAGGATTTGTATTCAAAATTCACGCGAACATCGATCCCAATCACCGAAGCAGAATTGCCTTCGTAAAAGTGGTATCCGGAAAATTCGAGAGGAACACTAACTACAAGCACGTGCGCTTGGGTAAAAACCTCAAGTTTAGTAGTCCAACTTCCTTCATGGCTTCTAAGAAAGAAATCATTGATGCTTCCTACCCTGGAGATATCGTTGGCTTGCCAGATACGGGAAACTTCAGAATCGGAGATACGATTACGAGCGGTGAAGACCTTCACTACACCGGTATTCCAAGCTTTTCACCGGAGCATTTCAGGTTCATCAATAACGCTGATCCACTCAAATCGAAGCAGCTCAACAAGGGCATCGACCAACTTATGGACGAGGGTGTCGCTCAGCTTTTTACGCTGATTCAAAACGGTCGTAAGATTATCGGAACAGTTGGCGCCCTTCAGTATGAAGTTATTCAGTACCGACTTGAACATGAATACGGTGCAAAATGCTCATACGAGAATTTCCCAGCCTATAAGGCGTGCTGGATTGAAAGCACGGATGAAGGTCAGCTGGAAGAATTCAAACGCCTGAAGCAGCGTTACCTCGCTGAAGACAAGTTTGGAAAGCTCGTATTCCTTGCCGATTCTCAGTTTGGCCTTCAAATGGCTCAGGAGAAGTTTGACAAGATTACTTTCCACATGAAAAGTGAATTCTAAGCCGTTTGCTGCTTAGGACTTACTAGTCTGAAGATAGCTGTTGGAGTGTCGCACACCACTGCTTTGCCGCGAAACATAGCTACCGGAGCACGTAAAAGCTCAGGACGCTTCTTGATGGCCTGAAGCCAAATAGAAGGGTCGTATTCGCTCCCTCGATGAATTCGCTGATATTCCGTATCGGCTTTGTTCAACAATGTTTTAGGGTCAGCTTGCAGACGATCAACCATCAATCGAAACATCGTTCCTGAAATGGTTACCGAATTGATTTCTTGCTTGTTGATGTGCGAGGTAATAGTTGTAGCTAATGCTAAAGTCTGCCGGTCTCTGGCATTATTAGCGTTGTAGAGCAGAGTGAGCTCTTCGTTTCTCAGATGCATAGTTGTAGGGCTTAGGGGACTGTTCCTCAGTAAAATACGAAACATTCTCAAGAAAGGGAAATCGACTTAAGCCGGCCCTGAAAGTAAAAAGCCCTCCATTTCTGGAAGGCTTTCTATATCAAAAGTAGAATTCTACTAACGTTTATTGGTCTTTCATGAATTGCTCCATGACCATATCGCTAACGCCCACATTCGAGAATCCGCCGTCGTGGAAGAGATTTTGCATAGTGACTTTCTTGGTGAGATCGCTGAACAAGCTCACACAGTAAGAAGCACACTCGTCGGCTGAAGCGTTTCCAAGTGGAGACATTTTCTCTGCGTAAGAGATGAAGCCATCAAATCCTTTCACACCACTACCTGCGGTGGTCATGGTTGGTGACTGTGAAATCGTGTTTACACGTACTTTCTTCTTCACACCCCAATGGTAACCGAAGCTACGTGCGATAGACTCTAGATATGCCTTGTTATCGGCCATATCATTGTAATCCGGGAATGTACGCTGTGCGGCCATGTAGGTTAGTGCGAGAATACTCCCCCACTCATTCATAGCGTCGAGATTCCAAGCTGTCTGCATCACTTTGTGGAAAGAAACAGCTGAGACATCCCATCCTTTTTCTAGCCAATCGTAGTTGAGCTCCGTGTAGTGCTTGCCTTTACGAACGTTCACAGACATTCCGATAGAGTGAAGCACGAAGTCCAATGGACCTCCTAGTTCTTCCATGGCGCCCTTGAACAAGTTTTCAAGGTCTTCCATGTTTGTCGCATCCGCCGGAATCACTTTTGATCCAGTCGCTTCTGCAAGTTCATTGATTTCACCCATACGCATAGCTATTGGCGCGTTGGTGAGAACGAATTTCGCTCCTTGTTCATGACACTGTTCTGCCACTTTCCAAGCGATTGATTCTTTATTGAGGGCTCCGAAGATGATTCCTCTTTTGCCTTGTAGTAAGTTATTTGACATATCCAAGGATGGTTAATTGCGTAGTTCGGGGCTAAGATAGTGAAATGCACCGCCTATTCTTGGGCGAGCAACTCTTCCGCATTTGCGCGAGAGGCATCGCTTTTCACATCGCCACTTATTATTCTTGAAATTTCTTCAACTCTCTCTTTATCAGCAAGCTTGCGGATAGAGGTTCTGGTCTCACCTGATTCACTTTGCTTAGAAACGAGGTAATGACTTTGGCCTGCCGCGGCGATTTGAGGCAAGTGAGTAATGGCAATAACCTGCATACTCTTGCCCATATTCTTCAGAATGCCGGCAACTTTTCGAGCAGTTTCGCCACTGATACCTGTATCAATTTCATCAAAGATGATGGTGGGCAAACTCTGACTTTTACTCATGATGGCTTTCAATGCCAACATTACCCTGGAGAGCTCTCCTCCACTGGCTACTTTGTGCAAAGGTTGAACGCTGCGTCCTTTATTTGCCGAGAACCCCCAATTGACGTCGTCGAAGCCTTTGGCTGTGGGCTCCTCGATTTTATCCAGAGACATAACAATGCTGGAATCTGGCATATTGAGCTCTTTCAGCAGTCCGCCAATTTCGGCTTCAATCTTCGGAAGTACGGCCTTTCTCGACTTGGTTAACTTATCTCCGGCGACCTTTAACGACTTCTCAGCAGCAGCAAGTGCTGTCTTTGCACCGTCTAAGCGCGATTCAAGCGAGGAGAAACGTTCGAGCTTTGTTTCGATTTCGCCTCTCAATTCGATAAGCGCACCGAGCGATTGCATCCGATGCTTAGCTTTCAAGTGTTGAAACACACCCATTCGCTGGTCGAGTTCCCGCAGGCGAGCCGGATCGAATTCAGAATCGCGGGCGATCTTCTCTACTTCACCTTGAACATCCTCTACTTCTATCTTCGCACTTCGCATACGATCAACGAGCTCGTTCAGGCGTGAATCGTACTTTGCGACTGAGCTTATCTGCTGAAGAAAGTTATCAAACTGATCAAGAAGACCAGATTCCATAATCAGGAAACGGTCGGCATTCCCGAGTGCTTCCGCCACCTCTTCTCCGTGTTGTAGTCGATTTAACTCTTCCTCAACAGCTTCCTCTTCATCGGGAGATTCGAGTCGGGCTTCTACTAATTCTTGCAGCAAGTATTGCTGATAGTCCATATCCTCACCTCCAGTGAGCTCCTCCTCCACTTGCTTCAGCTGACGCGCTGCACCCTTGTAAGCGGCGAGAGCTTCACCAAACGCTAGACGAGCATCTGAATTGTTCGCTAGTCCATCGATTAGATCAAGTTGAAACGTCGTGTCACGCAGAAGTAAAGTGTCGTTTTGCGAATGGATATCAATCAATCGCTGAGCTACTTTGTTCAGGTCTGCAGCTCTTGCAGGAACGTCGTTGACAAACGCTCTTGATTTGCCAGATGGTAAGATTTCTCTTCTGAGAATGGTCTCATCTTCATAGTCGAAGTCCAACTCCTCAAACAGAGATTGCAAGGCATACGGCTGAATATTCACCGTGAGTTCTACCACGCACTTCTCCCCTTCATTCAATGCCGAACGCATATCAGCACGCTCTCCAAGAGCCAGGCCCATTGCGCCAAGGAGAATACTCTTACCAGCGCCTGTTTCTCCTGTGATGCTTGAAAAGCCTTCGCTGAAATCGAGTTTCAATTCCGCGATGAGCGCATAATTTCGGATGTAGAGGTGTTGAATCATAGAGCTATTCTCTGCTACACAAATATAAAATCATTCATTGTCTGAAGTGCGTTCTCAAAGACAAGTTGTTCACGATGGTATGTCGAGGAATGAATCACTTCCTTTCTCTATATTCGGAGAACCAAATCAATACTACTTAATATGAACCTCTCTCACAAATTGGGGATTGCACCCTTTCTATTCTCCGTTCTTTTGTTATCGTCCTCACTTGCAAATGCGCAAGGTGACTCTTCCCCTCTTTTCGGACTTTCGGACAATAGCATATATCTCTCTCCATCGGTAGGATATGCGAACTTCCTTGCGACAGATCGTGATTTGACAGCAGGTGCTCTGATTTATGGAAGTGAGTTCGGCTATAAATTCAACCGGATTCACGTAGGAATCAAATATGTGTATTCATTCTTCGATAAGGGTAACTTAAACTGGAATGACGAATCTCATACGTCTAGATTCTATCAATTTTCACTTACTGCCGCATATGAGTTTGAGTTGAATGACAGACTAGATGTACTTCCTTTCCTTGGTATTGGATATGCAGGGACCAGGACCATACCGGATGGACTATATGCGACGGATATTACCGGCTCAACTCAGGAACTAGGACCTTTGGCAGGCGCTCGTTTGACCTTTTTAGATTTGAAATATCTGCAGTTTTTCGCCATTGGAAAGCTCATGTTCGCTCGTCAGCCTTCGAGAACCATTTACCGTCTAAATGCATCAACGATTGAAATCGGAATGTGCATAGGATATAAAGGTCCTTAGCTTTCAATAAGACTTTGAAGAAAATTGAAGACTATCCGAGAGTACTTGGCTTGGCAACGAAAACGCAGTATCTAATTTGATCCGCACGAAGGTCTAATTGCACTCAGGCGTGCTAAACTTCAACACCTACTTAAAATCCGAGATATATCTTGAGACAATCTCCCTCGTTCTGCTAATTAGCAGAATCAATTGGCCAGCGCATCGTAATCTGAGCTACGCGGACCGTCAATCATTTGGAGAACTTGAACCAAGTCTTGAGTTTGAAGCTCAGGACCACCGGAGAAAATTGAAATAATCTCGTCGCTCTTCGTTTCCATAAATATCTGCATGATGAAGGAGCCGGGGCGGCGCTGATGCACGTCTCTCAATGCCATCAAGCTGTTCTTGATTTGAAGCTTGGCTGCTTCTTGCTCATTGACATCGTGCATTTTATCCAACCCTAAACGGTGATAGGAGTACAATGTATTCACTACCTGATCGAATGCAGGATTGAGAAGATTATCCACCAACCAGTATCGGTTTCGGTTACCATCAAAAGATCTCCAACCCTTAGCGGTATTATCGTTTTGAGCGTTCGCAGCAATCATCTGCGCCTTCAGGTAGTAATCCTCGCCGGAGTTGGGCGCATATGTGTCATGATCTAAGCCGATGATCACATAGGAGTAATACGCCAAAATAGACGTAAGGTTATTGATGTGTTGATTCTCTACAAAGTCTATTGGAGATCCTTCCACGTAGGTGAACTGCACATCAGGATCAATCCAGTTTAGCACCGGGGATTGATAGGTACTGTTGTACACAGGGCGACTGTAATTCACTTGAAGTTGGCCGATAAATCGTCCGTTCTGTTGATTGTAGTCGTTGATGGTGAAAACAAAAGAACATTGAATTCGTTCTTCTTGCTCGTATTGCAAATTGGTCCATTTACGACCATTCATGAAATCTTGAAGAAGCGACTCGAGATTGGTAAAAACTGACTTATCGGTAATCTGAACGCCTGGCGCTTGTACTCGAACTGTAGCGAGTAACTCCTGTGCATTCGCTTGCACGGATAGCATAAAGACGGTCATAATTAGTAAGAGAGTTCTAACCTTCATATCTCGTGAGGATCTGTTCAAAAATTTGCTGAGCTACTTCTAGCTTGGACATCAACGGAAGTTCAACTCTATTGTTATCCTTATCGAAGATAATTACCTGATTGGTATCTACGCCAAAACCAGCTCCCTGAGTTCGAAGTGAATTCAAGATAATCATATCGAGCTTCTTTCGCTCCAACTTTCCTTGAGCGTACTCTTCTTCATTCTGAGTTTCGAGTGCAAAGCCCACGAGATACTGTTTTGACGAACGCGTTGCTCCTACTTCACTGAGGATGTCCACGGTTGGCACTAACTCGATCGACCAATCATCTTTGGATTTCTTTTGTTTCTCAGCGATTTGAGTTTTCGGCTTGTAATCAGATACAGCAGCGGCTAGGATAATGATATCCGCACCTTTTACTCTAGTGGTTACTGCATCATACATCTCTTGAGTGGATTCCACTCTAGTGATGGTCAAATTGGCATGAGAAGCTTCCAAAGCCGTGGGACCGAGAACCAATTCCACTTTCGCCCCCAACTGGAGTGCAGCTTGGGCTAAAGCGACAGCCATCTTACCTGAACTTCGGTTGCCAATGAAGCGAACAGCATCGATAGCTTCATAGGTAGGACCACCGTTGATCAGAACCGACTTTCCGTACAATGGTAAGTTAGATCGGATGTGGGATTCGATGAAAGAAATGATGTTTTCTGGCTCAGCCATTCTACCTTTCCCTTCTAGCCCACTTGCCAACTCTCCTTCTTCAGCAGGAATGATGTGATTGCCGAAAGACTCCAACTTCGACAAATTTTCGAGGTTGGCAGGATGCGCGTACATGTCAAGATCCATGGCAGGAGCGATGTAAACCGGACATTTTGCGCTGGCATAGGTAGCGGTGAGAAGATTGTCGCATTGCCCCGAAGCCATCTTACTCAAAGTATTGGAGCTTGCAGGTGCGACAATAAACAAGTCAGCCCACAAGCCTAGCTCAACATGATTGTTCCAAACCTTTGCCCCTCTATCGTCGTTCGTAAATGAATCCATAACTGGATTCTTACTCAACGTCGATAAAGTAAGAGGCGTCACGAACTCAGAAGCCGCAGGAGTAATAACTACTCTCACATCGGCTCCTGCTTTCACAAGGAGTCGGACCAGATGAGCAGACTTGTAGGCTGCTATGCTGCCGGTCACGCCCAGAAGGACTTTCTTTCCGTGCAGCATGTAACTTTAGAATGCCTTCTTTTCGTTCTCTGCGTAACGCGTGTAAACATTACCCTCCAACCACTCTTGCAATGCAAGCGCTGCTGGCTTTGGCAAGCTTTCGTAGAACTTAGATACTTCGATTTGCTCTTTGTTCTCAAAGATTTCCTCCAAGTTCTCAGTGTGAGTTGCGAACTCTTCCAACTTGTCGTGAAGCTCTTCGCGAATCTCATCATTGATTTGATCTGCACGACGTGCAATCATAACGAGTGCTTCGTACACATTCTCTGTAGGTGCATCAATCTCGTTAAGGTTGCGTGTAACTGTAGTACGCGCTGCTTGGCTCTTCTTGTAATCCATCAAGAATTCAATTTACCGTTCAAAAAATCTTCAATCTTTCCTAGGGTCTGATCTGCTTCATCGCGATACTCGCTCTCTGGGAACGCACGGATGAAATCAAAATAAGACGTTTTTGCGCTTCTATAGCGCTCCATTTGCTTGTCGGCAATACTGTTTTCCGCTAAGAAATATGCCGATTGCAACTTGTAGAACATAGCCTCCTCACGATACGGGGTATCCGGGAAGTCGTTCAAAGTATTCGAAAAAGTCGTTACCGCTGCCTGGTACCTTCTGGTGTGATAGTACTGGTAGGCAATTTCATAACTCTTTCTCTCCAACTTATGGCGGAGTTCGTCCATCATTTCATTGCACTCTTCAATGTGCTCCGAAGTTGGATGTGTATTGATGTAGAGCTGAAGCTCGTTGATCGCTCTGTAAGTATAAGCTTGATCCAAACTGTACGTTGGTGCTTCCAAGTAATAACAGCGAGCGGTCAAATATGCCGCTTCATTCGCGTGCTCGTTTCCTGGGAAAGCTTGGTAAAACTGCTTAAAATGATAACCCGCAAGGATATAATCCTCGTCGTGATACAAACAAGCTGCATAGTAGTAGGCTACATCTTGAACACGCATCGTACCGCGGTAAAGTGAGCGAAGTTCTTCGAAGATAGGCAGAGCACGTGCGTACTTCCCAGCCTCGTAATACTCAACGGCTTTAGCGTATTTATAATTCAAGTCAGAGCTCTTGAGTACCTGCTGATACTCGCTGCATCCTGTCGATAACAAAAGGCCAAAAATGGCTAAAAGTGTAATTCCGGTTTTTCGAAACATCCTGCAAAAGTAGTGAGAATACACCAACGTGTAAAGTATCATTTTCGCATTTCTTCCCACCAAGTTTTTATTCGCTCTACAGCTAGTCCACTTACATCTGGAAAAACAGCGGGTGCTAGCGGTCTAGAAACGGCTCTATTCAAGGCCTCGGAGAGATTGCCGGAGTTCAATTTGTTAAGCGATTCTACACCTATTTCTTTCAAGGCAAATGCATTGCACCATTGTTCATATTGCCCTTGGATTGGAATAACCACCAAAGGAATGCCGTGATGAAGGCATTCAGAAGGCAATTCAAACCCTGCACTGCAGACCACAGCTTTTGACTTAAGTAGTGCATTTTTAAACGCATCGCCATCAATTTGGTTCCAAATGATATTCCCTTCAAGATTCACCTCGGTGACCTCACGGTGAAAAACTGTAAAAGAGCGGGGAATAGACTTCAGCGCCTTTCGAATTTCATTTAATCCATACGCCGGCGTGTAAACTACTACGTGTTCACCAGCACGATATTCTCCCTGAAGAATTTGCCCATCCAGCAATGGGAGAAGGATATCCTCAGCGTACGTTTTAAAATGAAAGCCAACAGCATGATTTACGGGAGCATAGTGACTCAGTATAAACTTGCCGATGGGCATGAACACCTTTGCCTTTGGCGATTTCGGATTGGAAACAGCCGCTTGATGACTCAAACCAATAACCGGAACTCCAATTCGTTTCGCCGCTCTTAACGAAATGCTTTCGAAGTCGTTGATGATGAAGTCGTACTCACAAACCGGAATGTCCCGCATCTCCTTCCAGATTCGGATGGGTGAGTTCGCTAAAATCGTCTTAATCACATCTACCTTACCTCGTTTGCTGTATTCCATCGACACACCTCTCCCCTTCCATACCGGCTGCACAGGAAGCTTAACATCGCTGTTCTTACCTACTAGGGCCAAGTCGACATCAAACGATTCAATTAGCTTGGGATATAGCGCTCTTGCTCTTGAAACATGTCCGTTCCCCGTACCCTGAATAGCGTAGAGAACTTTAGCTCGATGCGACAATTTGAGTCTCTTTAAGAAGTTCGGCTAGGATGGCTTTCGGACTGGCATCAATCAAATGATCCGTCGAGTCATGCTCTTTTACAGACAAATCGTGTTGATAGAGCGTCCATTTACCCTTGTTGTATTCCAAGGCAGTGCAGTTTTCAACCCAATCGCCACTGTTCAGGTACATGGTGCTGCCGTTTTTGCGTACCACTTCACGCATTTGAGGCTGATGAATATGACCGCAAATCACGTAGTCATAGCCTTGATCAACAGCCAAAGCTGCAGCAGTATCCTCAAAGTCAGTAATGTACTTCACCGCCTTCTTTACACTGTTTTTAATCTTCTTCGATAAACTGAACTTTTCGCGTCCCATCTTTTCAAGCACGAAGTTCATTCCTCGATTTAACAGAATCAGGATGTCGTAGCCCCACCCACCCAACTTGGCAATCCATCTCGCATTTTGAATACTCGTGTCGAAAATATCCCCATGAAAGATCCAAGCTTTCTTGTCGCCTTGCTCCAAAACCAGCTTGTTCCTGAGGTGGATATTCCCTAAATCGTACTCGGCAAACTTCCTGAGAAGCTCATCGTGATTTCCTGTGAGGTAATAGATTTCTGTACCCTTGCTCGCCATGTGAAGAAGGCGTTTGAGTACACGCATGTGCGATTTCGGGAAGTATCGCTTACGGAAGTTCCAGATATCGATGATATCTCCGTTGAGTACAAGCGTCTTTGGCTTGATGCTTCTCAAATATTGAAGAAGCTCTTTCGCGTGGCAGCCGAATGTTCCGAGATGAACATCACTAATGACTACCGTTTCGACTAATCTTTTTCTCATCTGTCGAGGTTTGAACAAAGGTCTAGCCCTGTTCTTACCTCGACGTTAATGAGAAATGAAGTTATAAGATGCTTATGAAGTAAGTCGGTTGGTTTCCGACTCCAACTTCATGTATAGATCATTTGAAATTCTCCACAAAGGCAGGCGGAGCGTGTCGCCACAAACGCCACGTTGCTTTAACACAGCCTTAATACCACCAGGATTTCCTTCAGCGAATAAGAGTTGAGTAACCTTGAAAAGTTCAAAATGCTTTTGGCGAGCAGACTCAACTTTTCCAGCCAATCCTTCGCGAACCATTTCAGTGAAAATTTCTGGATAACCCTGACCGCTCACGGAAATCACGCCGTCGCCACCGTGCATCACAATTGCAAAAGTGAGGTTGTCATCACCGCTAATCACTGCGAATCCCTCAGGGCGTTCTTGAATGATTTCCATCACTTGCTCCATGTTTCCAGAAGCTTCTTTGATTGCGATGATATTATCAAAGTTTTTCGCCAGCTTGAGCGTCGTACTCGCACTGATGTTTGATGACGTTCTGCCTGGTACATTGTACAAGATCACCGGAACTGGAGAAGCTTCGGCAATCGCTTTGAAATGCTGGTAAATTCCTTCTTGCGTAGGCTTATTGTAGTATGGTGATACAGATAGAATGGCATCTACACCCTCCGGTATACCTGAGTTAAGTTCATCTACAACAGCTTGAGTATTGTTGCTTCCCAAGCCCATCACAACCGGGAGTTTCCCTTGATTCGCTTGAATGACGGTGTTCACAACATCGAGTTTCTCCGTGCTGCTCAATGTGGCACTCTCTCCTGTTGTTCCAAGCACTACAAGGTACTCTACACCTCCGTGGATACAGTGGTTGACAACATTTGTCAATCCATCATGATCTACTGATCCATCTTCCTTAAACGGGGTAATCAATGCAACACCCGTTCCTCTTAATTTATGCGACATTCTTAATCTTTTTAAGCCAATTCACGGCGTCGTCCAAGATAGACTTCATACTGCGCCCCTCCATCTCAATTCCGATATCCACTATGCTTTGGTCGGGGTATTTCCAATGTCCGACCAACAGCTTGGTAGTCAATTGATATGGAAGGTATTCAGCATGACCTTCAACCGTTTTGCAAAGGTGCAAAACCACGTCGTATTTGCGGCTTTTGAATCTGTTTAATTCCTCACTTGTTGGAATCCCTTTCCAATTGCTCTCATTGCTGTATAGTGCATATTTTTCGCGGGTTTCTTCCTTCTTCTTGGTCATTTTCGATTCCGCTAGCAGAAGCAAATGTGTCTCAACGCCAAGAGAATCCATCGTTTTCACGAACTGATGCACATCGTTCACATCCCCCCGCTCGCGATTTGGCATCACTATCCCAACGGACTTGACATCTTCCCAGGAAGTGAATCCAACATGCGGCGTGGAATTCGCCTTGAGCTTCTTGAGCCAGTATTTACGAGCTATCTTCACTTTCCAATCAATTCGTTGAAATCTCCTTCGTCGATGATCTGGACACCTAACTTTTCAGCCTTGGCTCTCTTACTTGGTCCCATTCCCTCACCAGCGACGAGGTAAGTCGTTTTACCTGAGACGGATGAAGCCACCTTTCCCCCATTCAATTCAATTAATTTCTTGAGTTCTTCTCGCTCGTAGTTTTCAAATACACCAGAGACCACAAAGGTTGATCCCGCCAATCTATCCGTACTCCCTTCGGCTTCAATCATTTCCGTTTGGAGACCAAATGACTTAAATCGATTAACCAACTCCAGACTCTTATCATCTTGGAAATAAGACACCAACGAGCTTGCGATTCGCTCTCCAATTTCATCCACCTCAATTAATTGTTCAAGGCTTGCGGATTGCAGTGCTTCGAGATTCTTGAATGATTTCGCCAACTTCTTGGCTACGGTTTCGCCAACGTATCGAATGCCTAGCGCAAAGAGGAAACGTTCGAATGGAATCTCCTTACTAGCTTCAATTCCAGTTAACATTCGATCTACCGATTTTTCCGCAAATCGATCCAACGGAAGCAGGTCATCTGCGGTGAGTTCATATAGGTCGGCTGCATTGTTGATTAAGCCTTTGTCGAAGAGTAGATTGACAGTCTCGCTGCCCAGCCCATCAATATCCATGGCCTTTCTAGAGATGAAATGCTCTACTTTTCCTCGTTGTTGAGGCGGACAAGTAATATCATTCGGGCAATAATGCTGAGCCTCTCCTTCTTCGCGAACAAGCTCTGTGTCGCATTCTGGACAGTGGGTGATATACTGAATCGGTGTTGACTCTGACGTTCTCGCTTCTTCGTCAACGCCTACAATCTTTGGAATAATCTCCCCTCCTTTTTCAACGAACACATAATCGTAATCGTGAAGGTTAAGCTTTTCAATTTGATCTTTATTGTGAAGGCTTGCTCGCTTTACAATTGTGCCTGCAAGCAAGACTGGCTCTAAATTGGCCACAGGGGTGATAGCTCCAGTTCTGCCCACTTGATAGGTCACTTCTTTAAGTTGAGTCCGTACCTTCTCGGCCTTGAATTTGTACGCAATCGCCCAGCGTGGGGACTTTGCCGTATATCCCAACACTTCTTGATCGGCGTACCTATTCACCTTGATGACAATTCCATCAATCTCAAAAGGCAAGTTCCTGCGGTGTTCATCCCAGTAGTTGATGAAATCAAAGATCTCATCTGCCGAGCGAGCAGTTTCGATGTATCGCTTCTTCGGGTCCGGTGTTTTAAAGCCCCAATTACTTGCTGCCTCAATGGACTCATAATGCGTATTGAATCGCTTATCGCCGGTAAGAACGAAATAGAGGAAGATGTCTAGTCCGCGACTCGCGACTATCGATGAGTCCTGCATTTTCAAAGTTCCTGAAGCGGAGTTGCGAGGATTGGCAAAGGGTTCTAGGCCTTCATCCACTCGTTGTGCGTTCATATTCTGAAACGACTCTGTAGGCATGAAAATCTCGCCTCTGATCTCAAACTCATCGGGAACATCTGAACTTCGTAGCGACATCGGTACACTGCGAATGGTTCGCACGTTCGCGCTTACATCGTCTCCTTTGGAGCCATCTCCTCGGGTCACTGCTTGAGTGAATCGTCCATTCTCATAGGTGATTCCAATCGCTACACCGTCGTACTTGAGTTCGCATACAAACTCAACCTCTTCTCGCTCCAAGCCCGACTTCACGCGTCGGATAAAGTCTTCTAACTCCTCACGATTGTAGGTGTTTGAAAGACTGAGCATTGGTCGCTTGTGCACAACCGTTTCAAAATTCTTCGTGACTTGTCCGCCTACTCGCTGTGTTGGAGAATTTTCGTCGAAGTATTGCGGGTTCTCATCTTCAAGCTTTTGAAGTTCTTGAAGCAATTCATCAAACTCACGGTCGGAAATACTCGGCTGATCGAGCGTGTAGTACCTGTAGTTATGCTCTTCGAGCTCCTTGCGAAGCTGGGTAATACGCGATTGTACGTCGGACATCTGCTGGAATTTTCAGGGACTAAATTTCCACAATCTCCTGCTGTTCTTCAAGGCCGATGCAATGAACTTATGAACGAGAAATCACGAATCGATGCCTTTCCGTGATATCGGCAAGAGTATCAACCTGATGCCAGCCGCTGGAGGTTACTAGTTGCTTCACTTTATCCACATGAGCAATGTGGCATTCGAAAGTCAGCATGGGTCGTTTTGAGAACCCTAACGTCCATTTGGCAATTCTATCGTAGAAGAGTAACGGATCACCATCAGGCACGAATAAAGCAAGCTCTGGATCAAACTCAACAACATTCAACGACATTTCTTTTCGCTCCTTATCTTCAATATATGGAGGGTTGCTTACCACAACATCAAACTCGCCAATTGAAGGCTGAGTGAGGATATCAGATAGTATGAATTCGATTTCTGCTCCCAAGTCGCTCGCATTCTTTCGAGCGATGGACAATGCCTCTTCAGATACATCTAAGGCACTCACAACAAGGTCTGGTCGGCTGATTTTCAAAGCAATGGCAATACATCCACTGCCCGTGCCGATATCGATTACGCTTGAATTCTGAGGAATGGACACGATGAGGTGCCTCACCAAATCTTCCGTCTCCGGACGTGGAATAAGCACAGTTGAATTCACTAAGAAACGCAAGTCCATGAATTCTGCAAAGCCAAGTACGTGCTGAATTGGAGTACCCTTTTTAAGCATTTCCAATTGAGGACTCAAGTCTATCTCTACCTCAGAATCCTGGAAGCTCATCCACGCTAATGAACCGTGATTAGTCATCTCTTCCCAGACTTGGCGCAAGATCAACCCCGCCTCACGGTCGTCGTAGAGGTGCGATAAATTATCAATCCAGAAGAGTTTTAGCTCCCTCAATTTCATTCTACAAAGGTATTTCTCTTCAGAAGGATTGGCGCATCCATGCGGACAAAAAGATCACCTAACGTACCTTTGATTTGTGGAACACTCAACTTACATGCAACGATGCCTAGAACTTGCCGCACTCGGCAAAGGTTCAACACACCCAAACCCTATGGTGGGTTCGGTTATCATTCACAATGGCCAAATCATTGGAGAAGGCTGGCACCATAAAGCTGGAGAGCCACATGCGGAAGTGAACGCAATCGAATCAGTTCAAAACAGGAAGCTCTTGAAAGAATCGACCATCTACGTCAGCTTAGAGCCCTGTGCGCACTTTGGCAAAACTCCACCTTGCTCACTCCGAATTATTGAGGAGGGCATTCCTCACGTGGTGGTCGCCACAGTCGACCCACACAGTGCAGTAGCCGGAAAGGGAATTGAAATGCTGCGTGACAAAGGAGTTAAAGTTGAGGTCGGTATTCTCGAGAAAGAAGCTCGAGAATTGAATGCACCTTTCTTCACTTTCCACAAAGAGAAGCGTCCATATGTAACGCTTAAGATGGCCGTTTCCTCAGATGGATTTCTAGCTCCAGATCCGAACACTAGAGAAGCCAACGAACCCGCTTGGATTACGGGGTACCGATCAAAGCAAAAAGTACACAAACTGCGCTCTGAAGTGGATGCCATTCTCGTTGGAGGGAAAACAATTGTCATGGACAACCCTAGTCTCACCACGCGTTTATGGCCAGGAAAAAGTCCACAGCGAATTATTTGGACCAACCGCCCAATTGACGGCAGGAATACCGTGATGAACGACGGCAACTCTACCTGGATTGTAGGGCCGCATGCCTCCGAATACGGTTACGAATCGCCCATTGAAACTTGGAATACGAATACTGCCATTGAATTGCTGCACGAGCTGTTCGAACGTAATATTACGCACGTATTAGTGGAGGGTGGCGCCTCTACCATCCAGAAATTCCTTGAAGACGAAGTTTGGGACGAGGCATGGGTTCTCAATGGGAAAGTAGCCTTTGAATCCGGCATCAAGGCTCCTGTTTTAGATTCGGCTCGAAAGGTGGAAGAATTTCAAGTGGAGGACGATCTTTGGCAAAGATTTGAGCGCCTATGATATACCTACTCCTGAGCATTGCCTGCTCCACTATCATCTTCATTTTATTCAAGCTCTTTGGGAAATACGACGTCGACAATCTCCAGGCGATTGTAGCGAATTACGCCATAGCCGGAACGTTGGGCTGGTTTCCGCTGCAGGACGATTTCCAATTTCAGGATGAACTCATCCAATGGAATATCTGGCCGTGGTTAATTGGAATTATGTTCATCACACTTTTCCAGCTGATGGCAAAAGTGACACAAGAACATGGCGTCAATGTAGTATCTGTCACTGTGAAAATGTCTGTTGCCATACCGGTTCTCTCAGGAATATTCTTCTTTTCGGAACAAATAACCGCTTGGAATATCATCGGCATTCTCATCGCATTCGTTGCTGTGTATGCGATTAACAAGCCGGGCAAGAATCAGAAGCGAAACAGCGGGAATTGGATTGGATTAGTGATTCTATTCGTAGGTAGTGGCCTACTCGATTCATTCTTAAAGGTGGTTCAGAATGATGTTGCACGACCCGAACACCTCTCCTATTTTACCAGTACAGGCTTTGGAATCGCAGGCATACTTGGGGTTTTATTCATTTTGATTCAAGTTTACATCCTCAAATCCCGGAGTTGGAGTCCAAAAAGTTGGTTATGGGGATTGATTCTTGGAATTCCCAATTATGGAAGCATCTACTTTTTGATGAAGGCCATTGATAATCCGTTCCCTAGCGCCATCTTGTTCCCAATCAACAATGTGGGAATCGTTGCATTATCGGCGATAATTGCTCTACTCCTATTCAAAGAAAGAATCACCCAATGGCGGTTTGCCGGTCTATTACTTGCCGGAACTGCCATTGTATTGATGTCGCTTTAGCATGAGTGAAGAACAAGACATCTACAAAACAATAGCAAAACAGGGAGAAAGCCTTTTCAAGGACCGTGGGAGTAAATTCTTCGGATACGTCTTTCCTGTTCACGATGAAGATGAGTTCAAGGAGAAGCTCGCTGGTATCAAAACGGAACACCATCAAGCTCGACATCATTGCTATGCCTACCGCTTAGATCCCGATGAAATTCGATATCGAGCGAATGACGACGGAGAGCCCTCTCACTCTGCTGGAACCCCCATTCTTCACGCATTGCAATCTTCGGAGGTCATAGACGTAGGAGCCGTTGTAGTTCGTTATTTCGGTGGAACAAAATTGGGTGTGTCGGGTTTAATCAATGCCTACAGAACAGCGGCTGAACAGGCAATCGAGAATACGAAAATCATCACCAAGGAACTGGAATATGCGGGTCAGATAAAAACGGACTACGCGCACCTAAGCCAAGTGATTTATTTCCTCGAGCAGTACAACGCATCCATAACCAAACGCGTTATGGAGTATGATTGCCAGTTTGAATTCAGAGTCCGACGAAGCGTTTTCAACGAGTTGAAAGACAAGGTAGAAACACTAGAAAACACTAGCTTTGTAGGAAGGAACTGACTATTTCTCGTATGAAGCACTATACCAATATCGCACTAGCGCTACTCTTATCCTTTAGCGCATTTGCACAGAAGCACTCGCATCAGGATTTGAGCACCTATGCTCATCCCATCATGCAAAAGCAAGCTGTGCAATGGAACGCAAGTTTCACCATCCAGAACGATGCCCTCACCGAGTTGAGAACGCATATCTTCTCCAGACAACCAGAAATTGTTGGATCCACGTTGCACTTTGACGCGACTGTGGCGGGTCAGACTGGCACTTACTTTAGATTTGGGCAATTTATTGAAGGTCAGAGAGTTTACGGCGCTGAGATTGTAGCTCATGTTAACCATCAGAATCGTGTGGGTTTGATTACTTCCAACACCTACCCAGTTCAAATGGCACAAGGTGACCCGCTTGTTGAGCCGGGAACGCCTTTGAACAGCTCAAGCTTCCTAACCGCAGATGTTCGTCCGGTTTGGTTCTATACTGGATCCGCCTTGGTTCCGGTCATTCGTCAGGTGAACAACGATGGTATCGACTTCGAGGAGTATTTTGTGAATGCCGGTGGTGATGTAATATGGGAGCGCGATTTGCTTCTTTACGAGGATACCATCATCAATGTAAAGGTGTTCAATCCAGACCCACTTACGAGCGTTCAAAGCATTTATGCTAATCCCTACAGAGATGAGAATGACCAGAACGCTGGTGACTTGGACCCATTACGTGTGGATCGCACGGTGACTGCACAGTTCAACAATGGAACCTTCTCTTTAGAGAATTCTTATGTACGTATTCGCGACTTCGACTCGCCGACTTTTGCGCCTGTAACGCGCACAGACAACAACTTCTTCTACTCCAGAGTAGACAATGAATTTGAACAAGTGAATGTATTTTATCATTTGAGCTTCTATCAAGATTACATGCAGAGCCTTGGCTTCAACTTGGTGAATTACAAGATTGATGCGGATGCGAACGCATGGAGCGGCGCGGATCAATCCTCTTTCAGCAGAGGCACCAACCCTCCAAGTTTAAGATTTGGTGAAGGCGGTGTTGATGATGGCGAAGACGCAGATGTAATCATTCACGAGTACGGTCACGCTATTTCCGCTAGTGCGGCTCCTGGAACTAACACCGGAACTGAGAGAGGCTGTTTGGACGAGGCTATCGGCGATTATCTAGCTGCTAGTTATAGTCGCAACATTAGCTCGTACGGCTATGACAGAGTATTCACCTGGGACGGACACAATGAGTTCTGGGGTGGACGTTTTGCTTCTAATGTGCAGAACAAGAATTACCAGAACCTCTCTTTCTTCGGGATTTACACACATACTGATATTTGGGTGTCTGCCTTAATGGAAGGTTGGGGAAAGGTTGGCCCCGTTGTAATGGACAAAGTTGTGCTCGAGGGTGCTTACAGCTTCTCTTCCAACATGACTATGCCACAAGCCGCTATGGCCATTATCGCTGCCGACAGTAACCTATATGGTGGTCAGCATGTGCAACCTATTTGGGAAGCCTTCTACAACCATGGTATACTGCCATCGAACCCTATCAGCGTAGACGAACTTGACAGCGAGCGTGTGATGTTCTATAACACAGCAGCTTTCTCAAGAGGACAATCACTTCAAGTCCGACTCAATGGAGAGAATGCATACCGCTATCAATTGGTGGATATGACTGGGCGAATCATCAGCTCAGGTTCAATCGACCGCGGAACGGAAGTTTGGAATTACTCGGGAAGTGGAATTAGGACTGGAGCTTACTTCCTTCTACTCACCGATGAGCGCGGAAATACGCATCGTCAGAAGCTGATAAGAATACGCTAAGATTAAACCGCGAAATGCGGTGCGAAAATAGATTCTACAGAAGCGGGCGCCTTTCGAGGTCGTCCGCTTTTTATATCTACAAAAACGAGTGTGACCTGACCCTGGTTGAGTAGTACATTCTCCTCGTTGAAAATTTCGTGTTTAAACGTTATTCTCGTCGACGGCATCTCATCAATCGTCGTTACGATTCTCAAAGCGTCATCATACTTCGCCGGACGAATATATTTACACTCCAATTTCACGACAGGAAGCATGGTTCCCTCCTCTTCCAATTCGCGGTAACTCATCCCTAAGTGACGCAGTAACTCAACGCGTCCAACTTCGTAATATTGAGCGTAGTTACCGTAGTAGACTATGCCCATTTGATCGGTCTCGCTGTAACGAACGCGTACCGTTGTTTCAATTGTAACCATGTAGTTGATTATGAGTAGCTTCCCGCGAAAACACTGGGATAGCGAAGAATGCCAAGCGGCTTGAATATTGGGCTAAAAAACTTAAAAGTCAAGTGTAATTTCGCTTTTTTAATAACTTTTTTGTTCACACATTTGTCCATGGAACAAAGCACGGGTCGAATCGCGGCCAAAGGCAAAGTGCTCACCAGAAAATTACTGTACTAACCACCTAATTTCTATCGATGGACAGAACCGCTGAAACCGTCTGGAAAGGTTGTCTCGATTACATTCAGGACAACATTAATAGCCAAGCTTTCAAGACGTGGTTCCTGCCTATCAAACCCCTAAAGTTGCAGGGTGTTGTTCTAACCATTCAAGTACCTAGTAAGTTCTTTTATGAGTGGTTGGAAGAGCACTACATTAAGCTGTTGAAGTCTGCAATCACCCGAGAGCTTGGTGACGACGCCAAGTTGGTTTACAGCATCGTGATGGAGAATACCTACGGAAACTCAAATCCGCACACGGTAAAAATCCCTAGCACGAACCGCGGAAAGATTAAGAACCCAAAAGTTTCAATGCCTGTTGAAATCGGTGGGAACGACGGAATCCGCAACCCCTTTGTAATTCCAGGTCTCAAAAAGGTGCACGTTGAGTCGCAACTCAACCCCAACTACACATTCGACAGTTTCATTGAAGGAGATTGCAACCGTCTGGCTCGCTCTGCAGGATTTGCAGTTGCCAACAAGCCTGGAGGTACCTCTTTCAATCCCCTGCTCATCTACGGTGGGGTTGGTTTAGGCAAAACCCACTTGGCCCATGCCATTGGGATTGAAATCAAGGATCGCTATCCTGAGAAAACCGTTCTCTACGTTTCCGCAGAGAAGTTTACTCAGCAGTTTATCGATTCTATTCGCAACAACACGAAGAACGACTTTGTACATTTCTACCAGATGATTGATGTATTGATCATCGATGACGTCCAAAGCTTCAGCGGAAAAGAAAAGACACAGGATGTGTTCTTCGAGATTTTCAATCACCTCCACCAGCACGGTAAACAAGTAGTCTTGTCGTCTGACCGTGCGCCGGTTGACCTTCAAGGAATGGAACAACGTCTCCTTTCTCGCTTTAAGTGGGGATTGAGTGCCGACCTGCAAAAGCCTGACCTTGAGACTCGAATTGCCATCCTTCGCAAGAAGCTCTTCACCGACGGTATTGAGATGCCGGATGATGTGATTGAGTACTTGGCGTACAGCATCAACAGTAATGTGCGTGAGCTCGAAGGTGCCCTAATTTCACTACTTGCACAGTCTAGCCTGAACAAGAAGAAAATCACTGTTGATCTCGCTAAGCAGATGATCGACAAGTTTGTGAAGAACACCACTCGCGAAATTTCCATCGACTACATCCAAAAGGTAGTATGCGATTACTTCGATATGCCGATGGAACTATTGAAGTCGAAAACGAGAAAACGCGAAATCGTTCAAGCTCGCCAGCTTACGATGTACTTTGCAAAGCAACTCACAAAGAATTCACTCGCCACCATCGGTGCGCAATGTGGTAATAAAGACCACGCTACAGTGCTCCACGCCTGTAGAACGGTCAACAACTTAGCTGAGACCGACAAGCGTTTTAAGACGTACGTCGATGATCTAAAAAAGAAGCTCACCTTAGCTTAAGACCTAGAAACCCTGCCCATCGGCGGGGTTTTTTGTTGATAGAAATCACTCTCCTCCCTCTCTCTTCTTCAGAAGATTATTTACCTTCCATCCTTCACCACCTAGATTTGAGTTAGATGAAAATATTGATGGTTTGTCTCGGAAATATATGTCGGTCGCCTATGGCCGAAG
>JABXHW010000012.1 GCA_013373425.1 Flavobacteriia bacterium
CCCAGTACCCAGTACCCAGTGCCGACATCACTTCACCGTCGATACCCTAAAGTAATCCGTATCCGCGTCTGGTGCATTCTTTAGCGCTTCCGCATGGGTGATTTCTTGAACGACCGTGTCTTCGCGGAGAACGTTGGTTTGGTCGGTCATGTAGACTAATGGCTCAACGCCATCGAGGTCGAGTTTTTCAATCTGAGCGACGAAATCCAAGATCTTATCCATGTCGGCTTGCATCTTTTCAACAGCTTGATCGTTGAGTTCAAGACGTGAAAGATGGGCCAGTTTGTTGATTTCTTCTTTCGAGATTCTCATGATTTCTACTCGTTTAGAGCGTCAAAGATACGACGGTAAGATTCGTCGCGCAATGCAGGTGCGTGTTCTTCCAGTTTGCTCTTGGGCACAATTTCGCCCAAGATTTTTGCGCGGACAATTCCGGGATATCCACCTTGAGTGAAATCTGGAAAATGTCTGCGATTATCCGGAAAGGCCAAGGCGAGTATGGGGACTTGATAATCTACCGCCAATTTGAAAGCGCCCATCTTGAATGGACTCAACTCGTGTTTGGCAGGAATACCACCTTCCGGGAAAATGCAAAGTCCAGTGCCTTTGGCGAGTCGCATGCCCGACATTTCCATCGCTCGACGTTTGGAGCTGACGCTCTTTCTATCTACCAGGATATTGGTTCTCTTGTAGAAGTATCCGAAGATGGGAAGCTTGGCGAGTTCTTTCTTTCCGATAAAAACAAAGGGACTAGGCACGAGTGCCAAGGTCATCATGATATC
Organism: Flavobacteriia bacterium; assembly: GCA_013373425.1. GTDB lineage: Bacteria > Bacteroidota > Bacteroidia > Flavobacteriales > Schleiferiaceae > Phaeocystidibacter. The sequence goes on from JABXHW010000012.1 coordinate 783, forward strand.
GAGCTCCGACGCATGATTGGCGATGATGATGTACTGCTGTCCTTTGCGGATTTTCTCTAGTCCAGTAGCTTTTACTCGCAATCCCATCAATATTAAAACTGCCTTAGCCCAAACTCGGGCCCAGCGGAAGAACTTGTCGTAGGTGTCCTCCTTTCTAGAGGTGGTATAGATGAATGGAAAAATCGCGAGAATGACGGATGCCATCACGACGTAGTACCAGATGTGGTAGAGGATTCCGAAAGATTTCGAGATGGCTTTCTTCACGGGAGCAAAGGTAAAATTTGAACCGGATTAAACCTTTAGGATTTCAGAACATCATAAACTCGAAATCAACAATATCACAAAAGAGCAATACATGAAAACGGCAATCACAAAAATGACAGGGGCTCTTCTGCTTTTTACAGTAGCAAGCACATCCACTTTCGCTCAACCCGAGCATGCCCGCTCAGAGCGTTCAGACCGAATGGAGCATCTCGAGCGACGACTTGAGCGGCTAGACCTCACTGAGGAGCAATCTCAAGAACTGCGCGAGCAGATGGAAGTGTTGAGAATCAAAATGCAAGAATTGCGAAGTGCTCATGGCGAACGCGGAGAACTTCGTGCACAGATTAATGAAATATTAACCGAGGAGCAGCGCGCGGAGGCGATGCGCATGCGTGAACTTCGAAGAGAAGAGATGAGAACCCGAGATCGTGAACGTGAAGATATGCAGCGCTCACGCCGAGAAAGAGCAGAGAGCCGAGACCTGGAACAGATGATGGAGTCGTTGAATCTCACCGAGGAACAACGTGAAGAGATTCGCTCCATCACTGAAGTTGAGCGCCAGAAGCGTGAGGAAAGTCGCGAACAGATGCAGGCGATCATGCAAGACTTCAAGCAATCTATGGAGGAAATCCTCACCGAAGAACAGTTTGAAATGCTACGCGAACAACAGCATCGCAGAGGCGCACACCACCGCCGATAGACTTAAGATTAGTTGAGTAGTTAGGTTAGTTGACCCGGAGTGAGCAGGAATGTGAGCTCTGGGTTTTTTCTTTGGGATGGAGATGAATAGCTAGCTACTAGCTACTAGCACCTAGCGCTGTCGCGTGGAAATCGCGATTTGAGGCAGAGAACTGTGTTCGAAATGGTTCGACCGTTCTGGAGAATCAAGAATGTATGGAAGATCATTTGATCTTGCATGGGGTGGAAACCCCATGTTTGTGATAATTGGTTAGCCTTGTGTTTTGAAGAGAAGTTTGGAAGGACAAAGGACCGAGGTTAGAAATGGCGCGATATGCGATAAAGCTTGACATGAGACACGAACTCTTGAGTTGAGGTGACCTGCGTTCCCGCGTTCCTGCGGACCTGCGCACCTCTTTTCGTATCTTCACCTCCTCAGCTTCAGTTCTCACCTTTTTGACTCATGAAACCTCTTCTCCTTTTACTTCCCCTCATCCTTCTATCAACTGCTTGTCAGCCGGATTGCAGCACTCTAAAAAATGGAACTTTCGAGTTTGCCCATGATGATGGAAAAGCCACGGTAGTTACACGAGAAGGGGACAGACAAGTTGAGAGCTTTAACAATGGAGAAAGAGTAGCTGAATACCAAGTGGAATGGCTGAATGACTGTGAATACTTACTCTATTCAAGAAGAGCAATTTCTGGTCCTGATTGGGCGGTTGGCTCTGAACTTGACACCCTCCGTTTTCAAATACTCAATGTCCGGGAAGACTCCTTTACCATCCAAGGGACCTTTATCACCAGAAATAGACCATCGGTTATGATGGAGGGAAGGATTTTGGAGTAGCTACTACGAACGATGGAACTGGATAAACCAATATTTTACCTCACAGAGGAACTAAGGGAATTGGTCGAGTCTGAGCTAGAATTCGTCCGGGAGATACCCTTCTTTAAGGTCTACCGGGATCCAGAAACAGGCCAGTATTGGAGGGTACCCATTCCCGATAAATATCAAACGGAGTTCTTGGTCAATCTTCCACCAGGAGTAGATTGGATAGAATTTGATTCTCGGGAGTTGGAAATCTCGCTATTGAAGGAATACCGAGGTATCTCCGCAAATCAGTGCATTTGGAAAGAGTGCAATGAAAGTGCGCTAAATGGACTTAGGTATTGCGCAATGCATGCATTAACAAAGATGAATATTAGAAAATGAGAGCTTTTTTTCGAGTAAAACAGCCAGTGTATTTAATGTTGGTTGTTTTGACCACTTTGGTTACGGCCTGTGCAACGACTTCAAACAGAAGCGTGAAGGCAATCTACGGTTTCCAAAACGATACTGTCGTAAGTATTCAAGAGTATGACGAAGATGGAAGAATAATCTTCGACCGAACAACGCAAATCATCTCTCGCGGAGAGAATAGCTCACTTATGACTTCGATGAAGGCTTCTGAGTATAGAGATGAGAAACTGCTTTATGAGTATTACGCTCACTCCAACACCGGATTGAGAATCACCTTGTTCGACTCTAATTCGAACGGCAGCATAGCCAACAGATATAGCATGTCGGTTAATGCTCCCTTGGAGCTGAGTAGAAACCTCTTAAGGGAAATACATGGAATTGAGAACGCGGATTCACTGATAATTTACGTTGAAAGATTGATGCCTGAGAGTCTTCGATTTTCTAAAGTAAATAGAGCTCAGAGAGCGAACACTGAATATTTCTCAACATATCAAGATTCATTAGGACTCCTTGTTAAAGAGTATTGGACAATCGAAGACACATCAAGAACTGAGCATATCATCAAAAAGTTCGATTTGGAAGACAATCTAGTTTATCAATATACATACACAGAATGGCAAGAAAGTGTTGATGAGTATCGATACGATAGTGCTGGTAATTTGGTCGAGGAACTGGAAATTTGGGATGCTCGAGAAGGCCGATTTCAGAGAAGAGAACACCTATATAATGATGGACTGCTACAAAGGACTAACTTATATCATGGTACAGCATTAGCTTTTACTTACGAGTACTTCTATGACGATTTACTCCTTGTCAGAGAAGTTCACACACGAGTAACAGATTCGGAGCATTTCAAGGATAGAAAGCGAGTTGTAACCATAGAGTACGTTTATGAGTTCTATTAATTCAGGGATTGGAAAAGATCTAACTCAGCGAACAATTGATAAAATGAATACCTGTGCCTCATTTCGAAGCCAAGTGCTAGCGGCCCCCTCACTCCAACCGATTCAACATCTCCGTCACTTGCTCATAGTACTTCCCATACAAGGCTTGAATGTAGATTCGAATCAAGATGATGAAGACGGCGCTGGTTACAGCGCAAATGGCTAAAGCAATGTAGAAGTGTTCACTGAACAACACGATGTCGGTATCGGCTCTGAAATATCCGACGCCCACAGAGAGAGGGACAATGATGTAATTGGTAAGGTGCATTCGACGGATATACTTGCCGAGCACGTCCTTCTTTTTGGTGAGTGATTCGATAATGGAACCCTCGTGAATCTGGCGAATGCTGCGGAAATAGCTGCCGTAGATTCGAAGGGTCACGATAACGGCAATGACCATCAATCCTGTTAACCACCAAAAAAAGGGGTCGTCTTTAAAGATGAAAGGAAAGCCTATCGCGGCCACCGCTGAAGCCCATAATTCAACCACCATGTTGCGGCGAATACGCTGAAAAATATCCTTCCCCTGTTTTTGAAAGTAGCTTTCACCGAAGTGAGATACTGTTGCTTCCATTTTCTTTTCACTTTGATCGGAGCTCTTCCAGAGGCCGATTAAATCTTCGTCTTCCTCCTTCATATTTGTCCTTCTAATAGTTTTCTCAATTGCTTCTTGGCTCTGCTAATCTTCACGCCGACGTTGCTCGCCGACAACCCCGTAATCTCAGCGATTTCATCGTACTTCTTCTCTTCGAGATAGAGCAGCATCACCGAGCGGTCGACCTTTTCCAATTGCCTCACGGCATCGAAAAGGCGCTGTACTCTTTGTTCCTTTTCCGCCGCTTCATCCGAGCTTGAAGCTGGGACCATCGACTCGGAGAGAGGAGTCTTGTTCCTGTGTTTGGAGTTGTTGCGTTGATAGGTCAGAGCCGTGTTCAAGGCCACGCGATAGGCCCACGTGCTCAATTTCGATTTCCCCTCATACCGTTTCAACCCTTTCCAGAGGTTGATTGAAATTTCTTGATAGAGATCGTCGAAATCGTACTCATCGGAATACACCCGACAAATCTTGTAGATCATCGGATGATATTCCTGAATGAGTTGGTTGATGTCCATCGACGGGATTGAGTCGAGATTAACGTACAGGTTCAACGGTATAACCCGCTTCTCTTAGTAATTCGATGACGCCAGTGTCGCCTCCCAAGTGGGCTGCTCCGACCGCGAAAAACGTGGGCTGTTCCGATGCAAATTCAATCATTGGTTCAATCCAATTCGCGTTGCGTTTTACGAGAAGCTCATCGGCCATTCCCTCCATTTCTGGGGAGTTTTCTACATACTCAGCTAATCCTTCTAAGTCTTCATTCAGATAAAGAGAAATCATGGTTTCCATCTCTTCAGAAAGCTTGTCTTCTTCGGCAATGTAGGCCATGAGCCATTCAATCTGTTCTTCAAAGGAAGCGGTTTCAATCACCGCGATTTGCTCTTCGATAGACTCAAGTCCGTAGGTTTCCCATTCGTTCTCCTCCGCGTAGCTGAGGAATTGCTCTTCATACGATGCTGGAAGCGGACATTCAAAGCCTTTCACCAATGCCATGGATAGCAAAGAAAAAGGGCGCATAACGCCAAGCTGACTCATGTCAGTGCCATAGTGCTTTGTGAAGAATGCATTAATAGTTGTCAGCTGCTCTTCGTTGAGGTCTGAACTGATGTTTCTCATTCCTGGGTTCACTGACAAGCGCTGCATTTCCATGACTAGCGATGGGTCGTCTAGATCGAGCTCCATTACAAGCTGCTCAGAACGGGCTAGAGATTGCATGATGGCCTCACTCATATTGAGGTCGTCGGGACAAATCATATGTACGGTTCCGTAGAGGTAAGAGCTTTCGGAAAGTCCATTTCCAGAAATCTCCCAGAGCAATGAGCTCTCTTGTGCGCTGGAATGGTTAAACCCGAAGATCGCGAAAATCGACAGGGCAGCCGATGCAAGTTTAGTTTTCATGATGTTCATGTTTTTGTGTTTTAGTCGTTGTTTGCCCTATTAGTATCGCATCCTTTCAGATTATTACAGATGAGATGAAAAATTTTTCATTTTCACCATTCCTGCATGCGGCGAACTTGATCTTCCAAACGCTCGCTTGAAACCTTTTCTCTCAATCGGTCAACCATAATCGGAAAAGAAAGAGGAGTAGGTTTATCGATGTACTTCAGCTTTATGTTTTGGGTCTCTATTCGCTCGAGCGCTGAACGCAATCGCGCCTCTTCTAATTGGAAGGTGTGTACCTCTTCGAAGGCTTGAAGCAGGAGTAAATTATCGGGTTCATCCTCCAAAAAGACATTGAAGAACAATTGCGCATTTGCTTGCAGGTGGCGGATTTTCACGGGTTTTCCCGGAAATCCTCCGAAGACTAACCCTGCTATATGAGAAATGTCGCGGAATCGTCGTCGAGCCATTTCTGTTTCGTTCACGCTGGCCTGAATATCTTCCCTCAAATCCGTTGTGGTGAAGATGTCGGAATCCAGCGCATCTTGAATCGGGATGGGTTGATCACAGAGCAACTCAAATCCATAGTCGTTCATGGCAATGCTGAAGGTAAGCGGCGCAAAAAGTCCAAGTCGATAGGCAAATAGCGCGGCCATTCCTTCGTGAACTAATCGCCCTTCAAAAGGATAGAAGAACAAGTGGTAACCTTCCTCGCTTTGGAAATATTCAATGAGGAGTTCCTTCTCGCTAGGAACAATGGAACGTTCGGCTTGAAGCTCGATTAGAGGTTGGATGAGTTGTAACTCTGGGTCGTTTTCGAGTGTGGTGGTTTTATGAATGAAAGCCTCGCCCAGCTTGACGCGAAGCATGGCGCCGAGTTGTGCACTCAATGGCATTCTTCCGCCTTGCCAGCTTGGAACGACTCCCGCTTTCGACTTCGTTCGAGCCACTTTCACGGTCATTCCCTTTATCTCAATCAGCTCTAAATTCTGACCCGCAAACCAGAATACATCGCCAATTTTCAATCTTGAGATGAAGTACTCTTCAATGGTGCCAAGGAATCCACCTCGTACCAATCGAACCTGGAGTAAGCCATCAGAGACAATTGTGCCCATGCTCAATCGATGTCGGAAGGACACTTTTTTGCTGTTTACTACATACTTTCCATCGGGTTCAATCTCCACTTTGTGGAATTCATCGTAGCCTTCCAAGGGTTCGCCTCCATGGGTGATGAAGTTCAAACACCACAGCCAATCCCGGTCGCTAATACTTCCGAAGCTCACCGTAGACCGGACTTGCTCCAGGGTTTCATCAGGATAAAACCCTTCGCCTACCGCTAGAGTGACCAGCCACTGGAGTAGGACATCGAAGGAACGTAGGTAGGGGACGCGTTCCTCGATAATTTTCTCTTGAATGGCTCCACGAAGAGCTGCAGCTTCAATCAGTTCGAGCGAATGTGTAGGGACGAAATAGATTTTCGATACAGCTCCAGGTTGGTGTCCGGATCGGCCGGCACGCTGGATGAATCTGGCCACACCCTTCGGACTCCCAATTTGAATGATAGTTTCTACTGGTCGGAAATCAACCCCAAGGTCTAAGCTTGAAGTGCAAACTACAGCCTTGAGGTCGCCAGTGTGCAACGAATCCTCTACCCAATGGCGGAGCTTTTTATCGATACTGCCATGGTGCATTCCAATCCACCCTGCTAGTTCGGGAGCTACGTCAAGAATTCGCTGGTACCAAATTTCGGCCTGACTACGGGTGTTGGTGAAGATGAGACAGCTCTTGCTCTTCTTGATGGTGGGGATGACTTTTTCGAGTAAGCGAATCCCAAGATGGCCCGCCCAGGGGAGTTCATCAATGGTATCAGGTAGAATGCTGACTACCTCAATTTGCTTCTCATGATTGGCTTTTATCACCACCGGCTTTGGCTTTGGAGGATTGGTTCCCATAAGGATGTCCATAGCATCTCCCATATTTCCTATGGTCGCCGAAATGCCCCAAACACGAAGCTTAGGATGCCACGATTTCAATTTTGATAAACCGAGTTCCACTTGAACTGCTCTTTTCGAACCGAGCAATTCGTGCCACTCATCCACCACCATACTCTCCAAGTTTCGGAAGAGGTGAGCTGCTTTTTTCTGTGAGAGCAATAGGTGTAAACTCTCTGGTGTAGTAATGAGGATGTCAGGTAGAGCCGTTCTTTGTTTTTGCTTCTCCTTCTGCGAGGTGTCCCCCGTACGAACGCCCACTTCCCAATCGAGAGAAAGTCCCTCGACCGCTCTTTTAGAGGCTTGCTCGATTTCTTTGGATAAAGCACGAATCGGGGTAATCCAAATCAGCTTAACCCCTTTCTTTTTAGAGTTTGCACTGAGAAGAGCGGGGAGTAGAAGGCTGTATGTTTTACCGCTTCCTGTGGGGGCATTCACCAAGCCGCTTCTGCCTTTAGCGTATGCCTCCCAAGCTTCTTTTTGAAAGGGGAAGGCGCTCCAACCTAGGGATTGGAACCATGCTTCGGCTTTTTGGACTACGGTGGACATATGTAGTGAAGTACCGAAATCTGGCCGAAAAGTTCGCTGAGGTCAGTCCATTATTTTCTTAGTGAGCCAGATGAGGTCGTCGATGGTTTTGCCGCTGTTTCTTACGAATCGTTCATCCACTGCATTTCCTTCATCGTCGAACACGTCATTGACATTGCTCACAAGCAGTTTTTGCGGAGAAACAATTCCTCCGACGTATTGCATCCAGAACCAAAGCTGGTGGAGTGCATTTACTCCTCCAAAGTTGCCCGAGCTCACTGTTACGGCGGTCATGGGTTTATGGTCGAACTCCTTCCTGAAATAGTCGAGCGTGTTCTTTAAACTGCCCGCCATTCCACCATTGTATTCAGGAGTGACAATCACAAGGGCATCCGCCTTCTCAAGTGTTTGTCCGAATTCTTCAAGACCTTCGATTTCTTTGTCCAATCGGCCTCGACGTTCTTCGAGAACGGGAAAGGCGTATTCGTGAACATCGAGCAGGGTTACACGTTTAACCTCCGACCTTTCCTTAACCCGATCAACTAAATAATTAGCAACATCATGGCTCTTACGTCCGATTCTGTTAGACCCTGAGATGACGACAATATGCATGCTTTGTTCGTTGTGTTTCTATTTTTGTGCCTATGAAAAAGACGATTGTTCTACTCACCACCTTACTTTCTTTCAGCTTTCAAAGTAAGGCACAAACTGAACCGATTGTTTACAACGGTCAGGAGATGTGGTTTCTCCTCTTAAACAAGTTTGAAATTAACGATCATTGGTCGGCTGGCAATGAGTTGCATATTCGTCGACACGATGTTTTCAATCAACAGAAGCAACTGATTGTTCGTCCATGGATAGACTACAAAGCGGCCGACGGGTTCGTTGCGAGCTTTGGTTACTCCTATTTGAGATCCGCTGGACATGGTGAATTCATCAACGATATAACTACCAACGAACACAATATTTGGGAGCAAGTCACTTTGAGTCATTCGCCTTGGAGCAACGTGGAATTTAGTCACCGTTTGCGCTTGGAACATCGCTGGAGCCAGGTTCAGCCTGAGCCGATGGACGAGGACATTCCCGTTGTTTATCGGAATCGCTTTCGTTATCGATTAACCGCAAAAGTGGACATCTCGCAGCGTTGGTATGCTCACATTTTTGATGAACTGTGGGTGAATGTCAATGAAGGAATCCACATTACCAATTTCGACCGCAACTGGATATATGCTGGAATTGGATATAACGTCAACAAGAATTTGACAGTCGAATTAGCGTACCTCAATCAGTGGGACAATATCGCTGTGGGGTATTACAATAATCAAGGACTTCAGGTTACTGTGGTGACTCAATTTTAATAGCGCGTCACTTTGCGTTTGGAAAGATTGAGTGGGTAATGATTAGGGAGCTCTACAGGATGGGAAAGAGTTGCCTGATGAGAGATTCACAGACGCAGAAATCGCTCAAGGATCGGTATGGCGGAGGGCGTTGATGCCCGGGGCCGGTTCCCTCGGCCCCAATCTCAAGTTCGGAGTATTCTTCCGGATTGCGCCGATTCTCACCACACAGATATGTGATTCACACTAAAGAAATTTTAGAGGCGTAAGTAAACGTTTGCCCTCCGACTATTATCCAAGACCATCACTAACTTGATGGTGGGGCAGCGGGTGCTGCCCCCAGGGGCTCGCTCCGCCCTACCCATGATTCTACCAAAGGTCCCAGCGACAACTCCACGAGATTCTGTACCGTACATTAACCGATAGTAGCACCCCCACTTTGGACCAATAAAAACCCGCCTCAATTTCTCGAGGCGGGTGATTCTATGATTCCTGATTCAGGTCTATTCTTTAACCCATTGGATGACTTGCTTGACGCTATTCTCGTTCATGATTTGAACGAAGTAAATACCGCTTGCAAGGTCTTCAACATTGAGGACGGCGCGAGATTCGCCTACTTCAACATTGCCTTCAAAATGGAGGCGACCGTTAATGTCAACCACGCGCAAGTCTAAATTATTGATTCCCTCTTCGCGGATGTATAGGAACATATTTTCTCGAACCGGATTCGGGGCTACATAAGCTTCTAAAGGCTCAAGGTCAGCTTCCGGTGTAGAGAAGGCCTGGTCGATATGGAATGAAGCCGGACTATAGTATGATTCGCCTTGAGTGGTTAGAAGGTTGAACGACCAATATCCCTGCTGTGCATTTTGAGGAATATTCACGTCCACTTGAACGTTTGTGTTGTTTTTCAAGACTACTGAAGCGTTCGAAAGAGACGTTATGGTCTGACCATTAAAGCTCAACCACATTTGAGCGATATCTGAAGTTGTGATGTTCAATCCTGCCCATTGAATGGTTTCTGTGACCGTTGTTCCAGGTTGACCACCGCCGATGTTTAATGTAGAACCTGTCGCCGGACCGGCCTGCACTTCGAATGAATTCATGCGGCTCATCCAAGTTCCTGCGTTCACCCACAATTCGTAAAAGCCAGTTGATATCGTTCCTGGAATGGTGAGGTCGCCCGAAATCGTGCTAGAGTTCACTACCTGAACATTGATAATATCCGGATTCAAGGTTACTGAACCACTGCTCGTCCAACTGTGCATTTGGTTCGAGCCTTGCTTGAGCACAATATCTACTTGTGTTCCTGCATTTTGAAATGCGCCAGTTTGGCCACTTACAATGATGGGAAGCGTTTGTCCACGGTTACCCATGGCTGGAGTCATACCGGTGAGTTGGGCTTGAGAGGAAAAACCAATTCCAATGGCTACGAGCGCCATTATTGTCTTGAGAGTTTTCATGTTAAGAGCGATTAGTTGCTATCGAATATACGTTTAAAAGTGCGCGACAGTGTCATTTCACTTATTCAGATATAATGAACTCAATCAATGCGTCGATAATATCCTCACTTTTTCGCACTGCTTTTTTGTGAACGTCTAACAACTGTTCATACGTTGGAGTAGGGATTGTGGTTGGCTCGGTGTTGGGATTCAAGCTTTCCCACGTATTCTGATATTGAGTTTCCAGAACCACTTTCATGTATAAATCAAATTGACTTTTATCATTCACGAAGAGGCCTTCATTCTCCCTCAATACAGTATATGCCCTTCCTACCTCACCACCATTGAAGTAGGCTGAAGCAAGATTGAGTGTTCCATCGATATAGTATGGCGCAATGCTCTTGGCTTGTATGTAGTACTCGATGGCTTTATCATGCTCTCCGAGCATTTGATGAGATGCGCCCAAGTTATTCACCACATGTATGTTATTAGGATGTATTTGTGATGCACTTTCGAAAGCTTTGATTGCTGTGGGGATTTCACCTGTGTTCAGTAGCGCTAAACCATGGTAAAACTCGACAGGCATAGAGACTGGGTCGAGGTTATAGAACGGTATTTCCCCTGCTCTTTCAGCGTTGATCCGCATTTGCGCCCACTCTGACAGCACACGATTCTTTGTCATTCTCAAACTGTACAATTCCCCTCGGTAGCGTTGAGTGAATACGAATGCAGAGAACCCAAAAATGCCGAGCATGATTAGGAGTGTTGGCCATGTGAAATGCGACCTCTTCAGAGTGTGTGCTTTTTTTGGCATCCAAATTATCGCAAGAGCAAGATGCAGAATCCATTGATGAAATATTCGCTCTCTTGGGAAGCTGAAATTGGCCACTAAAAAGTAAGAGAGTAGGAGTCCGAATCCGAATAGGTAGAGCTTTTTTACTTCCGATGATGATTCTGAAGAAAGAGCTCCTTTAGCGGCTACAAACAGAGAAATCAACAAGATCAATCCGTATGCAATGAAGCCAAATACACCGTTCTCAGACAGCACCCAGATGAAGTCGTTATGCGGCCTTTGGAACTGAACCAAGCCTTGACGAGCCCTCCAAATCCCAGAGCCGTACTCTGGAAAATGCAGTTTCCAGTGACCGGGCCCTACACCTTCGATAGGGTGGTCTTCAATCATATCCTTGCTGAAATTCCAAAGCAGTGCACGTTCGCGTATGGTGTAATTCCCTTGAGATTGGTTCTCTTCATAACTGCTCAAGCTGGGTAGAACTTCTTTATCAGCAGATGTGAAGAACAAGGAAACCCCAAGGAGAATAATCAGAGCTGCGAGGGCTGCATGAACCGTTTTAATTCTAGCTAGAAGTCGAGACAAAGGCTTTCTGAGAGTCACTAATCCTACAAGTGCTATCAACGTTATCGTCAATGCAAGCCAAACCGTACGGGTTTGTAGAATCCAGATGAAGAAGAGAGAAAGAAAAGCAATGATTACGGAAATGATTTTTTCAATCTTTCCACCCTCTACTGCCGCGTAGACAGCGGAGATGAGTGCAATCAAGGCAGCGGATGAAAACAGGTTTTTATGACCAAGTGTAGAGCGAATTTGATAGGCATCTAAATCATGAAACGACCCTATTTCCCAAAGCTCAACCATGCCATAGCCCATGAATATCGCTCCGGCAGTGGATATAGATAGGGCAATCCAACGGACAGTGCCAGGTCGGATGGAGGAAAGCATCAGTATAAACAAGCCTAAAAAGAGGCTGTCCTTCAATAGAGATGCCGTGGCTTCGGCGGAGTTAATGGAACCTCGAGATGTGATAATACCTATCAAGATAAAGGCTCCATATAGCCATACAATTGGGGTTGAACGAATTGACTGAAGTAAAGCCGATCGCCTATCACTTTTTATAGCCACCCAGCCAGTGCCAAGACCTAGCGTGATGACGCTGAGTAGGGTTCGCGACAAAGTGACTGGGTCAATTAATCCACTGTCGTAGACAAAGGGCATTATTACCAATGCACCCATCCAAAGGAAGGCGAGGGAATTTGTTTTTTGTGGATCGTGCATAGAGAGAGATAGCAAATCGGATCTATCGCTTGTAGAAGTCGAAGGTGTCGTTCCAACTGAAATGGGCATTCTCTCCTAAAGTAATAAACTTGAGCACGTCGCCATCCGTAAGGTCTATGAACACTGAATCCGATTCGGCAATTACACGTTCCTCGACCTCTCCGTCAGGATTGATCACTTCCATGTACGCTCCGTTCTGCCTGAATTCAATGACGTACGGTTCTGGGCTATTGGGAGATTGATATACATAGGTGCCTGAAATTTCCTCGAGGAATGATGGTGGATGGTTGAATGGAATGACGGTATCGACTCCGAGCAGTCCCCATTCGTAATGCCTAGAAATAGAGCGCAGAACTTCACGCATGGCTATCGTTCCATTGTCTCCGTTGGTAAGGATGATGGCGGCATTTCCCAGTTTAGGCTGACCAACAAAAATATTAGAGAAGCCCATGTTCTTTCCGCCGTGCTGCATTCTCAAGGAGTCGCCAGACCATTCTAGAGCTGGACCAAGTCCCCATTCGCCCAAGTGAGGAGTGAGCATAGCGTCGACGGTTTCTGGAGAAAGAATACCATCTGTGCTTCGGGTTGCATAGATTTTATGGATTTCGATAAAGTAATTCGCCAGGTCCTTCGGGGTAGTCCACAGTCCGGCTGGAGCCTTGGCAGGATACGTGTTCCATCCGTGCTCGTTTACCGACATATTACTTCGGTACGCCAAGCTAGTATTACCGTGAAGATCTTCTGGAAGTGGTTGAGCAAACGTGCTGTTAATCATGTTGAGAGCGGGAAGAATCTCACGATCCATATACACATCAAAGGCCTCTCCCGTTACGTCTTCAATCACTTGTTGAATGATTACATATCCTCCTCCAGAGTAGGCCCATTCAGTACCTGGGGTGCGAATCACTTTGATGGAGTCTGAATTACCTTTTCCATTTAGCACATCTGACGTAGAGAGATTCGGGTCGATTTCATATCCGGCAAAACCGTGAACATTTACTCCGGCCGTATGGGTGAGAAGAAGGCGCAAGGTTACTTTTTGGGAATCCGTGAAATCTGAATCTGGTATCTGCCACGATTTGAGATACGTATTCACGTCGGTGTCAAGGTTGAGTTTCCCCTCTTCCACAAGTTTCAACACGCCTATTGCCGTAATCGGTTTGGAGATGGATGCGGCCTGGAAAAGCGTATTGGTATCGAGCGCAACTTGATTGGAAATATCGGCCCAACCATACGTTTCAAGCCATTCGATTTTACCATTTCGAACCACGGCCACGCTTGCACCAGGAACCTTGAGTTCACTCAATCGATCAATGATGTTTTGAGGCTGAAGTGATTCGCCTTTTAGTACCAACCCCGGTAGAAGTCCGTTTTCAATGGCTTCTCGATCTTGATCGGTTTGAGACAGCTCAGAGTCGGGTTCACAAGCAATTAGCAACAAGAGTGCAGCGGAGAGTAAAAGGGAAGTCTTCATAAGATAAATGTACACGAATAGGAAGTACCTTTATAACATGTCGTACTCAATCCGTAAAATACAGGAGCAAGATAACGCTGCGGTGGCGCGAATGATTCGCGAAGTCTTTGAAGAACACGGCGCGCCAACATGTGGAACGGTGTACTCAGATCCCACAACTGATACTTTGTTCGAAGTATTTCAGCGCGACCAATCGGTTTACTTCGTGGCGTTAGTCGGCGAGAGGATTGTTGGCGGTTGCGGTATATATCCAACGAATGGATTGCCAGACGGCTATGCCGAGTTGGTGAAATTCTACCTGTCCGCGGATGCACGGGGAAAAGGGATTGGTCGAGAGCTCATGGAGAAAAGCTTTGAAGCCGCAGAGAAAATGGGCTATCAGTATCTCTACCTTGAGAGCCTACCTGTCTTCGATAAAGCCGTTCGGATTTATGAGAAGCAGGGGTTCAAGCGGTTAGAAGAGCCGTTGAGTACGGAACATCCGGGGTGTAATCTTTGGTTTGTGAAGGGGTTAGAGGGCAACTAGCAACTGGCACTTAGCACTTGGCACTGTTGGGGCGAGGGTATCATGTGCTTATTATCAACTCGAGAGTCGTATTAACCTGAGCACCTCGTCACCTAAGCACTTTGCACGTAGCACTTAGCTCTGTTGCGGTGAGGGTATCATGGGTTTATTGCCAACTCGTGAGCCGTGCCAACCTGAGCACCTTAACACCTGCACACCTCCCCACCTTCAGTACATCATCACTGCCGGTACAATGTTGTGTACTTGCTTGAACTTGCGACCTAGTTCCGAGTTGGTGTTGAAATTTACCGACGTGCCAACAACTTCGTATTCAACGTAACTGTGCATCGACTTACTATCCTCGTTTGCGTGCCAGAAGAACTTGATATTATCTGCTCGTAGGATTTTCGTGTAGGTGTCCACTTCGTAGATTTTATCAGGATTCCTGACTTCCAAACGAGAGCCAGAATTGAATTCGAATGACAAGGTGTTACCCTCAAAAGAGATAGCTACAATCTGACGGGCTTTTCGATCTAGTTTATGCAGTTTTACGCCTAAGACTTCTATTCTCCTCACCCCATTGAAAAGATGAGTTCCCACCTTAAAATTTTCTTGCAACTCTTGAGCGGTCCTACGCTTTACCGAACTACCCTTAGCAGGAATGAGGTGGTCTAAATCTGGAGAATGGCTGGCGTGAGGAGCAGTATGGATATCATTAATATTTCTATTCTTGATTGCCTTGTAAAATGCGGAAGTGGCAATGGTAAAGATCAACGCAGTAATTATCCAACCTAATTCTCCCCAACCGGCTTGCACAGCGGATAAGCCAATGAGTAGCGCAACGCCTAGCACCCCTAAATAGACGAGGACATTTCTTATGATGATATAGATTTCTCTTAGCATGGGTTGTATCCTCTTTCTAGATTCGTGTGAATTTTAGCAACAGACAACAGGCAAATTGCTCTATTGGTGCGAGGGTGTCATGGGCTTAATATCAACTCGTGAGTCGTACTAACCTGAGCACCTCTACACCTGTGCACCTGCCAACCTCTCAAAACTGCGTAAACTCTTCCTCCACAACATACTCAAGCCAAAGTCGACGGGCGAAATTAACAAACGCTACAGGCTGACCTTCGAAGTCGTTTTCATCGGCATAGCGACCTTCCATTTCTCTCCTAGCAGCTTGTGAAGTCATGGATGCGGTATCTATCCTGGAATAGTCGGGATCAAATAAGGATTGCGAGTGAAGCGACTCTCTACGCTTGCCGAAGTTGTCAAACTTCAACATCATCAATCCTTCCAAAGCCATCCGAGACTCGCCCTCATACATCACGACAAAGAGGTCCGATGGCGACATATCTCCTCTGCATGCCCCGTTATATGCAAATGTGGTTTCTGTAATGCCATTGCGATTTAAATCGGTAAGACGAATTGAGCCAGGAAGAACACCCATCCACATGTCTAATGGGCAGTCACGGATCGAGTCGGTTTCTTCCCAAAGAAGCTTAAACACACCGCCTTCTGAAAAGTATTGGGCTATTCTCAAGTCCACGTTATCTCGGTCTTCACCGTGATTTTCAGTTGTGGAATAGGGCCCTTTTCTAGATGATACCAGCACATATTCTAGGTTGCCTGATTTCCATTCAAAAGCCTGAAGAATTTCAAAATCAGCGATTACACACTCCACGGGAACTTGACTTGGTAGTAACTCTGAATAAGATACGTCTTTGCTCAATTCTGTACGGCCAAGTCGGTTAAGCCTGATACGCTCCGATTGTTCAGCCTCCACTGCTGGATCACGAACGATTTCAGATCCTACTTCGTACACGCGAAGCTGGTCTAGGCACCAGCCGGGGTTGTCCATTTGTTCGAGTAGACTGGCCTGACAATGAATTTGATAACCTCCAATTTCAAGTCGGCCATCGTTGTCGATATCCTCGATGAATTCTGCCGTTGTCGGCCCCGTTTTCCCAATCAATTTGATATTTCCAGAATGGAATTCAAAAACATAGAAGCCGTGGGGCTCCGGACGATTATCCCATTTGATCAACAGATAAGTTTTGTCGCCCACTTCGAAGACATTCTCATCTAAGATGAACCGATATGCCGCGAGTTCCAGGTCATTTTCATTAAGCGTGATGAGCGTATCTCGTCCGCTTCTCACGTCTAATCGTCCAAACCAATTCAAGTCGTTTTCAGAGTAGATGAACTCTACATTTTGATACGTTTGGATGACCGTAGAATCTTGTACTCCGGTACTTTTAGATTCACCAGTATTCGAAGTTTCAGGGCTCTCTGAACACGAGAAGAGAAGTCCAGAAACGGCAAGGGCTAGGAAGAGACGAAGGCGAGGGTGCACGTGTGAGGATTAAAGGGTGGATGGTGTTCAATTTACTCGTTTTTGGGCATACATGTTTTCAAGACTCATCTCATGTCTCTGACCAACCCCTCCAGTTCTCTGATTCGCTCCTCATAAATCTCAAAAATGGATTCCGGCTCCCAACCTTCCACTTCGGTTTTTCCGTGACCGAGCGAGATATGAGATAAGATTTCACCGTCCTTGATGGTGTACTCAACGTACCATGTAATTTGAATGTAATGGCCCGCAGGAATGTAGTTGTATCGCTCCATGGCATAAACATAAACCAGCTCACCGTCCAGTTCAAAGAAGATTTCCTCGTAGTAACCTTCGCCGGTATACCATTCAATGGTAAATACGCGCACTCCCTCTTCGCGTTCCACAATGTGCCAAAGCTGCGCAGTTCCATTTTCATCTAATGTGACGGCATCGGCTGGAGCATTTACTGGAATCTGAATAGCGCGAAGTGCCTCATCGATTCGGTTCTCGTATTCCTGCACGTCCATGTGCAAGGGTTCACGTTCGACCTGGGCAAAGTTCGCGAGACTAAGAAAAGTGAGTAGAATAGAGAGGAAAGTCTTCATACGTCTAAGATACGATTTTTTACGATGTGTTTTCGCCTGCGCACTTGCGTTCCTGCGCTCCTCCCTACCTCAAAACCTTCTTCATCTTCAAGTGCGGAATTCCGTCTTCATCGAAGTAATCACCCTCAGGGGAGTAGGAATTTCTAAGGTAAAAGTTCACAGCACTATCACGTGCATGACAGTAGACGGACGTGCGATTTGATCGGAGTATATAGTCTTCACAAAACGCCATCATGTCGGAACCGATATTCGAGCTTCTGAGTTTTTCAGCAACTACTACGCGCTGCATTTTGAAAGCGTCAGGTTCTGGGACAAGAACGGTCGTAGCAATGATTTTATCGTCGATTAGCCCTGCGATTTGAATATGGCTCTTCTCCTCTTCGAGCTCTTCTGAGGTAAACTTCAATCCAAATGGAGCACGCAGGATGCCTTCGCGTAAACGAACGGCTTCCTTCCACTTTTCGCTACCGTAAGGGATAATTTCAAATCGGGCTTTCATCTTTTGAAGATAGATGAAAATCAGTTGATTTACTCGTCTTCTCCTTCTTCTTCCTGAAGCGGGTTCCAACCCTGTGCAGTGAGTTCGATGGCCACGTCGTCTCGAGTGACGAGATAACGATTCTCATCCTCGGTAATGTGACCCACGACGCTCATGTTGGGGTTGCCTTTTATCTTCTCAAAATCTTCAAGCTTGATAGTGAAGAGCAACTCGTAATCTTCACCGCCATTTAGGGCAACAGTGGTAGTGTTCAAATTGAATTCTTCACACAAGTCGTACACCTGCGGGTCGATTGGAATTTTCTCTTCAAAAAGGCGGCATCCTTTCTTGGATGATTCACAGATGTGAAGGAGTTCGGACGATAAGCCATCTGAGATATCAATCATCGAAGTTGGAGTTACTTCGAGCTTCTCGAGCATGGCAATAATATCCTGTCGAGCTTCGGGTTTAAGCTGGCGCTCTAGAACGTACTCGTTTCCTTGGAGGTCGGGCTGTACATCTGGATTGTCGATGAAAACGGCCTTTTCTCTTTCGAGAATTTGAAGGCCCATGTAAGCACCACCGAGGTCGCCTGAAACCACAATCAAGTCGCTAGGCTGAGCGCCAGAACGGCGAGCAATCTTCTCTTCAGGAGCGCTACCGATTACTGTTAAACTAAGGATTAGTCCGGATGTGCTAGAAGTGGTATCGCCTCCTACGAGGTCAACTTGAAACCGCTCGCAAGCATGACGAAGACCTTTGTAGATTTCCTCAACCGCTTCAACAGGAAAGCGATTCGATACTGCGATAGACACTAGGAGCTGAGTTGCCTTTCCGTTCATCGCATAGATATCCGACAAGTTGACCATAGCAGCTTTGTAGCCGAGATGTGTAAGCGGCATATAGCTGAGGTCGAAGTGAACACCTTCCACGAGCATGTCGGTGCTGATTAGGGTCTGCTCATCGCGCTTTTTCACGATGGCGGCATCATCACCAACACCCAACTCGGTGTCGTTGTACAATGGTATGTCTTTGGTCAAATGACGGATGAGTCCGAATTCTCCCAATTCCCCTAGTGGCGTGCGTTGCGGATTCTTGTCTTCTAGCATGGTGCAAAGGTACGAACAACTGTGCGAAGAGTGGTAAATCGCACGGAAGACCACCCTTCTTACTGAACAAAGATTTTTCAAGTAATGAATGGTTGAGTATGGCTGCTTAATCGCACAAAGTAGACACCCGAAGCTATACTTGAAATTTCAACCGGTGAACCGTTCCAATCAACCGACTGCATCACTCTACCAATGAGGTCGATGACAGACCCGTGCCAGGCACTGCTTTCCTTAGCATTGAAGATGCAGCTCCTCATTCATTGAGGCTGCTGTTTTTGCTTCAGAGGCCGACTCAGAAAGGTCAACCCCACGACTTGTCGTAATGTACTCTGAATTGATCGTTTGGTATCTAAATGTTGGAGCGAATACGTGCTTCCATCGGAAATCCAGTTAATGGTATTGGCCATTTAATCATCTAAGTACACTTTGCTAAACGATTACAAGTTTGTTGTGGCAGGGCTGAACTAAAGTTGAGATGAACCATCATTGTTGTTCTCAGACTCATCGAAAACCTGTGTTGCTAAAGATACTGAGGCAGTGTGCTTTAAGTTGTTGAAAATTTACGGAGGGCAGTGAGTGCCGAAACTTTAGATATGAACAAATAGTAACCCTTTGAGGTTATCCGGAATGCAACTGTCTTTAACCTGGAAAGATGAAACGGATTCTATTGTGCCTTGCTGGAGTGCTAACTAGCCTTTATGCACTCGCAACCCTGAACCCTGGTACTGTAATTCTTACGGGCCTCTCAGATGAACAGATAAAACTGTATTGTATCGACTATGTCCCTGGAGGGACAGAGATTCATATTACAGAGCGAATCTACGATACCGCTACAGCAATGTGGGGTGCCTCACTTGAACCTTCGGGCAATCCGGGTTCAGGTACGATCACCATCACGGCTCCTGCTTGGGGTATTCCTGCAGGTGCTTACATGCTGGTGGCTGATATACATACGGCATCCCCAATTGTAAGGACAGACTCAGGTTTTTATAGCGACATAACCGTCACTATGCATTCTCCCTTTATATTGAAGAAGGGAAATGGTGGAGACGAAATTAAGCTGTATACAACGACAACTGATCAAGATGGCACTCCCAACTGGGACTATGTGGTGAGCACACACAATACCTCAAGCGCTACGGAAGACTATGGTGACCTACCGAATAATTGTGTGGTAAACATGGGAAACAATTCAGATGCGTTTACTATAAATCTCAATGCACAGACTCCAGGTACGAAGGAAGAGGTGCTGGATGCAATATTAAATGGTGGGAGCCACACGTGGGAGGAAAACAGAAGCACCTTAGAAGACCTGGCAACCGAAGTAAACGTTGTTTTTTCCTTCACTTCTATTGATCACGCAGACATCGTTTGGAATGGAGTGAATTGGGTCGACCCAAATGATGGGAATAGCGTCGTTGCAGATGGACCGGGGACTGCGAATGATGCGGTGCTATCTGCGGATTACAACACCGCCACAGATGGCGCGATTACAGTTTACAGCGATTTGATAATTGAGTCTCCTTATACCTTGACCATTGATGCTGAAACCAATAACGAATTGAATGTTGTCGGGGATATCATCGTTGAAGCCGGGGCAAAAATTGTTTTTGAGGCGAATGCAAATGATTATGCACGTAAAGGGAATCTTTGCTCCATTTATCAGGATTTTTCAGGAGGTGGTACCGTTGAGGTTCAGGTGTATGAAGCTTTTGCGGGCTGGCAGCATATCAGCTTACCGGGCAGCATTCCTTATAGCAGCATTAGCTTCACCAACGGCATGTCACTCGATGTGTCTCAAACATCAAGTCAGAATATTTACCATTGGAACGAGTCTACCTACACATGGGATCCTGTTGCTAGCTTGAACGACAACGCCGGTAACCCCGGAACTGCCATCTATTTTCCCGCATCGAGCATTCCTACTACCATGCTCATAGACTACGTGGCTGATAGTGTAGATGTGGACATTGTTGATGGCAGGTACACTCAAAGTTTAATTTATTACGACTCAGGTTCGAATACTCCTGGGAATTCCTCGCAATGGTCCGGCGTTGCTGGTTCAGGAAATAATGGATGGAACTATGTAAAGAATCCTTTCATTGGATACATATCTTCAGAGGACTTGATTGATAACCTTCCAGCTGATGTCTTTAGTGGAGTGGCGGTTTGGGATGGCGAAAACCAAACGTATGTAACAAGAGTTCCTGGTGTTGGAGCCGTGACCGAAATTCCTCCTTATCAAGGCGTGTGGGTTCAACTTCAAAACAATACTTCCCCGTCCTTAAACATTACTTTTAGAAAACGTATCGCTGGTACAGAAACCTATAAGTCATCACAAGACAAGCCGCAGTTGGCAGTAACGGCATCATCGGGTGCTAAGCGTGCTTCAGCCTACCTGGCATTCGAAGAAAATTCAACCATGGCCTACGATGAAAGGCTGGATATGCCCATGCGCTTCAGTGGTTATGGTACTCCGACGGTATCATGGGTTAGCTCAGATTCTATTCGTCTGAATATTATGCAAACACCCTTCCCGGAGGGAGTAGAAGTTTATTATCTGGTCATCGATCAACCAGATGTTACTTTGGATTCAATCAAATTGACATTCGAAGGGATAAATCTACCTGAAGGAACTCATCTGATGCTGGAAGATTTGCACACTGGAAATGTGAAGTATTTGAATTCAGACATGCATTATGCATACCGCAATGATACGTCTGCCTTGGCCGAAAGATTCCGGATTTATGTAAGCAATCAACGTATTTCACTTGAGGAACAAGCAAATCCTATAACTACTATTGCCTACAGAATGGATAATAGAATTCAATTCGACAGGGTTGAAACTTCAGGAATAACAGAATTACAAGTTATGGATCCGGCTGGACGGATATTGATGAATACAACTGTCGATACTCATGATGGCTCTTTTTCGATTCCGAGTCCTGCGGAGGGTGTTCTATTCATCTATCTAGGGAATGATACGTCTGCCCAAGTCCTTAAGATAATCTAGTTAAAAATGAGATGAGATGAGGAAGAGTCTTTACTATCTATTCGGCTTAATGCTAATGTCATGCATTGTTTTAGGGCAACCCGGTAACCCAAGTAACCCTACTCCCATCGATGGTGGTTTAGTCCTGTTGGCCTTGGCAGGTTTAGCACTTGGACGAGAAAAGCTGAAACAGCGAGCCTAGTCCAAAACTGAGCTTTCTTCCGCTGAGGATAGATGAAAATCTCGTTGTCTCATTCAAGATTTTAAAGCTCCATGTAAGCTCCGCTAAAGCCGCCTAAAACTACAATCAAGTCACTGGGTTTTGGCCAGAACGGCGAGCAGTTTTCTCTTCTGGAGCGTTGCCGATTTCGGTCAACTCAGGAAGAGCCTGGATGTGCTAGAGGGTGTCGCCGCCAACGAAACCTCGTTGAAAACGCTCGTAAGCATGATAATAGCGTGCGCTGTGGGTTCATATCTTCTCGAATGGTGGCTTTCCTTGAAATCAGGCGATGCACTCTGAAGCCAGCTCCATGGTCATTTTATAGACAGACAGTCTATTGTGGTCGTGAAGCATGAAGTGAAGTTACTAAGCCAACGCTCTCTAGTCGTTGGATAAATGTTTAACCACGATTAAATCCCAATTGTGTGCTACATGGATTTGAGCACACTCACCGCTACTCAGACACACGCCGATTGTCCAATCCTCGAATCCTCAACGATCCTGATTCCTTCAACTATCTAATATCTAACTCCGCTATCATTCCAAATTTCCTGTACATTTGCCATGTGAATCCGCGCCCATAAAGCGCTTAACCAAAGAGTCAAATGGCTAAAGACACCCAAGCAATGGTGGACGCCTTCATGGAATCCGTGAAGGCTCGTAATGGTCACGAACCTGAATTCCTTCAGGCCGTTGAAGAGGTGGCCGAATCGGTAATTCCTTTCATGGAAAACAATCCGAAGTACAAAGAAGCTAAGATCCTCGAACGTATTGTTGAGCCTGAGCGCGTGATTATGTTCCGCGTGCCTTGGACCGACGATAACGGAAACGTTCAAGTGAACCGCGGTTACCGCGTAGAGTTTAACTCTGCGATTGGTCCGTACAAAGGTGGACTTCGTTTCCACCCGACGGTAAACTTGTCGGTTTTGAAGTTCCTCGGTTTTGAGCAAATCTTCAAGAACTCTCTTACTACTCTCCCAATGGGCGGTGGTAAAGGTGGATCAGATTTCGATCCAAAAGGAAAGTCAGACAATGAAGTTATGCGCTTCTGCCAGAGCTTCATGACCGAGCTTTCTCGTCATATTGGTCCAAACACCGACGTACCTGCAGGTGATATCGGAGTAGGCGGTCGCGAGATTGGTTACATGTTCGGACAGTACAAGCGTATTCGTAACGAGTTTACTGGTGTATTGACTGGTAAAGGTCTCAACTGGGGTGGATCTTTGATTCGTCCAGAAGCGACAGGCTACGGTACAGTTTACTTTGCTCAAGAAATGCTCAACACTAAGGGTGAGTCTTTCGAAGGCAAAACCGTTGTAATTTCTGGTTCTGGTAACGTAGCACAGTATGCAGCTGAGAAGTGTATGCAACTCGGTGCGAAAGTGGTTACAATGTCGGATTCAGGTGGCTTCATTCACGATTCAGAAGGATTGAACGAAGAGAAGTTGGCTTACATCATGGACCTTAAAAACGTGAAGCGCGGTCGTATCAGCGAATATGCTGACAAGTACAGCAGCGCAACATTCACTTCGGGTTCAACTCCATGGGGTGTTAAATGTGATATCGCTCTTCCATGTGCAACTCAAAACGAGTTGAACGGCGATGATGCGAAGACACTTCTCGCTAACGGCACTATGGCTGTAGGTGAAGGTGCAAACATGCCATGTACTCCAGAAGCAGTTGAAGCATTCCACGAAGCGAAGATTTTGTTCTCACCAGGGAAGGCGTCTAACGCTGGTGGTGTGGCAACTTCTGGATTGGAAATGTCTCAAAACTCACTCCGTATGAACTGGACTCGCGAAGAGGTGGACGCTAAACTCCACACGATCATGAAGGACATTCACGCTGCATGTGTGAAGTACGGAACTCAAGAAAACGGAATGGTAGATTACGTGAAAGGTGCAAACCTTGCTGGCTTCGTTAAAGTAGCCGACGCGATGATCGACCAAGGAGTGATCTAAGGTGGACTGATCAGCTGGTTACCTAGTGACCTGGCTAGCACATTGGATTTCATAAATAGAGGAGCTTCCCGAGAGGGGAGCTCTTTTTTTATATGTGGACGCGGGGGCGTGTGGACGTGCGTGCAGACGGACGTATATTGAGCGTATGAAGTACTTTTCTCTCATCGCATTGATGTTTTTGGGCTTGCCGTTGAGTGCACAGCCTCAGCTGAATTATCACGCAGAAGAACTTCTGCTAGAAGACATGTTTGGACGTGCAGAGGCGATGCAGTTTGACCTGGATTCTGCTTTCGCTTGGCAGGAAGGTCGGTTGAGGACTGAAGGGTTTCTAAATGGGAATGAAGCCGCTGATTTCTATTCCTTGTTTCAATCTATGTGGGTTGGGAATCAACCAAATTTCGAGAGACTCGATGAGTTAACCTTTTCTCTTTTCGAAGTTGGCGATGACCTGGGTAGCCACGTTCCACCTCTTGAGTTGTTCTACACCACCTCCCACATCTCACAAGCGTGTATGGAATTCTCCGGATCAAAGTTGGCAGATTGCGCTTTCGGGATGGAGGGCATGAATGGAATTCCTGAATGTTTGAATGAAGAGGACTTCACGCATCCCTTCTACAGATCCTTCATTTATGTTACGCTTTGGCGAATGGCTGATGTGGATAGAGGACTTTCGGACCCTCTCGAACTCTCCCTTTCCGATGTTCTAAACGAATCGAGCACAGATCTAATCTTAGAGGTTCTTGTACTTCCCAACAAGCAGGTCGCTATGAATGGCGTACCGCTACCGGCTACTGCACCTGAAGTGAAAGAAAGAGTATTGTCCTTTTTTGAAACGGTAGAGCCGAGAATCGAGCATAACGAAAATGGCCGAACCATCCGGCTTCCACCTCAGGACTTAGTTATTCTTTTGAAGACAAAGCCCGAGGTAGAGTACACGCACTACATCGATATCCAGAATGAAATCGTGGCTGCATATCGCACATTGAGAAATCAAACCGCACTGGATTTATTCGACTCTCCGTTCGATGAACTCGCACCAGAAAACCGTGCCTTGATCCAACGCCTCATCCCTCAAAACATACAAGAGGAGTAGAAGACGCCCGCACGTCCCTACGCACCCACCCACAAAAAAACCCCGACATAAGTCGGGGTCAAGGTTTGGTGTGTATTGTGCCTATCGATTGTTGCGATAGTTTTCCATTTCTTCTTCGAAAGTCTCCTTGAAGCGCTCGTAGTTGTAATCGATGCGAACTACTTCATCTTGACTTAGTGACTCGTAGTAACTAGTCACAAGGTTCTCTGCTGAAAGCTCAATCGCTACGTAGTAACGATAAGTATCTTGAGTTCCTTCGTTGCGAACTACAGTGCTTACTTCGCAGATGTTGCGAATACCTCGTAGAGTTTGGTTCACTACTGTGCGGGCATTCTCTTCGAAACGCTCCATCACTTCTTCGCGGTTGTTCATCTCGCGACTCATCACGTAGTTGTCGCCAACGAGTTTCATAACACTCTCTAGGTCTCCAGCAAGCTGAGCTTTTGCATTGCTCATCGCTTTGCGCTTTGCTGTGTTCATGTCTATGCTCTCGCCGAAAGCATTTGCACGGAAGGCATTATCGTCGGTGAAGTAATCAGGTCCAGAACAAGGGATGACAATCACTTCTTCATTTTCACTGATAGTCTCTTCGCTTGATCCGCAGCTTACTGCTACGAAAGCCATTGCGATTGCGGCTAGTTTAAGGGAGTAGGTGCGTTTCATAGTTTCTGTATTTACGTTGTACGATTGTTTGCTTATGTTCTTACCTTACGAAGGTAGCTCAATCTGACTTTTGCTAAGACCATGCCAAAAGCTTTTCTCGACCTCGCTGTAGAACACATTCTCTCAAAACACGAAAGCAATCTATCAAAGCTTTTGATTGTATTGCCGAGTAGGCGCGCAGGATTATTCTTACGTAAGAAGTTGGCAGCCAGGATTTCAGCTCCTAAACTAGGACCGCAAATCACGGTGATTGATACTCTGGCCCAAGAACTCTCCGGTTTGCAGAAGGCCGATAGCCTCTCCCTTCAGTTTCAACTTTATCAATCCTACAAGGCGGTCTTTGGAAAGGACAGCGAAAGTTTTGAGGACTTTCTAAAGTGGTCGGGCCGATTGCTTCAAGATTTCAATGAAATCGATCGATACACCATCGATGCAAAAAAGCTGTACGACAACCTCACGGAAATCAAGCGACTTGAAAGCTGGGGCGTGGATGGTGAGGTGCCTGAAGTCATGGATACATTTCTGACTTTTTGGAAGCGGCTACACCCCATCTACCTACATTATATAGAGAACTTAGAGCAGCGGAAAGTGGGCTACCAAGGTTTACTTTACAGAAAGGCTGCGACTATTCTCGAGACCGATGGATGGAAGCCTTACTTGGAACCCCTCAACGCCGAACACGTTCTTTTCCTTGGTTTCAACGCACTGAACAATGCTGAGATTTCCATAATTCGTTCTGCCCTGGATAGCGATGTGGGAGATATCTTATTTGATGTTGACTCGCTCTATTTTGAAGATGAAGAATATGAGGCAGGGATGTTCCTGCGGCGGTATAAAGATTGGCCCTATTTCTCTAGGAAGCCATTTAGTTTTGTGAGCGATTCACTTCGAAAGGAGACGCGTAAAATTGAGCTCATTGGTGTCCCCCGAACGATAGGAATGGCCAAAGCCACTTCGGAAAAACTGGGAGAGATGAAGGCAGCCATCCCTCAAGCGGATGTCACTGAAAAAATTGCACTGGTATTGGCCGAAGAAGGGATGCTTCTCCCTGCTCTGAATAGCATTCCATCTGATTTTGAAGATATCAACGTAACTATGGGTCTGCCGGTTAGCCGATTGACCTTGGCCACCACCGTGGAGAATCTATTTGAGGCTCAAGAACGGGCGCTCCGACTTCAAAACTTGGAGAATCGCTCGTATCAGATTTATCACAAGGATATTGAACGCCTATTACTTCAGTCGTTTGGTCAGTTTCTTCTAGGCGACAATGGATCACAGAAGGCCACGGAGTTGAGCGGAATGATTCGAACCTATAATGCACCTTTCCTCAGCTTGAAGAAGTTGAGAGAATGGCTGCCCGATTCACCGAATTTCATACGCATACTCGAGGAGAAGACGCCTTCAGAAATGCTGTCAACTTGTGCGGAGCTTCTCGCTGCTTATCACGATTCGGAAAGAACCTCTCCGGAAGATAAGGAGGGGAGCAAGATGTTGTTTCGAGTTTGCCATCGACTTTTGGATTTATATCTAGATTATGAGCAAGAGCCCAGCATGACCACATCTCTTCAGTTGTTTCGTCAGCTTCAGAAAGATGAAAAACTGGACTTCTTCGGTGAGCCATTAAAGGGCTTACAAATTATGGGTGTGTTGGAAACCCGGCTGCTCACGTTTGAGCGCGTAATTATCACCCATGTTAATGAGGAGATCCTTCCAGCGGGGAAGTCGGAGAACAGCTTTATACCATATGACTTAAAGCGGGGTTTTGGGCTACCTACCCACCGTGAGAAAGACGCGATTTACGCCTATCACTTTTATAGATTACTTCAAGGGACAAAACACGTCTGCTTGATGTACGATACCGAAACCAAGGACGTCGGAACAGGAGAGCCTAGCCGCTTTATCGAGCAAGTTCGCCGTGAACTTTCTGTGTATGAAAACAATGAAATTCACGAATCGATTTATTCCACTCCAATTGAGAAGAAGCAGATGTCTGTCGACTTTGAATTGGATAAAGGTCCTTTCTTAGAAGAGGCCTACCGCCGACGAGCGAAAGACGGTGTGGCGCCATCTCACCTTCAAGCATGGGTGAAAGATCCATCCCTTTTCTACAAGCGATTTATCCTCCGTGCAAATGAGGCCGATGAGGTTGAAGAAGTGATGGGAGATCGAACGATTGGGACCGTTGCCCACAAAGTTTTAGAGAACTTCTACAAGCCCTTCATCGGAAAATCGCCTAGTCCGCAAGACTTCGATGAGATCATTCAGAATATTGGAGCCCACCTTGCCAAAGCTCATTTGGATGAAATCAAACGACCTATTGAAACGCAGGGCAGAAGCGGATTGGTAGTGTATGCCATCTCTGAAATGCTCACTCAATTCTTGAAAGAAGAACGGAAGCGGGCGTTGGAATACGCCCGTGACGGCAGGGAGTGGATTATAGTTGGAGCTGAAGAAAAGTTGATGCACACTATAGAAGTTCCTGGCCTCGGCTATCCTGTTATGCTCAAGGGTCTCATCGACCG
Source organism: Flavobacteriia bacterium (assembly GCA_013373425.1). Classification (GTDB taxonomy): domain Bacteria; phylum Bacteroidota; class Bacteroidia; order Flavobacteriales; family Schleiferiaceae; genus Phaeocystidibacter. The sequence goes on from JABXHW010000012.1 coordinate 29,219, forward strand.
AATAGACAAAGTGGACGGCGTGTATCATGTCATAGATTACAAGACGGGCTCAGCCAAACCAGAAGACTTGCGATTCACCGCACTGTCTCAATTAGCGGAAAGCGAGCGCAAATCCAAAGCACTTCAGCTCGTCATGTACGCATGGTTAATGGCGAAGAACTACCCAGAGTCCAATGATTTTGTCGCTGGGATTTTCTCGCTACGAGATAATAAGGCTGGCCTTCTAGTGTCCCACCCCAGTAAGCAAGTAGGCAACGTACTCACCCGTGATATACTCGATCAGTTCGAAGAACTACTTATCTCTATGTTGCAAGAGGTGTTCTCTTTGGAGGGCGTGATTAGAACGGAGAAGGAGTTGGAGGAGGGGTGAGTTGCGAGTTGCGGGTGACGGGTTTGCAAGTAGCGAGAACTGCCCCCTTGATAAAACACATTTTAAAGAATCCTATGAAGCATCACATAGTTCTACTCTTCTGTGCTAGTTTACTATTCTCTTGTGCTCAACAAGAAAAGGACAGTAGTGTATCAGAAAAAGTCCTAGATGAACTTCGATTGATTGAATCAGCGTTAGTTATCGAATCGATGGGTGAAGTGCCAATTGAGCAGCGATTGGAGGAGATTCGAAAAAGCCTGTATGGTAGGGATGAAATTTCTGTTATTGAACTCGAAAGAGACGTGTGTGGTGAGTACCAAGTTGGAGATTCAATAGTCCATTATATTTCTCCAAGACCATTATTCTACCAACCATATGATTCACTTCACTTGGTTAAACTTTCAAGTGGACGAACTTTTAAACTTGGTTTAGACACAAGGCTTCAGTGCTTTATACTGAGGGATATTGCAGACTCGGCTGGAGTTCAAGTTTATTCAGGAGGGTTTACTACCGTTGGAATGAACCATAACAAGGCGATGGCAGTTCGAATTGAGGTTTTGGAAGAGTAAGTAGCACTCAAATCAATCTGCCAACCTAGGCTAAATGAACCTGAACAGAAATCCATCAACGCAAGAAGAAAGACTTTTAGAGTTCCTTGTCAGGAGATCTTTAACGCCAATACCTGAGAAATGGAGCGACGGATTATTGGTGTATCCGATGGATGATGGGGGAATGGGCGGTTTGTATTTGTTCCCAGGAGGCGAACGGAAGGCTGGAAGGACCTTCGGAGAACAAGCGAGCGAATATCAGTTTACAGATTCGGATGGGGTTGAAGTAATCGCTTCGTTGAATTTGGATAAGGACGGAGAGCTCTTTGAACTTGATATTTGGAAAACGGATTTTAGAAAGATTTCAAAGTGGCCGGATTTGTAGATTTTGAAAGATGATTAAAGTGAAAGGTTGTCGAGTTAAATTGTGGACTTCTGTTTATTCTACGAAAGATGAAACATTGGACTTGCTCGGCCGCAAGTTGGGGCATAAGGATGTAGAGAGTAAAATGATCAAAGGGCAACAAAGATTCAACAATGTTACGAAGCGCTACTCTCGCCCTTGGTGGGCTACTGTCTATCATTTTTTATCAGAATATGACAATGTTTTTCATGTAGAAGAGTGTAATAAAGAGTGGCTGCAAGATTGGAATGATGAGGTTCCAATTCTCGTTGAGTTAGTTAAGAAGCACGGTTACAAGGTTAAGCTTGAATATGACATCGCACTAAACCCTGGAACTTATCCAAGTATCGAATTCTCAACAGAGTTTTTATCCCACTTGGCCAAGTTTGAATGTGAGATCAACATGAGCTTTTTGCACGAATGAGATTGAATAGCTTTAGTTGCTGGATGTGTAGAATGAGAGGATGAGAAAGAATGAAATGGTGGTTCATTGATAAAGCTTGGCAAGGAAGAATTTTCGCTGTTATTTGCCCGGGGCTAGCTCCCGCTGCCCCAGTATCAAATTACCCATTTCACCTGGCCTTAGTCGGAGGGTAAACGTTTACTTACGACTAGTCAAAACTTTTTGCGTGATTCACGCAGTTTGCCTCTGAGATTCGAAGATTCACTTTATTATTCCCGAACTTGATGGTGGGGCAGCGGGAGCTGGCCCCGGGCAGTCCGCCCCTTCCATTCTGCCGGTTCTCATCCTCCATAACCCGCCCCATTCAATCTCATCACCTACTGCCGCTCTAATCTTCCAGTATTCCAACAGTCCAACCTTCGAGCGCTCCAGTCCTTCATCAACCCCCAACCAATTCCCCTTCTCCCACGTTATCCTCCTACAAGGCTCAATAACATCCAAACCAGAGCATTATGAAGATGGGCAAGTACATGAAGGGGGCGATAACGATACTCGTTTTGAGCATTCCGAACTTTATTTGGGGTCAAGCTGTGGTAGCTGCGCCTATTGAAGTGGAGAAATCTGAAATTGCTCCTATGGAGTTCAGTTGGAATTACGACTGTGTATCTGACATGACTTGGCAGGATATGGATCGCGGAGAGCCTCAGTTAGGGGAGGTCATGAAAAAAACACGAGCTTGCACAACATACCTTGTCTACGTTCCGGCTCAATCGGAACAATTGCACCAGCTCAACCGCTACAACAACGGCATGCCCGCCACGGCAATGCTGAGCTCAGAAATCTACTTTAGAGAATACTAAACCGACAAGCCATGAAACAGAATAGCCTCAAGTTGTTTTCCATGATTCTCGTTTTGAGCATTCCTAATTTTATTTGGGCTCAAAGTGCCCCATATGAGGAAGAGTGTTCCGAAGGAGTTCGAGTAGAAAAAGTCGAGATCGCAGACCGAGTGCCTGATGAGATTCTTGATGCCTTGTTAGTGGAAGCTGAGTCGTGCGAAGTTTCTGTTCAATCGACGTGCAGCTTGCCGAATGGCGAAGATGCAGCACAGTCAGGAGCGAGATGCTGCTGGTTTTACGACTATACTCCATCTGAACGCGGCTTTAGATCAAATCAAGATGACTTCACGACACGTACCGTGTTTACCCGTGAAGACCTCCAGCGGATGAATCGTTACGATTAATCCAAAAGCAATGAAAAGCGCTCTATTTCTTGCATCCGTCTTGTTTGCAGTTTCTCTTTCCTCATTCGGACAAGTCTTACCTCCGCGCGCGGGGTTGGCTCAAATGACCATTGAGCGCACGATGCCTACGGCTGTTCATGGCTTAGACAAAGAAGAGTCTAAGTTGGGTTGGATGAAAGTGTCGACTAGCTTTTTCTATTATAATCCAGATTTGGAAGCAGAGTTCGAACGGCTACAGGGATTTTTTTGCGGCGCTGGAGCCACTGTGAGTGTAGAAGTTCAAAAGAGTGGTACGCCCGCTCAATACGGCGAGATACCCAGCCGTCCAAATGCATCTTCTTGGCCATCACCAGAAAGCCACGCGCAACCGATTAACGATCTTCGTTTTGTAGATGCGGATCCGGCTTATAAGTAGGCAAGTGCGCAGGAACGCAGTAGCTCAGGTAATGTGAGCACGTCGGCGTTGCTCTAGAGCTATGAAATACTCATGATTTTCACATCCAATAAACCTCTAGCTTGAGGCTTCACACTTCGGCCCTCCGTCTTTCTACCCTCTCCTCGCCATCATCTCCGCGATATACTTCCCTAGAATATCAAATTCCAAGTTCACGGTATCGCCTTCCTTCAACTGATGAAAATTGGTATGCTCCCACGTGTACGGGATGAGGCTAATGCTGAATTCTGTTGGGGTGCTGTTCACTACGGTCAGACTGGTGCCATTGACACAGATAGAGCCTTTTTGAACGGTCATGAAGTTGAGCCCTTCGGCGTGTTCTATGTGAACGTTCCAAGAGCCGTCGACGTTTTCGATTTTCTTTACCGTCCCAGTTGTGTCTACATGCCCCTGAACGATGTGTCCGTCTAATCGGCCGTTGGCAATCATGCAGCGTTCTACATTCACCAAGGTGCCCACTTTCCAATCGCCGAGATTGGTCTTCTTCAAGGTCTCGTCAATGGCAGTCACTCGATACACTCCCTCTTCAGGAAAATCAACCACTGTCAAGCAAGCGCCGTTGTGCGCCACACTCTGATCAATCTTCAACTCTGAAGTGATGTCGGTTTTTAAATCGAAATGAATATTGGTTCCTTCACGGGTGATGTTTACCACCTCGCCCATCGTCTCAATAATTCCTGTAAACATTATCGGAATAGATGTAAATCGCCTTGAATAATCTGTTCTGGAGCAGTGCCTAACGACCGTGCTCTGTAGATGCAAATATAGTAGTAAACGCCTTCAGCACAGGGCTGGTCGGTGGTCATATCCGTTCCATCCCAACCTTCATTTACAAATCGATTCGGATCTTCTTCTGAATACACTTTGCGTCCCCAGCGGTTAAAGACTTCAATCTTGAAATCTGAAATATCTCTGAAAATTGGCTGACCTTGATCGTTGCGGACTGGGAAGAAGAAATCATTCTGCCCGTCGCCATTCGGACTGAAGGCATTCGGTAAAAGCAAGTCTGCACACCCCTCGATGCAGAACGCCTCAATGATGTCGCTTTCATTCGGAATGTCCGCATCATCTACAGCAGTAACCGCGTAACATCCTACAATAGACCCCTCGGTGAATTCAAAGAAATTCCCGGTGAGACCAGATACCAGCGGCGTGCTCGGCCATGGGTCGTCTGGAGAAGGCTTGTAATAGATGTTGTACGACACCACGTCGGTTGGACAACCAACAGGATTGCTCCATCCGATACGGAGATAGGCTGCTTCACAATCGGCTAACCAGGTGACGGTAGGCGGACAAGGCTTTTCGGAATCCGACGGTTCGCCACAAACGACTTGAGAACGATTGAAGAGAGGAGCCGGCATGTTCGACCCAGTAAATCGCCCTACACCCATTCCATAATAACAGTATTCCGTGCCGTTCACCAGACCAGTGTCCAAGTAAACCGTGTCGGTCGTGAACCCAATCGAATCAAAAACACCAGAACCAGGAGTGGTTTCACGGAAAACCACAATGGTATCATTCACCCAAGGAGTCAGGTATTTGAAATTGAGTTGGATGCTCTCATCTCTCGGAGTAGTTCGAGCAAAAATGCTAGATGCGTCATCCGAAACGCCCACTTCAATGTTGGTACTAGTTTCTAATCGAACGCGATACGACCAAGCCTGATCTTGCGTGTTCATGCCTGCGTCGATGAAATTGGTATCCGTATCCGGCAAGGTGGCGATCTGAACGAATGTGTTCCCATCAAAACCAGGCGCTCGCTCCAAAATATATTCATAAGGTGGAGGGAAGGCCACAGAATCTAGCTCTTGAGCAGCTATCCAACGCACTTCAATTTCACCGTTTGTGGCATCAGTTTGACGAATATCCACATTGGTGACAATCGGCAGTGTCTTAGGAAGCTCTGCACAGAACTCTACCGACGCATAACTCTCACTGCCATCAGGGAATGTGGCCACCACCATATAGCAGTATTGAACACCGAGTTCCAAATCCACGGAATCCTCATAGGTCGAACTAATCCAACCCGTAGTTGAGCCGATGTACTCATATCCTGTGTAGGCCGGCACGCCCGTTTCACACTCCGCAGGGGAGAACCCGAAGGTTCCCTTTCTTCTATAAATGTCATAGCCATCGGCCTCTGTACACAGGTTTGGATCCCATGCTAAGCTGATAGAATTCTGATTTGCTGTAGCTCCTGGGTTCTTGCAGCTGGGAGCAACGACTCTGATTTCAACGGTCTCGATATCCACCAAACTCGGATTGTTTACCGATGGGTTGGCAGGCGAGTCTTCTGTACGGAAAGTCACGTAGTAAGGTTGAAGTCGAACCTGACCGCAATCTGGCGTCCAGTTGAATTGTGCCGTAAGCGGACTTGGTCCCGTGGCAGGATTTGGGAAAGATGCTGAAGGAGTAATTTGGAACGGTCCACCGCTTGCTGATAGCGATAGGTCATCTCCATCTGGGTCAGTTGAAGTTACCTGGAAATTCAAGTTCGTTCCAGCTTCCACACAGAAAGGTCCCACCGGATTGATAACAGGTGGCTGATTAGTACACGGACGAATATCCACCTGCATATCGCGGGTAACACTTCCCATCAATTCGTAATTGCCATTGCGGTTTTTACGGAACTCCTTAATGACAAATGCAAAGTTGAACTGGCCTGTATTCTTTGGTACGTTCCAGATGAAATCTCCGGTAATCTCATTCAGATAGACCGAGTCTTGAACGTAATTCGGATTGTAAGTTTCAGTGATGTTTCTGCCGTTGAGACCTTTACAGTCCACAAGTTCGTAGGCTATGCTATCCCCGTCAATGTCAAAAGCTCCCGCATTGTGAATGAAGATTTGATTTTGACAACCTTCATCGATAGGCGCATTGAGGAGTGTGGGTGAATTGTTGGGGCCAAGGTCGGAACGAACGAACACCGTGGTGCTCACGAAAAAGGGTACTTGAACGGAATTCGGAATATTATTTACGTCGGAGTTTCGGTTGAGGTCTTGCACTGAAATAGTGTAGTAGCCTTGAGAGGGGAAAGTGTGCTCGCCTCGGTACACATTCAATCGGATATCATTTCCAATGTTTACACCGTCTCTTGCTGGCGACCCTGGGCAACGGGCATTTCCGCCATTCACGCGGTAGATGGTACTCGACGATCCGTCGCCCCATTCAACGGTTAATTCACAACGGTCGATTTGCGAGCTGACCTTCGTGTAGGTAGTAACCGTAATCTCGTATGTGTTGCCGCCTAGTGACCGATAGGTAATCTCCCCGGCGCGATTGTGCGTCGCCATAGCAACCCATGGTAGTAGCAGGGTAAAAAGGAAATATTTGAATCTCTGAAGGTTCAAGAATCGGTGTGTTCTAGGTATAAAACATGAAGGTACGACAAATGTTGCAGGGCCTTTATAGTAGTACGGATTGAGCCGATTTACAGAGGCCACCGCAGGCACACAATATATATACGAGGGAATGAGGGAAATAGTTGAGCAAAAGGGCCGTTCATTTGTTTCTTCAATAGGCGAGCCCTTGCGTTTTTCCTACTTTTGAAATCGAAATTCTAATCCTGCTGTATGTCATTCTTTCAACAAGCGACTTCTGGATCGGCGGTCCGCGCATTCGCATCTTCAGATAAAGACAAGATCATAGCCCACTTCGGAGAAGATTCCGAGGCATATGTTCGTCAGGCTATCGACCAAAAATTCACTGGATGGATTCAAATCCCGGCGGCGGGCAGATATCATCTGGCCAAAGTGCTTAAATCGAAAGATCAGAAAAACGAGAGCTTAGAAGCGGCTCGTAAAGCAGGAGCGTCTTTGGCCTCTTGGATGAACACCCACATGGAGGCTGAGGTTCAAATTGAGGGTGAGTTGGCGGAGTTCATTGCAGAAGGATGCGCACTCGCGAACTACAAGTTTACAGAGCTCTTCAGCAAGCCAAACACCAAGAAGAATAAGCTTACCAAGATTTTCACCCCGTCGTTATCGGACGCTGAATTCACCGATCTATCTGTCCGCGTTGAGGCGACTATGGTGGCTCGTGATTTGGTTAATACTCCTGTTCTGCAGCTCAATGCTGAGAAGTTGGCATATACCGCTAAGAAGCTCGGCGAGGAGTGCGGGTTTCAGGTGGAGATTTTCAACAAGAAGAAGATTGAATCCCTCAAAATGGGTGGCTTACTCGGGGTGAACAAAGGCAGTATTGATCCACCAACGTTCAGCATCATGGAGTACAAGCCTGAGAATGCGAGGAATGATAAGCCCATTGTGCTCGTTGGCAAAGGGGTGGTTTACGATACAGGAGGATTGAGCCTCAAGCCATCTACAGCCATGGATACTATGAAAAGTGACATGGGTGGTGCCGCCGCTGTAATCGGTACCATGGTAGCCGTGAGTAAGGCGAAACTTGATGTGCATGTGGTGGGTCTTGTACCTGCTACAGATAACCGCCCGGGTGGAAATGCCATAACTCCAGGCGATGTGATCACCATGTACGATGGAAGTACAATTGAAGTGATGAACACCGATGCAGAGGGCCGATTGATTTTGGCAGATGCTCTTCATTACGCCAAGAAGTTCAATCCGAAATTGGTTATTGACTTGGCTACGTTAACCGGAGCAGCTGCACGTGCGATTGGTTCTCAAGGAATCGTGGCGATGGGTAATGCTCAAACTAAAGTTTTCGATCATTTGTCAGATTCTGGCCACCGCGTTCACGAGCGCTTGGCCATCTTCCCTTTCTGGGATGAGTATAAGGACATGTTGAAGAGTGACATTGCCGACATGAAGAACATTGGTGGCCCTGAAGCAGGAGCTATCACTGCCGGAAAGTTCCTCGAGCATTTTACAGATTATCCGTATGTTCATTTTGATATAGCTGGGCCAGCCTTCCTTTCATCTCCTGATGGTTACAGAACAAAAGGGGCAAGCGGCGTAGGCGTTAGAATCCTATATGACTACATAAAGAACAAAGCATGAGCGAAGTAGAAAAAATCAGGGTAGGTATCTCTTGTGGCGACTTGAATGGGATTGGGATGGAAGTCATTCTCAAAACCTTTGCAGATTCGGCCATGATGGACCTCTGTACTCCCGTGCTTTTCTCTTCCAGTAAAGCGGTTTCGTATCACAGAAAAGCGATCAACGAGCACGACTTCAAATTCGTTTCTGTCAAGGCAGCTGTGGAAGCCCGTGACGGCAAGTTCAACGTAGTTGAAAGCTGGAAGGACATGGTCAATCTTGAGTTGGGAAAGGAAGATCCCGTTGTAGGCGACTATGCATACTTGTCGTTAGAAAAAGCCTCAGAGGCACTGCAGAAAGGTCATGTTGATGTATTGGTGACCGCTCCAGTGAACAAGAATAATATTGATAAAGAGGGAAGAACATTCACCGGACATACTGGCTTTTTGGGTGACTTTTTCAAAGGCGACCCGTTGATGATTCTCTGCGGAGATAAAATGAAAGTGGGGTTGGTTACTGGGCACATTCCATTGGAAGAAGTGGCTGGAACACTCACCAAAGAGATGATTGTTGCTAAGGTGCAGCAATTGAGCAAAGCTTTGACCAGCAACTTCGCCATTCGCAAACCTAAGATTGCTGTATTGGGTTTGAATCCACACGCTGGTGACGGTGGATTGTTGGGCAAACAAGAAGAAGAAATTATCGCTCCGGCAGTGAAAGAAGCCTTTGAATCTGGAGTCGTAGCCATGGGGCCTTATTCCTCAGACGGCTTCTTCGGATCTGGAGCTTACGAAAAATTTGACGCCATTTTGGCGATGTATCACGATCAAGGATTGATTCCATTTAAAGCCATGCACTTCGGAAATGGGGTGAACTTCACGGCGAATTTGAGTATTGTGAGAACATCTCCAGATCACGGCACGGCCTACGATAAGGCTGGAAAAGGCGAAGCGGATGAGAACAGTTTCCGCCAAGCTGTCTACATGGCCATTGATGCATTTAGAAATCGCGGTCAGCACGAAGAAATCAGTTCAAACCCCCTCGCATTTGGAAAATCTTCACGCGATTCGCGCTGATTTTCAATTTGATGTTGAGTGGTTTCAAAAGATTTGTATTTTTGCGGGCTCAAAGGACCTAGGGGATCATGAAACTGAAGGACTACAACATTGTGTTTTCCGGACTGCCGATCGGTTCTCACGCCTTTGATTATGCGGTTGACGCATCGTTCTTAGAAACATTGTTCGATTATCACGACCTGCCAGGATTGACTGCGCAAGTTGATGTAAATCTCACGAAACAGAACACGATGCTCGAGTTCGAGTTTTCCATGAAAGGCAAATTGCCGGTCGAATGCGACATCACTGGAAAGTCATTTGAGCAGGAACTTTCGAATAAATTCGAATTGGTGGTGAAGTTTGGTGAGGCGTTTAATGATGACGACGACGAGATATTGGTTTTACCTCACGGCGAATACGAAGTGAATATAGCCCAGTATATCTACGAACTCATCGTTTTGTCGTTGCCTACGAAGTTCTTGCATCCCGATGTGGAGGCTGGCGAAGTAGACGAAGAGACACAAGCACTACTCGATCAGTATCAGGTCATCAATCAAGATGAAGAAGATATTGATGAGGATGATTCGGATGATGATGACGATGTTGACCCGCGTTGGTCGAAGTTGAAAGATTTGTTGAATTAAGCTCAACATAAAGAGCAATATAAATTAGAAATCATGGCACATCCAAAGCGCAGACAATCCAGCACTCGCCGTGACAAGCGTCGTACTCACTACAAGGCAACAGCTCCTCAGATTGCTGTTGATCCTACTACAGGTGAAGCACACCTTTATCACCGTGCTCACTGGTACGAAGGCAAACTATACTACAAAGGAAAAGTAGTTCTCGAGAAGGAGGAAGCTTAATTCCCCTTTGAGAAATAGATATTAAAAGTAGACTCTTACGATGCTCTATCGTTTGAGTCTGCTTTTTTGTTTGTCCTATCGGGTAGGTGTAAAAGTGCCACTAAAATTTGTCGCTTAAGGCCGAAGACCTAACTTTGACCTTTTCGACCTAGCACAAAGAGCAGCCAAATGAGCAAAGTGAATGCCGCGATTACGGCCGTAGGAGGTTACATTCCTGACTTTCGCCTCACCAACAAGTTGTTGGAAGAGATGGTAGATACCACAGACGAATGGATCACCACTCGAACAGGAATCAAAGAGCGCCGTATTCTGAAAGAAGAAGGTGCTGGGACATCTTTCATGGGCATCAAGGCTGTGGAAGACCTCAAGAAAAATTATGGTGTTGAGGTTGATGACGTGGATCTAGTGATCTGCTCCACCGCAACTCCCGATATGCCAGTAGCCTCTACTGCTGCATACATCGCCACGAACATTGGCGCATCCAACGCTTTTTCATACGATTTAATGGCCGCGTGTAGCGGATTCCTTTACGGTCTTTCCACCGGTGCAAAGTTCATCGAGAGTGGGAGATACAAGAAGGTATTGGTCGTTGGTGCTGATAAAATGTCGTCGATTATCAATTACGAAGACCGTGCAACTTGTGTGATCTTCGGTGATGGCGCCGGTGCCGTTTTGCTCGAGCCGAACGAAGAAGGTTACGGTGTGCAAGACGAAGTGCTTCGAAGCGATGGAAGCGGACGCCAGTTCTTGAAAATCGACGCAGGAGGTTCTATTCTTCCAGCTTCTCAAGAGACGGTTGAGCTCAATAAACACTACGTACATCAAGAAGGTCAGCAGGTGTTCAAATTTGCCGTAACTAATATGGCAGAAGTGAGCGCTCAGATAATGGACCGCAACAATTTGACAGGCGATGATGTTGATTGGTTGGTGCCTCACCAAGCTAACCTCCGTATCATCAACGCAACTGCCAATCGTATGAATCTTGATGAAGATAAAGTGATGCTGAATATTCAGCGTTACGGTAACACCACAAATGGTACCTTACCACTTCTTTTGTGGGACTATCAAGATCGTCTCAAGAAAGGCGATAACCTAATTTTTGCTGCCTTCGGTGGCGGCTTCACTTGGGGGTCATTGTACCTCAAGTGGGCACTGAATCCAAAGAATTAACGATCCACTTAATAACTCGAACAATGGACTTAAAAGAAATCCAAAATCTTATCAAGTTTGTTGCTAAGTCTGGCGCAAACGAGGTAAATCTCGAGACAGAAGAGTTCAAGATTACTATCAAGACTGGCGGCGAAGAAGGTGCTACTTATGTACAGCACGTTCCAGTTGCTCAGGCGGCTGCTCCAGCTCCTGCACCTGCTCCAGCTCCTGCAGCGGCTCCGGCACCAGCAGCAGCTCCAGCTCCTGCAGCTGAATCTGCTCCAGCGGAAGACGACAGCAAATACGTGACTATCAAGTCACCTATGATTGGTACATTCTACCGTCGCCCTTCTCCAGACAAAGACTTGTTCTGCGAAGTAGGAGACGAAATCAAACCAGGATCAGTGGTTTGTATCATCGAGGCCATGAAGCTCTTCAACGAAATTGAAAGTGAAGTTTCAGGTAAGATTGTGAAGATCCTCGTAGAAGATCAAAAACCAGTTGAGTACGACCAGCCACTCTTCTTGGTTGATCCATCATAAGCCCAAGGGTAGAACCAAATTCTGATCCTATGTTTAAAAAGGTACTCATTGCCAACCGTGGTGAGATTGCACTTCGTGTAATCAGAACTTGCCGCGAGATGGGCATCAAGACCGTAGCGGTTTACTCGACCGCCGACGCAGATTCGCTTCACGTGAGATTCGCAGATGAAGCAGTTTGCATCGGACCGGCACCGAGTAGCGCGAGCTACCTCAATATTCCAAATATCATTTCAGCTGCTGAGATCACAAATGCAGATGCCATCCACCCAGGATATGGTTTCTTGTCAGAGAATGCCAAGTTCTCAAAGATCTGTGCTGAAAACGGTATCAAGTTCATCGGTGCAAGCCCAGAGCACATCGATAAGATGGGCGACAAGGCTACTGCAAAGGCAACTATGAAAGCTGCGGGCGTACCATGCGTTCCTGGTTCAGATGGCCTTATCGAAGACTTCGACGCATGTGTGAAGCTCGCTGAAGAGGTGGGCTACCCAGTAATGCTCAAAGCTACTGCCGGTGGTGGTGGTAAGGGTATGCGCGCCGTTTGGAAGAAAGAAGATCTCCAAAAAGCTTGGGACTCTGCACGTCAGGAAGCCGGTGCTGCCTTCGGAAACGATGGTATGTACATGGAAAAACTCATCGAGGAACCTCGTCACATCGAGATTCAAATCGTGGGTGACCAAACCGGTAAGGCGTGTCACCTTTCTGAGCGCGATTGCTCTATTCAGCGTCGCCACCAGAAATTGACAGAGGAAACTCCAAGTCCATTCATGACTCCTGAACTTCGTGAGAAGATGGGTGAAGCGGCTGTTAAAGCTGCTGAGTACATCAAGTACGAAGGTGCAGGTACGGTAGAGTTCTTGGTGGACAAGCACCGCAACTTCTACTTCATGGAGATGAATACTCGTATTCAGGTAGAGCACCCGATTACAGAGCAGGTGATTGATTACGATTTGATTCGTGAGCAAATCAAAGTGGCAGCTGGAATTCCTATCCTAGGGAAGAACTACGAGCCACAATTGCATTCTATCGAAGTTCGTATCAATGCTGAGGACCCATACAACGGATTCCGCCCATCTCCAGGAAAGATTACTTCATTCCACGCACCAGGTGGACACGGCGTTCGTTTGGACACACACTGCTACGCAGGATACGTCATTCCTCCTCACTACGACTCTATGATTGCCAAGTTGATCACCACAGCTCGTACACGTGAAGAGGCTATCGATAAAATGAAAAGAGCGTTGGATGAATTCGTTATCGAAGGCATCAAAACAACGATTCCTTTCCACCGCGCATTGATGGAAGATGAGAACTTCCTAGCCGGTAATTACACTACTAAGTTCATGGAAGACTTCAAGCTTGAAGAATAATCCCTGAATCCCGAATGACTTAAAGCCCTACTGATTGGATTATCAGTAGGGCTTTTTCATTTACTGTTCTTCCGCTTCACAACAGCGCTTCCTCAATTCATCAATTTTGTGAGATACCGTGTCGAGAAACAAGTTAAGCTCTCGCATGAAGTTCTCTTTTTTCACCGAGTTGAAAAGTGGAATAGAAACATCAATGAGATACGAGAGCGATACATCGAAAGCCTCGGAAACTAGAACGAGCTGAGATAAACTCCATTCACGTTGACCATTCTCCAGGCGCTGGTATTGCCGAAGACTGACTTCCAGTATGTCACTCATGTACTCTTGAGAGTAGCCATTTAAACTGCGGATTTGGCGAATCCGTTCACTGATTTGGTGTGACCTTTCCTCCATAGTTGCAAATTGAGAGGGTTATAGGTCTGAAGGTGGTCTGGTTTATAACGGTATTAGTGTAAACCGAAATATCCCCCATTTGTTTTAATGGTGCAAGAGCTCTTTACACTTTTCTAAAACAGAACGAGAATCCATCTTATGCTTGAGGTGGAGCTCTTCGACTGTCCCATGTTCTACGAATTCATGGGGGAGATGAATGGAAGACAAGCGAACTTCATCCACGCGTTGTTCGTGGAGCCAAGTTGAAAGCAAAGAGGTCAGTCCCCCTCGTGAAGAATCTTCCAACACGAGCCAATGGTTGTACTTCGATGCTGCGCTTAATGCGGCTTTATCAAGAGGTGTAACAAATAGATGATGCATTACGCCAACATTCACGCCTTCGCCTTCTAATTTTTCGGCCACTTCGAGCGCTCTTCTCGACATGGTTCCGGTGGACATGATACAAAGCTTAGCGCCTTCTTTGAGAGAAATGGCCTTGCCAATTTCTAGTGTGTCGAATTTGCCCTCAGCATCAAATCGTGCTTCCGTATCGCGTGGATATCGAACCACAAATGGACCGTTGTGTTGAAGCCCTGTATGAAGCACATTTCGAAGTTCAACTCCGTTACGAGGGGAAGTGATGATGAGATTAGGAATGGCGGATAAAAAGGCCAAATCGAAGGCGCCGTGGTGCGTCGGGCCATCGGCTCCAACCAAACCAGCTCTGTCGATACAGATAGTAACAGGTAGGTTTTGAAGTGCAATATCATGGATGATTTGATCGTAGGCGCGCTGAGCAAATGTGCTGTACAAGTGTAAAATCGGTCTGCCACCTGCTGCGGCAATCCCAGCAGCGAAAGTCGCGGCGTGCTGTTCAGCAATACCCACGTCGATGATTCTGGCAGGGTAAAGCTCCTTTGAAGCCTTTAAGCCAGCTCCTGAGAGCATCGCAGGAGTAATGACTGTAATGTCTTCGTGCTTGCCCAATAGCTCCTTCACAGCTTGCCCAAATACTTCATGAAAAGGAAGGTCGGCTTTGAAGGACGGTTCGACTTCGAGTGAGGTGCTTTCCGTTCGAACGCGAAGTACACGAGGTCGATCGTAGCTCAATGCGTTTTTGAGCGTTGGTAGGAGAAACTTTAGGTCGTGCCCATCCACTTCTCCGAGATATTGAATGTTGAGCGATTTGAAGAACTCCGGATAGCTCTCCATTTCATGTAAAGCACCAACGTTGGCGTCAATTGCCTTTCGGTTGTCATTTAAAACGATGAGCACATTCAACTGAGTAGACCCCAAGAAATTCAAAGCTTCGTACGCCATGCCTCCAGTGAGCGCTCCGTCGCCTATCACGGCAACGTGGCGATTGGGTAAACCTTTTCGCCTATTCTCCATCGCCATTCCTGAGATGGCTGAAATACTTGTTGATGAGTGCCCAGTACCAAACGCGTCGAATTCACTTTCCGCCATTCGGGGAAATCCACTAATTCCGCCTAACTGGCGATTAGTTTTGAATTCATCGGAACGGTTCGTGAGCACTTTATGGACATAAGCTTGATGACCAACATCCCAGATGAGGGCATCTTGGGGCGTATTCAAACTGTAATGCAATGCAATCGTCAACTCTGTAACAGACAAGCTGGATTCCATATGCCCTTTCTTCTCTTTCGTCAGCTTTGGAATTTCAGTCCGCAACTGATCTGCCAATTCCTCTAGTTCGGGAATGGATAGTGAACGCAGTTCAGAGATAGAAGGGAATTTCGACATATCACAAAGGTAGAGGATAGGGCAATATGAATGTGAGCCCTAGGGTCTCAATACCCCATTGCTGCTCTCACGCGGGCAATGGTCTCGCGAGCCACTACTCGTGCTTTGTCGGCGCCTTTAGCAAGCTCAGCAAAGATTTCTTCAGGCTTCTCCACTAAAGCGTCAAACTTGGCTCGTTCTTCTTTGAACTCCTCAATGATGAGTTCGAAAAGAGCCTGTTTAGCGTGGCCGTATCCATAGTTTCCACCTTCGTAATTCTGACGCATTTGAGCGATTTGCTCGTTGTTCGCCAAGAGTTTGTAAAGTGTAAACACATTGCAAGTGTCAGGATTCTTCGGTTCCTCCATAGGGGTGGAGTCCGTTTCAATCTTCATTACCTGCTTGCGGAGTTTCTTCTCGGGGAGAAATATATCGATGATGTTTCCGTACGACTTTGACATTTTTTGTCCGTCGGTGCCAGGAACTGTCATTACATTTTCGTCGATGCTTGCCTCTGGAATCACGAAGATTTCATCGTTGTAGGCCATGTTCACCTTTGTGGCGATATCGCGAGTAATTTCAAGGTGTTGCTTCTGATCTTTTCCGACTGGAACGACGTGTGCATCATAAAGAATGATGTCTGATGCCATGAGAACGGGATAGTCGAAAAGCCCGGCATTCACATCACTTAATCTATCACTCTTATCCTTAAAGCTGTGGGCATTTGCCAACATGGGATAAGGCGTGAAGCAGTTGAGATACCATGTGAGTTCGGTACATTCAGGCACAGCAGACTGCAGATAGAACACGGTTTTCTCAGTATTGAGACCACACGCCAACCACGCTGCAGCGGTAGCAATAATATTTTCTTTGCGCGTATCTGCATCCTTAATGGTGGTCAAAGAATGAAGGTCGGCAATGAATAAAAATGATTCAGTTCCAGGGTCATTCGATTTGCGAATAGCGGGACGAATGGCACCTAGGACGTTTCCCAAATGCTGGCGACCGGAACTCTGAATTCCGGTGAGTACTCTAGTCATAGTAAATTACAGATCGCTGCGTAGAATCACTAACATGTCAACTGGCACAAAGGTACCAGAAGCGGTGTCAAAAATAGGCATTACGGTTTGCCAACGCTGTCTTTGGTCGTAATCTTCTAGAATTTCCCATTTCAGCGTATCAATGCCATCCTCCAAGTAGATGGAGTCATTTCCGACGAGCCACCATGATCCGATTCCTTCTCTGTAAAAAGGTAGGCGAAGCGGTTCGCTTGTTCCGATGTCAATTCTGGCGGTGAACCCCATGAAGTAATCGGCCGAAGCGTCTTGGTAATAATTGAATGTTCCGTAGGTATCTTCTCCTTCTCCCGAAATATTGGCCCCTTGAGAAGGGTTCAATGGATTTGGGATATAGGCTTCGTACTCAACGTGAGTAAGTTCCCAATCGTTGGTGAGTCGACTTTGTAAATCGCCAGTACGTGTATACGGGTTATCGTTGTCATCTCGACATGAGCTGATAACTAAACCAACAAAAATGAATAGCAAAAGCGATTTCTTCATACTGAGGAGAATAAGGTACAAGTTACAAATCTCGTACTGAAAATACGTTGCTCGGCGCTTTATCGGGCCGCATTCCGAACATTCCTATAATTTTTGCCACTTCGGCTGGTGATTTTAACTCGCCAGATTCATGCATTTGGACGAACCGATCTTTCACTGGAAAAGCCTCGTCTGCAGTTGATCGAATATCGGCTTGCATCTCTGTGTCAACCACTCCAGGAGCGATGGACAAAAAGTGGACATCGGGTACATCAGCATTCCAAACCTCGGTCATTTGATCGACAGCTGCCTTGGAAGCGCAATAGGCACTCCACGAAGGAATCACGCTTTTAGCAGCGCCGGATGAAATGGATATTACCACCTTCTCAGCGGCTTGGCTATTTCGAACAAAGGCATTTGTCCACCTTGCAACAGCAGATACATTGATTTCAAAAACGCGAGAAATCGACATTGAATCTAAGTTGCCAATTGCGTTGACAGGTCCGATCCAACCGGCATTGTTGATGAGGATTTCTCGGTCACATTCTCCTGAAAGGGATAAGCTCTCCTCACTTGTAGCTTCAGCCAAGTCAACTTGGTGATGGGTGTAATTCGGAAGTGATGGCCCGGGTCTGCGACTGTAACCATGAACTAGGGTATTCTCCTGAGCTGAGTAGAATTCAGCTAGGCCTTTTCCGAGTCCACTGCTCGTCCCTGTGATGTGGACAACGGTGGACATTCTAGCTGTTGATTTCGATGAATCGCTCGATGTCGCGAACAGTACCGAAGACTACGATAATATCTCCTGACTCCACCACTGTGTCGGCATCAGGCACCCCATAAATGTGGTGTTCGTTCTTGTCTTTGCGAAGAAGCGTTACCAAGTTGAGTTTGTACTTCTCTCGCAATCCGATATCTCCAAGGGTTCGTGAGAATAACGCCTTAGGAGCTTTAATCTCTACGATTTCATATCCATCAGGAAGTTCGAAGCACATCACCACACCTGGGTTAATCAGCTGTTCAGCGACGTTGTTTGCAACCTCATCTTCTGGACTCAAGATTTCTTGGATGCCCATTTTCTCGAGGATACGGCGTTGTGTGACGCCTTGAGCACGTGCGATGATTCGCTTTATACCCATATCTTGAAGTTGGAAGCAACAAAGAAGTAGGCCTTGGAAGTTCTGACCAATGGAAACGATTACCGCATCCATTTTGCTCATGTTTTGAGAATCCAACGCCTTTTGATCGGTAGCATCCATGGCAACGGCATAGGCCACGTCTTCACGGATAGCTTCTACTTTTTCTTCATCGGTGTCAATAGCAATAACCTCAGCACCTTTTTCGCTGAGTTTTCTAGCAATTGCGGAACCAAATTGTCCGAGTCCGATAACGGCAAATTTTTCTGCCATAATTGAAATATTGTGTTGATAGTAACTCTATCAAATTTGTTTTAGTGCGCGGTCTAAATCTGCTATGAGGTCGTCGGCATCTTCAATACCAACGCTCAATCTAATCAATCCATCCACAATGCCTGTTTTCGCTCGTTCTGCAGGAGGGATAGATGCGTGAGTCATGCTGGCCGGATGGCCGGCTAGAGATTCAACACCTCCAAGCGATTCGGCAAGGGTAAAGACGTTCAAATTGGAAATCACCTTACTCGCTGATTCCAGTGTCCCGTCCTTCACTACGAAGGAAATCATTCCTCCGTAATTCTCCATCTGTTTTTTCGCTATTTCATGACCTGGGTGGTCTTCAAATCCGGGCCAATACACCCTATCAACCTTAGGGTGGTCTTTCAAAAATTCAGCGATGCGAACCCCATTTTTACAATGACGCTCCATTCTCACATCTAGGGTTTTGATGCCACGAAGCGTGAGGAAGGCATCCATCGGTCCACAAATAGCACCCACGGAGTTTTGAATAAACTTGAGACGCTTGGCAAGCTCGTCATTCTTCATTGTGAGAAGCCCGAGTACCACATCCGAATGTCCTCCTAAGTACTTTGTTGCACTGTGCAAGACGATATCAGCTCCCAAGTCAAGAGGGCGCTGGAGAATCGGGGTGGCAAAAGTGTTGTCGACCACCAAAATGGCTCCTGCTCGATGAGCCACATCGGCCATTGCGGCGATGTCGATAATATTCATCATCGGGTTGGTGGGCGTTTCCACCCAAATCATCTTGGTCTTCTCGTTCACTCGCTTCTCCACATTTGAAGGGTCGCTCATCCCAGTGAAGTGGAATACAAGTCCGAAATCTTCATACACCTTCGTGAACTGTCGATAGCTCCCACCGTAGAGATCATTTGTAGAAATAATTTCGTCGCCTGGTTTCAAGAGTTTCATCACGGCGTCTACCGCTGCGAGTCCCGATCCAAAAGCCAATCCGGCACTACCCCCTTCAAGCGCGGCGATGCTCTTTTCGAGCGCAGTTCGGGTAGGGTTTCCAGTTCGAGAGTACTCGTAACCCTTATTCACCCCAAGCGCTTCTTGTGCGTAAGTAGAAGTTTGATAAATGGGTGTCATAACCGCTCCACTAGCAGGATCGGGGCTCTGACCACCATGAATCGTAAGAGTTCCGATTTTCAGACCGTTTTGGTCTTTCATAGCGCCGTGTTTTTCAGAGGCAAAGGTACAGTAATGTAACGGGAGAAGGGAGGGTGTTGTTTAGGAGTGCGAGTTTTCTAAATCCTCCAATCGCTAAACTTTGGAGTGTTTGCGAAGAAACGATGAATCTAGTCTTGTACTCATTGTCAACGGTGCGTGTGTCACATCCAATTTAACCAACCCGTAGTAATGACCGAAGTGCCAAAGAAGGGCTTTCAAACCTCTCAATGTAAAACTCAATCTCGATGATTATGAAACGAATTATTCAATTTACCGCCGCAGTTGCACTCGCTTTCGGGTTGTACTCGTGCGACAGTGATCCCTTGGAAGATATGCCGGAGGATGTGCCAACTACCACTTTCCAATCGGTAGACGAACTGTTATCAGATATGGAGCCGGAAGTGTCAAGCTTCACGGTAGATGTCTCAACGGGTGGAACCTTCACCACGAACCGTGGCTCTGAAATCACTATTCCAGCCAACGCATTTGTAGACGGAAGCGGCCAAGCGGTTACAGGAAATGTAGACTTGGAATTTCAAGAGATTTTCAACGCATCTGACGCGATAACCTCTGGTGCTTTCACGATATCCAATGGAATTCCGATTGGGACAGGAGGTGCCTTTTTCATAGGAGCCGAGCAGAACGGCCAGGCCTTGGGAGTTACGCCTGGACAGTCTGTTCAAGTTCAAATCCCAAGTCAACAGACGAACCAAGCAATGCAGCTGTTTACTGGAGGCACTTCAATAAGTACTTCCCCACAGTGGGCTCCTTTAGACACTGCTCAATTTTGGGCTTGGATGAATGTTGTGGGCAATTATTTCAATGTGAATATGAATCGCTTGATGTGGGTGAACTGTGATTATTTCACAAACCCTTCTTGGGAGGACCCTGTTCACTTTGACCTACTTGGGCGAACAGGATTGAATTCCACCAACAGTCAATTATTCGTTGTGGAGCAGAGTAACCTAGCTACATATCCTCTCCAAATGGGCTCAAATTATTCCTTCATGAATAGTGAAGTGAGAAACGCCAAGTGCAATTCGGGAGTCTCGCAGGTGGTCGTTGCACTGGCCATATACAACAACACGATTTACTTAGGTCATACAACGATAACTCCAGCGGCAGGAACAACCTATCCGATTCAAATGGCCGCGGTTACCCAAGCCGATTTACAAGCCTTTTTAAACAGTCTTTAGTGGAACAAGCCAATGACGTAGGACTGTGCTGGTCGGGGAGAAATCTCCGGCCTTTTTTTATTCCTCTTCGTCTGGACAATCGTGCTCAGTGAAGATGAACTTCGAAGTGTCAAACCCCTTTTCCTTTGCCGACGCCGAAAGCTCTTCAATGATGTCGGAATCGAGCTCTTCTGTGCGCGAAAGTATCCAAAGGTATTTTCTACTTGGAGCTCCTACGAGTGCATATTGGTAGTCGTCATCGAGTTCAATGATGTAATAGTCGCCGTAAAAGGGTCGAAAGAAACTCACTCTCAACTGCCCGGGCTTCGATGTGTCGGGTTGAACCGCAACCCCTTCCGCCTTTTCCCAGCCATCATCACCATAGCCTTGATTCACCACTTTGATGTCACCATCCTCTTCCAAGGTATAAGCGGCGGTCACACAATTCAATCCTTCTTCTTGTGATATGGGAAGTCGAGCGATTTCGTACCAAACACCTGTGTATCGATATAAATCTACGGCATCGACTGTGGAAAGCGGCTCCGGACTACTGCAGGAAGTAAGAAGCAGGCCCGTACAAGCGAGTGTCAGAATAATCTGTTTCATACTATCAATTTAGGGCTAAGTGAATTGTTCCAGTTTATTGAAGATAGGAAGGGTCTATCAATGACCGATATCAGCTATAAACGCTCTTGTGGAATCGGTATTAATGTACAGGTCGCGTTTGATGTTAGAAGAAGAATCCGACAAGTAGAGATGAAGCATATCCTCTGTCTTGAACCACTTTGGACGACCACCTCCATAGTTAGGTGTTTGCTTGTTTGAATCAACCGTATACCCAGATGTGAGTCGAGCTATTTCTTCAGGACAACATTTCACCTCAAAGCAAACGACATCATCGATAATTGGAAAAGCAGGTTTGAAGTTTATCAATTCAACACATCCATCGGGTCTCCCCAATATTTCGGCATAGACTTCCGAATCATCTGTTTCGCTATGGAAGAGAGCAAACATACCTTCAGCCACTTTTGTCGTGGCCAAAACAGCCATTGCACTCCCAAGAACTATGCTGAAAAGTGAAAGGCCCAATCCGATATATACGCCTTTCTTGGCCTTTCGAATTACAGCTATAATAGAAATCAGAATACCTAGTCCGAGGAGGAAAGATGCAAGCAATAGAAGTAGAAAGTAGCCCATGAGAGATTGGTTTGTATAAAGGTAACGATAGATTGAGATAGACGTGCACTATCGGGTTGTTGGAATTGCGACCTTACCTTTGTCGAAAATCACAAGGAATGAAGAAGGTCATTTATCACTTGCCGACGTGTTCAACTTGTCAACGTTTACTCAAAGAATGGAATACCGAGGGAGCTGAATTGAGAGATATCCGCAACCAACCGATTTCAGAGAATGAGATTGATGAGATGGCCGATCTCGCAGGAAGTTACGAGGCTTTGTTCTCTCGTCGAGCTATGAAATACCGCTCTATGGGATTGAATGAAATGGAGCTTTCTGAGTCGGATTACCGCAAGTATATTCTTCAAGAAGATACCTTCCTCAAGCGACCTGTTGTGATTGTTGGAAATGAGATTTTCGTTGGATCGGCTAAGAAAGACGTCGCCAAAGCTGCGGAGGCCCTCAAGTAATGGATAAGGCCACGCGGAACGCCCATATTGCCTTACTCGCTGTAGCGCTCATCTACGGATTGAATTACATCATCGCTAAAGAAGTGATGAACGGCTACTTGGAACCAAGAGGTTTCATTTTGCTGCGAGCGGTGGGCGCATCAATCTTGTTTTGGATTTTTCACAGAAGCTCGAATCGAGTAAAGATTGATCGAAAGGACATTCCCAGATTTTTATTGGCCGGACTTTTCGGAGTGGCGCTGAATCAAATCATGTTCTTCGAAGGATTGATGCGAACCACGGCAATCAATGCTTCAATCATCATGACTATCAATCCAATCCTCGTCCTCATATTGTCTACAATATTCCTCAAAGAGGCACTCGGATGGATAAAAGTCGTGGGCATTGCCCTCGGCGCAAGTGGAGCCATTTGGTTGATTTCTGGTAGAGGTGATGTGGACTTGCTCGAAAGCGAGACGTCCTTGGGAAACCTCTTGGTGTTGGTGAATGCCACTTCGTATGCACTTTACCTAATTGTTGTCAAGCCTCTAATGGCAAAATATCCTCCCATTCAGGTCATCAAATGGGTCTTCATGTGTGGGATTCTGTTTGTTACTCCCTTCGGAGCAGAGCAACTCATTGGTGCCCCTTGGGAAACCTGGACGGTTGAGATTTATCTACAGGCTGGCTTTGTCGTTGTATTCACGACTTTTTTCGCATATCTACTGAATGTTTATGCACTCAAAACCGTCTCGTCTACAACCGTGAGCGCATACATTTATCTGCAACCATTCTTCGCCACCGCTCTTACCTTAACCTTAGGTCTTGGGGTCCTTACTTGGCAGCAAGCCGGAGCCGCAGGATTAATCTTTGGTGGGGTGTATTTGGCGAATTTTTTTCGGAGGAAGTGAGATGGACAGCTGGAGGGCCTGAGGACCGGAGTGCTTGAAGACGGAATGACTGGAGAATTGGACTACTGGAGGGCTTTAGGATTGGATGACTGAAGAACTGAAATTCTTGATGGGTATGAGCTGGTCAGATGAAAGACTGGGCGGATGAGCTATCATTCTAAAGTACTAGCTGACCACTGCACCATGGTACCATTGCACTATGGCACCACTGAGAGGAGGTGATGCCCCCGGGGGCGAGTCCCTCGACCCCTCCATTAAGTTCGGAAGTAATTTCTCAAGATTTGGAATCTCAGCGGGTAATTGTGTGAATCACGTTAAAGTTGAAATTCGTCGGAATCTTAGCCGTTTACCATACGACTAGTGCTGTGGAATTGCGCTAACTTGATATTGGGGCAGCGGGAGCTGGCCCCGGGCATGCCACCCCTCCAAGCTCGATTGCTTCACATCCTATCTCTTTTCCTAACTTCGTACTTATGTACCCCAAACGCGTTCCAGCTCCTCTCCGATTGCCTTTCGGAACCATGACATGGCGCATGCCCTCGGCCACAAAAGAGGTGTTCCTCACTTTTGATGACGGACCGACTCCTGAGGTTACGCATGCCGTGTTGGATATCCTCGACGAGTATGGAGCGAAGGCAACGTTTTTTGGTATTGGAAAGAATGTGGACGAGCATCCTGAAATTTGGCGAGCGGTGCAAGATCGCGGGCATTCAATCGGACACCACAGCTATACGCACGTGAACGGTTGGAAAACAGACCGTATGGAATACATTGACGATGTTCACAAAGCCGCCAAGGTGATAAAAAGTCGACTGTTCCGCCCTCCTTATGGTCGCATTTCACCGCGCAAGGCAAAAGCACTTTCCAAGCATTATAAGATTATCATGTGGACCGTCTTGTCTGGCGATTTTGACATTAACATCGATGGCGAACAGTGCACGGATAATGTACTGTCGAGTTTGAAACCCGGCGACATTGTGGTGTTTCACGACAGTGTAAAAGCTTGGCCGAGATTGAAGGAGGCGCTCCCTAAGGTGTTGGAATATATTGAGAAGAAAGGGTGGAAAGCCGACAAGCTTCCTCAATGAGTATCCTCAAATTGAACTTCGAAATACTCTTCAATGAATGGAGAGACCGGGAAGTTCAATCCACTTTTCTGAATCACTTCATAAGCTGAATCTAGCGCTATAAAGAGCCTAACTTCGATTTCATGATGCATGTGGCTTGGCCCAGGTGGTGGCGGAGGCAGAGAGTATAAGATGGAATTCTGCTTTTCATTCTCTTCAATTGCTGAATATTCTCCCCAACCTAATCGCTCACATAATTCGATTTCGTGGAGGTACACGCTTGATTCGAGGATAAGCAAATACGCCAACTCTAATTCTTCCGGACTGCCCTGTTCTGATGCTTCAAACCAATGCATGGTATAATACAAGGCAGTCTCTTGGCCTTGTGGCCATTCTTCTAGAATGAACTCACGTTTATAATCGAAGTTGGCGTGAAATACGGTTTGAAGATATAGCAGGGTATCTAGAGACGGAGCTGCCGGGGAGAGCACCCTCGACCTTAACATACTCATCATTCTCCAATTCCATAGTCCCGCGCGAAGCTCAATTATTTGGACTGAAGGCAGCTCTAGCTGATGTGAGTTTTGATAACGATTGATCTGCGCATCTACGAACTCTAATTGATCCCCATACATGCTCTCAAATTGCTTCTCGCCGTCAAAGAGTTTCATTGGGACTTGGCTCGCACCTGTCCACATCATTGCGAAAATCAACCAAATCAATGCTTGAAAACGTCCCGCTCTATAGATGCTTGAAAGACTCATCAATGGAATCATCAGTCCAACTATAGGGGTCAGGCAGGCGAGCAGAGTGTGAATTGGCAGATCTGAATACACAGACTGAGGTGCGGCAAAAGCGGCAGTTGAGAACCATAGTTGACCTAGTCTGATTACAATAGCTAGAGCACCCCAGATAACAACTTGCGTCATCATCCAAGGCCAATTCATCTTTCGGCTCGACCTTATTCCCGGTTGGAACCAAACACTCATGGCAGTTACCAAAGCTATCATCGAGGATACTCCGCTTATTAGAATTTGAGTGTTATGAGAATAAATAGCACCGGGATAAGCGAAATAGAATTTGGAAAACTGTACAGAGAAGTAACCAACGAGCCCGAGTAAGAAATAGTGAATTAGCGAACCCATTATGATTCCTAAGGTTGCACCTAGTGCCCATTTAATGGGAGATAACGTCTTGAGAGAGAGCAGCGGCTTCTTCATGAAATTGAAGGTAATAAAGCCTAGCAGAAATTATGAAACGCCATGGAGTGAATGGCTAAAAAGTGAGAGTAGACGATTTTTAGACTCTAGTCTCTAGGTCAGCTATAGCAACGACTAATGCTTGTCTCCTTATGTTTGCTAAGTGCTCCCAGCTCTACTTATAGAAACTCCCGCTCTTCAGATACTCCCAAACCTCCTTGGGCACCATGTAAGACATGTCCTTGCCTTCCTGCAATGCAGCTCTGATACGGGTAGCCGAAATCTCCATATTCGGCGCGTCGATGATGTGGACCTTCGGGTGGTCTTTAAACTGACCGCCATCATGACCAGGTCGAGGGTAGACGTAAAGGTCGTGTTGCTCGATGATTCGGTCGAAGTTCTTCCATTTGTGGAAGCTCTCCAGATTATCCATGCCCATGATGAGACTGAATTTTTTATCTGGATATTTCTCGGTAAGATGGGTGAGCGTGGTAACAGTATAGCTTGGTTGCGGAAGGCTGAACTCTTCGTCGGATGCCTTCATTCTCACGTGGTCTGTAATGGCTAAATCGACCATGTGGAGACGTTGTCTATCGTCCAGTAGGGTACTCTTTTTCTTGTGTGGATTGTGCGGCGTAACCATAAACCAAAGCTGATCCATGTCACTATACTCCAGCATGTGTTGAGCGATGATCATGTGCCCTACATGAACTGGGTTAAACGTTCCAAAGAAGAGTCCGACGTGTGCTTTCATCCGTTTAGGAATGCTCCAATTTTATCTTCCGCCTCTTGGCAAGCTCGGTCTAAATCATCATTTACAATGGTGATATCGAACTCGGGTTCACGGAGTGATTCTTCTTCAGCTTTTGCCAAACGTTGGACGATTTTTTCTTCAGAGTCTGTACCTCTGTTTCTCAAACGTTGCTCAAGGATTTCCATACTCGGCGCTTTCACGTAAACCGCCAATGCTCTTCTGCCAAAATGCGATTTGAGGTTGAGACCGCCTACGACATCAATATCGAAAGCGACATGTCCTCCTTTATCCCAGATTCTGCTTACTTCTGAACGGAGGGTGCCGTAGTAGGTTCCTGCATAGACTTCTTCCCATTCTAAAAATTCACCCTTGTCAATGCGTGAACGGAATTCTTCAGTGGATAAAAAGTGATAATCGACACCGTCTTTTTCTTGACCACGTGGATCTCTGCTTGTGGCAGAAATCGAAAACTCGAGTTTTGGATTTTTCTTGAGAAGATGGCGGACTATGGTTGTTTTACCAGAGCCCGAAGGAGCTGAAAAAATAACGAGTTTACCGCTAGAGTACATTGAGAACTTGTTCTTTGATTTTTTCCAACTCTTCCTTCATTCCGACCACGAGTTTTTGCATTTCTACGTGGTTTGCTTTGGAGCCGAGGGTGTTAATTTCACGCCCGATTTCCTGACTGATAAAGCCGAGCTTACGGCCATGGACTCCTTCTGCGTCTAGCGATTCTAAGAAATGATCGAGGTGACCAGCGAGACGAACTTTCTCTTCATTCACATCGTATTTCTCGAGGTAGAAAATGAGTTCTTGCTCGAATCTGCTTTCATCCACCTTAGCTTCAAGTGCCTCTAAAGCTTTTCGAATTCTCTCACGAGTATTGACAACGCGCTCCTCCTCGTACTTTGGCACTTCGGCGAGCAAGTCGCGAATAGTTTGAATATTATTTGTGAGGTCATCCTCGAGGTGAGCGCCTTCACGCAGACGGAATTCATTGAAACTTTTGAGAGCCTCTGCTACCGTATTTCGAACCACCTCTTTTTCTTCATCGAGAAGCTCTTTGGCTTCTCCTTTCATGGCATCAGGCATGCGCATGGCGAGGGATAGCAGATCACTTTCGAGTCCTAGCTCGCGGGCGATAGTGTTCAACTGACGAACATATCCTTTGACTACTTCTGAGTTGATGGCCTGAGCATCATCTGCTCCTGTGAGCTCAACGAAAAATCCGATGTCGGTTTTGCCTCGAAGAACGCCATTGGCGAGTTGATCACGAATTTCAACCTCCATTTCTCTGTGTGAAGAGGGAAGGCGCATATTCAAATCAAGACCTTTGCTATTCAAGCTCTTAATCTCGATGGTGAGTTTCTTACCGGGAAGCTGTGCTACCGCTTTCCCAAAGCCAGTCATGGATCGAATCATGTACGTAGTCGTTTGACGGCAAAGGTACAGGATAGAATGGTATAGCAAGCCATGTGGTCACTTAGACTCGAATCAATAGGAGCCTAAAATACTAGTTCCGTTGAATAACAATCCTATGATTCTCAACGGAAGTACTGTCGATGATTCTTAAAATGTAAACGCCCGGCGTAAGGTGCGAGGTGACAATACGGCCATCTCCAGATAGATTTCCTGAATGAACTGATTTCCCATTGATATTGATGAGTTCATAAACTTCGTCATCTACCGTTCCACTGACTTCGATAAATTCTGAAGCCGGGTTGGGAGAGACCTGATGTTTCCGCACAAGTTCTGCTAGCCCAAGGCCATTCGAACCTCGGAAAACCATAGGTAAAATTGCCGAACCATTACCGTCGATATCCATACCTGAAATAATCGCCTCTGGCGTAGAATAGGGCCACTGATCTGTTACTCGAATTGCACGATACCCTCTGAAAACAAAATTGAACTCATACGTTGTTGAGAAATCGATTTGAAAGGGTGTGCTGAAAGTGATTGTTGATGAGTTGTATCCGTATGAACTAACTGTAATTGGTACGTTCCATCCTGAAGAGCCCACCTTCAAAAGTAAGCTGGCACCGTTGTCAGTCACGTTGTGTACCCTCAATCCTGGAACTACAATATGATTGAGGACCTGCATGTTTCCTGGTATGTTTTGAAACTTGACTCGAAACTTAAATCTATTGAAACCGGATCCCTGGGATGACGTGAGAACAGGGTCATCCACAATGTGAAACTCTATCCAATTGCTATCCCTGACATCATGGTTGGGGCCTATTCCAATACAATAATTCGTATCACTCACAG
Source organism: Flavobacteriia bacterium (assembly GCA_013373425.1). Taxonomy (GTDB): domain Bacteria; phylum Bacteroidota; class Bacteroidia; order Flavobacteriales; family Schleiferiaceae; genus Phaeocystidibacter. Next base: position 57,832 of record JABXHW010000012.1, read on the forward strand.
CCATTCTGTACAAACCATCTGCTGGAGGTAATCCGATAGTGCTATTTTGGGAGTAGAAGACCGGAATGTTATAGTACAATAATCGCCAATTGGATTCGAAAGAAGAGGCATTAGTGGCTACTAGGCTACTGTTCACATATGAAGATAGAATTGGGATTTGCGGATAAAGATCCACGCGATAGACGCCAAGAGTATCACCGTAGGCCGTGCAATAGTAAGTTTGCGGACTAGAAGGAGATGCGTTCGGCGACCTAACATTCGATGCACTTAGTCCTGTTGTCGGAGACCATTGGTAGGCATTTGAAGGAAATCCATAAGGGCCATTTAATGTGATTGTCCCTCCAAGGCATATTTCGTGTGACTCGTATATAGTTTCATCATTGCTGTAGAATTCTAAGGGAATCGTAACAACGGAATTAGCTGGACAGCGATTGGTTTCAATAATAAGATTAAATGCGTAGTGTCCGATAGGTAAATCGCCTGGAACCGCCCAGTGAAATTTGATGTGAAGAGAACCTGTGTCTGCTATACTTGTGGCGTTCCCGGCGGGAATTACAATCGGCCTTCCAACCAGGTTAAAACTGTGGTGAGGAGTTGAAATGGAGACATAGGCCTGGAGAGAGTCATTGATGGAACGAATGGAGCTTGTATCGGTTACAACGAACTCAAACTCTACTGTATCCATTCTCTCTACTTCTGCAATACGTGCACCATCGAAAGGCCGTACGATGCTTGCATGGGTTGAGCCCATGAACTGATAATTTGGAACATTATAATGTTGCTGATTAATGTGCCTGAAGCCCACGATATATTTCACCATCGATGCATTTGACCCATTAATAGAGTCAAATTTTCTTCCTGCAAATGCAAGAGCTGCATGGAATGTCGAGTCTTGTAATCCCGAAATAAAGGTCCCATTTGGAAGAAGCGTATCGAGCGGTGAAGTTGGATGATCCTTATCAAATCCAGGTCGATAATTAACCGGGACTCCTCCAGCTGTTCTAATCCCGGCCATACCTATTGACATAGTTGATCCGCTATGACCAGGGTTTGGAGATAAATGGATTTCTCGAGATGCAGAGTTTCTAATCGTCGAAACGATATTAAAGTAGCCACTGGACTTGTTGGCACCGTTCGTCCACATGTAGGATTCCAAGTAGATAGAGTTATATCCAGTGGTGTTGATTTCTGAAGTGTCGGCGCGACAGCAATGCTCATAATTGAAGTTGTACCTAACCCCAGGAGGCGGAGCAGCTAGTGTGATAATATTACTCTTGAAGGTGCGTAGCTCGAGATTTCTCTCGTTGGTGTCATTACAATATTGCGTCAATCTCTTGGTCTCAAACAACGAACAGCCAATGTTAAGTCGTCCCGTAATGTTTGTGGAAATGGATACGCTGTGAGGCAAGACTTGTGAATTGTGATTCGTATGCCCAATGAGTTGCACATAGAATACATATTGGTCGTTGCCGAGTGGCTCCCAATATATTTGACCTCCTTCATAATGTGTTGCGAAAGAGGTGAATGAGAAAAAGAATAGAATGGTCGAGAGAAAGAGTGTCCTCATCTTACAATTTGTGAATGATTCAAAGCTTACTGTTCAATCAATAATTTTTGAGAATAAATCTGTTGGCCTGAATCAATAGTTATCATGTACATTCCAGGAGAAAGCATGGATACATCAATGGTTTGATCGCCGAAATTGCTTCCCTCTAGGACAAGCCTCCCTGAAATATCGGTGAGTCGATAGTTAAACCCTTCGTTTAACCCCGAAATTTGCACTTCTGAAGATGTGGGATTAGGACGGAGTTGCACAACGGAAGCCATCAGCTCCTCGGTTCCAATTCCGTCAGATGTAACGAATACCATATTCGTGATTTGTCCAAAATTACCACCCATCTGACTCCAATACATATGATGCGGACCTTGGCCGCCTGGAGGGTAGTTCTTTATAGGGATATAGACGTATCCTCTATCTGCCTTAAGCTTGAAGGTATATCGACTGTCAAACCCTCGAAGCGGTGGGTCCAATATTACCCGAGAAGAATGTCCGAGGAAATTATCGACGGAATATGCAGTATCCACCGAATTGCCTCCAACAATTTCCAGGTACAGGGAGTCGTTTGGCCCAGAAATTATCCCGGGAAAAATTAACTCGCGAACGAATCTTGGTGTGCCGGCAACATTGTTGAATTCTACATTAACTTGATAATTCCGTCCTGGCTGTAATGCGTCCAAGACATGGTCGTAAAACGGTATGGAAACTAGACGGGTGTAGTGCATGGTGTCGCTCGACCAGAATTCATTGGACCACCCTTCGCAACCCGAGGTGTCAATGCCAAAAAACTCATACGGCCCGCGGAGAATATCATGGGTTGGAGAAGTAGATTGTTCTTCAACCAAGCTGGTCCAGTAGTAGACATCCACTCCACTAAAGACAGATATGTTTTGTATTCGCACCCGATTACCAGAAATAGCGGTCACGTCTGGAGAATTGTCAGGTAATATCTTTACCAAACACTTAGTTAGCGTGTCTCCATTCCCATTTACATAGTGGTACCAAATTGACTTATTCGGTTGTGCGCCAGTGGTAGGAATGTATGGATTGGATAGCCAACTGGAAGGCAGCCATTGACCTGGAGTGTTAGAGAAGTTAGTTGAGATAGAAACAACTTCTCCAGGACACGTGGTTACTAACCTATACTCCGTTGTGTCGGTACTTTGGATATTGAATTGGATAGACCGTTGTCCATAATTTGGGCAGTAATTGTCTTGACCAAGTACAAACGCGGTATGTGAGCCCGGCTCTAAATCGAACGGAACCTCCCAGTACAAAGTCATTGTTAATGGACTTGTGGTCGCAAAGGTCTGCGTAGAGTTTGGGCTACTCGGGAACAATTCAGGCCCGGTTCCATTTAATTCATGCAGTCTGGAAATTAGCCGCCCTTGCACCGAGTCGGAGGCTGAACCAACTTTAGAATCGAGAAGTATTTGAATTGCAAGAGTATCCCCTCTCTTCACGTTCAAGTTGTATATAATCGAGTCAGTTGTGCTCAACGCATGACTAGTCTGTGTGATGGTAAGATCAGGAGGAGATTGCAGAGAAATAGAATTGTCAAACGAGCAAATCGCAAAGACATCTACATCTGAGGTCACGATTCCATTCACCACATTCTCCACTTTAAAAGCCATCACCCCTTTGAAGAAGGCATCATTATTTCCAGAGACGAATTGTCCATTCGGGTAAATTGTATCAGTTGCCGAAGTAGGCTGACTTGCAGAGTATCCAGTGGAGAAAGGTATAGGTGAGCCCGTGTTGTCCAGGGGAGTGCCAAATCCGAGATGTACGCTATCGGTTGATAGACTTTGCGCATTCAGCCAAACTTCCCGGTTGTAGGGGTTTCTGGTCACCATTCCTAAATCCAGATAGCCACTAGAAACGTTCTCACCTCCAGGATAAATGGTGGCACGAACCCCAAAGCTCTGATTCCAAGTAGCGCCTACATTAGTGAAGTTGGTATCCGCGAGACAACAACTTGTAAGAAGAAGCTCGACGGGCGTATTTCCAGAAGGTGGAGAGATTAGAGCATTGCTGACCTTCCATCTTCTGATAAAATAATTTCTATCTCCGCTAGGAGTACAAATCAAATTTACCGGAAAGTCTCCCACATGAAGTAGTTGCAGAGGAGTGCTCGCGTTGCTCAAATCGATATGTTGGGCCACTATTGCGTAGCTGCTGCTGGCATCATATAGATGTTCATAATAAACATCATATCTGTCATTACCTAAGGCAACCCAGTAAATCTGGCCTCCTAGCCAGTGCGTGGCATAGCTTGACATAGCCGCAAGGACCAGTACGAGAGTGAGAGCTTTTTTCATAGGTCGCTAAGTTAAACCCTATGCGAGTAATTTAAAAGTCTGGAGTTTAACTATCTGTGTTCTAAATGTGGCGCGAAGAGGCTAGCTTTTTTATATGCATTACGTCCTTTAAGGGCACAACTGCAATTCAACTGAACCGGCTTATCGGGGAAGAATTGTCTATATAGACGAACTCTTGTTTTTAGATCTACGGGCAATGGATCTTGTAAATCATTAGACCACAACCCAATAACCAACAAAGGCTCATGCAATGGTGGTCGCCACCCATCATAGGGGTAGTATTTCGTGTGATACTTGAAGTGCATCCCTAGAATCTTCTCCGTCATGAAGGTTTGATTGAGTTCCGTGTAGTTCGACGCCTGAAATTCGCGGATGTCTTTTACTGCCTCTCTATAGTTTTTTGTGCCCAGAAATGCCATCGTAAATGCGCAACCCATACCCAGTACAAAGGCCGATTTGACACCTGAATTTGTTGTCTTGAGGAGGTTTTTCCAAAGTATCTGTGCCATGAAAAAGTAGGGGACTAGCACGCCAAGCCCAATGCCAAACAATATCATTAAGATTCCAAATGAATGTCCTAGCTCACCGAGGAAAACGACAGTATACAGGAAGAGCAAGAAAGAGATTCCCGCTATGAATGAGGAGACGTATTTGTATCGGGTTTCCAGGAGTAATGGGGCAAGGGCTGAATTTAAGAAGCAGATTGCAATCGTGATAGCTGCCCAGGTAGTGGGGACGCAGAATGCCTGAAAGAAGTAATTCAATGCGAGGATGAAAACAAGTAATGCGGAATTGACAACAACCAGTTTTCGCGGTTCGGCAAGACGAGCGAAGAGCTTTTTCATGAGAGTAGGTTTAATGAAGAAACGTGACTCTCGAAACCTGAGTATCAATCTTACACTTGTCGCATGGATATTTTCTCCAAAGTGAATTGCTCTAGTAAATCCCTCAAGGAAATGGACTTTTTCGATTTCGTCAATCCTGACTTGTAAGCTATGGCTCCAAGAATTTCTTCTTTGGAACGTCCTTCCATTCTTAACTGGTTGATACTCTTGGCTCCATTGCGTTTGGAAAGCCGATGGCCATCTTCGCCCATCCAAAGCGGACTATGTGCATACTTCGGAGGTGTGTGACCCAAGACATCCATCAGGGCGAGTTGTCGGGGGGTGCTATCCACTAAATCGGCACCGCGGAGCACATGCGTGATACCCATTTCAATATCATCCACTGTACAGGCCAATTGATAGGCCCACATGCCGTCGGCTCGCTTCACAACAAAGTCGCCCCCAAATGCAGGTGGGAACAGCTGTTCTCCCAAGATGAGGTCGTTGTACGAGTAGGACTTATGAGGTAGTCGGAACCGAATGGAAGGATCTTTTTCATATCGATTTGCTTCCTGCTCTTCAGGACTCAAATCTCTGCAGAAACCCGGGTAATCCGGGCCTTCAGATGAGATGCCGTGAGGAGCTGAAGCTAGAGCTTGAAGGTCTTTTCTCGAGCAGAAGCAAGGGTATGTAAGACCTGCACTTTCAAGTTTTTGGAGGGCGGATTCGTAAAGCTCAGTTCTCTGACTTTGATAGAACGGTCCCTCATCCCAATGTAATCCCAACCAATCCATGTCACGCATGATTTGGTCGGCGTATTCCTGCTTACTTCTTTGGGTATCATTGTCCTCCATTCTCAAAATGAAGGAGCCCTTCATTTTGCGAGCTTGGAGCCAGGAAAGAGTGGCAGTAGCAAAATTACCAAGGTGTAGCTCGCCCGTAGGCGAGGGAGCAAATCGGAAGCGAGGTTGAGCTTCCAAAATGATTAGATGAGATAGCGATCAATCCACTCGCGAACGACGCCTTCCCCACCCTTGAGAGGTAGAATCACATCTACTGTTTTTCGCACAGCAGGAACAGCATCGGCTGGACAAGCGGTAAAACCTACTACTTCCATGATTGGAATATCGCTTACGTCATCACCAATGTAGGCGATGTTTTCAGGAATAATATCCATCTCATTCACCCATTCATTTAAGACCTCAATCTTAGGTCGAGTTCCCACATAAACGTGATCGATACCGAGCATTTCAGCTCTTCTTTCAATCATTCTAGGCTCACGACCTGCGGAGATAATCCCAGTCTTGATTCCTCTTTCTTTCAGGAACTTGATGCCCATTCCATCCTTTGCGTTGAACTTCTTTATTTCATCGCCTTCAGCGGTGTATATCATGCCTGCGTCGGTCAAAACTCCATCACAGTCCATAATGACAAACTGGATATTCTTGGCTTTGTCCTTCTCTTTCAGGTCGCAATGAAGTAGGTCTTCCGCCGGGATATTTAATTGTGCCGCCAAGTCGAGAACCGCGGTGATGCTGATCTTCGCCAAGTCGATTTCTTGACCGCTGAAGTATTCTAGATTCTTCTTGAGGTTTTCTGAAATTGTCATTTGCCTAGAGCTTTTCTGATGGCCATTGTTTTCTCCAAGATGCCTCGAAGCTTGTCAAGTTGCAACATGGTGTGAGGATCGCTTTTCGCTGTCTTTGGGTCGGGATGAGTTTCAATGAAGAATCCGTCGGCACCAGTAGCGGCTGCTGAAAGAGCGATGGTTTCAATCATGCTTGGGTCGCCACCTGTAACTCCTTCGGTTTTGTTTGGCTTCTGCACAGAGTGGGTGCAATCCATAATTACAGGAACACCATGCGTTTTCAGACGATGAATGGAAGTGGCATCAACGATGAGGTCGCTATAGCCGAAAGTGACTCCCCTTTCGCAGACCCAAACATTGTTGTTCCTTGTAGATTGAACCTTTTCTACGGGGAAACTCATAGCCTCAGGAGAAAGGAATTGTCCTTTCTTGATGTTGACTCCTTTACCAGTGTTCCCAGCTGCAATCAAGAGTTCTGTTTGGCGACAAAGGAATGCTGGAATCTGAAGGTGATCCACATATTGAGCAGCGCGCTCTGCTTCGTGAGATTCGTGAATGTCGGTGATGGTTTCAACGCCGAATTCTTCGCCAATAGATTTCAAGATACCGAGGGCCTTTTCATCCCCGATGCCTGTGAATGAATCGAGACGGGAGCGATTTGCTTTTCGATAACTTCCTTTGAAGATGTAGTGTATTCCCAGGTCGTCGCATATTGCTTTTACCTCTTTAGCAATGAGTCTTGGGGTTTCTTCATTTTCGATGGCGCAAGGGCCGGCAATGAGCGTGAATGCCATGCTTTATGATTTTTGACGCGCCTTGTCACCTAAGTAACCACTGTGGTGACGCTTCGCGTATTCTTCTTTTGTGAACCCGATTTTCTCTTCCATCAAAACAACCAATACATCGCCAACAACTGTCATGACCGTCGTTGAAGTAGTAGGCGCTAGGCCGAGTGGGCAAACTTCTTTCGGATTGCCGGTGTAGAGTAGAACATCGCTGAACTTGGCAAGGTCGCCGTCCAACGATCCAGTAAGACCGATAATTTCTATCCCTGGGTGGAGTCGTTTCACGAGATGTTCCATTTCAACGATTTCTCTGGTTTTACCCGAGTTCGAAATCAGAAACATCACATCGTTTTCTTGAACAATACCTAAATCTCCATGCTGAGATTCGGCGGGGTGCAAGAAGATTGCTGGAGTACCGGTGGAAGTAAGGGTTGTGGCGATATTCACGCCAATTTGACCTGCTTTACCCATACCGCTCACAACGAGCTTTCCACCCTTCTGGTGAACTTGACGATAAATTAATTCAACTGCGTCTTGAATAACCCCGTCGATTGGGATGTTGCGAATGGCTTCTACTTCAGCGTCGATGATCGCTTGAATTCGCGACTGTACCATTGAAAAAAGTTTGGTCAAAGGTAAGAAAAAGCGAGCGGGGAAAAGGGAGAGCGTTAGGGGGTTTGGAAGGATGTGTTGTCGACCTAAAAAAGGTTGAAGATGTAGAGGAAAGTTTGGAGTGAAGTGGGGTTGAGGGGGAGCGAAATTTCCGGGGCCGGCCTCCAGCCACCCACCATCGCAAAGTTCCGAAATCTCTGCCCCCGACTCGGGTGGTAAACGTTTACAATCGGCTAGTTTTTAACATTCCAGGCAGTTTTTCTGAGTTTGAAATATTTGATTTTAAAGGTGTTAACTTGAGACTGGGGCGGGGTCGTAGCCCCCACTAACCCCAATCACTCAGTCTGCCGATAAGTGTGTGAGGTGGTTCTCTTTGGTGAAGGTTTTCAGTCAATAAAGAGTTTGATGAAAGCGGGTGTATAGATGCGCTCCTCTTAGTACCTTTCGGACATGAAGAAATTCAATCTAATCAACGCGCTTACCTTCACAACGCGTGCCTGGTCGTTTATCATTTCACTGATTGCTATTCTGTACATGATATCGAGCAAATTTGGTTTCGCCGACGGACAGGAGTCATTGACGGAAACGCTGACATTCTTGTTCTTTCCGTTGGGGACGTGCACCGGGTTGATGATAGGCTGGAAGGATGAAAAATGGGGAGGAATCATCTCTACTTTATCGCTCATTGGTTACTTTAGTATCGCTCACCAGCTCTTGAACGATTTTGCATTTGTGTTCTTTATTAGCACTCCTGCAATTCTCTATCTCGTCATTTACTATTTGAAGTTACGAGAAGGTCGTCGGCTTAATGAGAACTAAACCTAGCCCTATGAAACTATATCAGCTTGCCGCCGTTTCAATGCTCGCGCTGCTATCCTCTTGTGGTGGTGAAGAGGGAGACGGGAACTCAAATGAGATGTCGACATCTACCGAAGCTTCTGGGAGTTCTGAAGAGAAACCGTCCGTTGCTCTCGATTTTGCCATGGATCCTGCCAGCATTTTGAATGTGGAGGGAAATCCTGTAGAAGCACTCATCCAAGATGCCCAGGCCAATGCAGAGCGGGCCCTCACTTTTTATGTTGGAAACGCCGAACGCGCTCTATCTGTGGCCAAGGGATTCGAATATGCTGTCGTTGTGATTGGCAACCACACCGTGGTGAAAATTGTGAGTTATGACGACTGTCTTGAATCGGGATCTTGGGGCATTTGTATGCCCCTAGCAGAAGGATATATTCGCCGCAGAGGAAATATGGAGCCTGTTGGTGACTATATGAATAATATCGTTGGAACTCCCGACGATCAGAATCGCAAAATTTATCTCTTCAACAGAAAGAGATAAATAGGAGAAGCCCAATTTTTATGCAATATCCAGGTCGACTTCATTCCAAGCTTCCTCAGGTTGGAACGACAATCTTTACGGAAATGAGTGCCCTTGCCGCTGAGCACGGTGCAGTGAACTTGTCTCAAGGTTTCCCAGATTTCGATCCAGATCCTGCATTGATTGAGGCCACTCAGCGAGCTATGCGAGACGGACACAATCAATATGCGCCCATGGCAGGATGGCTGCCTTTGAGGGAGCGAATTGCTGAACAAGTAGCCAAGCGCCATGGCTGTGAGGTGAACCCTGAATCAGAGATTACCATCACCGCTGGAGCTACCCAAGCTCTGTGTACAGCTATGGCTGCGACGCTCACGGAAGGTGACGAGGTGATAATTTTTACCCCGGCATACGATGCCTATGCTCCATTGATTGAATTGTTTGGAGCGACTCCTGTTTATATCAAACTTCAATATCCCGATTATCACATCGACTGGGATCAGCTGGCTCGGATGGTCAGCCATAAAACGAAGATGATTCTCCTGAACAATCCACACAATCCTACTGGAGCGGTATTCTCGGAAGAGGATTTGATTCAGCTTGAAAAGGTGGTTTCAGGAAGCAATATTTTGATTCTTTCCGACGAAGTCTACGAACACATCATTTTTGATGGGAGGAAGCATCACTCTCTTTTATCCCGACCAGCTCTAGCGGAAAGAACACTTGCAGTTTTTAGCTTCGGAAAGACCTTTCACATGACCGGTTGGAAGATTGGATATGCCATCGCACCAGAGAACTTGATGAAGGAATTCAGAAAAGTGCATCAGTTCAATGTCTTTAGCGTTCATCGCCCTTCGCAAGTGGCGCTGGCAGAGTTTCTTCAAGATGATTCTCATTGGGATGTTGGATCAATGTATGCCGCAAAGAGGGATGAATTTTTATCCTTGATTGAAGGTTCGAGATTCACAATTCTCCCCACTCACGGCAGCTATTTCGTGCTGTTGAATTACGACGGAATCACGGAGGAAAAGGATGTGGATTTTGCACGGCGATTGACGATTGAACACAAGTTGGCAAGTATTCCGGTTTCGGTGTTTTACAATGTGCCTACCGATCATAAAGTGTTGCGATTCTGCTTTGCGAAGAATTCTGAAACCCTTCAGAAAGGAGCCGAAATCATCAAGTCTCTCTAATATCTAATCCGTCGCTTATATTTCCTTTTAGAGATACGAATTTTTGTAGGCGCGAAACTAGGTACCTCTTTACGCTGAGCGATTGATTTATTCCTACCGCCTCCTAAATTGACAGGTGCGAGTTTAGCGAACGGACTGAACTCCACAACGGAGCTATCTTCAAAAGCGACACACTTTAAAGGTAACCATAGGTACTGTGTGCCCCGCTCCAGTATAATCCAATGTGGTTTCTTCAGGGCGACGTAGATAAAAATCGAACTGTCCGTCACTGTCCCAACCTCAATACCTTTAACCGTTAAACTGATCTCAGCGGCAGTAGAATCTTTGGTATCCAAATCAACTAATTCAACCCACCCACTGTCGAGATATCCATAGTGCATCCGCGGACGCTTTGATGTAGAGGTGTCTTCTTCAAACTCCTTGACCTGTGTGGGGATTTCTTTCGCATTGAGATTTAAACTTAAACCGAAAGCGAGCAACAGGCTAGTGAATTGGAGAGAGAGTAAGTGATAATTGAAAACCATAGAAGAGAGTATCTACTAAATTAACGTCTCTTCCCTGTAGTTTAGTTGGCTATCGGAATCGATAACAGAATTCGCCACTAATAATACTCTGTACAGGGTTGCCTGTCATATTCACCTGATTAGGAACAAAGGTGTAAACGCCGACCGTCTGCTTAAGAACCGCAGAAATAGAAAAGTGCCTGGATAATTCCACACGGTAACCTACCTCTCCGTATGTCATTACGTGATTCAGAAATGGGTCGTAGGTATGATCTTCTGTAAAGATGCTAGACCGAACCTTTAGTTGTCGAATAAATGTGTTCTGGACCCCACCGCCATAGAAGAATTTGGAACGTCTTGGGTAGTATCGAAATCCGGCGTGGACGTAAGCACCACTCCTGTTAAATGTTAGATCTACCCCTCCGGCGTCTCCTCCGTTTTGATCACGAAAAGCGAAGTAGGCTAAATGCCCTATATCCGTGAAGCCTGAGCCCAAAATGAAGGCCCAATTGCGTTTGCGAACCTCAAAGCTCACACCTACGTCAAAGGTAAATCGCTCGTAGCTAAAGTCACTTCCTAAATCTCCGTAGTAACCACTGACTCCACCGCCCGTGCTAACATTCATAGTGTATTCAACTTGGCCAATGCCGAGCAAAGAGGATGTAAGAAGGGATAAGAAGAGAAAGTATTTCATGAGAGCGGATTTGTAATGAAACTACAAATCGCTTCAGAAATTATACCTCTCTATCTAACGTATCAGTTACGACGTGATAACGCGGATCTTCAATAGAACGCTCAATGATAGTATCGAATTCAGGGTTACGTCTCATCAATAAATCGATGCACTCCGGACTCAAATGTGTCAGTTTGATTTCTTTGCCCAAGTCGAGGTACTTGTTGGCCATATTGCGAACTGCTTCAACTCCCGAATGGTCGGTTACCTTAGATTCGATGAAGTCCAACTCAACCTTGTTTGGGTCGGTCTTAGGGTCAAATTTCGAATTGAAACCTTGAACGGAGCCGAAGAACAAAGGCCCCCAAATCTCATACACCTTAGTGCCATCTTCCTTAATGCTCTTTCTGGCGCGAATCATTGTGGCATTCTTCCAAGCGAAAACCAAGGCGCTCATAATCACACCGGCGACCACGGCAATGGCCAAGTCTTGCCACACTGTGATAGCAGAAACAGCAATCAACACAATGGCATCCGCCAATGGAATCTTGTTGAGAATTCTGAAGCTACTCCAAGCAAAAGTGCCAATCACCACCATGAACATCACTCCCACCAATGCGGCGATTGGAATCTGTTCAATCAATGGGGCAGCAAAGAGGATGAATGCTAAAAGTGCTAATGCAGCAACTAGTCCAGAAAGTCGACCACGACCGCCGGAGTTTACGTTGATGATGGATTGACCAATCATTGCACAGCCGCCCATTCCACCGAATAGGCCATTCACAATATTTGCGCCCCCTTGAGCCAAACACTCGCGGTTTCCACTGCCTCGTGTCTCGGTGAGATCATCCACAAGGTTCAGGGTCATCAACGACTCAATTAAGCCAACTGCAGCTAGCAAGACGGCTGTTGAAAAGATTAGACCCCAGTGTCCTTGCATGGTGTCAATAACTCCAAAGATTTGGGCTTGGAATGTTGGCAATCCACCGGCTAAACCATCGCCGCCACCTTCGCGAATGAACGAACCTACTGTGCTCACGTCGAGGCCACCGAAAATGGTAATCATAGCAACCACAACAATGCCGGTAAGAGCCGCAGGAACCTTTTTGGTAATTTTTGGAAGTGCGTACATAATGCCCATGGTCAACGCAACCAGGCCAATCATTACGTAAAGTTGATTGCCTTGAATCCAGACCATTTCGCCATCTACATTGGTCTTAAACATGCCAAGCTGTGAAAGGAAAATCACAATGGCGAGACCATTTACAAAGCCCATCATTACGGGGTGTGGAATGAGACGAACGAACTTACCAAGCTTGAACACGCCTGCCATCATTTGGACCACTCCTGTGATAAGAAGAGTGATGAACAACCAGTACAAACCGAGGTTTTCGATAGGTTCGCCCAAGGCGTCACCAACTTGGTTACCCTGTTGGATGAGGTGAACCATGACCACCGCCATGGCACCCGTAGCGCCGGAAATCATGCCTGGTCGACCGCCAAACAAAGAGGTGATCAATCCCATCATAAAAGCACCGTACAAACCAACCATCGGAGGAACCCCCGCCACAAAGGCAAAAGCCACGGCTTCTGGAACAAGAGCGAGTGCTACGGTAAGTCCAGATAGAATGTCGTCTTTCGGATTGAAAGTGAAGTTGTTAAAGATGCGCATGATTCCCTATTTCGCATTGAAGGCGGCAAAGGTACACACTTAATTTTGCCCGAGATTACTGTGATGTAAATCTACTTTGATTTGGATTTCTTGCGTGATTCGTCGTAATGCTGAAACACGGTATTGACAAACGCCAGGATGATTCCGATTCCGAAGACGACATATACCATGGTGAAGATTCTACCGAAATCAGTTTCCGGACTAAAGTCGCCATAGCCAATCGTTGTGAGGGTTATAAAGGAGAAGTACAAACTGTCAAGCCATCTCCATCCTTCAACGTAGTGATACACCACGGTACCCGAAGCAAGCACAATCATCGTGGTGATGATTAAATCGCGATAAGAAGGGTCGCGCAGAAAGTCCCAAAGCGTGCGAAAAAAGACCATCTAATCTTCAACTTTAAGTTGGTATCGGGTGAGCAAACCTTCCAATCCTTCTGGGTTGAATAGCGCCCCTTTAATTTGATTCTGTTCTGGATCGAGCTTCAAACCCACTGTTTTCTTGAAGTTCACTCCTTCCAAATTGGAGTCTTCAAAAGTGCATCGATCAAATCTACTTCCCTCGAAACTACCGCCCTTCAATTGAGTTCCAGTAAAATCAACTTCTATCAGCTGACAGTCGAGGAAAGAGGTTCTTTGAATGTCCATAAACTCGAAGGAGCACAGCTCTATTCGACACTCGTCAAATTGGGCAGAGAAAAGCATGGATTTGCAACGATTGAAAGGGAATCCCAATAGCTTGCATTGATGAAATTGGACATCTTGTAGCTGAGTGTCAACAATCTTCACATTCGTCAAATCGCAATTGTAAAACTGGCATTCAACAAATTGTAGGTCGGAGAAATCGGCTTTGGAGAAATCGCAATCTGTGAAGGTGCATGCCTCGTATTGGGCCTTTTCTAAGTCCTTGCCTGTGAGCTTTTCAAACTCCTCTTCATCTATGAATTTCATTCTTCCCCCTCTTCTGTCTCTTGGTCTTGAGGAAGAACTTCAACACGACGATTCATCAATTCACCTTCACGGTCGAACATGAACATAGCCATGTACTCATCCCCTACTGCACCGCCCTTTAGAGTCATCAGTATCACACCATTCATCAGCACATAGGCTTGTGGATTTCCGTTTCGGCCTTCACCGCCTAAGTTGATATTGTACAAGTCGTGTGTAACGGGTTCAGGGATATTTTTCAAATCACCTCCATTTGGAGTGAAGGTCAGACGAGCGAACTCGGTTTTGGGCAATTCACCTCCAGCGCCAAACATTCTGTGGCCATTAATTCCATCAACAATAGTCGAATCACGGTCGGCATATTGAAGCTGATTGAGTTCAGGTACAAACTCGACCTCTGCCATTTTAAATTCGAAATCAGGATGAGTAATTACCCAGTATTCTTCGCGCTTCTCAAGCATGAGCTTGCGGTATCTGAATCGGCTGAATCGCTCCATTGGAATCCGTTCGAATACCATTGACGTGTCTGTGCCATCCTGGAAGCGAACGTTCAGATATTCGTCAAATACTCCTTCAGCTTTATCTTGATTCTGATTCTGATTGGAAGTGGCTTCATCGGAAAGTTCAGGTGTTTTAATGGGAATAACACCGTTTTTATCTTGATTGTCGGATCCACATGCCACCAGCAAGAAGAGTCCAAAAAGGGCGAATAGCTTGTTCATCAGGTCGAAGTTTGATCACTCGAATTTCGGAAAATTCTGCTCAAGACCTGTAGGAATTGGTGTAACTCGCTTAATACACACCCACTTGCTCCGATTTCACCCAACCCACTTTGCCATCATTCAACCGGATTTCGTACCATTCACCAACGGTTTGCATCACCTTCATTTCAGACCCTTCATGAATGATAAAGGCATCCGCTGCACCTGGCATTGGGGCCGATTTCACGTGCACGTTTGCATTTAATACCACAGCGTACAGATTGTTGTCCAAATGATATTGATGGGCAAAAGCTAAGGTCACCGACAAAAGACACAGAACCAAGGATATAATGGCAAGTACAGGCGCTGTCGAGCGGAGTTTACCATTTCCATATCTGCGAAGTGCCATCATTAGAGCGATGCACAACGCGAAAAGAACTGCAATCACGGCCCAAGAATTGGGACTTAAGCTGAGGTAAATGAGTTCCAACACATATGTGAGAGGGGAAACTTCCTCTTCCTTGATTCGGTCGACTTTCTTTGATTCGGCGAGTTCCAAATTGTGCTGTGCATCCTCCATGTCTGGATTCAACTTCAAAGCCTGATTCCATCGCCAAATGGCTTCTCCCCATTCCTCCATTCGCCAAGCTGCATTGCCCATGTTGTAATACAAGTCGGCTGAAGGTAAGGTTTGGGTATTCGCATATTCCTCCCATTGATCATAAGCGAGCTGATACTCCTCTTCTTGAAATGCAACTTCAGCGGATTCTAATAGGTCTGAACTCGACAATGCGAGTGAATCGCCTTGCTGAGCAACACTCGAGATCAATAGGAATGTGGTTGCTATCCAACTCATGACAATTGTTTTTGAATCCAACGGATAACACTGCTCTTCGTCTCTTCAAACCCTCGATCTGCTTGTCCATATTGACCAGCCTCACAAGTGGCAAATAGAGAATAAATCTCTTGGGCGTCTTCTGGCGTCACTCCTTCAGTTTTCAATTTTGATTGAAGAATGGGATCAATTTGTTCTGCCTTATGAACGCCCATGCCGTGCTCTAAGAACTCGCTTATTGCAAGGTGAACCTCACGCCATTCATCGGATTTTCTCAAATGATTAAGCGCCCGCTTACCTTCAACGCGAATGGCATTGTAGCGCGCTTTGTTCCATCGCTTGACTGTTCCAGCCAAAAGGAGCCAGGCCGTGAATAGCGCCGAGCCTCCCATTCCACCGATGAACCATGTGCTTGTGTAGAACTTGCCGCGTGCTGATTCTGTTACATCAGAAGTGTGAATCCAGCGGATATCATCACTCAAAATTTCAACATCGCGTTGATCAACCACACCTTCGTTCCTCGTTGAGTTGGTGGTTGTTCTCGGTGTCGAAACAACGGGTGCATCTCCTTCCGAAACGATCTCTTGAATATCGGATTGTGAAACGATATACTGCTCCTTAATTGGATCGAAGTAAACAAACTCCAATGGCGGAATCTCATATGTTCCTGGATACCGCGGCACGAGTGTATACTTTCTGCTGATCTTCCCCTTTGGTCCGTAGGGTGTAGCTTGAATATCTAAATCGTCCTTTGGAGCATACACTTCGAGCTGATCGGGGAGTCGGAGCTCCGGTAATTCAATGGATCTTAAGTTTCCTCTACCTCGAATAATGATTTCAATGGTTGCACTTTCATCGACAGGTACCTCACTTCGACTTAAGACCACTTCGAATTCTAGGTCGCCAACTCCACCTGAAAACTCGTCTGGTCTGCCTTCACGAGGAAGAGGGAGTACCTCGATGTCGGGATGGTAAGCCCGCTCAATGTTATCGACGAAATCTGCTCCCATGCTGAAACGATTGCGTCGGTACGCCATAGGTAGATTGACAACGTAAGGATCAAACTCATAATCTCCAGCTTGAGTGGCCGTCATGGAGTAGGTTCTGAAGTTGTATTCATATCGGGCACCTTGCTCGTCACTTACGTCTCTAGCTTGGATATCCTCCTCGATGCGCTCAACTAAGAAACTATCATATTCAGGCTCGCTAATCTCGTCCATAGTTTGGAGGCGGTAGCGAGAATACACTTTGTAGGCGATGCCAAAAGATTCACCCTCGTACACCCGAAGTTTCGTGGGTATGATTCTAATTTCAGCCGATCGAGCTGCAATCGCGCGTGGGTCGTTATCGTCGTACTGAGGCTGTGGATTATCTACAACCCGAATTTCTACAGAGTTACTCTGGTAAATTTCATCCCCCCGTTCAAGCGAAGCAGGAGAGATGGTGAATTCACCTAATCGCTTTGCACGAAGCTCGTAAACGACCTTTTGAATAGCTGTCGTCGTGCCGTTCATCATACTAAAGTTGCTCTGCGAATGCGGTCCGCCAACGATAGTGAAGTTATCCGTGAGGTTGTTAGGGGGCGAATAATCACTTCCGCCTGCAGTCATGATTACCGCATAGTTGAACGTTTCGTACAGTCCAACTTCAGATTGACTGACCACCGCTCGAATATTGGTCGATTGGGCCAAAGTGCCCAAGCTACATGTAATTAGTGCTATGAGAAATCGAACTTTCATCGTATCACCAATCTTTTTCTGAGTTCTCATTGTTGTTTCTAGCTCTTCGACGAAGGATTTGTTTCAAAGTTTCCTCCTCCATTCGCTCAATACTGCGCAAGACCTCCCGAATTTGCGAGGATGTCATTTCTTCGGAATTGAAAGCGCCAGGAAGCATTTCACCTCCTTCGGGATTGGCCTCCATGTCGCCACTGTTGTTCATCTGACCTTCTCCTTCCCCAGCTGCTTCGTCCCTATTCAGATCTGAGGCACTCGCCGTCTGATCGCTTTGGCGTTCTTGATTTTCCCTTCTTCTAGCATTCGATCCTTCGGGTTGCGACTGCATTGGATTACTTCCGGAAGGGTCTCCACTCGGAGTGTTCCCGTCTTGCGGTGGACGTTGCTCTTGCGGTGCCTGTTTTTGATTCGGAGCTGAATCTCCGCTTGAGTTTTGCCCGCTTTGACCTTGCTGGCCTTCAGAAGAATCTGAGTTTGAACCATCCTGATTATCATCCTGACCTTGCTGATTCTGTTGCTGGCCCTGTTGATTTTGCTGTTGGTCTTGCTGGTTCTGCTGCTGCTGATCTTGATTCTGTTCGGAGTTTTGTGACTGAGAAGATGAGTCGTCTTCCTCCTTATACTCACGCATCAGCTTGGATAGATTGAAGCGGGCATTCTCGTTTTTTGGATCTCTTAACAGCGATTGTTGAAAGGCGTCAAGAGCATTTTTCTGATCCTCCAACTTCAAGTAGGCATTGCCGATATTATACCAAGCCTTACTCTGCTTTTCAGTTTCGGTGGTGCGCAAAGAGGCTTCTCGAAAAGCATCGATAGCCGCAGCATATCGTTCCTGACGAAATAGTGCAGTGCCCAGGTTAAATCTTGATTCGAATCGTTCGCCATCTTCATACATCGCATTGCGATATGCGGCTTCGGCCTCTTCAAATTCTCCTTCAGCGTATAGGTCGTTTCCACGAGCGAGTTCTTCGTCGTATTTCGATTGGCCGAAGGCGATATTTCCGATGCTCAACGCGAGGAGCATCAAGCCCAGTCTTATGTGTTTCGCATCCATCTTTCTAATGTGTTTGAACTTCTTTCTGTGAGTAGCATTCGAAGTAAAAGGAAGAGCATCCCGATAGCCAACGGAATCTGAAATTGATCTTCCATATCGCTCATCGGACTCAGCCCAAATTCGGCGAGCTTGAGCTGTTTAAGTTCTTCGAGCAAACGATCACTTTCGGATCCGCGATTCGCATCGAAGAACGTTCCACGCCCCTCATCTGCAATCTCCTTCATCACGTTGTCATTCCTCTTGGTGATAACAACTTCTCCGTCATTGTCGCGGTGATAATCACTGCCGTTCGTTGAAGGAATAGGAGAGCCTTCTTCTGTTCCTACGCCGGCTGTGAATACATATATGCCGGAATCCACAGCATATTCCAAAGCATCTCTCCAACTGTCAGAGTGATCTTCGCCATCACTGATGATCACCAGCGCTTTATCCTGAGTAACCCTTGAGTCGAACATCTTGGGAGCCATGAGAAGCACACTTTCAAAGTTGCTACCCGAGGATGGAAGATGATCCGGATTCATGTTGTTCAGAATCAGCTGTGCCGCACTGTGATCAAGTGTTAGCGGCAGTTGCTTGTAGGCATCCGAAGAGAAGGCCATAAAGCCAATTCGGTCTCCTGAGCTTTCTTCAACGATATTCTTTACAAACTGCTTCGCCTGCTCCAATCGGGATGGGCTAACGTCTCTTGCCAGCATACTACGGCTCATATCGATGGCAAAAACAATATCGAGTCCTTTCTTCTCAACTTCTATTTCCTCACCGTCCTTTTGAGGATTGGCCAAGGCAATAACTCCAGAGGTTAGCGCCAAGATTCCGAATAAGTTTCGAGCAAAAATCCTCCAAGAAGAACGTCTGCTCAACCAATCTGCCTGCAGCTCTGGCGTGCCCAATTGTTTACGAGCACCTTGACTCCACAGGTCATGAATCACCCAAACTGCGATGAGAACCGGAATTCCCCACAGTCCGTGTAACCACTCTGGATGTGCCCAAACGATATTCATACAATCGAACGGAATAAGGTGTTCTTCAATAAAAATTCTGCACCAATAAACGCAATGCCCAAGATGGCCCAGGGGTAAAAGTGCTCGTCGTACTGCGTGTATTTAATCTCTTCAACCTTCGATTTTTCCAATCGATCGATTTCGGAGTAAATCTCTTCTAGCTGAGTGCTGGTTTGCGCTCTGTAGTATCTCCCACCCGTTTGATCAGCTATGGCACGCAATAGTTCTTCATCGAGTTCTCCACGCGCTCTTTGCACGAATGTTCTTCCTTGAACCACCCTTGGAATTTCCACGATACCCGTTGACCCGATGCCAATAGTGTACACTCGGATATTCATTTCCTCAGCCACATTGGCGGCAGTCTCAGGAGTGATAATGCCGTGATTGTTGACACCGTCCGAAATGAGAATTACAATTTTGCTCTTTGCATCGGATTCTTCCAATCTATTGAGCGCAGTACTCAAACCGATTCCAATGGCGGTGCTGCTCGAGAATCCAGAGATAATTTCGAGATCGGCCAGACTCTCTTGCAAAATATCTTGGTCGGTTGTAAGTGGGGTGGACGTATAAGCATCTTTACCATAAACTACCAATCCCATTCGGTCGTTTACACGTTCCTTCACAAAGTCGATGGCTACTCGTTTTAGCGCTTCAAGACGGTTAGGTTTGAAGTCCATAGCCAACATACTTTCACTCAAATCTACAGCTAGCATGATGTCGATGCCTTCACCCCCTTGAATCTGACGAGAAACCTTTGTGGATTGCGGGCGCGCTAAGGCCACCATCCAGCAGCCGAAGGCAAGTAGACTTAGAATAGACAGATAGGGTCGGATGCCACCCCAGCTGAACCCACGGAATGCGCTGGCGTTTGGCATGTTCACCTCGCCGGAGGATTTTCGAACGAAAAGGAAAATGCCCAGTATAGGTAGAGCCGTTAAGGCCCACAACCACTCAGGGTGCGCGAATTGAATGTTATCCAACCACCTCATGTTCTTCTTTTTTATGTTGAACTTTTGAAATGGTACTCAGCCAAGTAGTGATGCGAGATAGAATTTCAACTCCGTCTTCCGTTTTTGGAAGATCTCCGCTAAATCGAACCCTCGAGATATCATTGAGAATACCTGATAATTCACCTTGTTCACCATTGTACGCTTCAGATTGCATGAGCTGTTCATCCCATGTTTCTGGGGATCCAACGGCAGTTTGAATCATGAAGTTGGAGAACAAATATTCGTGTAGTAATTGGGTTGTGGTCGATAATACTTCGTCCACAGACTTCGACTGATTTTGCAGTGCTGCTAATTCATCCTTGACCAGTATGAGAACGAAGTCGGTGATGTTCCTGTAATCAGACATCTTGGCTTTTGGAGCTTCGGGCGATTTCAAGAAATAGCTGTAGACTATTACCCCAATTGCGATGGAGATGATGACCATGAGTGCACTCCAAATCAACCAATAATTGAGTTGGGTGGAAAGTGGATTTTCGATGTCCTTGTACTCCGGACCGTTCTCAGCTAAATCGACTTGTATTAGTTGAGGTTCAGCTGCTCTAGAAACCCCATTCACGATGAGTTCAAGCGGAGCCACAACGGCATAGCCACTGTCAAATGATGTGAGAATCCAAGTCTCTGTTAGTGTTAGTTCGTCGCCGTCTACCACAGTGTCAATTCCTTTCCTATCGATGAACGCGCCGAATTGCACTAGTCCAGGGAAAGCGGGCCAAGAAACCTCGTCATTCACATGAACCACTGCTTTAAGTTGGATTTCAATCTGATCTCCAATCATCATTCTATCCGCAGATGAGCTTACCTCAAAGTCGGTTTGCGCCCAAGCGATGGTCGATGTTAATAATCCGAATATGACGAGTAAGCGCTTCACGATTTATGATGACTTTGGAAGTAAGATAGAAGGGCTTTGGCGTAGTCGCCATCCGTTTGCAAATCAATCTGACCTATACCAGCCAGTTTGCAAGATTGATGGTAGTATTCGCGGAATCGATCGAGAGATTCGCGGTATTTTCTCTTCTGAGTTTTGGAAGAGGTGTTCACCCATTTTTGTAGCCCAGTTTCAGCGTCGCGAACAGGAACAATGCCCAGCGATGGCAATTGTAGCTCCGCCGGGTCGGTTACGTGAAGTGCAATGATCTCATGACGTCGAGCGGATACTTTCAAAGTGCTTTCGTAATCCGTGTCCATGAAATCTGAAATCAGCATTACGATGGCTTTGCGCTTCTGTACGTTGTTGAGGTACTCCAGGGCAGCGCCGATATCTGTACCCTTTCCTTCCGGTTGAATATCGATGAGTTCGCGAATGATGGTCAGGATGTGCTGACGACCTTTCTTCGGCGGGACGTACTTCTCAACTTTGTCGGTGAAGAAGAGAACGCCCACTTTATCATTGTTTTGAATCGCACTGAAGGCAAGTGTGGCTGCCAATTCAGTAACTAGATCCGATTTGCGTTGAACCTTTGAGCCGAAATGTCCCGAAGGAGAAACATCGATAAGAAGCATGAGTGTTCGTTCGCGTTCCTCTTCAAAAACCTTGATAAACGGTTCGTTTTTTCTAGCCGTTACATTCCAGTCGATGCTACGTATATCGTCGCCTACCTGATAATTGCGAACCTCACTAAAGGCCATGCCTTTCCCTTTAAAGGAAGAGTGGTATTCCCCCGAAAGTACATTTCGGCTGAGCTGACGCGACTTGATTTCGATGCGTCGAACCTTCTTTATGAGGTCGGCAGTTTCCATTATGGCAATGGGATTCCGTTGATGATTTCAATCACTACCTGATCCGGAGAGTAGCCCTCAGCTTCTGCTTCATAGCTCAATCCAATTCTGTGTCGAAGTACAGGCAGAGCCATGGCGCGAACGTCTTCTGGAGTCACGTAGTTTCTCCCTTTGATGAAGGCATGTGCTTTTGACGCAAGCGCAAGGTTAATAGAACCACGCGGAGAGGCGCCGAAGCGAATCAGCGGCTTGAGTTTGTTCAATTTGAAATGCTCTGGAGTGCGGGTGGCGAAGATGAGATCGAGGATATACTTTTCCATTTTCTCGCCGAGATTCACTTCTCTAACCGCCTTTTTCGCCGTCTGAATATCATCTAATGAAACCACTGGTTTGATTTCATTTGGAGTGCTCGAGAGCTGGTTGCGGATGATTTGCTGCTCGTCGGAATATTGTGGGTAATCGATAATCACCTTCAACATAAAGCGGTCGACTTGCGCTTCGGGGAGCGGATAAGTTCCTTCTTGTTCGACTGGGTTTTGCGTTGCCATTACCAAGAATGGGCGCGGCAAATTGAAAGTATCTGAAGCAATCGTCACCTGCTTTTCCTGCATAGCCTCTAGCAAGGCAGATTGCACTTTAGCTGGGGCGCGGTTAATCTCATCCGCTAACACGAAGTTGGCAAAAACAGGTCCCTTTTTCGTACTAAAACTTCCGTCTTTCACATTGTAAACCTGGGTTCCAATCAGGTCGGAAGGCAAGAGGTCTGGAGTGAACTGCAATCTGGAGTATGAGCCATCCAGCGCTTGCGAAAGACTTTTGATGGCTAGCGTTTTTGCCAAGCCAGGAACACCCTCAAGAAGGATGTGTCCGTCGGTAAGCAGACCAATCAAAAGAGCGTCTACCATGTGGCGTTGCCCAATGATGGACTTGCCTACTTCCTTGTATATGTCGCCAACAAACTCGTGACCTTTCGGCTTATTCTCACCGAGATCACGTACTTCATCTGTACTCACTTCCATAATGTTTCAATTGAACCGATACAAAATAAGGTTGTGTTCAGGGGTTTGACGGTTAAAGGGGAGTTAAAAGTTGGGGAAGGGAATTTAAAGGCCTCAGGGAATAAAAGGACTCAGGGTTAGGTGGAAGTGTGCATGAGTGTATGGGTTGGAAGGAAGGCATCAAGGGCTTAGGTGGCTTAGGGTGATGCAGAGGTGAGCTTTCGAGTTGGGAATCCTTTGCAAGAGATACTTACCGTGAATATGCTTTTGGACCTTTCATTGCATCTAGCGTGGGGTGGTAACCCCATGGGGATGAAATTTAGAATGCAGTTTGAGGGTTGGTTTTAATGGACTCAGGGGGTGTAGAGGTGAGATCGAGAGATGGGAAGGGTTCGAGGTTGATGTGGGGGCGTGAGACTGTTTGGCTTTATGAGGAGGGGATAACCCGACGTGTTACAAATTTGGAATTGTGCCTACGTGACCGTGTGATTCGAGCCCGGGGCGAGCTCCCGCTGCCCCACTATCAAATTACAACATGTGTTTTGAAAGAGTCGTGTGGTAAACGGCTAAGTGAGCGAAATTGAAGATTTCTCATTTTCTGGTTTGAGATCAGCGTTTTGTGTTTTGGATTCCCGAACTTAAAACTGGGGCAGCGGGAGCTCGCCCCGGGCAATACAGCTCTCCCAAGGCGTGCGCGCACAACCGCATGCAGTCGGGACTTCGATGGTGCTACTCTCGTCCCTCCGTCCCAGCGTCCGCACGACCCAACGTGCGACTCCCGTATGTGCTAAGTTTCATCTTTCTGCGTTACCTTTCCACAAAACTATCTCCATGAAAAAGTCGCTCCTCGCATTGTCATTGGCTCTATTTGGATTTGCTTCTTCCGCTCAAGTGATTGAGTATCCTGAAGTTGACACCACTTTTTATCACACCTATGATGTACAAGCCAACTTGCTAGGGGCCTTCAACGGTAATTACTCCATGTATTTGGGGTGGAACTTTGGCAATAATTCATCGCTAGGTGTAAATGGAGGCTACTTGAGTCAGAGCGGTGAGTTCGACCGACTACGAGAGGGCTTTTACGTGGCACCGGAATACCGATATTTCTTTGGATCCAAGGACACCCGAAATAGAGGGTTCTTTATCGGACCGTATGTGAAGTATAGTCAGGGTTTCGACAATAATCGTTTGCATGCAGAGGAGACACCAACGGATACCATTATCATTCCTTACAACATGAACTACCAACGCTTATCTGTTGGTGCTAATGTGGGATTGGTAAACATCCCAAAAGGCCGATTCATTTTCAGTGTTTGGGCAGGGTTCGGCGCACATGTGTGGCGCGAAGAAGACTTCACCATTGATACCGATACATACACCCTAGAAGACGAATTCCAAGATCGATTTGATGCGCGATTGGAAGTGGGTGTGGGGTATAGGTTTTAACGTGCGGACGTAGGAACGTGCGGGCGTGGGGACGTGAGTGAGGACGAGTGCTCCATTGCTCGAGAGCTAAGCGCATTTCTATTCCCACATGGAGATTCCTTTCCACCCCATGCCACATGAAATGAACGAAGCATGAGCACATTCACCGTAAGCTTCCTTTGCGAATTTTACCTCTGCACTTGAGCTCACCTCTACAACCCTAAGCCCTTTAAATCCCCTAAACCCCTTAGAGTACCCTCACTCTCACCTTCTTCTTCTTCAACTTCGCATTATTCAGTTTATTCACCAACTGATTTGCCTTCTTACGCGGGACAGCCACATACGTGCTATCGGTTTTGAGTTCGATGACGCCGAGTTCACCTTTCTGCAGTCCGCCTTGTTTGAAGAATAGGCCGGCTACATCACCTTTGGAGATTTTGTCCTTTCGACCTCCAGTGATATACAGGGTTTCCCATTCCGATTCAATGGAAGTTGATTTAGGCTTGAGAACTTCTTCTTCTAGTCGGTATACGTATTCTGGAAGTGGCTTCTTTGTTTTGATTACGAAAGCGGTTCCTTCACTCTTCATACGAGCCGTTCTACCGTTTCGATGGATGAATTCTTCCTCGTGTATAGGAAGTTCAAAGTGTATGATGAAATCCATCGCCGGCACATCTAGTCCGCGTGCAGCAAGGTCGGTGGCTAATAGAATGGATGTGGTTCCGTTTCTGAATTTAATCAGGGAATTTTCTCGATCCATCTGCTCCATTCCCCCGTAGAAACATCCGTGATCAATTCTATTTTGATAGAGCGCATCGCTTACGAGTCCGATGCTATCCTTGAAGTTGCAGAACACGATTCCATTTTGTCCCGCCAAATGTTGAAGCAACTCCACCAAAGTTGATAGCTTATCTTCAGCCGTAACTCCTTTGATGGTCAAACGAGATTCTCGCGCCTTGCCGAAATTGAGTCGGGTCGCATTGGAGATTCCAACAAATTCTGGGATATCCACTTTCTGTGTCGCAGAAGTAAGCACCTTCTTCTTGAGTTTGGTCAGCGATGAAAGAATTTCGCGCATTTCTCCTTCAAAGCCGACCTCTAGCGACTTATCAAATTCATCCAAAACAAGGGTTTGGATGTGCTCTGTATTCACGTTTTCGCGACGAATATGATCAGCTACCCTTCCAGGCGTTCCAATTAGAATAGCAGGAGAATGATTGAGGTCCATGCGATCTTTATAACTAGATCTCCCCCCATAGACTGCATTGGTCTTGAAGCCGCTACCCATGTCGCGAATCACCTGTTCAATCTGCAGCGCAAGTTCACGAGAAGGAGTAAGAATCAATGCTTGAGTTTCTTCGAGCTGTGGGTCGAGATACTCAATCAACGGGAGCGCAAACGCCAAGGTTTTACCTGTTCCGGTCGGTGAAATGAGCACCACTTCAGCATTCTTCTCGAAGGCTTCACGGGTCTTTTCCTGCATTTCATTCAGCGACTCGATGCCGAGTTTCGCCAACATTTGGGATAGGTCCTTGGTGTTTGTCATGGGACAAAGGTAAGGGGATTAAGGTTTGGAAGGTGCTCAGGTTAAAAGGTGCTCAGGTGCACCTCCCAACCTTACTTATACAACAAATCCGCGGCTGCTTGTACGCAGGCTTCCATGTCATGACCTACATTCTGCAGTGACTTGTACTGCCATCCGAATGCAATTTGAAGGTCGTTGGCGATGGATTGACTTTCGGTGTAGAAGTATTGGGCTCGAGCGACGCGATTCGTGCCCTGCTGGTCGGCTTGGGAATTCCGACGCAACGATGGAGCGTTCGGATCGTTGTCTAAGCTACCCACAACTACAGTGAGCGGAAAATCGAAGAAGTGAACTAAAGAAGCCCCTTCAGTTGGACTTGCTCCTCGCCCATAAGGGAAGGTCACATTATCGTCGGGCATAGTGTACCACCCAGCGGCACTGGCGACCATGCGATTGACGCGATTGGTAGGCTTGAACATCAAAAATCGATGCGCAAATTGCGATCCAGCGGAGTGCCCAATTACGTCGTAGCCTGTGTTCTCATTGCTAGTTAGTTCACTTACGTGATCAAAGAGCGGCTCGATGAGTGAGAAGGTCCATTCCTCTTCTGGAATCTGCGTGGCCGAAGATGGGTTGTCGCCATCGATAAACATATTGCCTAACATGTATTGGTCTGAGCGGGGAAATTGATCTCGGTCAAACTCAGGTACAACCACTATGAAGTTCTCTTTATTTGCTTTTGCAATTAGGGCATCTCTAGTTTCCAAGGCATCCCGACCATTGCCGTGAAAGACGATGCAAATAGGGGTCTGTGCACTAACTGAATTCGGAACGTGATAGTAAACGTTTAGAGCGATAGGAGATAGCGGTGCGTAATCATCAAAAACGAATAACCCCGTTCCCTTGAGATTGGAATTGAAATCTGGAGGAGTGGTTTCATCACAAGAAATGATGATTAGTGAAAAAATTGACCCGATGAGGAATGCACTCCTTTTCATAAACGACTGATTCTAGAGCAAATATCAAGCTAAAAAAGCAGACCAATTTGAAAATAAACTACAGACCAATTATTTGATAGCATGCTGAAGAATCTTCTTCATGTCTTCCAGCTTTCTCTTGATGACAGGAGGTCGGACAGACGAGTAGCCCATGATGACGCCTTGCTCACCTTTACCTTCAACATAGCACTTATTCAAAGAGTGAACGATCACGTTGTTTTTAGCTAGAAGTTCGACAATTGCTCTGTCTGACTGACCATCCTTTACCTTGGCGACCAAGTGTAAACTAGGTGTTTGTCGAGATTGAAGTTGAAGCATTCCTTCCATGTTCTCTTTAAAGAGCTTTGTAAAGACCTCTTCTCTTTGCTGAGCCGCCTGATAAACATTCTTCACGTGCGTATGCAGGTAGTTTTTCTCAATAAATTGATTGAGTACGACTTGTACGGAGGGTGGGACAAAACGGTGAGAGTGTTTAAGCAATGCTTCGGTGGCATCGAGCAACTGGGGAGGCACCACCATATATCCGATTCTAATGCTCGGGTGAAGTAGTCGGTTGAAAGTGCTTAGGTAAATAGTTCGATGCTCATTGTCCATCGAGAAAATGGGTGCTTGTCGATCTTCGTAATTGTGCACCTCATGTTCGTAGTCATTCTCGATGATATAGGCTCCTTTATCACTAGCGTACTTCAATAGCTCTCTCTTCCTCGAGGGGCTCATACGAACACCTTCTGGATAGTGACAAGACGGGGTAACATGGATGAGCTTTGGGTTAACTTTCTTTGGAACATCTTGAATTCTAATTCCCTGGTTGTCTATTGGAAGTCCAGTAATTTCAGACCGGAGACCATTAAAGATGGAGTACACGTTTGGGAACGTCGGATTCTCCATGATAGTCGAATCTCCTGGGTCAAGAATTACACTCCCGATGAGATAAAGGGATTGAAGTGAACCGGAAACAATCAAGATTTGTCGGGGGTCACATTTTATACCTCGACTCAAGTTGAGATAGTTGGCCAAATTCTGCTTCAACAGTTCAATTCCTGCCGATGGAGAGTAGCTCAAAGCCGACGACTTGATGTATCTCCAGTAGCCATTCGAAAGGTTCTTCCACTGGTTGACTGGAAAGATGTCCAGCGGTGGAAGCCCTGGTCGAAAGGCAATACTTTGATCGTCTGTACTGTTGATGAGCGTTACGTTTTTGGAGAACGACTTGGCAATCGCCGAAAGCTCCACGTACTGATTCTCGCGTGTTTCCTCAATGTCGAGTTCTGGTGACTTTGCTCGTAAGTCTCGTACAACATGACCGGAACCCTGACTAGCCTCAATGTATCCTTCGAGCTTGAGCAATTCATAGGCTTTGATGACGGTACTTCGAGATAGATTTAAACGTTCTGCCAACTTTCGCGTTGGAGGAAGTACAGTGCCTTTAGGAATATCATTGTTGATAATCGCGTCCCGCATCAGATTTCTTAGGCGCTCATTCAGATTTGGAACCTCCTCCCTGCGCTTGTGGCGTTTGGTTTTCTCCAAATACAATTTCTCAATTCGATTGATGAGGAGGCTGTGGGGCATAATTGGTATTGTATAAAAGAGATAATTGGTCTGCTCAATGTACGCAATATCTGGTGTTATTGCAGACCTACTACTTGAATTCTAATTCGTCTTAACTATGAAGAAATTTGCTACACTATTATTCTCAATGATGCTGACCATCCCCATGATGGGCCAGTTAATCATCAATGAGGTTCTCTATGATCCTTCTAATAATGCACTGGACGGCGACGCAAATGGCGACGGCGTTTACAGTCAGGAAGACGATTCATTCATCGAGCTTATCAACATTGGCACTACCAATTTCGACGCTTCAGGATACCAACTTTGGGATGACACCATTAATGGGTCTTTGCGATTTGTGGTTCCTCAAGGTACGTGGGTTCCACCGAACGGTGCATTAGTCATTTTCGGAGGTGGAACGCTCGTAGGCAACTTTGGTGGTTGTGTGATTTTCAAAACCGACAGCGCCAGTGGTTGGAACCCGAATAACTCGGGAGAAGTAATCGTGATCAAGGACAACACTGGAAAAACAGTGCTCACATTTGATAGCGACGCATTGTCGAATAACCCAAATGAGTCCTATACTCGCTTCCCAGACATCACAGGTAATTTCCTTCAGCATGGCGACACTACTTCGGTATTGTTCTCACCAGGTACTCGCACGGATGGAACACCATTCGATACGAACTATGTGGTGATGTCGGTTTCTGTGCAGGGTGCAGGTGGCGCAACAACCATCACAACGAACGGGGGAACCCTTCAGATGGAGGCTATGGTGATGCCAACTTTTGCTGCAGATACCACTGTTTCTTGGAGCGTAGATGATCCAATGGTCGCTACTATTGACGCAGCAGGTTTGCTGACTGCAGCGGGCAACGGCGTGGTTACAGTTACAGCTACCGCTAACGATGGAACAGGAATCGCAGATTCAGCACAAATCACTATCTCAAATCAGGGCATTGGTTTGGATGAAGAAGTGGCCAATTCCCTCCTCGTCTTCCCAAATCCTGCACAAGATGTGCTTAACTTGGAAGTAGAAGGACAAGTGAACGAGGTGACTATCTATTCTGTAGAAGGACGTGTAGTTCTGCAATCAGAGGTGATGAACAACCAAGTTTTTGTTGGTGAGTTGAACGCTGGTGTATACATCCTTCGCACAGAAGTAAACGGCCAAAGCGTTGAAACTCGCTTCATCAAGAAATAATTAGAGCTTCTGAAGGAGGTCAATAATCACAAATCACAAGTCATGATTCGATTGAAAAATTTCATGTGGCTGGCAGTTGTAGGTGTACTAATTGGAGGATGCGAAACGAACGATGTTGAGCCCGATCCAACTACAACCGGTCCTAGCGTGAGTTTATCTGCGAACACAACCAACATGTCGGAGGACAATGGAAGCATTGACCTGACAGTATCACTATCTGAGCCTTTGACAAGTGATGTGATTGTTGACCTCGCCTTCGGAGGGGATGCAACGGAAGGGGTAGATTACAATGTGTCTAGTGCTACGGTTACGATTGGCGCAGGTGCATTGACAGGAACTACCACCTTCAGTGCCATTCAAGATACCGCTGAGGAAGCGAATGAAGTAATTCGAGTTCAGTTCGCTTCGGTTATGGGGGCGAATTTCAATTCGAACGAAGAACTGTTGCTTCTCATCGAAGACGATGATGCACCTTTAAGCTTCAATCTTATTATCAACGAGATTTGTTACGATCCATCAAACAATGCGCTCGACGGAGATGCGAATGGCGATGGAGTTTATGTCCAAGACGAGGACGAGTTCATCGAGTTCGTGAATCTGTCTTCTCAGACCATCGATATGGGAGGATATAAGATTTATGATACTGAAGCGCTAACTGCAGGCACGCCTCGTCACGAGATCCCAGCGAACACACTCGTTCCTCCAGGGAAAGCTCTAGTAGTCTTCGGGGGAGGAACGCCAACGGGCACCTTTGGGAATGCCATTGTTCAAACCGCTTCGGATGGACGAATCAATATGAATAATTCTGGCGATTTAGTCACATTGACAGATGCCGCTGGAAATGTTATTCTCACCTTCGACATCGAGCCGTTGTCCAACAATCCAAACGAGTCTTACACTCGAAATCCAGACCTTACAGGTCAGTTTGAGCAACACGGCACCAACACTGGAGTATTGTTCTCGCCTGGTACCAAAATCGACGGAAGTCCTTTTTAAGCAATGGATGAATTTTCTGCAATAGACTACGGGCCATGGATTGCTCTGGCATTCATCGTGGTGGTAGCTCGCTTGCTCTTGAAGAAATATTACCCACATGCGGTATTGCTCTTCGCGGGGATGTTGATGCTCACGATCACGTGGATGTTGGGAAGCGATTTACCTCAACTCGATAAGCCAACTGGTTCCTTTGGTATCGATCTCTTTAAGTTGATTAAGGAGTCGTTCGTCGGAACGAATGCTGGCGTTGGATTGATGATAATGTCCATTGGTGGCTTCGTGGCCTACAGCGATAAGATTGGTGCTTCACATGCATTGGTTCAATTGGCGATGCGCCCTTTATCCCTATTAAAAAAGTACCCACATCTTACTGCTGCTGCGGTGATTCCTATCGGGCAATTGCTTTTCGTTACTATCCCCTCAGCTGCGGGTCTAGGTCTACTGTTGATGGCATCAGTTTTTCCGATTCTCGTGAATTTAGGCGTTAGTCGATTATCTGCGGTGTCGGTAATCACAGCTTGCACCGCATTCGGTATCGGTCCGGCTTCGGCCATCACCGCAAACGCTTCGCAAATTGTAGATCAGCCGGTCATTAATTATTTCGTGTACGACCAACTTCCATTGGTGTTGCCGTTGATGATTCTAACTACAGTTTCCTACTACTTCGTAAACCGTTACTTCGACAAAAAAGCAGAGGCTAAGAAAGGGAAATCAGAGATTGTAAAAGAAGAGGAGCCCGAGGTTACTGCCCCAAAGATTTACGCCATCATTCCAGTTCTACCGCTGATCCTACTCATTGTCTTTTCTGAGTTCTTCCACATTCTTGGAAACTCGTCGCTCGACACTACCACGGCCATGTTTATGAGTTTGTTTATCGCCATTTTGATGGAGGCGATTCGTACTCGAAATGTGCGCACCATCCTCCAATCCCTACACAGTTTCTGGAACGGGATGGGGAATATTTTCAAAACGGTTGTAACCCTAATTATCGCTGCGGATATTTTCTCCCAAGGTTTGATTTCATTGGGTTTCATCGACGGATTGGTTTATGCCTCCCAGAACATTGGTTTTGAATCTGTGGGTGTCGGAATAGTTATGACGGTTATGATTTTCCTTGCCTCTATGTTGATGGGAAGTGGAAACGCCGCCTTTTTCGCTTTTGCTCCACTCGTTCCGCGCATTGCCGCAAACTTCGGAGTGAAGGCCAGTATGATGATTCTACCAATGAATCTCGCCGCCTCAATGGGACGCACAGTTTCCCCCGTAGCCGGCGTATTAATTGCCACCGCTGAAATTGCCAAAGTGGATACGATTTCCATCGTAAAGAGGAACCTGATTCCTTTCACACTCGGTTTAGTGGTTATGTTAATCTATCATTTCATCTGATCATGTTACGAATAAAGAACGCTAACCTATACGCACCAGAACCACTGGGGATGAAAGACCTCGTGGTGGGCGAAGGAAAGATTCTCGCCATAGAAGATCGCATCGATGATTCACCCTTGTTTACCGAAACATGGGATGCGGAAGGAAAAACCGTGACTCCTGGATTTATCGATCAACATATTCATATTATCGGCGCTGGAGGCAAACGCGGTTTTGCAAGTATGAGCCCAGAAATGACCATAGATGAGCTGATGGAATGTGGCACAACTACCGCCGTTGGCTTGCTCGGAACCGATGGATCCACTCGAAGTGTGAAGAGTCTGTATGCGAAAGTTCGCGCACTTGAGGCAGAAGGCATGAGCGCCTACATGTACACGGGCTATTATGGGCTCGACCCGAATTATATCATGGACAATGTCCAAGAAGAGATGATCTTCATCGACAAGGTTTTGGGATGTAAGATTGCTATCACGGATGTTCGATCTTCCTATCCGACAGATCTAGAGCTTCTTCGTATTCTCAGACAAGTTCGAGTGGGCGGTATGATTGCCCAGAAGAAGGGAATTCTCCACTTGCATTTGGGAGGCTTGAAGACGAAGATGGACACCTTGTTCCGCATCGTGAGGGACCATGAATTCCCAATTCAACATATCTCACCTACACACGTCGGACGTACCAAAGAACTCTTTGATCAAGCGATTGAGTTTGCCAAGCTGGGTGGGATGATTGACATCACTACAGGGGCATCGAAATACACGGATCCATACAAATCTGTTCTCTACGCAATGGAGCAAGGGGTTAAAATCGACCTCATGACCTTCAGTAGCGATGGAAATGCGGGATTGGATCGACTCGATGAAAACGGAAATTACATCGGAGTTCGTCGTGCACCGCATCAACACAACTATCGACAAGCGGTAGCCCTGGTGAAAGAAGGTCAGCTTCCAATTGGAGAGGCATTTAAGGTGATCACTTCGAACCCTGCCGACAATTTGGGTCTTAAGAACAAGGGACGAATTGCGATTGGCGCTGATGCTGATTTCTGCATAATGGACGATCAACTTGAACTCACAGAAGTAATCGCAATGGGCAAGTTTATGATGAAAGAAGGAGTAGTCACTGCTAAGAGCTCTTTCGCATGAGCGCGACCAATAGCATACGAAAGTGGGCGGTTGCAGCATTAGCA
Organism: Flavobacteriia bacterium; assembly: GCA_013373425.1. GTDB lineage: Bacteria > Bacteroidota > Bacteroidia > Flavobacteriales > Schleiferiaceae > Phaeocystidibacter. The sequence goes on from JABXHW010000012.1 coordinate 91,151, forward strand.
GCTGTGGCTTCCACTGGAGCGATGAACGCCCAGAATAATTTGCTCCATACCTACACTTTGGGAGAAGGGTATACTTTATCGGATTCCCGAGAGGATTACGCTATCAATCTCAGAGGATACATACAGCCTTATTTTGAGTTGAAGCGTTATGAAGATCCCGATCTCAACAGCAATTATAGTCGCGTGAGAATGCGACGGATTCGCTTACGTCTGACGGGTTATGCTGCGCAACAGAGAATTGAATACCGCTTGAAATTCGACTTGAGTGGAGTTTCGGAAGCAGGTGAAGAGATGGGACAGTACCTATTCGATGGATTCATCACCTATAACTTTAATAGAGATCACTCTCTTACTGTTGGACAGAAGGTGCCCACAACGGACAACCGAGAGTTGCAAATGGGTTCTCAATCGCTGCAGTTGGTTGAACGGAGTAGAGTAACCTCTGTTTTTTCTACCATTCGTGAATTTGGACTCTTCTACGAAGGTCGATATCGATTCAGAAATGGCTCCTACATCAGACCTACATTTGAACTTACCAATGGCGATGGCATCAACGCTTTTGCGAAGGATAGAGGAGGATTGAAAGTGGGAGGTCGAATTGATTTCTTACCCTTCGGGCTCTTTTTTAATTATGGTCAATTCCGTCAAGCTGACTTGGTGCGTGAGCAGTCTCTAAAGCTGGTGATTGGAGCGTCCTATAGCTACAACTCCGGCATGAGTAGCCGCCGAGGACGCGGAAGTGGAGACATCATTTATCTAAATGATCAAGGACTCGAATCCTTACCTGATTATCAAAAATACGGGGTCGATTTTCTGTTGAAGTACAGAGGCTTTTCTATGCTAGGAGAATTCATGGCTTCTGCGGCATCGGTTCCAACCGACATTTCACAGCGCGTTCGAAACGACGGCAGCATTTCCACAAGTTTTGAAGTGGATGGACAGCAGGACGTGGAGAACTATGTAAAAGGAAGAATGATGCTTGGTAGAGGATACAATATCCAGATGGGCTATGTCTTCCCAAGCAATTGGTCGATTGACGCCCGCTATTGCCATCTCGATGCTGATCAGCATTCTTTCATGAATAATGGCACCTTCTACAATCGTCCGAATTACTACACTTTGGGTGTGACTAAGTACCTCGCTCGAGATTACGGATTCAAGATTCAAGCGAGCATGACTTATGTTGAAGCTTCTGCAGGTTCCAATGATGTATCTAGTCGACCGATTACTGGAAATGAGTGGATCGCAAGAGTCATTACAACATTCGCCTTTTAATCAGATACAGCATGAAAACGAAATTCACACTTCTACTTTCGGTTCTCGCGCTTCTGGTGAAGGCTCAATTGCTGACACCTCAGCCTTATGAGGTTACTGAACGATACTACCCAGATCCAGATATCGAAATCAATACTCCAGGTTTTGAGGATGATAGTTTCACCGACTATGAATCGATGATGGAGTTCTTGAACGGTCTTCAATCGGAATTTGGAGAAACCATGTCAATTCAGTCCATTGGTCAGAGTCAGGAAGGCGTGGATATCCCAATGGTTACGCTGAGCGGAAGAGCATCTTCAGAAGATGGTTTACGCGTCTACATGCAAGGGGGCCTCCATGGAGACGAACCCGGAAGCACGGAGGCAATGCTATTCTTGATTCAACAGGTGTTAAAGAACCCAGAGTACGCACATTTACTCGATAGTTTAACCCTGGGAATTGTGCCAATGGCCAATGTTGATGGATACGAAGATCAAGTTAGAGATGCGACCAACGGACTCGACCTGAATCGGGATCAGACCAAATTGATGGCGCCCGAAACCATCGCGTTGAAGAACGCATTTTTCGCCTTCGACCCGCACATCGCAGTTGATTTTCACGAGTACCGCCCGAATAGGAGAGACTTCCAGAATTTCGGTCGATATGGAGTGACTGGCGCATACGACGTAATGTTCTTGTACTCTGGAAACTTGAATGTCCCAGCTGCACTTCGAAACTTCACCAAGGATCAATTCGTAGACCCTGCAGCTCAAGTTTTGGATAATGCAGGATTGAGCAATCACGATTACTTCTCCACGCGAGACGTGATGGGTGCCGTGGTATTCAATCAAGGTTCGATGAATGCCCGATCTAGTGCAACGAACTACGCCCTGGCCAACACGATATCTACTTTGATTGAAGTAAGAGGTGTGGGATTGGGTCGAACATCATTTAAAAGAAGGGTCTACAGTTCCTTTTTGGTGGCTACTTCCTACCTACAAACAGCTTATGAGAATGTAGAGGAAGTAAAGGCCGTCCTTGACAAGTCGACCACCGATGAATCGGATGTGGTTCTTGAAATTGATCGTCCGATGAGTGAAGCCAACTTTACTGTGAATGATAATGCCCTACGAGAGCAAGTGCAGATAAGTGCATTTGTAAGAGACGCATGGAAATCGGAGGCAGTGAGAACTCGACCTCGTCCTACGGCCTATATCATTCCGGCCAGTTATGAACATCTGATTGAAAAGCTCAGAACTTTGGGCTTGGAAGTGGAACCGTTGAGCATGCAAATGCAGCTCTCCGTCGAGAAGTATGTAGTCACCGAATATTGGCGTGATGCCGCTGAATATGAAGGTACGCATGTACAAGATGTGACCACGGAAACAGAATCCTTCACTTTTGAGGCGCCCGCTGGAACCTATGTTGTTCGCATGAATCAACGCAGGTCGAATATGGCCATTGAATTATTGGAACCCGAAACACCCAATAGCTTTGTTTCCTTTGGATTGATTGAGTTGGAAGAGGGTGCGGAATTGCCCTACTACAGAATTTCAAACGAATTGCCGGCTGCGGCCACACAAAATAGATAGAGATGAAAAAGACAATCTACACCGTAGCATTGGTATTGGGCGGACTTTGGCTGTCGGCTCAAACTAAACCCACTGAAAACGCGGTAAATTTTGAGTTGGGAAGCGGTCTTAACTTCATGGCCAACGACGGACTCTATGCCTTCCATATTCGTGGAATGGTGCAGCCTTATTATGGTTACGAATCCATCGGTGAAGTTCCCGATGCGCAGTACTTCAATGTCCGTCGGAGTTACTTGAGCTTTGGCGGTGAAGCTATCAATGAGAAGTTCAGTTTTTTTGTTCAGCTCGATTTTAGCAACATGAACCCGCTTCTCGATGCATGGGGTGCCTATGAACCTTGGGAAGATGTGCAATTTACCGTTGGACAAAAGCAGAATATTGCCAATAACCGCGAGATGTTGTTCATGGAGAATCAACTTCAGTTTGCGGATCGCAGTTTGTTGAGTTCAACCTTCAGTAGAACGGGGCGCGAGTTTGGTTTTTTCTTCGATGCGAAGATTGGAGATAAGTTCGGAATCGTTCCACAAGTGGCTATCACGTCTGGCGACGGACGCAATTCATTCGGCGCTGATTCTAGGGATGTAGACCTTGGCGGATTCAAATCTGCAGCGCGTCTAGATGTATATCCACTTGGCTATTTTGCGGAAGGAAATGACGTTCAAGTAGCAGACTTGATGCATGAGAGCTCTCCAAAGCTCGCCTTAGGTGGAGCGGTGAGTTATAATGCTGGAGCGAGCAATTCTGTAGGAGAAGGGCATGGTGATTTTAGCTTGTACGATCGATTAGGGAATTCCATTTACCCGGATTATCGACAGCTTTATGCTGATGTGCTATTTAAGTTTCAAGGATTCTCACTTCTTGGCGAGTATTCCGTTTCAACAGCTACCGCATTAAATGGAACCTTCACAACGGTTACTGGAGATGAGCTAATGCCGACCGAAATCAGTGAGTATCTCGCGTTGGGGAGCTCGTATAATGTTCAGTTGGGTTATGTTACTCGCTCTGGCTATGCCATCGACGTTCGATATACGGATGTTGCCCAAGAGTTTGAGCAGAACACGAGCTCACTTGTTCAGAATTCCAATGCCATGAGCCTTGGACTCACCAAATACTTCAAAGGCAACGCACTTAAAATTCACGCGGCTCTTACTTCCGTACAAGTAGAAGGAGTAGGTGGAAGACAAATGTTGGGTGAGTTGATGTTGCAGGTGATGCTGTAAGGTTGGAATAGAGGTATTAAAGGACTCTGGGCTGTAAGGGGCTCAGGTTTGTGGAAGAGAAAGTTCGCGGCTTTGCTTAAGTTCACTTGATTACCTGTTTGGGTGAATACGTAAATTGGTATTGGTTTTGTTGTCCAACCCTTCAACAACCCTATGCACTACAGCACCTCCAACCTTCACCAAATGCGCTACCCTACTTGCCTCGTTTTCTTATTCGGATTAATGTCATTCGGTTTATCGGCCCAGCCGGGGTTTGATTATGGAAGGATTACGGAATACAAGTTTGCCATTGTAGATGAAGATGGCGAGTTGATATCCTTTCGTGGTAACGACGAGTATCAGATACGCGTGAATGGCCACCTTTATGACCCAGAGCACATTCCCAATGAGGAGGTAGAAGATACCGATAGAACGTATCGCAGTGTATTTCGATCACATGTTCAGGTGAACGATTTCTCGAAAGTTGTGGAGTTCGAACAAGTGAAATTCCCAGGTGATGTAGAAATCATCATACATCACGACGACGAGCGGATGATTCTGATTCAACCGATTTCTGTTTCTTATTCCTTTCCAAAACAGACACAACTTCCAGAAGGTGCTTCCTTAGAATTGGAGTTTATTCCTGGCTTCTACTACTTCCCAGAGTGGTTTGAGGCCATGGTGGCTCAAATGCCCACCTTCAATGATGGCACCACCTTGTCGAATTTTAGTCAGGCGTTTTTCAGCTTAGATGAAAGTGTTTACGAGAACCTGACTCCACAAAATGTCAACTTCCTCCCCAACGGAGAATTCCCAGATCACATCCTCTACAGTCGGTTTCTGGATGGCACCTATTTGAATTGGGAGATTGATGAGTTGGATGTGGAATCCATGGAACCCTACACCATCTATCAGTGGGAAACGAAACTGTACCCAACATCAGATTCTACCCGGTTCTTTGGATTGATGGATGCACGTTGGCACGATAGAAACTGTACGAGTTTTAAGAGCTTCTTTGGGGTGCTCGACATTGCCAATAATGAGATTGATTATTGGGCGCCCTCCCGAAATGCGCGTCTTCATGCCATCGACCAATTCCACGTGGACACCGAACATGGAATGCTCTGCGCGTCGGTCTGGGAGCGCGAACTTGCCCCTTCCAACTTGAACGATTGCGAGCTGGTGAGTTCCGACTTGAAGAAGGCGGTGTATAGTTCTTCCGATGAAGGTAGGACGTGGGAACGCGATGTGCACAGAACAGCAGTTTTCAGAGAATTCCGGATTCGAAGCTTTGAACTTTTGGACGACAGACATTGGCTCTGCTACAAGCGAGTCGACGTGCCACACCCAAGAGGAGGAACTAGAGTTCGTGGTGTATATTACCTCATGCGCGACGCTGAAATCATCGACTCGCTTCTCACCCCAAAGGGTTTGCATTACAACGACAATTACAATCGCTATTCCTTCGAATTGAGAGGCGATACCGCTTTCTTAGGACGATGGGAGACGCCGACGACAAACAATGAGGACTTGAACGCGCAGCCCATTTTGATGAGAGAAGGGGAGACTTGGAGATTTGAACTGTACTCCACCGACGAATACCCTTACCTTGATCAGAACTACAATTCGCCCTACCAACGAACGACTGAAACCCTCGGCAATCGAATTACACTTCCGGCTTTCTCTGGGGGATTCTACAACAATTTAGAGGGACCCTATTCAGGCTCTGAATTCATACAGGGGTATCACATATTACAGCGTGGCGATGTGGCCTATATCCTCGGATTCAGCAGAACAGCCCTGTTCGTATACCAGTCGGTAGACGCCGGCGACACTTGGAATTTCTACCCTATACCTATCCACGACTCCAGCAATCGTTACGAGGATTTTAATGTTCCCGATGAGTACAGCCTCAATAACCTCTTCTTATTCCGGCTAAATGACGAAGGTGAGCTTGTGTTTTATGTGGATGGAGAACAGGTGGTGGTGACGCTCGGGATTGAGCGGGTAACGGGTGACGAGTAACCAGTTGCGGGTGGTCGCTAGTCTCTCGTCTCTGGATTGGGAGCAGTTGAGAGATTCTAACGTTTAGTATAACTCAAGGACCCGGGCGACCTGAGTTCCTGCGCTCCTGCGCTCCTGCGCTCCTGCGTTCCTTCTTACTCCCCCACATACTCAAACAACGCCTCCTGACTTTTCCTCGTCTTGGGATAATCTGCATACGGATCATCTGCGCTTCGTTTGCCAACGGGTACGATTAAGCAGGATTTCAGATTTTCTTCTGTGAGACCGAGAAGTGCATCGACCTTATCGCTGTCGAAGCCGCCCATCGGACAACTATCGATTTGAAGGGTGGCAGCTGCAAGTAGTAGGTTGTTCATGGCGATGTGCACTTGAGAGGACATCCAGGTTTCAAGCTCAGCTTCCGACATAGCACTCATCCAAGTGTCGATGGATTGCTGATACGCTTGAAGGTCTTCTACATCTCGATTCTGACTTTTCGCCAGTTCTTCAATGAAGCACTCAACCTCTTGTGATTGATACGTGCGTTGATGTGCGAACACAAAGACATGTGAGGCTTCATCAATTTGTCGCTGTCCAAATGCCGCATCTTTCAAGGATGATTTCATGGCATCAGATTCGATGATGTACACCTTGTAAGGTTGCAATCCGAAGGAGGCTACGCTTAGCTGTACGGCCTTCTTCAAATCATTGATTTGATTGTCCGTTAAACGGAAGTTTGGGTCGAATGACTTGGTGGCGTAGCGCCACTCCAGCGCGGTAAATAAATCAGTCATGATTAGTAGCTTTTAGTCGATAGTTGTTTTGAATGAATTCCATCTTGAATCCAAGCTTTTCATACAGGGGTTTACCTGCTTCTGAAGCCTGGAGTACAAAGTGATTTTGCGGTCGATTACGAGACAGGTCAAAAAGACCGAACATGATTTCTCGAGCAAGTCCTTTTCCTCGGTGCTCGGGGACTACACCCATAGAGTGGATTCCAATGACATCGGTATCACTCGCAAATAGAGCTACAGTGCCGATGGGCGTTCCTTCATGTACGGCGATGTAGTACTCGATCAAGTTGGAAGTGGCGGTTACTGTTTTAGCCGAAATCGAGTAGCTAAATGCAATGGAGAAAAGGGAGCTCCAAAGGTTGGCATCACTTTCATCGGTTACCCGAATTAGCTTCACTTTTGAAGCCTGTGAAGTGCGTTCAATAGGCTTCGCCATTCCGTACTGCTTGGAGGTTCGCTCTACTTGATGATGCGCAATGCCAAGGTCGGTAAAGGTTGAAAGGGTGAGTCCTAAGTTGGCTTGAAGGAATTCCACGGCCAGTTGCCAATGCTCGTGGTTTCCTTCGTCTTTCAGCCAGACTCTATTGGGCCAGGATTCTTCGGAAATGTACATCCCTTCTAAGGAGTGATTTTCAAAGTACAATCCGCGTTCCTTCCCTACAGTAGTCCAAAGCTCTTTTAGGTTTTTTAGGTTGAGGTTGATAGTATTCATAGGGGTTACGATTTTGAAGTGATGAGGAGTACTCCGATTAGCATGAGGATCATCCCCGCCGTTTTTATCCAGTTGATGGGCTGAGCGGGCATATTGAACCACCCGAAGTGAGATGCAACCGCCGAGAATGCAATCTGACCTAGAAGCCCGGCGGCAATGGTTGTGTTGATGCCAATGCGTGGAATTACAGCAAAGTAGATTCCAATGCCAAGTACGCTGAAGAGGGCGCCGCTAAACCAAAGGTGGGGTGCGGCCGATTCAAGCGATATGCCGCTTCGAAAAGAGCGGGAAAGCCAAAGAGTCCCGGAAATCAACGCTCCAACTGCTAATGAAATCGAAATGGCAGCGAGCGGTTGATGAATGGCTTTGCCCAACTGGCTATTAAACCCACTTTGAATGGCCAGTGCGGCGCCCCCAATTACAGCTAACACAACGAGTAAACCGTTCATGTGATATCGATTAATCCCAGTCGCTATTCGTAGATACAGCCCACTTACCAGCACCCGTCAAAGTGAGGATTAGTGCTCCTAACGTAAACATGAAGAGTAGGTCGAGCGACCAGCCTCCAAATTGATTGAGGACGAATAGGTCGCTTGTTCGTGCTACCAAAAAGGCAACGAGTGTATTGATCAAGAAGATGCCCGAGGCAATTCTCGTTCTGAAGCCAATCAGCATGGCCAATGGCGCTACAATTTCACCGACGAGCACTCCATATGACAAGAAGGATGGTAGACCTATAGCGGCAAGGCTATTGTCAATCCAGTCCAATCCGTGGATGGCTTTGTCAACCCCATAAAAGAGCATAGGGAAAGCAACGGCAATACGCGCCAAAAGAAGGGATGTGTTTGAATAGTTCATCTTGTGTGGTTTTGATGATTAGAAGGTGGCCATAACAAAGACGCCCAAGTTTTGAAGGGGCTCTTCTCGGTTTCTGAAATGGTCCATTTTGAAAGCCGTGCCAAAGGAGATGTCCTTATAGGTCAGACCTAGTCGAGATTGTTGAATAACTCGACTCATGCCATTGTGATCGGAGTTGTGAATCACAAATGAGTCGAATAAGAAGTTCCAATTCTCTGAAAGGGCGGGATGGAATCGCAAGGCAAAGTTCTGCTCCAACGTTGCGTTGTTTCCTACGAGAGTGACACCCAAGAAATAAGAAGCTTGGAATGCGCGATACTGGTAGGTGTACTGAGCTCCTCCTGTTGTGAAGATTCCCGTGTTCTTGATTCCAGTGCCCACGAGGAACGTCCATGAATTGATGTTCCAGTTAACCGACGTTCTCGTGAAGTAGAGTAGGTTCTCTGTACTCTCGTACTCAGCATCCATCAATGTGATATTGGTGATCGAGTACTTTTCAGTCAGGTCGATGTCCAACCGGTGTGCATAGACCTGAGATCGTTCCCCAAAGAGTAAACTTGGAGTGAAGGTGGTTTGAGAAAAAGCTGCAAATGAGCAAACTCCCAAAAGGGTAATGTAGATGATTCGTTTCATGCTAGTAGTTATTGTTTCGAGGCAAAACTACTGGCAGTCAGATCCCTACAGCTTAAGGTATCTTAAGAAAAGTCGTTGGCGTGCTTTTTCCTCAAGCTGCTGAGGAATTCTGGAGTAACACCTAAGTAGGAGGCAACCACGTATTGTGGGATGCGTTGTTCGATGTTCCGATACTTCTTTCTAAAATCTTTGTATCGCGCATAGGCATCTCTCGACATGTTGTGAACGGTACGTTCTTGCAAGGCGATGTATCCTCCTTGAATCTTCTGACGAAAGAAATGGGAGAACTCGGGTATTTCGAAATAGAGTTCTTCTAACTCCTTCTTGGGAATTCTCACCAGGGTAGTTTCTTCAAGTGCTTGCGTATACAAATCTGAAGGGGTCCATCGAAGGAAGCTTCCCAAATCACTCACCCACCATCCTTCAACTCCCACTTGCATAGTGTGTTCCTGTGCTTGCTCATCGAGGTAAAATACGCGCAAACATCCTTTGTGGATGAAGTTCATGTGGGTAGATATCTGCCCGGGTTCAATGAGGTATTCCTTCTTCTTCAATGTTTCGATAGATAAAGCAGACTCGAGCGCTTTGAACTTCTCTTTCGATAAGCGGATCTCCGAATTTATCTCATCGTGGAGATGCTGGAAGGCAAGTTGATCTGGATGGGTATCCATGCGGGGACTTGATTAGGAAAGGTGAAGTTAGGGTAAATTTGGTTGCTGGTCTCTGGTCACCGGTCTCTGGGCGAGAGCAGTTGAGAGGTTCTAGCGTTTAGTATAACTCAAGAGACGAGGTAACCTGAGCACCTGCCTTCCTTGCCACCTTCTCACCTACCTACGTCCGCACGTCCGCACGTCCCCACATGTTCTTTCTTAACCTATGTTAAGGACTCGAGCCTCCCTTCCACCTCAAATTTGCATCACAATTGAATTAACCACTAAACACAATTGCTATGCGAATCAAAAGTTCAACTCTAACCTTTGGAGGGGTGATGTATCTCCTCATCTTTATCGGGGCCTTTTTTAGTGAAGGGGCCATCCGAGGCACTATGTTCTTTCTGGAGGATGGCGCTGCAACCGTCGATGCCATCCAGAGTAATCCAGGTCTATTTGAGAAGGGAATTCTCGGCGACCTGACGGCTTTTATTGCCGATGTGTTTATCAGCATATTGCTGTTCTTCTTGTTCAAACCGGTGAATACGCTATTGGCGGCAACGCTGAGTGCGCTTCGTCTCATCGCTCACCCCGCCATTGGAATTTCCAATCTGCTTTTTCAGTATCAAGCAGGAAACCTAGCCATTAACGCATCATCTTTTAGCGAAGCGCAATTGGCTGAACTGACATTGAACGCTGCGCAGATTCATCATATGGGCTACTTGCTCGCAGGTGCCATGTTTGGTGTACATTGTTTCTTAATGGGGATGGCCATGTTCAAATCTGGCTTCTTTAATAAGGGATTAGCGGCCATTATGTTGGTAGCGGGATTATCCTATCTACTGGAAACCTACGGTAGCGTGTTGTGGCCAAATGTTTCAGGTGCATTTGCTAACGTCGTGATGATCTTCGCCGTAATAGCTGAGATTTGGTTACTGCTTTGGCTGCTCATTCCACGATTCAGAAGAGGATACAATCAAACTCAAACCGCACAGTCATGAGAGCAATGATCAACAAAAAATACAGCGACAGTCCGAACCTCGAAATGAGGTCGGATTTTCCACAGCCTTCATTGGAGCCGGGAAAAGTACTCGTGAGCGTTCGAAGTGTATCCTTGAACGCAGCCGATTTGATCATGATGAGCGGCAAGCCATATCCGATTCGGTTTATGTCGGGCTTGTTCAAGCCTAAGAATCAAGTGCTGGGCGCAGATATCGCTGGAGTCGTTCACTCTGTTGCTCCAGATGTGAATCATCTAAAACCCGGTGATGCCGTTTTTGGCGACTTGAGCTCCGACGGGTTTGGCGGCATGGCCGAATTTGTTTCTGTGCCCGCAAACCGACTACAGACCTTACCAGGCGGATTGTCTTTTGAAGAAGCAGCGAGTCTTCCAATGGCGGGAGTAACAGCATTGAAAGCGCTTAGAGATAAAGCCAACGTGCAACCCGGTCAGCGTGTGCTCATCGTTGGAGCTTCCGGGGGAGTAGGAACGATGGCTCTCCAAATCGCCGCAGCCATGGGTGCAGAAGTTTGGGCCGTATGTAGCACAGCCAAAGTAGAACAAGTTCGAAACTTGGGAGCTGTTGGCACAATCGATTACAAGAAGGAGGATTTTACCGAGAGCGCCTATGCGTTTGATGCGATCATCGACTTAGCCGCTAAAGAACCGTGGAAGAAGGTGAAGCGTGCGCTGAAGCCCGAGGGGGTTTACGTGCCCGTTGCTTTCTCGCTTTCTGCGACGTTATCGACCTCTTTTGGTGGAGATAAGAAACGTATCAAGCCGTTGTTATCCAATCCGGATGTAGCCGATTTGAAAGTGCTTTCGGATTATGTGGAGAACCTGCAATTAAAGCCTGTAATCCATCAAACCTTTCCTTTTGAAAAAGCCAATGAGGCGATTCAACTTCTTAAGGATGGAAGAGCTTTTGGGAAGGTGGTACTTTCTCTGTGAGGATCAGTCACCTTGTGTCATTCGTCGTCGAATTCTACTCAGTGATTCGGGCTTGACACCGAGATAAGAGGCAAGGTGATATTGAGGAATGCGCTGTAGGAGTTCAGGGCGATTTTTCATCAAATCTTCATACCGTTCCTGAGGTGTTTTGGAGAGAAGCGATTCAAATTGTTTCCGTAGGCTTTGAAAATCGTCTTCCATGGAACATCTGCACAGCGATTCGAAGCCTTCGATGGCATCAAAAAGCTCGGTTTCAGCTTCGGCGGTTAAGACAGCCAAGGAGCTTTCTTCCAGGCATTGAAGTCCACGATCTGGAGAATCTTCCAATGATTCAGCAATCGAATCTCCATCCAGGTAGAACTGAATGTTCCGCTCTTCTCCGTCCACATTTCTGTACAAGCGCACGAGGCCTTTCAGGACAAAGAAACCCTGAATCGTCTCGTGTTTGCTTTCCATTATGCTCGCTCCTTTAGGGAAAGTCCGAATGGGGATTAACCTTCTGATTAACTCCCTCTGCTCTTCGTCGAGTTGCAGTTCATTGCCTATACTTTCTCCGAGATCGAATGACATGGTGGGAAGGTAAGAAGAAAGGGTGGACGCTAGTCGCTGGTCGCTAGTCTCTGGATTGAAGCAGGGGAGTGAGTCAGGAGTTTGCATGAGCCGGGAGCCTTGGTGATTTGCTCATGGGCATGCGTACTCACATCTTGACCACCTTAGCGTGAAATGCGCCGTTGGGGTTTAAAATTTGGAGGTGATACGCTCCCGACGGGAATGATTCCAGGTTAAGTGAATAAGGGGATTGATGGATATCTTTCTTAAAAATGACACGTCCTAAGTTGTCTAGGACTAAAACTGAGGATTCGCCATTTGCCTTTAATTGCGGGTGTGAAACAGTAATCCGGTCAGTGGTGGGGTTCGGAGCGATGGTGAGAGGTGTTTCCACAGATGTTGCTTCACTTAGACCGATTGAACTGCACGAGACATTCGGACCATTAACATATTCTCCGTCGAAGTAGGAAAGTCGCGCCAATGGCATGCCGTTGATTGCGCTCGAGTCATAAAAACTCGTGAAGAGTGTATCATTCGCAAAGCCGAAGCTCTGTGGTGCTCGTGTAAATGTTCCGAAAGGAGTTCCACACCATTGTTCACCATTCCATGCGGCTAGGTAATCAATCTGGGCATCACCAAAATGATGAGATTCGAAACCATGCACAAACAGTAGACTGTCGTGAACAAATAGGTCAAGCACAAAGAAGTCTGTCCCTAAGCCGACATTTTCCCAAGTGTTTCCATTGAATTTTGCGATAAATTCTCCCGGATTTCTAGGGTCTTCTGTGATGTTGAAGGTTCCTCCCATGTACAATTCATCCTTGTAGAATTCAATGGCGAATGATCGTGCGAAGGTGCCGTACATTGTGGCGTTCAGAGGAAGCCAGGCATTGCCGTCGGATGCGATTACACCATCAAAGGGATCACTCAATCTCGAGTTGTTGTTGAGGGTGTAGACCAGACCATCATGAAAGGCCAGGTCCTTTGTAGCGCCAAAGTCGGCAGTTGAGTCCCAAGGATGGATAGGATTAAAAGGATAGGTCCAAGATTGACCAGAATTAGTTGACAAGGAGAAGGTGTAGTGAATTTGAGACGGTGGATCGTAGTACGAGTCTCCCCAAATGAGGATTGAGTCTCCAATGATCAGTATCCTATTGACACCGTAAAGCTCTGGTTCTTCAGTCCAAAGGCTATCATTAAACCACTTAATTAAACTTGTTCGTGGGACAACGCTCGTTGAAGAGTCGTGCCTGACATTTGAAAAGTACCCTCCTATGAGCAATGTGTCACCGTATTCAGCAATGGCCTCAGCATAGCTATTCGAACCCACTCTAATAGGCAGTGAATTCCATTTTCCGCCATCGCGAAAACCAATAATTCGCTTCACGGAATCTTGGTCGTAGTAGCTTCCATGAATCCAATCTCTCCCAAGAACGTTTTCTTCGAAATCGATATCAAATCCGACTCGTGCGATGATGGGTTGCTTTGGGTTCAAACCATCCATAGCTGGCTTCCAAGACTGGGAGAAGCTAAAGGAAGAAAGGAAAAGACAGAACCCGAAAATGAGAGAGACTTTGAGCATTTGAGAATGATTTGTCTCTACTACAAACCGTGAAGGTATGCGTTTATTGCATTCTGAATTCCAGATAGAGAATTGCCCTACCTTCTTTATACGATTTGACCAATGTCACTTGGGCACATTCCTACGTTATACTCCATTTTTATTCTCATCTTTAAGGAGTCAAGCTCTTGAAAATCTCTCATGAAGAAGTTGCTTCTCTCTTTGGTTGTTATTTCAGCGGTACTTCTTGCATCTACCCCATCAGGAGCGCAGGTGCCCTACATAAATGCCATCTCTCAGCCTGGAGGCGCTATTTACAATGCGATGACCGTTACGGATTCTTCCTATGTAATAGCTACCCGTAGGAATGCTACTCCCCGCGCTACGATTGATTTCGTGAAGTTTGATACCGCGGGTGCAGTTGTTGATTCCCTAGTTTTAACAGACTCTTCATGGGACTTCGGAAATCGTCCAAAAACACTTCACTTTCGAAATAATGAGCTTTACTACGCCAATTCAAATTCACTAGGTCTTCGGTCTGCTGAAGTGGTGTTTTTTACCATAAAAGGAAATCTGCAGGATACTATCCGGACCCATCACTTTATTAGAAGAGACACTATTCAGTTTAATGGTACAACGTGGCACGTCACTGGTCAAGATGTGTGGGCTACTGAGTTTGATTCAGATAGTACGTTTATCGCGTCAGGTTGCCAAGTGAGGAATGGCTTTGTGTCTCCAGATTCTGTCTTGAAATATGATTTGTTCGTTGCACGATTTGATACTGCTTACAATCTTTTATGGTCTACAGTAGTGCCCGAAGTTGACCAGTTCAGAGGTCAAGAAGGTCCGGTGGGGTGCGATATCGAATTAGATGCTTACGGTTCCATGATAGTATCGGGAAATCCGTGGTTTTACACCGCCGCTCAGCTGGGTTTTGCAGCTCGTATAAGGGTGTCGGATGGACATTTGTATTGGTATCGCGAATACCCTGGAGGTCAGGATGGTCTTTGGGGAATGTATTGCGTGGACAATGGCGACGGCACTTACCAGTTCGTTCAAAACTGGTCAACTCATCCTACGGGAGGATACAATCAAGTGAATATTGGGCAAATGGATATCTCTGGCAACATCCTTCAGCAAAAGCGTTATTTCAAACCAAACAGAGTTCAGGCCACAATCGATTTACTCAAAACTTCTGATGGAGATTACTACACTGCAGGCGTATCCTATTTTCGGGAATTCTATTCATTCGGATTTAAATTTGATGCCTCATTAGACAGTATTTTTGCCATTGACTTGGTGTATGATCAGGTGGGCAATCGGAGCGAGATTTACAGTTTCAAAGAAGAGCCAAACTCAAGTAGAATTATCCACGCTGGACTCTATGTCGGCTCATCCGCTCCAGGTGCGAATTCGTGGCTCAAGCAAATTGACCTGAGAGGGTGCATGGTTTCGAATTGTGACATTAGTGTTAGAGAAAATGATGCTCCAACATTGGTGTCAATTTATCCCAATCCAGCAGAGAATCATCTTTTCTTGGAATGGGAGTCTTCGCCTGAACTTGCACGGAATGTCAGCGTCCAAATTATCAACATGCTTGGGCAACCATTGATAGAAGACGAGGTCTCGGATGCTAGCCTCGAAGAATTTTTGATAGATGTTTCTTCTCTAGTTTCAGGCAGCTACATTGTGAAGATTACATCGCAACATGGATATGTGCAAACTGAGGCCTTGCTGGTGAGGTGAGTGAATTAAAAATGTAAGTGAAAAGGGATTGTTTAGGGATGGAGTTGTGGAACCGCGCGAAGGGATACGAACCGGAGTGGGTGCTCACTTCTCATTCGATTTTTCTTTTCATCTTTAAGGAGTCAATCTCTTGAAAATCTCTCATGAAGAAGTTGCTTCTTTCACTGGTCGTGAGTTCGGTGTCTCTTGTATTATCCGCTCAGACCGTTACCAATCTCAATAACGCGGGTCCAGGATCGCTCTTTGCCAATATCACCTCCGCCCAACCAGGCGATAGCATAACCTTTAGCAGTTCACTGCTCAACAACGGATCCGATACCATTCATTTCAACTCCGCGATATCTATAAACAAAGGATTGACCATTATCGGACTGTATCAAGGCGGCGACACCTTGTACCTAGATGGTCAGAACCTGCATCAGCTTTTCTACATCGATTTGACGGGTCGTTCTAATGAGTTTGTACACCTTGAGGACCTCGCCTTTGTTCGTGGACTTTCATCTGGACATGGTGGAGGAGTGGAAGTGCTGAATACAGATTCACTAGTTGTCCGCAATTGTCTATTCAAAGGGAATAGACAGATTGGGTCAGCTGAGAATGGTGGAGGGATTAGAATTACAGATTCCCGGGCTTGGATTTCAGGTTGTGACTTTATTGAAAACGCTGCCAGTGGACGCTTTGGGGGTGGATGCCGAGTCAATCGAAGTGAGGCATTTGTTCAAGGTTGTCGGTTTATTCGCAATGAAGCGGGTGATGGCGGTGGCGGCTTCGCGGCGATATACTCCACTTACAAAGTGGAGGATTGCTTGTTCGCTCAGAACCGAATAGATACCAATGTCATTTGGGGTGGTGCTGGATTGTATTCTAACGTTAATATTAACAGTCTTGTACGAAGGTGTGAGTTCACAGATAATCATGCTGACCACAATGGCGCAGGAGCGTATTTCAGATCCGATACTTCAGTGACTGTTGACGAGTGCTATTTCCGTGGAAACTCCGTGGCTAACCTAGGTGGATCTTCCGTGCACTGTATCTTTTCAAGTATAAAATTTAGTAACTGCACATTCGCAAGAAACCAAGGAGGTAAAGGCTTTGTAATAGATGCTACTAACGTCCATTTTGAGAACAGTACTTTTTATAATAATCGTTCGACGAACGACGTCGATGGCTCCATGGAAGATTCCGCGACTTTCAAGAATTGCAGTTTCATTCGCGATTCTGCACCTCCAGGAGTTTTCTTAGCGTTAAGCAGTAGTGGACCATTTGTTTTCACGCTCAAGGGCTGTCTTTTCAACAGCAACGGAGTGATGAATATTGCCAATGTGAATAGAGCACAGTCGTTGGGGCATAACTCCTTTGATCAGACATATCCGAGCACTCGTGTCAGTGACCAGTTCAACGTATCACTCGCTCAGCTTGATTTGGGGCTATTTCAAAAAAATGGAGGCTTTGCTCCAACAATACTACCTGGAAGGTCCAGCCCTACGGTGAATTCTGGTAGCCCTAACTTGTTCACAGATGCTCAAAATGGTCCTATCTGGGGTATTCGAGACATTGGCTCTGCTGAAACTCCTTTGGTGAATTACGACACTATCCTAAGTTGTGATCCTGTTACGTGGTGGGGTAACACATACGCAGGAGAGGGCATATACACAGATACCGCGTTTGGAGCAAACTCGCCGGATTCAGCGGGAGTTCTTGTCATTACCTCTGTCGACACTTCTGCCTCCGTGGATTCTGGCATGTTAGTAGCTGGAGAAACGTCCGCCAATACTACTTATCAATGGCTCGACTGTGATGATGGATTTTCTCCAATTTCAGGTGCTACTTCATCGAGTTTTACGCCTAGTGTGAATGGAAGTTACGCAGTGCAAATTACTAATGGCAGCTGCATAGATACTTCGGCATGCTTAAACTATAATCAAGTTTCGCTAACTGAAAATAACCCGGTCATAGTTCAATTTTATCCTAATCCAACTAGAGGAACCATTCACTGGAAATCAGATTTTGAAATAGACAAATTGATGATCATTGACTTATCAGGTCGTGAAGTAGCTTCATTGCCAGTTTCTAGTAATGCGGTTCAGCTTCCTTCATTATCGAAAGGACTGTATCTTTTGAGGTGGGAATTCGATGATGGTAAGGTGCAGGTGGATAGGGTGGTTTTGAAGTAGAGCAAGTGGTTAGATTATCACAAGAGTAGACATTTATTAGAACCAACCCATAATGCATTGGATCTTTCCCGTATTGATGTTTCTACTCTTGCCGGTAAAGGCATCTTCCCAGGCAATTGTTTTTTCTGAGGATATTGGAGAGCCGGTGGTAGATTATTCTCTCCATCATACCAATCCTCGAACTGAGGAATTCGAGCTGGTTCCTGGTGATGTGCTTCAAGAGGCCATGTGCATAAGCAGCCTAGGTTATTATGATTTATGTTTAGCCATTGGGTATGTAGTTCCCGACACCATCTACCTCACGCCAGCTGTTTATGATATTGAGCAGGTGAGTATTGATGTTGAATCGATCGATAGAGAATTCTCGCCACCTACTTCCAATCAATCCGTTAAATACGAATGCCCTTTGGGGATGAATTCATTTCTCATTCCCCTTGGTGATTCTTGTTCATGGAGGTACTTAACATTGAAGGACGTCAATGATTCGCGTGTTGATGAAAGAGACTCGATTTCATACAAAGTTTATGTTGTGAGCTTCAACGATAGTTTAACTGCCGTTGTGGTTCTCGATTCTGCGGAACTACCATGTAAGATAGATGGATGGGGAGCTCTTGTCGACCACAGTCTTGATCTCATCCCATTTGGATCAACATTTCATCATTATCGAACGAATAAAAAGTTGGGATTGCTCCTGCGCCCATTAGACGAGGTGACCTTGGATGGCAGTTACACAGATGATGTGATTTACGCTACCAGAGTGCATGTGAAGCGCTGGCTGGTTTATCAGCTTTACAATGAAAGATTGAATAAGTACGGAACAATTTCATATACGCTTTCGACTCGTTTTGAAGAGTAGCTGTGATTCTGAAGTCACTCTCTGCCGCGCGAATCCTTTCGCGTTGTAACAATTTTTGGGATACGATCGAGCAACTGGTAAAAACGGAGGACTTGGCTTCTCAAGTTTGCTCATCCTATAACAGCATGTCTAAGGTAGTAGTCTGATCTGTTTTTCCGAAGAGAGGGGCATTTCTACTTCGCAATTAGTCCCGATACTTCGGGAGAATTGACAGA
>JABXHW010000073.1 GCA_013373425.1 Flavobacteriia bacterium
CCAGTACCCAGTACCCAGTATCTCGTACCCTACGCCTGTATCACTCCCGGATTATACCTCTTCTCGATAGGTGCTTGATTAGCAGCTTCTATACCCATGCTAATCCATTTACGTGTATCCAACGGGTCGATGATAGCATCCACCCATAAGCGCGAAGCGGCGTAGTAAGGCGACATTTGTTCTTCGTATCTCGACTTGATTTTTTGGAGGAGTTCGTCTTCCATTTCTTTAGTGAACTCTTCTTTCGCGCTGGCTTTTTCAATGGAGAGCAACACTTTGGCTGCCTGATCTCCACCCATAACTGCGAGCTTTGCATTTGGCCAAGCTACGATGAGGCGTGGATCGTAGGCCTTGCCATTCATCGCGTAGTTACCAGCTCCAAAGCTGTTCCCAATGATTACGGTGAATTTTGGAACGACAGAGTTTGAAACGGTATTAACCAATTTTGCTCCGTCTTTGATGATTCCACCATGTTCTGAACGACTACCCACCATAAACCCTGTAACATCTTGCAAGAATACCAACGGAATCTTCTTCTGATTACAGTTGGCCACGAATCGCGACGCCTTGTCGGCTGAATCACTGTAAATCACTCCTCCGAATTGCATTTCACCTTTCTTGCTCTTGATGATTTCTCGGTTGTTAGCTACGATACCCACAGCCCAACCGTCCATGCGGGCATAACCGGTGATAATCGTACTACCATATCCTTTCTTGTACTCTTCCCATGAGTCAGCATCAACGAGCCTGTCGATGATCTCAATGGTCTTGTAGGGCTTACCTTCTCTAGGAACCAGACCGTAGATCTCATTCTCGTCTTTAGCTGGTTTCACAGGCTTTATTCTATTAAACCCTGCGTCTTCAGGTGCGCCAATTTTGTCCATGATGTTCCGAATGGACTTCAATGCCTCCTTGTCATTTGGCATCTTGTAATCGGTAACGCCTGATATCTCAGTATGCGTGGTAGCCCCGCCGAGTGTTTCATTATCAATATCCTCTCCGATAGCAGCTTTCACCAAATAGCTTCCCGCTAGGAAAATACTGCCTGTTTTGTCCACAATCATCGCCTCGTCGCTCATGATAGGGAGATAGGCACCACCTGCAACGCAACTTCCCATAATCGCTGAGATTTGGGTGATTCCCATGCTGCTCATGATGGCGTTGTTGCGGAAAATTCGACCGAAGTTCTCTTTGTCGGGAAAGATCTCATCCTGGAGAGGGAGGAATACACCCGCGCTGTCCACCAAGTAAATAATTGGAATCTTATTCTCCATAGCAATCTCCTGAGCGCGAAGGTTCTTCTTACCTGTGATCGGGAACCAAGCACCGGCCTTTACAGTCGCGTCGTTGGCAACAACGATGGTCATTCTTCCTTTTACGTATCCTAGGACAACTACCACACCGCCACTCGGGCAACCTCCGTATTCTTGGTACATGCCCTCACCGACAAATGCTCCAATCTCAATTTGAGGTTTCTTAGGGTCTAGAAGTGCAGCGATTCTCTCACGGGCAGTGAGTTTTCCTTGTGCGTGCTGCTTTTCAATGCGCTTTTCTCCTCCGCCTTTTGAAACTTTCTTCCAACGGGCGTGCATTTCAGAAACTAGGAGTTTGAGCGCATCTTCGTTTTTATTGAATTCTAGATCCACAGGTGATAGTTTTTGGGTTGAGCTGTTTAATCACATCTTTCGAGTGTCCATGTTGAACCTACCTCATAAAGTCCAGCAGGTAGATTCACATTACTCATCAACAGCGTAAACTGATTCTTGTTTTGAGTGGCGGCAACATAGATGATTTCCGGATAGTTGTCCTGATTTAAGTCGCCGAACCAATACACTTCAGGCATCCCACACTCTCCCATTGTTTCAAAGAGCGGAGTGATATTCTGAATGATCTCTCCAGTTGGTCCTTGTGTGTTAATCTTCAGAGCATAATCTTCAATCACAGGGCAAACGCCCACTTCAATCACTCGACCCGTGGCCGAAATAAATACGTTCGAAGCGCTTGGACGGTTGTAGTAAGCGTATGTTTCCAACTGCTGTCCCGGAAAGAGTTTTCCTGGGGTTTGGAAGAATCGATCTGGACGAAGTTGATACGGCTTTACGGTATCTAATCGGCGATTAATCCCGAAGAGGAAGTGGGAAACTTCACCTGTACTATTGCGAATATCGTACTCCATTGAGCTTCCTAATCGCGTTCTGCTGACTAGAATTTCCAAATCGACGCGTTGAATGTGGTAATTGCCCATTCGCTCGTCAGGGAATACACCGTACCAGTTCATACTCGGATCGAGGTCTGAGATATCTCCGCAATAGTTCAATGCTTCCGTTGCCATTTGAACTTGAATAGGAGGAGGTGTGTTGAGTCTGGTCTGTGTTCTCGGAGTCGTTTCCGAAGGAGTTGCGGCCTCAGAAGTGGTACGTCTTCTTGGAATCACGCCACCTCCTTCAACTTCTGGCATACCTGCGTCAATCCAAGCAATCACCGAATCCTGACTTCCAATCGTTGGAAGTTTGTGTAGGAATCCAATCAGACTGTCCATTCGCAGATCTTCGTGACGAAGTGCAACTGCGAGATCTTGAATCTGCTTCGAATCCAAACGACCGGTTGCGGGCAAATTATCGCGCTCAGTTCTTTCCCAAGTCCAAAGCGGTTCCGCAACGTCATTAGTGTCTGGAGATGCAAAAAGTGAATCAACGATTGCCTCAGCGAAAGATGAGTCAATCGCGATGGTTCCGTTATCAATTGGAAGCAGGGTATCAAGCACTACTGAGTCGTTAATTGGCGCCAATAGTGTGTTTTGGGTTAATGGTTGCAGGAAGCCATCAAACATATAGCCTTGATGATCTTTGTATCGAACATAAATCCAGTCGCCCGTTATCTCCTCAAAAGTAGCTGAGCCAAAGGACTGTGAACAAGCCTCCACGATGCTGTCGAAAAACACGTAGGTTTCAACCTCTGAATTGACAGTGGGGCCCTTTCTCATTTTCAACCCTGATGGCGCATTCACCGTGTAGGATTGATCGAAGTCGCAATCTTGCGCTTGTCCATAAGAAAGCACAGAGAGCAGCGATAAAAGGAGAAGTATATTGCGTTTCATTGGAGCGCTAAGTTAATAATACACAGCGGTTGCCTTGAATTCTAAGGCTGAATTCTTGAAGGTGGAAAGAGCAAAGATTGATCCTTCAAAATGTCATAGCTCAAAGGACCTTCATTCATCAGCAAATCGAGGATGCTCAGGTGAGACTTAAATCCT
Organism: Flavobacteriia bacterium; assembly: GCA_013373425.1. Lineage (GTDB taxonomy): Bacteria > Bacteroidota > Bacteroidia > Flavobacteriales > Schleiferiaceae > Phaeocystidibacter. The sequence goes on from JABXHW010000073.1 coordinate 3,254, forward strand.
CCAACATGCGAGAACACTTGGCGATACTCTACTCCAGGAACCTCTGCCGATGGTTTGATAGGCTTCAAATTCCAAGTGCGTTCAGACACGTCTTCAATCATTTCCATTCTCAAGCTAGAGCAAACCCAATTCATCGAGGTTTCAATTCTATCGATCAAGAATTCGTGTTCAACGGAAATGATTTGGTGCAGTTCATCTGCTATAGCCTCGAAAAATGAAGCTTTTCTATAACTGGATTCAATAGCGCGCCATTCCTTTTCGGCCCAGTTGCCGCGTTGTTCTAGGCGCACATCGCGCAATGGCCCACCTAAGGATTCCTTCACGATGGGAGCACTCAAATCTTGTGGTCCATGAGGACCATAAATTCGATATCGATTGCGCCAAGAACGCTTGTCGAATGGAGCCATAGTGTTCCATACCGCTCCTTCATGAGCAACCCAAGCCATGTAGGCGATAGGAGGAAGGAGGGCAGGATAGAGAACCAATCGGTTCATTAAGCAGCTTGCTTTTTCTTCTTCTTGCGCATGTAAGTAAAGCCGTTGTAAAGCAGGATCAATCCGATTACTGGCCAGAAATAGTGAACGCGCTCTCCTTCGCCATTCACCGTGGTGAAGATGCGATCTGTACGGAGTCGTTCAAAAGTGTCTCCGCCGAAATTGCTCAAACTCATCCAGATGAATACAGGCTTGCCAACAATATGTGTTTCCGGAACATATCCCCATTTTCTACTGTCTTCTGAATTGTGACGATTGTCGCCCATCATCCAGTAGTAATTCTGTGCAAAAGTGTATTCAGTCGCTGGGGAGCCATCCAGTAAAAACTGACCATCGGCGTATTCGAGAGTATGGCCCTCTTCGCGCTCAATGATGTGCTTATACATTCTATAGTTGAATGGGTTCAATTCTACTGTAGAACCTTCTGAAGGCACCCAGAATGCCGGTGTATTATCGTAAGTCCAATTGACGAAACCGCCGAGGTCAGCTACAATTGAGCTTTCATTTGGGAAGAAGCTTTGTAGATACTCACCAGTAGTGTGAATGTCAATACTATCGATACTAGGAATGTATGTTTCTGTAGGTGTTACACTTGCTACAAACCCGCTTTGGCGAAGTTCTTCAACAAGATCATCGCGAAGATGTAACAGGAGCGTATTCCCATTACCATCTCGCCAGTCAGGTGAGTCGTCGGGGTTCAGATTCTGAAGATCTAATTCAAGTGAGAAGGCTTCAAGCTGAGCATCAGTAGGGTAATCTGAGAACTCCACATTATACAAGTGTTGTCTGTGCGCTCTTGAAGGCAAGGATTCTTCCTGCCCATTGATGTAGAGCGTTTTATGTACCAATTGAAGTGAATCTCCTGGTGTGCCCACACAGCGTTTCACATAGTTTTCTTTCTTATCGATAGGGGCGTGGAACTGATCCGCAGGATAGTTGAATACGACCGGATCGTTGTTCTGAACTTCTGTGATTTTCGGTAGACGTACGTAAGGAAGTTGAACCCAATCGACGTAGGTCTTTGTAGGTTCTGACATGCGAAGTGTTCGTCTGCCATCCTCAATCACAATTTCTTGTTTGGGTTGAATGATAGCATTGTGCATCAATGGGATCGTGAACGGAGTAATCGGAAGTCGGACGCCATAATGCATCTTTGAAACAAAGAGGAAATCACCAACCAAGAGTGATTCTTCCATTGATCCGGTTGGAATAGTATACGATTCAAAGGTGGTAGAACGAATCAACGTGGCTGCGACAATTGCAAAAAGGATGGCGTTTACGGTAGAGCCCAAGTTTTGCTTAATCCAACTGTCGTCGCGCTGAGCGAGCTTCAAAGGCTCACTGTAGTTCAAATATCCGAGGTATAGACCGAGGGTGAGTACTGCAAAAATCGTGTAGGTCACCTTTCGGAATTTGAACATGTGCAAGAGCTCATAAGTGACGATAATCGCCATTACGTTGTCCACAACGGGCACGTAGTAAATCGCAATCCACCATTTCGGACGTTCGATGATTTGGAGTAGCACCCAGGTATTGTAGAAAGGAACGAAGGCTTCCCAAGCTTTTCGCCCTGCGGCGGTGTAGAATTTCCAAGTAATCAATCCTTTGTAAAGAGCGAGAATGACGAAGAAATAGAGATACATCATGTTCGTATGCGTATTGTCGGTTTAGTTCAGTCCTAGCACATCTTTCATCGACTTGATTCCAGGGTTTTGAACCAAGTACTCGGCGGCTATAACGGCGCCAAGTGCGAATCCATTGCGATTATGTGCGGTATGTTTTATTTCGATGTCATCAATATCTGAAGCATAGTTGATAACATGCGTCCCAGGTGTTGGGTCGATTCGATCTGCACGAATGGGAAGGACCTTAGAATCAGCGGCGTCCAGATGATCCACCAACTCCCATTTGCTGAGCCCTTCAAAGTTTGAGATTACTCCTTCTGCAAGCGTGATTGCCGTTCCACTAGGAGCGTCTAGCTTTTGAGTATGGTGAACTTCTACCATCGAAGGATGATAAGACGTGTGTCCGTTCATCAGTTTGGCAAGCTGCTCGTTTAAGGCAAAAAACAGATTCACCCCTAATGAGAAGTTCGAAGCGTATAAAAAGCTGCCTTCCTTTTCATTTGCTAGTGCTTCAATCTCATCCTTCTTCTCAAGCCACCCCGTCGTTCCAGAAACAACGGGTGTGTCGTTGAGGATACATCGACGAAGATTGTCGTAAGCTACAGAGGGGAGGGAGAAGTCGATAGCAACATCCACATTATTCAATTCGACATCTTCGAATCCAGATCTACCCACTTTCAAAACCACGTCATGACCTCTATCTGTGGCCATTTGCTCAATGATTTTGCCCATCTTTCCGTATCCAAGAATGGCGATATTCATGATTAGAAGTTTATTCGAACTGACGCTCCGTAGATGAGACCCATTCTCGGATCAGCCACGAAAGTTGGTTCCCATTGAAGCGAAATATCGTCTGAAACATCGAAGTTATACAAATGCGCGTCAACATTGGCATCTAGAACCTGAAGTCCATAGATAGCAACCGTTAAAATGATGCTTAAATCGCGGTAGCGTCGATAGGTATTCTGAATGGTGAACAGCTGATTGTCGGAGTAAATGCCTTCGTATTGGTCGGTTTGACCCGTATCTAGCCTTTGATCAATGATATTTGACCAGAATTCGAGTTGACGGTTATTGTCGTAGATATAATAGCCAGTCGCCGTAAAGCCTGCATAGATAATGGGAACCTTCCACCACTTGTCATTGTAAATTTGTCCAGCTCCGGGAAGCGCTACGCTCAGCCAAGTGGCTTTACTGGCAGAGTGCGTGGTATCTTCAGCATTCCGAACGTTTTCACCTTGAAGTGATTCATCTTGACCCAATCTGAAGAGCTCGGGGCTTACTTCGGGCTGAGGGAACTCTTTGATAGAGTCGTTCTCGGGCACTACTTGAGCAGCACTTGTAAAAGACAACAGCAGCACAAAGGCCGCTGTTAGAAATGATATCGAATGTATTCTATCAATCAACGGTTCATCAATTCCAGAATGCGCTCAAGGTCGCGGTCTGAATCAAACTTGATAACGATACTTCCCTTGCCTTTAGCATTGCGCTTCAAATCAACATTCGCGTTGAAATATCCAGCAAGCTCAGATTTGATCGACTGAAAATCTTCTGGGAGTTCAGTTGGGGCAGAAGAAATCGGCTGTGGAGATTTCAACTGACGAACTTTTTCCTCCACTTGGCGCACGCTCAAATCATTGGCGATGGTATCGCGATAGAGTCGTAACTGTGCGGTTTCATCTTCAATATTGATCAGGGCTCGTGCGTGCCCCATGCTAATCATGCGATCGCGAATACCAGCTTGAATCAAAGGTTGAAGCTTGAGTAAACGTAAATAGTTGGTGATGGTAGAGCGCTTTTTACCGACGCGCTCAGACATCTGCTCTTGGGTGAGATCGCATTCCTCAATAAGGCGCTTGTAACTCAAGGCAATTTCGATTGCATCGAGATCTTGACGTTGGATATTCTCCACTAAGGCCATTTCCAACATCGTTTGATCATCGGCCAAACGGATGTACGCAGGAACAGCGGTTAATCCGGCCAGTTTAGAGGCGCGGAAACGACGTTCACCTGATATGAGTTGATACTGGTTAAATCCAACTTTACGTACCGTAATAGGTTGAACAATACCGAGTTCTTTTATCGATTGGGAAAGGTCTTCTAGTGCTTCTTTGTCGAAGTGCGTTCTAGGCTGGAATGGATTGACTTCAATGCTATCAATATCAATCTCAGCTATGCTGCCTACAACTTCTGTGGCACGAACATCCTTGGCCGAGCTCACGTCCTGAGCTGGATCCTTAAGGAGTGCGGAAAGGCCTTTTCCGAGGGCTTGCTTTTTCTTTGCGGTCATACTACGCTTCTGCAGTTGCTTTTTGCGCGCTACCGTTACGCGACAGGAATTCGCGGGCTAAATTAAGATAATTCACTGCACCATTGCTGGTCGCATCGTACATGATGATGGATTCTCCGTAGCTCGGAGCTTCACTCAAACGCACATTGCGCTGAATGATAGTGTCGAACACCATTTGCTGAAAATGGGTTTTAACTTCTTCCACCACCTGATTGGAAAGACGCAGACGCTGATCGAACATAGTGAGAAGCAAACCTTCAATATCGAGGTCTGGATTGTGCAATTGCTGCACGCTCTTGATGGTGTTGAGCAATTTACCCAAGCCCTCAAGCGCGAAGTACTCACATTGAATCGGTACAATCACTGAATCGGCAGCGGTTAACGCATTCAACGTAATCAAGCCCAGTGAAGGAGCGCAGTCTATCACAACAACGTCGTATTGATCGGCGATGCCTTTGAGGGCACCCTTCAACATATACTCACGTCGATCTTTATCTACTAATTCAATCTCTACAGCGACCAAATCGAGGTGGGCCGGAACGAGGTCTACGTTTGGCGTTTCTGTTTTGAGGATGATATCTTTCACCTCAGCTTCGTGCTCTATTGCCTGGTAAGTACCCAGTTGAATATTATCTGGGTCAAAGCCCAATGCTGAGGTCGCATTGGCCTGTGGGTCGGCATCTATCAACAATACTTTCTTCTCCAAAACTCCCAGAGCTGCAGCGAGATTCACAGCAGTGGTAGTTTTTCCTACTCCGCCTTTTTGATTGGCGATGGCAACGATTTTACCCATTCTCGGTTATGTTTCTGAATTTTGTCGTTCTTCCGGTGGTGAAGAACAATCTCCAACGCAACGCGTATTGTTGGATAAAAGTACAAAAGACAAAGTACAGCTGAGGGTAGGAATAGCCTCACGCGAACGAATTTTATGAACAGTTTCTATGGTCACTATAATCTGCGCGACTAATCGCCCTCAAAATCAGACGCTTAAAGTTGTCGAACTCTATGAGTCGTTGCTCTCCGAAATGGGGCAGGAAGTCCGTGTTTTTCGCATGGATGAACTCCCTGAAAATTTTGTAGTTACGGACACGTATGGGGAGCGCTCTTCCGAGGTTTTGAACCTCCTAAACAGCAAGTTGATACCCGCCGAAAAGTTGGTCATTATCTCACCCGAATATAACGGAAGCTATCCTGGAATCCTTAAACTATTCTTTGATGGAATAGAGCCGAGAATTTGGAAAGGAAAGAAAACTGCATTAGTAGGTGTGGCAACCGGACGTGCCGGAAATCAGCGTGGAATGGATCACTTGACGCACGTTCTTCATCACCTCAAAATGGAGGTATATTCTAAGAAAGTACCGATTTCGAAACTCAATGATCTTTTGGATGCGGACGGAAATATCAACGATAGAGAGACTTTAGCTGTTCTGAGGGATCAGGTTGAGGGTTTTTTAGATTTTTAGACTCATAGACTTACAGACTAATGGACTTACAGAGAGTCAGACAGTCTGATTATCTAACAGTCTAAATATCTTCAAAGCGCACGTCGCTGAACTGCTTCACGCTTTCTTCGGCCTCGGGTGAGGTTTCTTCGTAATTGCTGGTGTAATTTGGGTCGTGCGACTCGCTGATGACTTCTTCACCTTTATGATCGATGATGAAGTCTGTTACTTCGTCTAGGAACTCCTTGAAAGAGGCAAAGTCTTCTTTGTAGAGATAGAGTTTGTGTTTCTTGTAGTGCTCTCGACCGCTTTCGTCGGTTGTTTTCTTGCTCTCCGTAATGGTGAGGTAGTAATCGTCGGCTCTAGTGGCTCTGACATCAAAGAAATAAGTACGGCGCCCCGCGCGCATCACCTTCGAGAAAATCTCTTCCTTCCCGTTCATTTTCTTAGAATCCATACAGGACGTTTCACTTAGTTAGCTGACCAAATCTAAAAAAAGATTTTTCAAACTCAACCCACTAACTTTTGGAAGTGCGCACTGGATGGGGGATAGAGTAGATACTCACCCTGAGAGTCACACTGTTAGATGTGAAAATAAAATTACTCGGCTGCCGGTTCTGTCTCCGTTTGAAGCTGCTGGTCGTGCATTTCTCGATAGGCACCATTTCTTTCCATGAGCTCGTCATGGGTACCTTTCTCCGTCACCTTACCACCGTCGAGTACCAAGATTTGATCCGCATGCTTAACACTGGAAATACGGTGTGCGATAATAATCGTGGTACTGCGATTGATCATCCCTCTCAAACTGTTCAAAATGATGTCCTCGGTTTCCGTATCTACCGCTGAAAGGCTATCGTCGAAAATCAATATCCTCGGTTCCTTTACGATTGCACGCGCGATAGAAACACGCTGCTTCTGACCACCACTCAAGGTGATACCTCGTTCACCCACACGGGTGCTATAACCGTTCGGGAAGTCAGCTATGTTGTGATGTACGTGTGCATTTTTAGCCGCTTTCTCCACCAATATCTGATCGTGTTGGTCCAAGCCAAAAGAGATATTATTGCCAATGGTATCGGAGAACAAGAAGCCTTCTTGAGGTACATAGCCTAAGCTCTTGCGATAAGAGTCCAAGTTGATGCTTTTCAGCTCTTTGCCATCAATCTTAATGCTTCCTTCAGTAGGGTCGAATAGACGGCCAATCAATGTGGCAATGGTAGATTTACCGGAGCCCGTTTTGCCAACAATTGCAAGCGTCTGACCCGAATCTACTTTGAAACTCACCTTGTCTAATGCGCGAATTCCAGAATCTGGATACACGAAGCTCACATCCTCAAATTCGATGTTTCCTTCGTAGGTAGCTTCTTCGTGATTGGTGTTCACGATTTCTGGTTTAGTCGACCAGAACTCATTGATTCGTTCCTGAGAAGCCGCTGCTCTTTGAACAATGCTCGTCACCCAACCAATACTCGCTACAGGCCAAGTCAGCATGAATATGAAATAGACGAACTCGCCAATGTTACCGATGGTAATGGTTCCGTCGATAACCTGAAGTCCACCAACGTAAATGGTAATGACAGTACTCGCGCCAATCAACAAAAGCATTACCGGCATGAACAGGGCATTGACGCGATAGAGACGTTCATTCACCTTGTGGTATTCATCGGCCTCTACCTTAAAATCGTCGAATTGCTTGCCTTCTTGATTGTATGCCTTAATTACGCGAATGCCTGAAAAAGTCTCTTGTACGAAGGTGCTGATATCGCTGAGCTTTTGCTGAACCTTCAAGCTGCGCTTGTTGATCATGTCGCTCACCTTGTAAATCATATACACCAATACAGGTAGGGGAGCGAGCGAAAGAACGGTCAACTTCACATTTATATTGAGCATGATTGAAATTACAATCACGGTCATCAACACAGTTCTAATAGTGTACATCACGCCTGGGCCGATATACATGCGAACTCGACTGACATCTTCTGAGATTCGGTTCATCAAGTCGCCCGTACTGTTCTTTTTGTAGAAAGCAAGACTCAATTCTTGATAGTGCTTGTACACATCGTTCTTGAGGTCGTACTCAATGTGGCGCGACATCACGATGATGGTTTGTCGCATGAGGAACGTGAAGAAGCCACTGATTAACGATGAGCCAATAATCAACAATCCTAGATTGATGAGTTGGTTTTTAATGGCGCCCCATTCGGACTCAGACATGCTACCTGCGGACTCCACCGTTTCATTGATTTTATCCAAAGCTTCACGAATGGCAATGGCCGGATAAATCTGAAAGATAACCGAGGCGATAACGAATACTACACCGAGCCCTAAAAGCCACCAGTAGCGTACAAAATATTTATTGAGTGCAGCGAGTGATTTCATGAATGTGTTCGTGGTGAAAATTGCTACCTTCGCAGCGCTTAACGTGAAAATATACAACCGTTCTTTTCCACTTCGGTTCAAAGTTACAACATCGCAAGTCGATAGCCGCTAAATCGGACAACTTAAGAACGGTAGACATAATTCAAAGTTGAATCCTACAATACTATCGGTATGATTGTTCAAGAACCTTCAAAATCTACTTCCGGCTTGACCAGCGTGTTCGAAAACTCAGCATTCATGGGCCACGAACAAGTTGTTTTTTGTCACGATGAGGAGACAGGCCTCAAGGCCATCATCGGTGTTCACAGCACGGTCCTCGGACCTGCATTGGGTGGAACACGCATGTGGAAGTACGATAACGACGCCGAAGCCTTACGCGATGTCTTGAGATTGTCGCGAGGCATGACTTACAAAGCATCTATTTCTGGACTTAACCTCGGTGGAGGTAAAGCAGTAATCATCGGAAACAGCCGTGAAGACAAGACGGACGAGATGATGAAGAAGTTCGGAGAATTCGTAAACAGCCTTTCTGGAAGATATATCACTGCTGAAGACGTGGGTATCAATACACACGACATGGAGATGGTGAAAATGAAAACCGACCATGTTACGGGTATTCCAGAATCAATGGGCGGTAGTGGTGACCCATCACCGGTTACTGCTTATGGAGTATTCATGGGAATGAAAGCTTCTGCTAAGTACCGCTGGGGATCAGACGATCTCGGTGGAAAGAAGGTTCTCGTTCAAGGCGTAGGTCATGTTGGTGAAACATTGGTGAAGCACTTGACTGAATCAGGTGCAAAAGTGATGATCAACGATATTCACGAAGAAACCCTAGAGCGCATTGCAACTACCTATGGTGCTGAAATCGTGATGGACGGTATCTATGATTTGGATATGGACATCTACGCGCCATGTGCTCTCGGTGCTACTGTGAACGACGAGACCATTGGTCGCCTGAAAGCTGAAGTGATTGCTGGTGCAGCGAACAACCAGTTGGCAGACGAAGTGCGTCACGGCAAAATGCTCCGCGACAAGAATATCGTTTATGCTCCAGACTTCCTTATCAATGCAGGTGGTTTGATTAACGTTTACTCAGAAATTGCGAAGTACGATCGCGCTGAGGCACTGCGCAGAACAGAGGATATCTACAACACTACATTGACCATTCTTACAGATGCTGAAACACATGGCATCACTACCCACGCTGCTGCTCTTAAACTGGCAGAAGAAAGAGTAGAGAAGAAGCGTCAACAATTGAAGGGATAATTTCACAATCGGATTAAGCTATGCTCACCCGCCGACATATTCGGATCAAAGTTCTTCAAGCACTATATGGTTTTCATCAATTGGAGGAGCCAGACTTGAAATTGGCTCTCAAGGAGATGGACAAGAGTCTTGATCGCATTTATGAACTCTACTTATACGAATTGCGCATTTTCACTGAAATGCACCGCCTAGCGGAAGAGCGTATCGAGAAGAATCGTCAGAAGTTCAGACCATCCCAAGAGGATTTGAACCCAAACCTCAAGTTTGTCAACAATCGCATTCTCAAGG
>JABXHW010000015.1 GCA_013373425.1 Flavobacteriia bacterium
ATTTCTTCAACCCGCTTAAACACTGCACTTCGGAATCTCTGTCGATTCCGAAGTCTTACTTCGCAATTTTGCGAAGTAAAAACCCAGTTCGCGATTCCATTTTGACAAGACTTACTATATTCGAATTACGATACAACTGAGAACTTCTGAGCGAGAAGCCCTCTACACTGAGAAGTCTCTATATCGTAACCCTTCTGAGAAGCATAGCTCTGAAATATTGATTTTCAGGACGATATAATAGAGGTTCATTTCCCCCTCTCACCGCGAAACTTGAAAACCCTGACGAACGCAAGGCGCTGTCAGGGTTTTTGCTTTTTGAGACACTTCTCAAATCCATGCTTTGAAATAAGTGGACAAAATGGAAAACCATGTAGCTTAAGAATGAACTACACCCTTTTCAACTCCCATCCTACGTTGAAAAACAATTCCTACCTTTAAGAGCAAGCATCTCGCTCCCATGTCAAAATCTCTCATTCTATATCTAAAATTGAGCATCGTTAGCGCGGCAATTTTCCTGTCGACAACCGTTCACGCTCAAACTATGTTGGAAGCACTCAACATTGAGCTCGGAGACAGCATCGAAATTCAGGATGCCCGCTATCCAATTCAAATAGGAAAACGGAGTGTATTGCAATATGCTGTGGATTCCATCGCGCCATCCTACAGCTACCTCACCTTTGAGAGTAGGACTTTCGACACTACCGACAGCGGCTATCCATATCCGAACCAATTCTATGTCGTGGAGTTGTACAAAAATCAAAGCTTGATTGATAGCGTCATAATCAATGCGGAAACCAACTGGCATGATGCATACCCGTCACCACTTCGATACAATCATGAGTTCATCCCAAGTGATGCCATGACTTCTATTCGCTTGAGCAGACCAATGTGTGGCCCTTCACAATACGAAGTTCACGCGATACGTCGAGGGGATAAGCTGATTGCACTTCCCGTGCTCGAATCGTATGGAGAAGTCGATGCCGAGTTCAGTTATGAGTCGTTTATAGCGCCAGTGCATGGACATGAAGATGAAGTGTGGGTGCAACAGACGTATGGAGATCTAGTGGACAATGACGCCGAAAGCAGAATAGAAGAAGTGGTCTACTATACCTGCAACTCTCGATACGAGCTTGTGGAGCAATATCCCGGGTTCATCGAATCGTGCAGAATGGATGTTTCTATGCGCGTTAATGCCAATCGGGGTCTTAATCTTCGCTACTCTCCTTTCATAATATGGGACAATGTTGTCGAGCTCATTCCCGATGGCTCTACGGTCAATCTGATTCTCAAAACGAGCAAGTCCATCACTATCGAGAAGGATGGTGAGGAAGTGAGTGGTGAATGGTGTTTGGTGAGCTTTGAAATGCCTCCAAACCGATTCGGAGATTCTCAGATTGCACGTGGCTATGTGGTCGATCTTTATCTGGAGGAGGAATGATTTAGACCTCCGCCTTCCCTACTTCCCTCCCTTATACAAGATGATTATCTGAATACATACGGCTAGGAATACAAGCATGTAAATCTCGATATGCGTAAAGAGCTCTACCGTGTCAATAGCCTCCTGACTCAAATTGCGCTGGCGTTCGCCCTCCACCACTTGAACCTTGGATAAGGCCTGCAGTTGCACTTGAATGTTCTCTATTTGTCGCTCAAGAGGTCGGGTGTTCTCAAAGCCCGAATCCTTGAAGTTCTTTTCCCGCTCAGCTAGTTGTCGGATGGCCGACTTAGCCTTCCGCCAAGCTATTTGCTCGTCTTCGGTAAGGTCGGTGTGATCGTAGCGATCTGCCAGTACTTCCAATTGAGAATTCAGCTGCTGGTTATCCCCATTATAAAACGTCGTGTCCCCTCGCATCAATGCCAATTCCTTCGTGTGCAGTACCTGCGACATGTCGAAGATGATATCGCTAGCAATGATGCGGTCTTCGTACATCGTCACAACTGAATTGCGCATCTTGGTGAAACTATCACGGTCGATGAGGTTGGTACCGAGGATGAGGACAAACACCATCAATATTCCGAGAATCCATTTGAATTTGGTGAACATGGGGCTTCTATTTGGTGAATCACGATTAAGATAAGAACTTCTCCTTCTTCCTCTATAAACCACTCTACCCCTACTTTAGTTCCATTGTAATATGCAGTGTGTATCTTGGGCGTATCAAACACTTTCCTTCATCTCTCTAACCCCATTTGAATGGAACCACTCGATTCGCCGCACTCAAGTTCTGAAGTAGTAACCGCATCCATAGGTGAACGCATTAAGGCAATGGTGATTGATCATTCCCTCTACACGTTTGGCTTAGCAACGATCTATCTTCTGCTCTTTATGAATGATAATTTTGATGACCAATCCCCTCAAGAGTTCATTTTATCTCTCGCTGCTGTTATGATTCCTGGCATGTTTCTCTATCTCGCCAAAGACGCTGTCAAGGGGGGGAGTTTGGGTAAATGGCTTTCGGGAATTTGTGTTCGCGATGCGGAAAACAGCGAAGAAATACCAAGTGCAGGTCGGCTTATCAAGCGAAACATCCCTCTACTGATTTGGCCCATAGAACTGATTGCACTTTCTAAAAAACCAAAAAAGCAACGCATAGGTGATCGACTGGCTAACACACAAGTCATTCAAAATCCAAATGCAGCACCAAGGGGGAAGCGAATTGTAGTAGCCATCGCGTCAGGTCTTACCATCATTGCCCTGTTCACTACTTCCATCAATTTACTCTTTATGAATTCCGAGGCCTATAAAGTGGCCAAGCAGGAAATTTCAATGAACGAGGAGATTCTAGAAGTCACAGGAGGAATTGATGATTTTGGTCGAATTATTTCGGGCTCAATTGGAACTAGAAATGGAAAATCAACCGCCTTCTTTGAGATGAATGTCTACGGTGAAATTGGCGATGTGTTCGTCAGTATTTCCCTCCGTAAAGACGAAGAAAAAAACTGGTATGTGAGCCACTCCTACTGGGAGCCAATTCGATGAAATATGGAACGTGAGATAATCAAGTCCTTCAGAAGGAGTCTACTTCGACTCCTCATCATATACACCGCAATCTCATCCTTGATTGCCTATCTGTTCGAATCAGAGTTCAATATGATTATGTACACCTTAGTATTGCCTATCGTATTGATTATCCCAGAAGCGTTCAGGCAAGTACTCATCAACATTGAGCTTAACGACGATTCCATCTCCTTCAAAACCTATGTACTCTTCTTAGGTCGGGATGAACTCAATGTTCGTCCCACCGACCTCCTCGCTATTGATGTTCGAAAGAGATCAGGTATCCGATTGACTATGAAAGGGACGAATGGTCCTATTTCGAAGAACTTCAACTCCATTGGCGCCGTTCATCCGGAGCTTGCTGAGAAATTGAAGAGTATTGTTGAAATGAAGAGAACTTCTGGAATGTAGCCCAAGGAGAAGAGTAAGATGAAGAACTCACAGAGTAAAAGCCGGCACAAACGCACTGTCCTCCTAATTACGCTTAATGTTGCATGCATTGGATTGCTTGTTCTAGAATCATTCGACACGGCGTCTAACTACTGGCTTTTAGGATTCACTCAAGTACTTCTGATATCTGTTTTACTAAAACATCTTATCACTCCTGCTCTGATCAGTCTCAAGCTAGAAGAGACGTCAATTGAGATTACTTCAATGAAATGGATCAATCAAATTCAAGATGTTTCCATTCCAATGATTTCTATGCTTGACCTTGAGTTTGATAAAGGGAAACTGGCATTCATTAATGAGCACTTAGGAACAAGGGTAAGACGATCCTTCGATTATTCTGCCGCGCCTTGGAACCCCATCAACTCCAGTCTTCACGCTCTTCACCATCATATCGAACAACGTCACGTCAAACCAAATACCAAGCGTTTCAATTGGCGTAGATGGATAAGCTTTGAGCAACTGGTTCTGATACTCTTCTTAGTCCCACTAGTATGGAAGTGGCCATTTCAAAGCTCATCCACCAGCTTGATACTCATCATTTTGATTGGCTGGGCGGTGTCCCTGCTATTTGAAAAAGCTAAGTCACAACTCGTCGATATAGAATTCCATGCAGATCATTTCATATTGAAAAGACACAGCATTTTTGGAGATGAAAATGTTAGAATCATGAATGAACGACTGGACGATATCACATCTGACTCCAGTGGAAGTGAAATAGTGATTTATCTCGCCGGATCAGCTGCGCCCTACTCTGTAAAATGTGCCATTAAGAAGAAGCCATGGGATGATTTGATGACAAAATTGAGTCGTCTGAACGATATGGTGGACGAGAAGGAGACAACAGAGGAAAAAGCAAGTGTGCGGATTTAGTGTATCTTGACACTACCTCTAACACTGTAAACCTATGCGATACCTGCTGCTCGCCCTTCTTCCCTTTTCTGCATTTGCACAGTTCAATCCTGGTTTTGATACGGATGAGTACCGAGAAATGCTCCTCATTCTAGCACGGACCGCGGATGACGAGGAGTACGCTGCTAATTTCCCTGAACCAGAGCATCAATTGGTATATCGATCTGAACCCATCGGCCTTGATAACCAATGGGACCTTTGGTACGATGATGTTCATCATACAGCTGTGATTAGCGTTCGCGGAACCACCCCAAATCCAGATTCTTGGCTGCTGAACTTCTATGCGGCGATGGTTCCTGCTCAAGGTGAAATCAGTTACGAAGTAGATGGAGAGTTGCAGACCTATTCTTACAAATACGCCGAGGATGAAGATGCTGCGGTACACGCCGGCTGGGCGCTAGGAACGAGAATGATGTTGAATGACATCATGCGTGAGAGCATTCAGCTCTACTACCAAGAAGATGTTACAGACTTCTACATTGTTGGTCATAGTCAGGGTGGCGCGATTGCCTATCTGCTAACAGCCCAGATGAGATACTTACAGCAAGACATGATGTTACCTTCTGAATGGCGATTCAAGACGTACTGCAGTGCGGCCCCTAAGCCGGGGAACTTGTATTTCGCATACGACTATGAGGCTACGATCCAGAACGGATGGGGTTTTAACGTGGTTAATTCTGCCGACTGGGTACCCGAAGTGCCCATCTCCATTCAGACTTTAGAGGACTTCAATGGCGCCAATCCATTTGTTCATATCGATGATATGGTTGAACAGCAATCGCTCATGAATCGAATCGGATTGTGGTGGGTCTTGAGAAAGCTTGAACGCCCAACGGAAAAGGCGCAAGAGAACTATGAAAGCTTTCTTGGAAATTACATCAATCGAGATGTATCAGAGAAAATAGCAGGGCTCATGATGCCTGAATACTTCCCATCAAACAACTATGTGCGAGTGGGAATTCAAATCGTACTTCATCCCGACTCAGCTTATTACAATGAATTTCCCGAGGATCCCGATGTCATATTTCGACATCACATCATAGAGCCTTATCTCTACCTCGCAGAGCAACTCG
>JABXHW010000049.1 GCA_013373425.1 Flavobacteriia bacterium
ACCCAGTACCCAGTACCCAGCACCGTTTCGTGAGTCTTACTGGATTCGAACCAGTGACCTCTACCCTGTCAAGGTAGCGCTCTAAACCAACTGAGCTAAAGACCCGGCTTCCGCAAAATACGGAGTGTGAATCAACTCATTTCAGCAATGACTTTCTTCGCTGCAGCAAGTGTTTCTTTAATTTGCTCATCACCAATCGCCATGCTGATGAACCATGTTTCAAATGCACTAGGAGGCAAGTAAACTCCTTCGTTCAACATGCCGTGGAAGAACTGCTTGAAACGCTCATTGTTGCCTTCAGCGGCTGTGGTGTAGTCATATACATCCGTGTCGCAGAAGTGAACGCTGATCATCGATCCCAAGCGGTTGATGCGGTACTTCAAACCGGATTCATCGACAATCGGACGAAGTCCGTTTTCAATTTTCTCCGTGGCTGCGTCAATCTGAGCATATACCTCTGGATGGTTCTTCAGGTAGCGCAGCGTTGTCAAGCCACTCACTACTGCCAATGGGTTTCCACTTAGTGTTCCAGCTTGGTACACCGGTCCGGTTGGAGCGATGTGTTGAAATATCTCGCGCTTACCGCCAAATGCACCCACAGGCATACCTCCGCCAATTACTTTTCCATAACAAACAAGATCCGCTTTTACACCCAAGCGCTCTTGAGCCCCGCCTGGAGCTAGACGAAATCCAGTCATCACTTCATCCATGATGAAGACTATGCCGTGTTGATCACACAAGGCACGAAGACCTTCCATGTAGCCTTCGTTCGGAGGAATACATCCCATATTTCCGGCAACGGGCTCAGTGATGATGGCAGCAATTTGATCTTGGTTCTCAGCGATGAGCTTTTCAACTGCAGTTAGATCGTTGAAGGGAGCAGTGAGCGTGTCATTCGCAACCCCTTCTGTAACACCCGGACTGTTGGGAACGCCAAGTGTACTCGCTCCAGAACCCGCCTTAATGAGGAAGCTATCGGCATGTCCATGATAGCATCCTTCAAACTTGATAATTTTGTTTCGTCCAGTATATCCTCGAGCCAAACGAATGGCGCTCATGCAGGCTTCGGTTCCGCTGTTTACCATACGGACCATGTCGATGCCGGTCATTTCGCAGATGGTTTCAGCGAGTTCGATTTCGAGTTCTGTAGGCGCGCCGAAGCTCATTGCCCTTCCGGCCTGTTCTTGTACTGCAGCAATCACTTCTTCATGCCCATGTCCAAGAATCATCGGTCCCCAAGAGTTGATGTAATCGACATAGCGATTGCCATCTTCATCGTGTACGTAGGCTCCTTTTGCTCCCTTGAAGAAGATGGGATTTCCTCCTACAGATTTAAAGGCGCGAACTGGAGAGTTTACCCCACCTGGGATGTGCTTTTCTGCTCGGTTGAACAACGATTCACTGCGTTCTCTATACTTCGGATCTAACATGTAGATGTACTTTTTTACTTTAAAACTCGAGCCGCATCCTTGGCGAAATACGTCGCGATAACATCGGCGCCAGCGCGCTTAATGCTTCCCAATGATTCCATCATGGCCGCCTCTTCATTGAGCCAGCCTTTCTCAGCGGCTGCTTTGATCATCGCATATTCTCCTGATACGTGATAGGCGCTCACAGGTAGCAACAATTCTTCCTTAATAGTTTTAATCACATCGAGATAAGCCATAGCCGGCTTCACCATCAACATGTCTGCACCTTCCTCTTGATCGAGCATCGCCTCTTTCAACCCTTCGCGAATATTCGCTGGATTCATCTGGTAGGTCTTTTTATCTCCGAAGCCAGGCGCGCTGTCTAATGCATCGCGGAACGGACCGTAGAAACAAGAAGCATATTTGGCGCTGTAGGCCATGATTCCTGCATCGTGGAAACCAGCATTTTCAAAAGCCAGTCGGATGGCACCAATACGTCCGTCCATCATGTCGCTTGGAGCTACCCAATCTGCACCTGCTTCGATATGTGAAACGGCCATTTGAGCCAATACTTCAACTGTAGCGTCATTGATGATTTTGCCGTTTTCAACAATTCCATCGTGACCATAGCTAGAAAAAGGGTCGAGAGCTACGTCGGTGAGCACGAGCAGTTCGGGGTTTACTTCCTTCACCACTTGAATGGCGCGCTGCATGAGTCCGTTTGGATTGAGCGCTTCCGTGCCTTTGTTGTCCTTGAGCCTGTCGTCTACCTTCACAAAGAGGAGAACACTTCTCAAGCCTAGGTCTGAGATTTCAGCAATCTCATCGCGAAGCAAATCCAAGCTATAGCGGTTGTATCCGGGCATGGAAGAGATTTCTTCTTTCACCCCTTTCCCTTCAACAATGAAGAGGGGAACCATGAGGTCGCTAGTGTGCAATCTCGTTTCTTGAACAAGGTCACGAACTGCGGCAGATGCTCTGAGAATTCTAGGTCTATGCATGATTCTGTGCTTTCAGAATTCGATTATTTTCCTTCGAGGTTGAGCCAGTCACGAGGTTGCAATGCCTCAACCATTTTGTGCTCTTCTGTTCCTGTCTCTGGATGGAAATCGTATTCCCATCTTGCTCTGGAAGGCAGACTCATCAATATACTTTCTGTCCGACCATTGGTCTTCAGTCCGAAGAGTGTCCCCCTGTCGTGAACAAGGTTGAATTCCACGTATCGCCCACGGCGTATCTCCTGCCAGAACTGCTGGTCTTCCGTGTAATCAAGGTCTTTGCGCTTCTTGGCGATGGGTAGGAAAGCTTCCAAAAAGGCCTTGCCATTCAATCGAGCCAACTCGTAATAGTCCTCTGCAGAATGCTTCTCATCTTCGCGCATGTAATCGTAGAAAATACCTCCGATTCCTCGGTTTTCATTTCTATGAGTGTTCACAAAGTAATCGTCACACTGCTTTTTAAATTGAGGATAGAACTCGGTATCCACACCATCGCAAGCGTCTTTATGCGCTTGATGGAAATGAACGCAATCCTCTTCAAATAGATAGTACGGAGTGAGGTCAGCTCCACCGCCAAACCAGGCGTCGCGGACGGATCCATCTTCATTGTACATCTCAAAATATCTATAGTTGAGGTGCACGGTTGGAACCATGGGATTGAGAGGGTGAATGACCAAAGACACGCCTGTAGCGTAGAATTCAGCGCCTTCAACGCCGAGTCTCTTTTGCATAACATCTGGTAAGATGCCGTAAACTTCCGAAGTGTTTACGCCTCCTTTTTCGAAGACTTTTCCATTGCGGATGATGCGTGTTCTTCCACCGCCACCGCCTGGACGTTCCCAAAGGTCTTCTTCGAATTTCGCCTGACCATCGATCTTTTCGAGCTCGGTGCAAATCTCATTTTGGATGTTGCGCACGAGTTCGGCAAAGCGATTTCTCATGGAGTTCGATTCACTCACTTCTGGTAATTTTTAACTGCGTTTACAAAGGCTTTTGCATGATCAACTGGGATGGTTGGCAAGATGCCGTGGCCCAAGTTGGCGATGTAGCGCTGTGTTCCGAAACCGTCAATCATCTCCTTCACCATTTTTTCGATGGTTGGAATCGGACTTAGCAATCGGCTTGGATCGAAGTTGCCTTGAAGCGTAATATCTGGACCCGCAAACTGGCGTGCTTGCTGTGGTGTGAGCGTCCAATCTACACCGAGTGCAGAAGCACCGCTCTTCGCCATGTCGCCGAGAGCGTACCAACATCCTTTACCAAATAGAACAACAGGCACGTCTGCTTTCAATGCATCTGTAATTTTTTGTAAGTATGGAAGTGAGAACTCGTTGTAATCCTGCGGGCCGAGCATGCCGCCCCAAGAATCGAACAACTGAATGACGTCTACACCGGCTTCAATCTTTCCTTTTAAGTAAGCGATTGTTGCATCGGTAATAGCGTTGAGCAATTTGTGTGCAAGATCTGGACGCTGGAAGCAGAAACTCTTCGCCATTGCGAATTCCTTCGAACCTTGTCCTTCTACCATGTAGCAGAGTATGGTCCATGGAGAACCAGCGAAACCGATCAACGGTACGCGGTTATTCAATTCTTTTTTGGTCAGTTTGATAGCTTCATATACATAGCCGAGGCTGTCGTACACATCAGGCTTCACCAATCGGTCGAGGTCTTTTTCCTCGCGAATTGGATTCGGAAGATAAGGGCCTTTACCCGGTACCATCTGAACTTCGATGCCAAGCGCTTGTGGAATCACGAGAATGTCCGAGAACAGGATTGCCGCATCCACACCCACCTGATCGATAGGTTGAAGAGTGATTTCTGTGGCCATTTCTGGATTTCCAATTCGCTCGAAGAAGGGATACTTCTCTTTGAGTTTCATGAAGTCAGGAAGGTAGCGTCCAGCTTGACGCATCATCCAAACCGGTGGACGAGGAACTTCTTCGCCTCTTAGTGCTTTGAGCAACAAATCATTTTGAAGTGCCATTCTCTGTGTATTCTAGATAGTGTTGAATCAGTAGTAGTACGTCCGGAGAATCCGGAACAATTGCAGGCTCAATGCCATGGTCGATGAGAGATTGTGCCGTAGTTGGACCAATAGCCAGAGCTGTTTTATCCGTAGGCCAATCGTTGTGTCGAAGTACGCTATCGACATTGCGCGGACTAAAAAAAACGACAGCATCGTAGGCGTTGAAATCTACCTTGGGATGCGTTGCTTGAGTCCAATAGGTTTCAACGATGGACAAATCCCAATCGTTTTCACCCATGTAATCTTCAATGGTTGAGGTGCGGTCTTTTCCGCAGAGGTAGAGTGCGTTTCCGGCCTCTGGAAGCTTGCCCACCAATTCTTTCGCGTTGTCGGCTTTAATTCTTGCTTCGAGACCGAGTTGAGATATCTTATCTCTTGAACGGAACCCTACACATCCCCACTGAGCGTCGTGTCCCCATCCGTTTTCGATGAGTTCTTGTACGGCTTCTATGGCGTGTGGACTGCTAACGAGAATCCATTCTTTTTCTGCGGGGGCATCGGTGAGTGGAAGGGTGACAGGCTCGAGTGCCTTCACTTCCGTGACATCGATTTTTTGCTCGAGCAAGGCCCTGCGATGGTCGCTGAGGAACTTAGTGAAGAGTATTTTTTTCTTCGCTTCGCTCATTTCAGTTCGTCCAAAATTTCTTTTCCACCTTGAGCAATGACCTCCTCAGCCCAAGTTGCTCCAAGTGTGTTCCAGTCAGCAAGTGTACCTTCTTTTTCAATCTTGATTTCTCGTTTTCCGTCGAGTGAATGCAAGCATCCAACGAAGTGCACCTGGTTAGAAACGATACGTGCGAGTGCACCAATTGGCGCTGAGCATCCGCCTTCTAACGTTCTCAAAAAGCTGCGTTCAATCGTGCTCGTGATTCTCGACATTTCGATGTCAAGTTTTTCGCAAGCAGCCTGAGCAGCGGTGTCTCCTTCTCTATGGGTGATTCCGATAACACCTTGAGCAGGTGCTGGGATCATCCAATCTAGTGCAACAGCATTTGATGGAACCGCATCCATACGGAGCAAGCCAGCGGCAGCCATAATGATGCCTTGCCAATTATTTTCCTCCAATTTTTTCAATCGAGTTTGAACGTTGCCGCGCAAGTTCTCGGTGGAGTGATTAGGGAAGCGATGGAGCCACTGAGCCTTCCTGCGGATACTGCCCGTTCCGATGGCCGCAGTGCTATTTTGATCATTCAACCAATCCGTAGACCCGTCGCTCGAAGGGATCAACAAGTCCATCGGGTCTTCACGCTCAAGGTGAGCAGAAAGGACGATGCCTTTTGGAGGTTGAGTGGGATAATCTTTGAGTGAGTGAACAGCGATGTCGACCTCATTCTCATAAAGTGCATCATCGAGTACCTTAGTGAAAATGCCCGTAGTGCCTAGCTCGTGAAGCGGACGGGTAGTATCGAGATCGCCTTTACTTTTAACATCTACGATTTCAACTTCGTAGCCATGAGCACGCAGCTTTTTGCCAACTGTATGCGCTTGCCACATCGCTAATTTACTGTCGCGTGTGCCTATGCGAATAGGGGATGTATTCATTTTGAGGGGCTTACCGATACTCGCGAAGATAGCTCGGATTGAATATCTGTCACTTTTCTACCTCTTCTGAGGTGGTGACAATAGTAGCGCTGCATTTTGTGGCGGAGGAATTCTTCTGCGTGTGATGCGTTGAATTCATCTTCATATGCAGAGCTGGTCAGTGCAAGAAGATTGTTGTAATCGGACTGCAGTAATGCATTGATAGAAGCTTCAATTTCACCAGCTTGGACACGCATTACATGCCAATCCAGAAGCTCTTGTACTTCTTCAGAAACGATTCGCTCTACGGTTGGGAGCTCACTCTTTCTTTGGTTCAGTGCCGCAGCAGTCATCTGAGATAATTCATCTACATCTAACAAGCGGAGCTGCGGAAGTTGTGCAACATCTGGATTAACATTAGACGGTACAGCCATGTCGATGACAGTATGCAAGTTCGGCTTATCCAGATCTTGAACCTGAAGAATTGGTCGATCAGCTCCAGTAGCTACGATGAGAACATTGGCCGATTCAATGGCACTGTTGAGTTCTTTATGTGGACAATAGTTTGCACCTGTTTCCTTGGCGTGATGCTCGCTCTTTTCATCTGAGCGGTTCACCAAGGTGATGTTTTCAGGCGCGGTGAGTCCAAGAAGATGGTCGAGTGTAATGCGACCAAACTTACCCAAGCCGTAAAGTGTAATTTTCGTTTGGGACAAATCTTCAAAGGAGTCCTTTAGGTATCGGGCAGCGGCGTAAGAAACGGAGGTGGCTCCAGTTGAGAAACCCGTTTCGGTTTTTACTCTTCGGCTCGCATGAATCACATGATTGATCACTTTTTCCATGTAGCCATTTACCGTTCCAGCTTTCAATGCCCAACGGAAACCTTTCTTCATCTGCATGATGATTTCAAAGTCGCCAGGAATCTGACTTTCCATGCCTACCGCCACACGGAACATGTGGTTGAGCGCATCAAGTCCGGCGTAGTGGTATCCCAAATCATCAAATTGAGCATGACTGCCATCTGTATGATCAAGGTACATCGCCAATACCGCTTCAGGCTGTTCCGTGAAGGCTATAACCTCCGTTCGGTTACAAGTTGAAATGATGAAGCCGGTAAAGTCGGTTTGATTCTTCAATTCGGAGAGAAGCGCATGTTGCTCCGTTTCGCTCAAGCTGTATGCCTGGCGATCGTGAACGTTAGCCGTCTTGTAGCTCACACCAAAGATGTGAATGTGGTCCAAATGTGCTGCGCTTGCCGTCAATTGAAGTTACCTTGAAGGACATGACAAAAATATTTCCACAGTAATATTAAAAATACCTCTAGAAGTAGAATTAATACCGCTATAAATGGTTTCTATCAATTTAGAACCGTTCTAAACAAAGCTACCCTTAATTTTGCTGTATCCCTTGAACAATAAGGGGTTTGAATAGTTTGATGTTGGAACTATAGCAAAGGTATAGATGGAGTTCGAAATTGTAAGCGACCCAGAAAATAACGCTGAACGTAGTGTTGAATTGCTTCGAGTGGAGCCAGGAGTGGTGATGATGAAAATCACGCATGAAGGGGCTGAAGCGTTTGAAATTGAGCGTGTTGTGCCTTCTGGAGTCATCCAGTTTTATTTTTCGCTCGATGGTAAGAGTCGGTTCAGCTTTGGCTCGAATTACGAGCTCGATTTATTGTCGGGTAAGAATTTCTTTTTCTACGATCCAGAAAAGGAGCTTCCTGTAAAAGTGCGAGTGGGTGCAGGAGCAAAGCATGTTTTCCTATTTCTGTCCATCGAACGTGTGCACGAGTTATTCGTTGCAGATGCAGCCGAGCTACCGTTCCTATCTTCCGATAATATCAATAGAAGATTTTATGATGAAAGAGTGATTGCGCCACAAACGACGGTGGTTCTCAATCAGCTTTTCAATACCCAACTATCCCCACAAGCACAGAAGCTTTTCTACAAGGGGAAAGTCTATGAACTCTTATCGCTTTACTTCAGTGCTCGGGAAGTCGACACGGTTTCTTGTCCATTCTTGAACGACGAAGAGAATGTTCGGAAAATCAAGATGGCCAAAGAGTTCTTGATGAAGAACATGTCGCAACCTCCGAGCATCAAGGACCTTGCAAGAGAGGTTGGTTTGAATGAATATCGACTTAAAGTCGGGTTTAAAGAAGTGTACGGAAACACGGTTTACGGCTACCTGCTTGATCACAAAATGGAGCACGCTCGTACTTTGCTCGATTCATCAAAATACAAAGTGAATGAAGTGGCATACACTCTAGGGTACACGAATCCGAGTCACTTTATCACTGCTTTCAAGAAGAAATTTGGTCTCACGCCTAAGAAATATTTATCCCACGAATGAAAACGGCTGCACTACTCGTGAACTTGGGTTCACCTGATTCTACAGAAGTAAAAGACGTAAAGCGCTATCTCGGAGAATTCTTGATGGACGGAAGGGTAATCGACTTACCGTACCTGTTCAGAACTCTTCTTGTGAAAGGTATCATTCTCAACACCCGACCAAAGAAGTCGGCAGAGGCGTATAAATCAATTTGGTGGGACGAAGGTTCACCGTTAATCGTGTTGAGCGAACGCTTGCAAGCGAAGGTTCAATCGAAGACAGAAATGGCAGTTGAGCTTGCCATGCGATACGGTAACCCGTCCATTGCGAATGCATTGAAGAGCATTCAGGAGAAGAATCCTGATTTGGAAGAGATCTTTGTGATTCCTCTGTATCCGCACTACGCCATGTCGAGCTATGAGACGGTAGTCGAGAAAGTAAAGGAAGAAGGCCAGAAACTCATCCCGAATATCAAGCTTGATTTCCAGCCACCGTTCTATAACGACGAACAGTACATCGATGTATTGGCGAATAGTATAAAGCCGTCTCTTGAGAAGTCGTTTAGCAAAGTATTGTTCAGCTACCACGGAGTTCCGGAGCGACACATTCGAAAGGGAGACATTACTGGTTCACACTGTTTGAAGGACGGTTGTTGTCAGAAAGATTCACCGGCGCATCAATTTTGTTACCGTCACCAGTGTTTTGAAACAACTCGACTGGTTGCTGAGAAATTGGGGCTCAATGAAGATCAATATATGGTGAGCTTCCAAAGCCGATTAGGACGAGATCCTTGGTTAACTCCATTCACAGATGCTACCCTTGAGAAATTCGGAAAGGAAGAGATGGAGCGATTGGTTGTGGTGTGCCCGGCTTTTGTATCTGACTGCCTAGAAACCTTAGAAGAGATTCAAGTAGAAGGAGCCAATGAGTTCCTTCACGCAGGCGGAAAGGAAATTGAGGTCGTACCTTGCTTGAACGATCGAGAGGATTGGACGAGTTTGTTGGCCAGCTGGGTTGAAAAAGCGGTTTAATAGTATCTCCATGAAACAAAAAATCCCCCTCCGAAATCTCGAAGGGGGATTTTTATTTCGATATACCTAGTGGATTAGTCCATTGGCTCCTCCATCATGGTTTCCATCTCTTCGTACTCGCCTTCTGGCATGGTGAGGACTGCCTGAGCAGCTTCAGCACCTTCCTGAATTCCAGTAGCTTCGATGATAATTTTCATCTCCATGCCCATTTGGTTCATCTCTTGCTCGATACGAAGTACGGTACCTGACATTTGAGATCTCACGTTAGCAGGAACTGAAATGATACCTGAGTTTACAGGAGGGTTAAAGTTGATGTCTTCTGTAGTGTAGAATGTGGCAACACCAGCTTGACCACCTGCGCCCATGTCCATGCGATATCCAGTACATGTGTACCCTAAGATTTCACGAGTTTCTTCGATCTTCTCAACAGTCACATCTTCCATACCTGTATCGTCTGCTGGCTCTGTTGAGAGCTTCTGCTTGATGAGGTCTTGACCAGATGCCATGTAGATCATGCCTTCTTCAACACGAACTACGCGCTGAACCGCATTCATTCCGTCCATTTTTACACCGAAGTCTTTTCCGTCACTGGCAATCAAGATTGCCTCTGGAAGCATTCCTTCGAATTGAGCAGCCATTTCTTGGTACTCCTCTGGAAGCTCGATTGAAGAGCCCATAGTAATCTGACCTTCGAATGGTTTATTAGCTGAAGATCCCATTGCGCCACAACCTACCATTGCGATGGAAGCGATTGCTGGG
This sequence comes from Flavobacteriia bacterium, assembly GCA_013373425.1. Lineage (GTDB taxonomy): Bacteria > Bacteroidota > Bacteroidia > Flavobacteriales > Schleiferiaceae > Phaeocystidibacter. The sequence continues at coordinate 10,079 of JABXHW010000049.1, forward strand.
ATAATGTGTTTTAGTTTCATCTCTCTGATTTTTCTGAATTAGTCCTACAAATATGGGAATAAGTGACTGTCTTTCTCACTTTCAGACCGTCTTTCTGAGTTAGTTAAGCCCGAGCTCGGCTTTGTGCTCCTCGATGTACTTCACAGCTTCGTAGGCATTAACAACAGCATTTGTGATACTCTTGCCTTCAAATGCACGGCTTTCGGAAGGAACTGCACTTTCCACTAACACGTGTTTTACCTGCTGAGCGGTAAGTTGCGGATAATACGAACGGATGAGTCCAGCTACACCTGTAACCACAGGGGCAGCCATACTTGTACCCGAATTGAATCCGTAGGTGTTCACAGGCAGGGTAGAGTAGATGTCCTCACCTGGAGCAAAAAGGTCTACGCTGTATTCGCCGTAATTCGAGAAGTCGGCAGCGAGTTCATCAGCATAAAGTGTCGATGCACCTACTTCAATCCACGCCTCATTTTCAAGGTTGTTGGTTTCGAAAGGCATGCGCGGGAAATTGTCGCCTGAATCGAAGTCTAGATCTCGACTATCATTTCCGGCGGCGTGAACGAGAAGTACATCTCTTTCACCGGCCCACTGAATAATTTCTTGAACTTTATCCGCATCGGGAGAATAGTCTTTTCCAAAGCTCATATTGATGATGCTCGCGCCGTTACGAACCGCATATCGAATAGCTAAACCGACGTCCTTGTCACGCTCATCTCCATCTGGAACCACACGTAAAACCATGAGTTTCACACGAGGGGTGATTCCATCTATACCGATTTCGTTATCTCTGATGGCTCCGACAATTCCAGCGACATGTGTGCCATGGTCTGAGCTTTGACCCATTAAGTCGTTGTTTCCATAAATCGAGTCGTTCCAGTCGTTTGGATCATCTCCTACAATCGAGTCGCGCACATCCCATGCTGGGTTCAGGTAATAGTTGTTATAGCTGTACAACTGTGCGCCATACTCTTCGAAGAATTTCTTGTCGATACCTTCTTCGTGAAGCTCCTGGACCATTCGAGCCGCCGAAGAACTCTTGTGACGAGAATTCGCTAGACTGTCCAATTGTTCATCTGTAAAATCAGGACCGAGAAGGTCTTCCACTTTTGAACGATTGTTATCGTACTCTCTGCGGTATCGGTTCAGGAACATTTCCTCCAATCTGTTCTCTCTCTGCTGTTGGTTGAAGTCTTGCATCAAGGTGATGAAGAACTTGTATTCCGCTGGATTGGAGTCCTGAATGGAGTCTTCGTCTAGTCCATCCCATCTCGTGTTGTAATCCATGTACATGCGAGTGAGCTCCATGGTCTCTCCTTCGATGTTTCCGTCTGGACCACCGATGAAATTCCATCCGTGCATATCATCTACATAGCCATTGCCATCATCGTCCATTCCGTTGCCCGGAATCTCATCTTGATTTACCCACAGTTGAGATCTCAAATCGGCATGAGTGGTGTCGATTCCAGAGTCGATAATCGCAATGACGATCTCTTCGGGTTCTCGATTCGCAAGCGCTTCAAGGGCTTCGTCGGTTGAAACTCCAATGGAGCCATTCGGCTGACTTTGATGATGCCATTCCGTTTTGAGTTCGCGGGTCACTTCCGACTGTGCGATAAGTGCGGAAGAAGCAAGCGTAAGGACGGCAAGAGAAAGTGCTTTTTTCATGTTATTCTTCGGTATGTGTGATCCAATCTTTGGGCAATTCATTGCGAAGCCAGGTTTCTAAGGTACCACGATTTCGCCTCTCGATGAGCTGGTTCATTTCATCACTTGAATCAAACATTCCAGTCTCATATAACTCTAACATCCACAGTACCCCCTGAAGTTCAGACTCGAAGCTATTCACAGGGTATCCTGGGTTTGATCGAAGGAATGCAAGTTTGCCCGCGATGTGTTGGGTGGTGAGTTCGAGGTTGCGGTCAGTGGCATCCAAGAGATACTCCCGTTGAACTACAACGATGTAAGGAACCCCAGATATCCACTTATCTAAAAATTCAACGGCTTCGATTCTACCATTGAAATCATCCTGAGGCATCGTGTGATGCAGGTAAGAAATGCAACTGTCCACCATGGGTTCCATGGCACGGTATTCTGCACTATCTGTGATTCTCATGACCGTAGGCCAGCCCTGTCCGAAACTGAAGTTCGAAAGGAGGAGGAGATAGAACAGAATCTGGACTTTACCCATTCACGTGTGCTTGTAATTCTTCTACGAAAGGTACCATATCATCTACACTTACGTGGTCCATGATAACGACTTTGTACCAATTGGCATTGCCTTCGTGCGAATCGGGAACGAGCCCGTACTTTTCAACCAGCTCTTTTGGAACCGAGTGGCTTCGCATCGTAACAATGTTACTGCCCGGATAACGATAAAATTCTATGCCAATTTCGTTGAGCTGCCTTTCTAACCAATCAGCTCGATAAGAGAGGAGGTGAATTTTCTCAAACCAGCCATTTGGACCATAGGTTTGAAGAATCATCCAGACCGAAATCGCATTTGCACCTGATCGTGATCCGCTCAAGGTAGCATCAAGCCCAGCAACGTACTGAGCTTCGCCCGTTGTAGCGTAGGGGATTAGTCCTTTTTTAGCCAGATAGATTCCAGTGCCGTATGGCGCTTGAACCATTTTGTGTGCGTCCAAAGTGATGCTGGAAACGTCCGTGTTAGCGAACGACCAACGCTCATCTTTCGACACAAACGGGAATACAAATCCACCATAGGCTCCGTCTAAATGTAGCTTGAAAGGAAGGTCGGCATTCTTTAGGGCATTCACGTATACATCGGGATTGTCAGCAGAACCGAACATGGTGGTCATCATATTGGCCACAACAGCAACTGCTTTGATGCCATCCTTCTTCATTGATTCGATGGTCTCAGCCAATGCGCGCTCATCAATGGTTCGATCACCCTCATTCACTTTAGCGACGAAATGAGGAATTTGAAGCAAGTTGGCCGCTTTGAACATCGAGTAATGGGAATCCTCACTGAAGAGAAGTCCTACTTCGGAAGCTTGCAAGTTGAGTTCGCTCATGAAATAGTTACGGAATACCCAGATGGCTTGGATATTGGCTTCAGTTCCCCCTGCTGCTACGTAACCGTCTTGCGCATCGCTTTCGCCTTTGAGGATGTCTTCTGCGCAAAGTTGGATTAACTCTTTTTCGATGCGTTGTGTCCCCGCAAAGAAGGGTTCACTTTCGCCAATCGTGTGACAACCGATGTGGTTGGGATTCTGCAAAAGGGTAGATAAGAATGGAGCATTTTGCAACAACATCGGGTTGTTGTAGAACACCCTCTCGTCGAGATGGGATGCTGGAACGCCCAGCGCTTTCCTCTGACGATAATCGATATTCTTATCCAATGCCTCGAAAACAATGGATGTAATCTCTTCGTGTGTCAATTTGCGCCAATGCGCATGTTTTTGATGCGTCATGATTATCCCTTCAGCAGATTATGCCGCAAAGGTACAACCTAGCTGAAGGAGAGAAGCATGACAAACATCATTACCGCTTGGTCTTTGTGCTTATTTTGAAAGGCAAGTAAAGCGGACAAAACTTCACGATAGAAGTAGCTAAGAAGATACCTGCGAGAACGAGAGCTAGAATGGCCCATCCTCCGGTGATGTAATCGGTAAATACCAAGGCGGCAAGGCCACCTGCAAGAAGAACGCGAACCGTGCGGTCCACTTGTGACATGTTTGATTTCATCGTAGCAGTTATTAGGTGTTTTACTTCACTAAAGTTCTGCGAATCAGATGAAATGAAATATGACTAATGTCACATAAGCGCACTGTATTAGACGGCCTTCTTTAGGTATTTCGCGTTTGCCCGTGTGAGCAACAAAGAACCAATCACGGTAGGCAGAAGCCAGAATAGAGCTTGCCAATTCGATGGGTCATATCCTAGGTTGGTAATTATCCTGAACGCACCAATGCTGAGAAAGGCTGTGTATGAAGCAATCAATGCTCCTCCCATTTGATTGATGTGAATATTCAAGGGGTTAGGGCGGATTGTACCTTTGTAAATCCTCCAATCGCGAATGCCCATGGAAGTGAGAAGTGTTCCGAATGTAAGGGCTACCAATCCCATCAAATTACCGTGAATGGTGAGCGCAGTTACTCCAAGTACGAGTAAGGTAAGTGCCCCTGCAATCGAGAAGATACTCATGGCTAATCGCTGTGGTTTGGACAATCCTTTGAAAGCTCGGCTTCCCGTAATCACCATATTGAGTGTGAAGATGGCTAGGGCGAATACGAATAGATTATTCGCCAGGATAGAGAGTGGAATGCCCGTGAATGCAACCAGGTACATGGATCGAGTGAAGTACTTACCCAGCGTGGAGTGATAGCCTCTTTCTTTTTTCAAGAGGGCTGCGGTGGTGCCGGTAATCAATCCGAGGAAACCTCCGAGTACATGAAGGGTCAGGAGAATGTCGTGAACAGAACTCATAGCTCGTTAGTTTGTTGATTCTCAAACCTAGAGCAATACTGAACAAGTGGATGTGATTTCATATTCCTATTTTAGGCCTTCACTCCTCAAAAATCCATACTTATGAAAAGATGGCTATCCGCAGTGGCATTTTCGCTACTTACTCTTCCGGTTTTCGGTCAGGCTGTTGATACAGAAGACCTTGAAAATCTTCGATTCAGAAATGTTGGACCGGCAGGTATGTCGGGTCGTGTGACTACCATCGATTTCGATCATCACACGCAAACACTCTATATCGGTTCCGCATCTGGCGGATTGTGGAAGAGCCAGAATGAAGGCCAAAGTTGGACACCCATTTTTGAACATGAAGCCACTTCGTCCATTGGTGCTGTGGCCGTCGACCCTACCAATCCGGATGTGATTTGGGTAGGGACAGGTGAAGGTAACCCGCGAAATTCACAGAATTCTGGTCATGGTATGTACAAGTCCATGGACGGAGGCGAAACTTGGATTCACCTAGGCTTAGAGGATACCAAGAACATTCATCGCGTCATCGTGGATCCACGTAACCCGAACACTGTTTATGTGGCTGCTATCGGTGTAGCGTGGGGTGATAGTGAAGCGCGAGGAGTTTATAAAACCACAGATGGCGGAGCTACTTGGCAGAAGATCCTGTACAACAACAATCGCACAGGCGCTGCTGACATGGTCATGGACCCGCAGAACCCAAACAAGTTAATTGTTGCGATGTGGGAGTATCGCCGTTGGCCATGGGAGTTGAAGTCGGGTGGTGAAGGCTCTGGAATCTATGTGACCTACGATGGTGGAGAAACATGGACAGAAAGAACAGATGAAGATGGCTTGCCAAAGGGGCACTTGGGACGATGTGGTCTCGCCATTGCTGCAAGCGACCCAAATATTGTTTATGCCTTGGTGGAATCGAAGGGAAACAACGCACTATACCGCTCTGAAGATGGCGGAATGAATTGGAATAAGATCAGTGAGGACGACGATATCGGAAACCGTCCGTTCTACTATGCAGATATCTATGTTGACCCAGAGCGCCCAAATCGAATCTTCTCCTTGTGGTCGGTTTTGACGCGCAGCGATGATGGCGGGCGTACGTGGAGAACGGTTGGATCGTACTCATTTATTCACCCGGATCACCATGCTTTTTGGATTGATCCGAGAGATCCGGATCATGTAATCGATGGGAATGATGGTGGATTGAATATCTCTCATGACGGGGGCATTACCTGGAGGTTTATCGACAATCTACCGCTTGCGCAATTCTATCACATCCGTGTCGACAATCAGGAGCCGTACAATATATATGGTGGAATGCAGGACAATGGTTCGTGGCAAGGTCCATCTTATGTCTGGCGTATGGGAGGCATTCGAAATGATCTTTGGGAGGAAATTGCTTTCGGGGATGGATTCGATGTGATGATTCATCCAGTAGACCCACAAACGGCCTACGCCATGTCACAAGAAGGCTTTGTATATCGCATTGATTTAGTAACAGGCTATTCCAAAACAATTCGACCTGTTCATCCAGAGGGAGAGGAGTTGCGATTCAATTGGAATGCAGCTATTGCTCAGGATCCATTCAATCCGAACAAGATCTATTTCGGTTCTCAATATGTGCACGTGTCTGAAGATATGGGCGATTCATGGCAAATGATATCTCCAGACCTAACGACAAACGACCCCGACCATCAGAAGGCGGGTGAAAGTGGCGGTCTGACTTACGATGTGACAGGAGCAGAGAATTATACTACCATCCTAGCCATAGCTCCAAGTCCAGTGGAGCAAGGCTTGATTTGGGTATCCACAGATGACGGTCGACTTCACATTACTCGTGATGGTGGTGAGAATTGGACAGACTTGAGCGACAAGTTGAGAGGAGCGCCAGAGGGATGTTGGATTCCGCAAATCATGGTTGATAAGAACAATGCTGGAACTGCATGGGTGGTATTGAACGACTATCGCAGAAACAACTGGACACCATATCTATATAAGACGACCGATTATGGAAGGTCTTTCCAACGAATGGTAAATGAAGAGCAGGTTAGTGGGTACGTGTTGAGTGTAATGCCGGACCCAGAAGAAGACAATCTGGTATTCCTTGGGACCGAAAATGGTCTTTATTTTTCCCTTAACGGAGGAAGCAATTGGCAGAAGTGGGGTGAAGACTTGCCTACGGTGCCTGTAGCCGACATGGCGATTCAAGAGCGAGAGTCTGACTTGATTTTGGGAACCTTCGGTCGATCTGCCTGGGTATTGGATGACCTTGAGCCGCTTCGTGCATTGGCTGCTGAATCCTCTACCGTACAAACTCAACCAATTACTGCCTTTCCAGCTCCAGACGGGGTAAGGGCGATTTACAGAAGGGCGCAAGGGATGCGCTTTGGAGGAACTGCTGTTTATAGCGGTGACAACAGAGGTTGGGGTGCACAGTTTACCTATTGGGTGAATGTGGATACGGCCGATGAAACCTTCTCTAAAAACAAGAAAATTCACTGGCACATCACCAATTCAGATGGCGACACTATTCGTTTCATCGAACGAGATTACAATGATGGCATTAACAGAGTAGCCTGGGACATGATGGAGAAGGGCGTTCGTTATCCATCAATGCGAGAGCCGAGAGGAGGGAATAACTCTGACCCGGGAACAATTTCCGTATTGCCTGGCGACTATACCATTCATTTGAGTATTGGCGATTACAAGGCATCTACCACGATGACGGTCAGACAAGACCCTCGATTGGAGTTCGATATGGAAGAGCTTGTAAACAACTATGAGTTCCAGAAAGATATGTTGCCGTATGTCGAGTCGGTTTCGAACATTGCTGCGAATTTGAGGAATGCAAAGAAGTCGATTGAGCTTGTAGAAGGAATGCTCGCCATAGAAATGGCCAATTTGGAAGAAGGCGATACCACTTACAATGCGCTTAAGAAAGACATCAAGGCCGCTAAGGATTCATTGGAGCAAGTTCGCCTGATGATATTTGGCAAGGAGAATATTGAAGGCTACTATGAGCAACCCGATATCTGGATGTCGAAAATGGGCATGCTCGGCATGTATGAATCGCATCGAGGCAGAATTGAAGGTACTGCACTGAATGCGGCAGCTATATTCGTCAAGAAGACGGAAGAAGTCGTTGCTGCGGCAAAAGAATTCTTCGATGAAGATTGGGCAGCTTTCGAATCAGCAGTTCGGGAGGCCGATTTGAGTGTCTTTAGCAATCTTGAAGACATAGAAATTCAAAGAGGGGAATAATAAAAAAGGGGTGGCCGAAAAGCCACCCCTTATTATATGGTATAAAGTCGGTTTATTGGATCACCACTTTTGCCGTTTTAGATTCTCCAGATTCAATCACTCGAAGAATGTAAACGCCGGCAGCGAGGTGGTCTACTTTCAACTCAGCTTGACCGAGTTCAATCTCACCATTCATTACCGCTTGACCTGTCGCGTTCATCAAGGTCCATTCCGCAGATTCTGAAGACCCTGTATTTACATGCAAAGCGTGTTGTGCCGGGTTTGGATAAACTTGAAGATTGCTCAAGTTGTTTTCCTCAATGCCAATACCCACATCCATTCGTACTTCATCGATGTAAAGGTTATTCCCTCCGTCAGATGTGTAGGCAAATCGAATGAGCACTGGATCAGGACCCACGTATGAGTTCATATTGATTACCGCCTCTTGCCACTGGCTGTTGTTCGGCACAAAGTTGCTCGATACATTACTTCCAGCGGTGTTCAAGGTGAACGAGGAAAGTAATCTTGCGATGTTCCAAGTCTCACCGCAGTCATTAGAAGCGTAAACGGTCAATCTATCTTGGTTGGTGTTATCGCGCTTTGCCCAAGCGTAACGGAATCTCAATGTAGCCGTTGTTGTTTGGTCGAGCATAATCGATGTAGATTGAAGAATGTCATCTCCACCACCGTTAAGAGAATTGAAGTTCGGCATTACGGCACTTGAGCTTCCTTGGAACGATGCATTCGATGATGTTTGCCACTTGCGGCCATCACCATTATCAAACACACTCCATGTTGGGTTTGGGATGGCATTCTCGAAAGTAGCTGTGAACTGATTGTCGTAGTACGTATCCGTATCGTATACCTTCAAATAGCCTTGTTTGGTTTCAACATGAACGCCTGCCCCGTTGGTAACGGTAAGTTTTACCGTGTAGGTTCCAGGGTTTGTAAAGTTCATCGTTGGGTTTTCGGTAGATGCAGTAACTGTCTGACCGTTTGCTGTGAATTCCCAATTGTAAGTAGTGCTTGCATCGTAGGAAGCACCGATGAATGTAAAGTCGATGTCCTGACCAACGCAAACCGTTCTGTTTTCAGCCATGAATGCGGAAAGTGGGGCAGCGCTAATTGGACTGTTTGCCACACCGGTTGCGATAAGGTTAGCTTGAAGAGTAAGGATTCCGCGTTTCCAACCTGGGTGAAGGGTGGTGCTAAGCGCATCTTTTACGCGGTTCTTCTGACCGTCGGTGAAGGTGTTCACACACACGTCACTTGTATAGTCCATGTAGTTTTCAATCATATCAGGCTCATCGTTTGAACCTGTATTGCATGAATTGCGGTTGGTTGGGCATCCAGAAGTTGGACTTGCACTTGGAGGGGTGTCGGATACCAAGTCGCCTCCGCCAGTACAACCTCCTTGGAAGGTGTGGTAAAGGTTGAGGTAGTGACCTACCTCGTGAGTAAGCGTACGACCGTTTGATACGGCAGTACCTATACGGCCCATTTGATCGTGGCGGATCACAACACCATCATCGGTTGTTGGTTGAGCGTTGCGCGGGAAGCGGGCAAAACCTAGTACCGTTCCTTGGCTCGGTGGTAGTCCGATATCAATAGCGTTCACTACCCAAACATTGAGATACTTCTCGTTCGGCCAATTGATTTCTTGCTTGATGGCATTGCTTGCGCCGAGGGAGTTGTCGCTTTGAGTATAGGTAATGCCTGTTGTAGATCTTCCTTGTGGGTCGATTTTAGCGAGGCGGAATTCCACCTCTACATCAGATTGACGACTTTGGAAGATGGTGCGAAGGTTTCCAGCGTCGCTATTGGTGAGTGAGAAATCCTCATTGAGCACATCGATAGCGTCATGCACTTGAGCAGGAGTGATGCTGTCTTCGAAGTTGTAGTACATCACGTGAACAACGACAGGAATAACCTGTACGGCTTCAGTACCTGATGAAGAAGTTGTAAGATTGCCGACGCGTTCTAACCAATCGGCATCGGCTTGATTTCTTTCCGTTCCAATTTCTGGATGGTCGGAAACCATTTGCTGATGAATGATATCCGTACCACATACACCATTGGTATGTTGATGTTGGGCACGCGCGTGAAGTGTAAATAATGTAGCAAGTGCGAGTGTAGCCAAGTACCTCATTGATAATCTGATTTTCAGGTTATGTGCAAAAAACGCGAGGTTAGTCAGTCGATTTGTTGGCGCAGGGGGTAAAGATAAACAAAGCAAAGTCTTTTGTCTCAATTTGTTAACTCCGATTTGCCAATCTTCCAAAATTCGTTGTAACTTCGCAGCCCCTTTTG
>JABXHW010000061.1 GCA_013373425.1 Flavobacteriia bacterium
ATACTAGATACTAGATACTAACCCGTGCCCTCGTCTCTCAGCCCCAGTATCTAGTATCCAGTTTTCAGTATCGATTGCTCTAACCCCCAATCCTCACCTGAACCCCCAAGTAAAAACTCCTACCCGGACTCGGAATTATCCCAGGGCCTGGATAGCCGGTGGCTCTGCGTGTAAAGTACGCTCGGTTGAAAATGTTGTTGATGCCGGCTTCGCCTTGCCAGCGCCCGTGCGAATAAGTAAGGCCGAGATCGGCAACGGTAAAGGCGGGAATGATGCCCGTTACGGCTGGTGCACCACCGTCGATGTCGTTGGCGGCATCGGTGAATTGCCTGCTCAAATAAGTAACCTGACCGCGGGCTTTCCAGCTTTTCCATTGGAAAGTAAGTCCGGCTTTTAAGTTGAGGTTCGGCGCGAATTCCACTTCATTCCCTACCACATTTGAAAGAGCGCTTTTGAGATATGTGGAATGCACAAAAGACGTATTGATGAAGGCACTACCGAACAATCGGCGCTCTGAATCTTGAAGCCATTGATAGCTCAAGTAGCTCTCTAAGCCGTAGATCAAAGCCTGTCCAATATTGGTTCTGAAACTCACAATTCGGAATTGGGAAGAGTCGAGCTGAGCCACTTCTCCAATGCGATTGTTGTAGTTGAGTAAAAAGGCGGAAATGTCGTATTTCCATCGGCCACCTGCACTTTTCCGAATCCCCAAATCAATGGAATAACCGCGCTCATCTTCAATGCCTTCATCAATTCGGAAACTCGGATTTACAATGTGAATGTCGGAATAGGTAATGGCTCGGAAGTTCTGAGTAGCATTGAAGTACACCTGCGTTTTTGAGGTGATCTTGTACTCAGCACCAATTCCAAGTAGGGTGAAGTTTCGCTCGCGATTGAGTCCGCCAGGAAAGGTTTCGTTGAATATGATATTGCCGGCTCCATCGCGGAGGACTTCACGGTAGTACCCATCCGATCTACTGTTTATGTACTCGAATCGAACGCCAGGAGTGATCGTCCAGAGTTCTCCAATTTGAATTAATTGCTCGGCGAAGAAGGACACGTTATCGTTCGGGTAGATGTAGTCGGATTGCAAGTTCTCCTCACTTTCGATGAAGGTGAAATTCGCGTCTGAGCCGGCTGTTCCCAAGCCTTGCTGACTATTATTTCTGGCTCCATACGCACGTGCGCCAAACAAGGTCGCCCATGTAGAACCGGAAACTTTGTATCGCTTGAGATAACGCATTTCTAGACCAGCGTTCTGAAAGTTTCCTGTGATGAGTTCACGAGGAGTATCTCCCGGATCTTCTGTGGATGGTCGATAGTTTCTGAAGCCGAGAGCATTTCGAGAAGCATGCAATCCGTACAGGCGGACATTGAACTTGTCTTGTCCCCATTTCTGACTAAATCGAAGGGCCAGAATGTTCCAATTCAGACCAAAGTAGTTTCGCGTTCTATTCGACTGACGAGGATCGGTTTCAAACATGTTGTCATCCAGACCTCCCGATTGATTGGCCAAGTAAGAAAGATGAGTGTATTCCGCGATTAGCTCGGTATTCTCGGAGATGTCGTAATCAATTTGGCCAAAGAAGTTTACGCTCTCAAAATCGGAATTCGGTCGCCAGCCATTGCCCCTTCGATAGTTGCCATAAACGTAGGTTCCAACCTTGCCATTCCTCCAGCCATACGAAGTAAACTGATTGTACAAGCCGAATGACCCGATGGTGCTTCGATTCAATAACTCATACCCTTCTCGCTCCGGAGCGCCTTTCATTTTAAAATTGATGAGCCCACCGAACTGAGTCCCATATTGAAGAGAGGCTGCACCTTTAACAATTTCAATCTGCTCTACGGCTTCTGCAGGAGGAGTATAGTAGCTTTCGGGATAACCCAAAGCATCCGGGGAGATGTCGTAGCCGTTTTGGCGAACGTTGAAGTTGGAGGCGCGATTCGGGTTCAAACCGCGACCGCCAATGTTGAGCTGAATTCCACTTTCATCCCCTTCCCAAACATTCATTCCAGTTACCTCAGAAAAGATTTCGCGGGCATTGTTGATGGCCAAGTTGGCCGGTGCGGCATTCGGACGAATAACTTCACTTTTCTTTCCGGCGTAGATCGCAACGCCCTCAATGGCGCGAAGCTGCCCTCTGCTGTTGGAGTCGGAGCGGGCATCAATGACCACCTCGCCAATTGAATTTCGAGGTTGCTTGAAGGTGAGCTGGATGGAATATCCAGTATATGTGACAGTCGTATCGATATAGGGATAGCCAGCCGCGATGGCAAAAACACGGACTTCGCTGGAATATGAAGCGGTCCATTCGAATTGAACTTGACCATTTGTGTTGGTGAAATCAACCATCCCTCGACTTGGAAGTTCTACGCGAGCGTCTGCAACCCCTTGTCCATCGGGATTTACAAATTCGAGTTGAAGCGGACTCTGCGCCCATGCCGATGCTGAAATCAACATCAAGCTTAAAACTACCTTACCAACCACTGATCTCATCATTCCATTCGGTAATCCACTCTTTGTGGCCCCAGCCGTCTTTCACCGACATCAAATTGACAGATTCATCAATGATAGGTTGGGATTCACGTGCATTTAGAGATACCGCCGAACGGACGTAAACCTCTGGATTTTGCATGCCTGCCTGACGGTATTTGTTGCCCAAAAAGTGTGCGAACTGCAAAATTAAGTCAGGTTGAAATGACATCTGCTTTTCTTGAGTTCTATTTAAATAGGAAGATGGATTTACCCAGTCGTATTCGCCCGTTTTGCCATCTACAACTTTAAATTCTGTAGCGCCGGATTTTTCCATGAGCATCACTCGCCATGAGAATCTGAATCCTTCCTCCGTCCAGAACAGCTCATCGGGATACAACTGTGAGCGCATAGGGAAGAAGAATTGCCAAGCGACAAATGCTGGAAGAATGAGTTTTGCAAGCGGCGGGTTCCAGCTTCGATATTCGTGATATTTCCTTGGTGCTGAAGGCCAGATTTTACCGAGCAAGCGCTGCCAAGGCGCATCGAAAAAGCTGAGGGTAATCACAATCATCACAAAAGGAAATACCCCAATCGCTGGGAAGAAAATCGCCGTGAGAGTGTGGAAGATAATGACTGTGATGTAGGCGAATTTGCGCGTGCGCTTCCACCACAAGAAGATCCAAATGGTAGAATCGTAAATCATCCCAAACCACGCAAAGGCATATGGCAACCACGGTTCGTCTACGAGACCGCCAAGAATTGGAAGGTCATACCTCGATGGGAGCCACATTTTCAGCGGCTGAGCTTCGATAAGCCAATCGCTATTCATTTTAGCCAATCCGGCAAACAGGTAGAGAAAGCTAACTAACACTTTAGGTAAATCGACTACCCATCGCGGCATTTCATCGGCTGATTTCGCTCGACCCAACCATGCGTCAACGCTTCCGTAGTGTGCCGCAGGTAGCCAACAAAGTGCAATTCCGAGGACTGACACGAAGTAGTAGTGATTCAGGTAATAGGCGACGTCCATCAATTCGATGTAAGTGAAAGCGAGTGTGAATACGATGATGCTCAATCGGTAGAGATATCCTACGCAAACAAGGAGGGCACTCAGCATCGCGACTCCCCAAAGCGCATATGTCCATTCTCCAAGAGGAGTTACCCATTCGAAGCTATAGAATGAAAAGTGAAAGGAAGGTTGGATGTATAATTCATACACCCATCCGTTAATCAGGCTCCGAAGCAGGGCGGCAAACATGAGGGCACCGAAGGCAAACCGCAGAAAAGCAAGCGGAGCTAGGTGCGTGTACCGTTTGAAATAGCCCATAGAACAGGTTAGTCGCCGTCGGAGTCTACGTAGCTAATGGTTACGTTCAAGGCCGAGCTAATCTCAGTTTTGATAGTGAAAACCATGAGCTGTTGTTTTACCCAAACGTCATTGAGTTGTTGAGGATTCGTTTCAGCTATGGAGTAAAAGTCGGCATCTAAACCGTCAATGGCAAGTTGAATTTCGTCGAGTTGATCGAAGAGCTCCCCATTCAGCTCGGTTCCGTTTCTACCGTCCATGTATTTCACATAGTCGATAAGCGCTGGACCAGCCGTGTGAGAAATATGACTCATGCCTGTCCATGCGCGGCGATAAGCAGCAAATGCACGAGAAGCAAGTTCTCGACTATGAACGCGTGAGTAAAGTCCCTCTACCTTTTCCGGCAGAGCTGTTCCTGTACGCTGACCACCAGGGATTCCAAATTTTGCTTCGCGAATGTGAACTTCGAGGTAGGGTAAATAAGTGTGATTGAATAGAATTCCCAATGCAGAACCTCGGTCGGTTCCTTCCGAATTGATGAATGTTGATCGATAATCGTCCCAGTCGCTTTTCGCAGCATTCACTTTGTTCTCCATTCTAGCGAGCACATTGTCGAAGTACGCCTGAACGTCTGCGTTGTTCCAATCGATGCCATTACTGAACAAAAGGTATTCAAGTGCTGGGAATCCTTGTGCATCAATCTGACCAATGGAGTTCAAATCGTATGTACCTCCAATGTTTTGAAGGATTTGAACTGTGTCCGTTGGATAGATGTTCATGGCCGGTAAAAGACCGTTGTCCTCTGCCGGACCAAAGTTCCACATTGCTGCGTCTTGCCAAGCTAGATATGCTTCGAGCCATGAAGCTTTCACATCTTCAATTGCTGAAGGTGAACCCGAAGCTAGATATGCATTGTAGTCCGATTTAAGGTCCGTTAGCGCAGCGGATAAATCGGCGTAACTCGGTAAGATCATTTCATCCACAATCTGGGTCACTACGGCCTTGCGGTCGAAGCTATCCGATTGTTGCGGGCCTTCTTCTCCACAGGAAATGAGGAGTAGAAATGTGGCTAGACTGAATAAAACTTTTCGCATCTCTGTTGAACTTTGGTGGCAAAGTTAGACTTGCTGTTTGTCCTAATTAATGACTTCCGTCAACTATTGTTTGAGGAAGTTGATATGCAGTTCCGATCTCGGTTTTAACCTGCTCAATTCGGCTGAGGATGTCTCCCGACCAAAAACCGCTTCCTGTGGTGAGGTCTTCAATCCACTCGTCGCTCTGAGCTGCAGAAACCTTTCCGCTTGTTCCGAAACGAAGGGAATAAATGAAACCCAATCCTTCTGAAAGTTCGTGGAAGGCCGCCGCGGCATTTCCTGAGCTAAGGTCGGCAGCTCCTTTGTTCAAGTAGCCAAGTGCTTTGAGGTAAGTAGCTTCTTCAAAGCCTTCCGCGATTGGAGCAATTTGCTCGTCACGGGTGTCGTATTCTCCCGCTACAATGGCAGCGCGACCTTTTCTAAAGGCGTAGTAAATCTGATCAGCTAGACCGAATTCTGCTTCTAGGCCAACGATGTAGCGACCCCAAAATCCTCGATCTTGTGAAACACTGTAGTCCAATTCTAGGTCTTGTTGTACCGTGAAGTAACCGTAACCCTCGTCCCAATGGTGCTCCATGTCGGTGTATGGATTGCCGTTCTCTGGGGTGTTGTCAACATCCAACTTGAGAGTAGTTAGATAGTTGTTTACGGTTTGATCCATAAATACAGCACCCATCAATCCTTTTTCTATGAGCTGAACGTATTCCACACCTTGCTCATTCACCAAGTACTTCTTCGTGCCGTCGGTGTTTTGAATGACTCCGGCCGTGCCATCTGCTGCAGTAGCATTCGCTGCGCTTGCGGTTGCTGCTGCTTGCATCCATCCTTTGAAGAAATTTATGGTATTGCCTTGGTTGATAACATGGATTGCCGATGCCGAAGTTTTAGTAGAAAGTGATTTGCCTGAGGTGTTCAAATCGGCATCAGAGAAGGGACTGTTTGTGTTCTCGTACATGTCGAAAAGATGGTCGGCATCTAAGGTGTTCTCCACACCACTTTTCATTTCGGTGCTCAATTCTCTGAGCATGTCTTGACGAGCAATTTGACCTCCGAAGCTCACGGTGGAAACTCCATCGCGGTTAAACTCGTAAGTAGTAGGAATTGAAAGAGTTGGAGTGGGTTCCTCCTCCGTTGTACAGGCCACGAATGCGGTTAAGCTGAGGGCTGCAAGTGTATAGCGCATTTGAGTCGAATTTAATTTAGACTAATTCTAAACAGTGGCAAAAGTAAGGTCGGAATTCAAACCACGCAAGACTTTGAAATAAACAATTTGTAAATCTTCCTAAGCCATGGGTACGTCGGATGGTTAAGGAGATAATGTACATTGCAAAACCAATAGACCACATATGATTTCAGCACAAGTTCCAGAGAACGATTTTCAGAGAGTAGAGGCAGTAAAGGAGTACGAGAAATTGGGCGACGACGAAAAGGCGGCACTACAAGATATTGCCGACCTCGCTAGTGAGATTTGCGACACTCCTATTGCCTTAGTGACCTTCATTACCCAGGAGGAACAACTCGTGAAAGTTTCACGCGGATACGATGCAGGGAATACCAGTAGAGATGTCGCCTTTTGTGCACACACCATATTGCAATCGGAAGTCTTTCAAGTGAACGATGCTCTGGAAGACGAAAGATTTCACGATAACCCACTTGTGACCGAGGAGCCGAATATTCGCTTTTATGCAGGAACTCCATTAGAGTCTGAGAATGGGCATAATCTGGGTGCTCTTTGTGTAATTGATAGAGAGCCAAAAGAGCTTACTGATAGCCAAAAAAACGCGCTTCAAATCTTGTCTGAGCAAATCATGAAGCGATTGGAACTCAGCAAGGCGAAGCGAGAACTTGAAGAGCAGAATTCAGCACTTCAACAGGTGAGCGATCTCCGTACCCGCTTATTGAACGTATTGGCACATGATATCCGAGGCCCTCTCGCCTCGATTCGAGCAGTCATGGACCTCATCAGCGATGGCAGTTTGACTCAAGAGGAAATAGAAGAGTTTCAATCGAGTGTTGAGGTGGTGATGGATCAGACCGAAGTGCTGTTGGAAAATGTTCTCGATTGGGGTAAACTTGAAGTGACTTCCGCGAAGAAGGATGCCGAATGTGTTGACCTCGCTGAAGAAGTTAGCGATGTAGTTGATTTGAGCTCTATCCAAGCGGGCTTGAAAAAGGTGATTGTGACCGAGCGAGTTTCCGTTGAAGGTGAGCGAACAATCCATAGAGATATTTTCAGATTGACCCTTCGAAACCTCCTAGCTAATGCAATCAAGTTCTCCGAAGCTACGGGCGTCGAGGTGGAGGTTACAGAAGTTAATGACCGTATCAATTTATCTGTAACGGATCATGGTCAAGGGATGAACCAACAAAAGGCCGATCTCATCTTGAGTGGTCAAATTCAGTCTGGAACAAGAGGCACCATGGGAGAAAAGGGATCGGGACTCGGATTGTCATTTGTGATGGAAATGCTCGCCAAGATTGGTGGTGAAATGAAAATCGACATCAACGAAGATGGGGGCACTACTTTTCAAGTATTTTTTCCAACTTCGTAAAATGGAACCGAGCGGTACTTATTATAATCTGGAGACACTTAGATTAACGACAGATGGCGATCAAGAGTTCGAAAACATCTTGATTGCTACTTTTTGTGAAGAAGCTCCAGGTCTCGTTCGACAAATGAGAGAAGCCCACGTTGAAGGCGACCTCGAGTCGATGGGCCGCTTCGCGCACAGTCTTAAGCCGAATGCACAAATGTTCGGTATCGATTCCATTAGAGAAACCATCTTGTTTGTGGAAAACGCAGGTAGGAACACAGAGAATCATCCAGACCTTCAAGCTAACATCGCTGAAATTGAAAAGGTGATTACCCTCGTGGTGAAAGAACTTCAATGATTGCTTACTTCTTCTTTCGCTTTTTTGATTTCCTGCTCAAATGGATGCCGTGGAGCGCGCTGTATGGCCTATCCAATTTTGTCTACTTCATCCTATTTCGCGTCTTGAGATACCGTGTAGATTTAGTCCGCACACATTTTAGCACGTGCTTTCCCAATAGCGATGAACAGTGGGTGAATCAAATGACGAAAACGTATTATCACTATTTGAGCGATATCCTGCTTGAGTCAATCAAAGCCCTTCATATACCTGCTTCTGAGATTCAAGATCGCTACAAACTGGTAGGAGAAGATGTGCTCCGGAGACCCGAGCTCGCCAACCGAAATGTCATCTTAGTAGGAAGCCATTATGGGAATTGGGAGTTCATGACAAGAGGACTACCCTATCTCATTCCTCATGAACCGGCTGGGGTGTACCGACCGCTGTCCAACAAGCGCATTGAAGCCTATATGGCCAAGCATAGAAGTAAAGATGGAATGTGGCTGGTTCCAACCGAAAAGTCGAAACCCGCATGGACGGAAGATCGTGGAAAGCCAGTCGCTTACGCTCTACTCGCAGATCAGAACCCTTCCAATCCACGGAAGTCATACTGGATCGAATTCCTCAATCGTGAAACTGGATTTACCCCGGGCGCGGAAGTCTATGCGAAGCGGTTTGACTATCCAGTTGTTCTCATGTTGATGAACCGAGTTAAGCGAGGGCACTACGAGGTGAGTTTCGAGTTATTGGAGATGAATCCCAAGGAAACTGAGTTCGGTGAAATCATGCAGAAGTATGTTGGTGCGCTCGAGAAACGCATCCAGAATGACCCGCCATACTGGCTCTGGTCGCATCGCCGCTGGAAGCACAAAATGCCTGAAGACTTCACCTTGATGAAGTCGATCAAATAGTTCCACTTTTCGTTTTGGCACCCTTCTTGAAATGTTCTTGTTGAACACTAAAACAACAAGACCATGAAGAGACTAATGATGTTCATTGCAATGTCAGTTGCCGGGATGGGACTGAATGCACAGGAATTAGAATGGGGTGTAAAAGGCGGACTCACTTACAACATGACCGAGTTAGGTTTGGGATCTGCTGTTAGCACAAGTGGAGAAGTCTTTTCAGGAGAACGCAGCCATAATGGATGGCACCTAGGCCTCGCAGTTCGCGATGAAATTGGAGATAACTTCTACGTTCAATTCGACGGACTTTACAACGAAACTTCAATAGAGATGACCGGCTATGATCCAAATGGCCAACCGATATCTCAACAGTTTACTCAGAATAGTGTACAGTTGAATCTCGCGCCGGGTATCAAAGTGCTCAGACTTCTTAGAGCACAAGCTGGTTTGAACGGGAACATCTGGTTAGATGATAGTTTTGCCGATACTTTCGGAAGATTCCAATTGGGATACCAACTCGGAGTTGGACTAGACCTCGGACCTATCACTTTTGATGTGGGATACAATGCCTCTTTCCAAGATCACTCTGGTGAGTGGAACGGCATCCCGCTGAGCAACGACAGAGGAGAACTGTTAATGACTGTTGGACTCCTCTTTTAATTAACCTGAGTTTAACCCAGTTGCAAAATTTAATAATGAATTTTGCACCCGTTATAAACGATCGTTCTTTCCGGTTCAGCGATGTAGGTATATTTTGTGTTAACGTATTTAAATAACCACACCGGACCGTAGAGGAAGCTCCCTTGACCATTGTGTCATGGGGGCTTTTTTCGTTTATAGCTTGATGCAGATATTTCTCGTCTCAGTGAAGAAATGAAGCGCTTCAAAACCACCTTCTCTACCTACACCGGAGTTCTTCATTCCGCCGAACGGCGTTCGGAGATCGCGAACCAACCAACAGTTAACCCACACAATTCCACTTTCCACCTTAGATCCTACGCGATGCGCTTTTTTCAAATCACTGGTCCAAATGGTAGCGGCAAGTCCGTACGATGTGGAGTTGGCCATGTTGAGCACTTCTTCTTCTGTGTCGAATGGCGTAAGGGTCACGACGGGGCCAAAGATTTCTTCTTGGTTGGTACGGCAGGTGTATTCCAAGCCTTCAATCACAGTGGGTCTGAGGTAGTAACCCTCGGAAAACTCACCTTCGAGCTGAACGCGCTCACCACCCGTTAGAATGGTTCCACCTTCCTCTTCCGCAAGCTTGATATAGCTTTCCACCTTCTCCAAGTGAGGCATGGATACCAATGCGCCAATCTTGGTGTTGTCATCCGTAGGAGCACCAACAGTCAATTGACTCACACGCTCAACAAAAGCCTCCTTGAATTTCTCGTAAATGGGTCTTTCGATAAATATTCTGGATCCACATAAACAAATCTGCCCTTGATTGGCAAAGCTGCTTTGCACGGTCGTCTTTAGCATCTCATCAAAATCACAATCTGCGAAGATGATGTTCGGGTTTTTTCCTCCGAGCTCAAGAGATAGTTTCTTGAACATAGGCGCAGCCGTACGAGCAATGGTTTGCCCTGTAACTGTGCCTCCGGTGAAAGAGAGCATAGGAATTTCAGGATGCTCAGTAATAGCAGCGCCCACTTTACCTCCAAGGCCGTGAATGATATTCAATACCCCAGCTGGCATGCCAGCTTCATTGCAAATCTCACCCAAAAGGGCCGCGGTTACTGGAGTGACTTCACTTGGCTTTGCGACTACAGTGTTGCCAGAGGCAAGGGCAGGGGCAATTTTCCAAGTGAAAAGATAAAGCGGCAAGTTCCAAGGGCTAATGCAACCCGCTACACCGATAGGTCTGCGAAGGGTGTAGTTGAAACCGCTCTCTCCCATATCGTGCGTGTCAGAAGAATCATGGAGTATAGCAGTGGCGAAAAACGCGAAATTGTCTCTCGCTCTTGGGATATCTACGCGAGTGGCTAGCTTTAAGGGCTTTCCGTTATCTCGACTTTCAGCTGCCGCCAATTCTGGGAGGCGAGCTTCAATTCCTTTTGAAACCTTTATCAAAATTTCAGAGCGCTGCTGTGCAGACATGCTCGACCAAATTGGAAAGGCAGCTTTCGCGGCATCTACTGCCTTTTGCACATCGCGTTCATCGCTGTCTGGAATTCTTCCGTAAACTTTTCCTCTTGATGGGTCGTAGTTGTCTAGCCACGTTCCGCCAGCGGGATCGACGTACTGGCCATTGATAAAGTTCTGGATATCCATAGGGAATTGCTTGTAATTGAAGTCGGGATTTAACCGGACCTCAAAAGTAGGGAATCAGTCGAAGAACCGCCCTACCTGCATCCCAAGAATGAATTGCGGGTAACCGTCTTGGAAGTGGTGGTATCCAATCATCACTCTAGCGCTGTAGTGATCAAATGAGAAAGCACCTAGGTTGACGTGCCCTCCGAATGAGATTCCATTCCGGATGGCATTCGGGTCATCTTTTTCCAGTCTCCTACCAAAGAGAGAATTGTACCCGGCAAGTGCTTCGAATTCGATGGCATATTCATCACCATAGCGATATCCAAAGCCGACGTAGTTCGAGATCATTCCATTCGTAGCGCCAACAGACACGAAGCCGTGCCAGTGGTTTAAATAGGAAACGTCGAGTGTTCTTCTGTAGGTAAACCCAGCGCCGAGTGAGTGGCCAATAATGTCCACTGTGGCTTCATTGAGTGGGTGAAGTTGAGCTTTTCCCGAGAAGGAGAAACTCAAGAGGATTAGCGCGATAAGTAGTTTTCGTAGCATTGGAGAGCGAGTATTAAGCACTCTCCAATGTACGAATTAACTTGTTTCATTTATAAGCTTCCGGTTCGGCCACCATCTACGGGTACGTTAATACCATTGATGTATGCGGCAGCGGGACTCGCCAAGAAGGCAACGGCATTTGCTACTTCCTCAGGTTGAGCAAATCGCTTCATGGGAACTTGATTGGTCATCGCCTCAGCTACCTTGTCTTCAGAATTACCTGTTTTACCTGCTTTATTTGATATTATGCTGGTGAGGCGTTCTGTCTCAGTGGCGCCTGGTAGCACGTTGTTTACGGTGATATTGAAAGCCCCCAACTCATTGGCTAAAGTCTTGCTCCAATTGGCAACGGCCCCTCTGACGGTGTTCGAAACTCCTAGGCCATTGAGTGGAATCTTTACCGATGTGCTGATAACGTTCACAATTCTACCGAACCCAGCCTCTTTCATACCTGGAATCAATGCTTGAGCTAGGATTTGATTATTGATGAGGTGTGCTTTAAAGGCGGTGAGATATTCCTCAATATTTGCCGTGTGAGCGGGGCCGGCCGGTGGACCGCCCGTGTTATTCACCAAAATATGCGCTGTGTTTCCTGCATCTACCCAAGATTGAATGGCATTCTTCACTTGATCATTTTGGAAATAGTCGGCTACTAAGTATCCGTGCTTTTGGCCTTTGCTAGTGTCGAGCTTACCCACTGCATCGCGAAGCTTCTCCTCATTGCGAGCAAGCAATACGAGTGAGGCTCCCATGTTGGCCAATTCAACAGCCGTGGCAAATCCAATTCCCTGTGTACTGCCACCAACAACGGCAGTTTTTCCGGTTAAATCCAGATTCATTTTTTCTTCTCTATATCGTGAATGAAATATTCTATGGTTTCAAGGCAAAGGTCGCGATCTTCAATGAAACCCATGTGGCTGTTCTCCGTTACCAATCGATCAATGACCCTCGGTGCACTCAATTGGGGCTTTATCTTTTCAAAGGGAAGAACAGTATCTCTTTTCCCTGCGATGAATAGAAAAGGAACAGGTGATAAATGGAGGAGCACCTCCCGATCGGGTCGTTCTTTCATGCCTTCCAAAGCGGCAACAACCCCTTGCAAGGGCGTGCGAAGTGCAAAGCGCACAAGCTCCTTTACCCGAGAACGATAAAGTTCTCTTGATTTTGAACGGAAGAGCAAAGGGACAGCCTGTTTGATGAATCCATCAGCGTTGTCTTTGACCAGCTTGATGGCTCTGTCTCTGTCCTTTTTCTTCTCCTCTGAATCCGCAAGAGCTGTGGAGTGAAATAGAGTGATGCTTTTTGGAATGTCTGGATAGAGTTCGGCAAATGCCAAGGACACATATCCTCCCATGCTGTGTCCAATCATGTGGTATCGCTTAAGGCGCAAATGATCGGCTACTGCCTTCACGCATTCGGCCATTTCTTCCATGCTGTGCACATATCCAAAGCAACCGCTTTGCCCGTGTCCGGGAAGGTCGATAGAAATAACCCTGTACTTCGACTCCAATTCCGAAGTGTAGTCTTCCCACATCTCCAGAGATTCTAGGAAGCCGTGAAGCAGTAAAATAACGGCCCCCGATCCACTATCTCTGTAGCGAATCGGGGTGCCTCTATAATTGAATACGTTGGAGCTCATGCTCAACTGTTCATGAACTCTTCAATCTCCTCAACTTCTTTCGGAATACCGCGAGTAAGGTTCAATTGTCCGTCTTCTGTCAGCACGATGTCGTCCTCGATTCGCACGCCCAAGTTTTCACCTGGAATGTAAATTCCTGGCTCGCAAGTGAACACGTTGCCCACTTTCATATCCTCGGTCCAAAGACCAACATCGTGTGTGTCAAGTCCGATATAGTGTGAAGTGCCGTGCATGAAGTACTTTTTGTACGCAGGCCATTTTGGATCTTGATTCTTCACATCGGTTTGGTCGATTAAACCTAGACCGAGCAATTCGCTGGTCATCAGTTTACCCACTTCCACGTGATAGTCGTTCAAATTGTTGCCCGGCTTAAGCATGGCAAGCGACTCTTTCTGCACGCGAAGAACAGCATTGTAAATCTGCTTTTGACGATCGGTGAATTTGCCATTTACTGGGAAGACACGTGTTACGTCACAGGCGTAGTTCGCGTACTCAGCTCCAACATCCAGAAGGATGGTGTCGCCATCATTACAAACGTCTTTGTTTTCGATGTAATGGAGCACACAAGCGTTGTATCCCGATGCGATAATTGGCGTGTATGCAAACCCTCTAGAGCGGTTGCTCAAGAACTCGTGCATGAATTCAGCCTCAATTTCATACTCGTTAATGCCCGGCTTGAGCGCCTTCAATACGCGTTTGTATCCCGCTGTTGTGATGTCTGCCGCTTGCTGCATCACAGCGATCTCAAGGTCGCTTTTTACTGAGCGAATTCGGTGCATGATAGGCGCCGAGCGATCGTAGTTGTGCGCTGGGTATTTATTCTTACACCAATCAATGAAACGATCTTCTCTCGTTTGAACTGGTGATGAATTTCTCAAATGCTCATTCGTATTGAGGAACACAATTTCAGCTTGAGACATCATTTCGTTGAAGATTTTCTCAAAATCCTGAAGCCAATAAACGGTTTTGATACCGGTCACTTCTTCCGCTTTTTTTGCGTCGAGTTTTGCCCCTTCCCAAACGGCGATGTGCTCATTGGTTTCTTTTAAGAAGAGCACTTCGCGGTGTTCTTCTTTATAAGCATCAGGGAAAATTACGAGGATGGATTCCTCCTGATCCACACCACTCAAGTGGAAGATGTCTTTGTGTTGAACGAAGGGCATCGTTCCATCTGCACTTGTCGGGTAAATATCATTGCTGTTGAAAACGGCCAACGCGCCACTTGGAAGATATTGGCGGAAGCGATTTCGGTTGTCAATAAAAATCTGTCTGTCAAGAGGGTTATATCTCATTTCAATCTGCATTATCGATGTGAATCCCAAAGGTACGGCCTCAAGAATCTCTGACAAACTCCTCGCACATGTAGTTAGGTAAGGATATTGCCTTTATATTTACAATATGGCAGTTCCAAGTTTGT
Organism: Flavobacteriia bacterium; assembly: GCA_013373425.1. Taxonomy (GTDB): domain Bacteria; phylum Bacteroidota; class Bacteroidia; order Flavobacteriales; family Schleiferiaceae; genus Phaeocystidibacter. The sequence goes on from JABXHW010000061.1 coordinate 14,514, forward strand.
TGGTTGTAGACGACGACAAAATCTATCACTTTTTGATGACAAGATTGCTCGACACATTGAACGCAAGTTCAAAAGTGAACGAGATCAGGCAAGTCTATTCAGGTCAGGATGCGCTCGCATATTTGAAAGAGCATCTCGGCGACAACCGCTGTATTGTTCTTCTCGATTTGAACATGCCTTCCATGTCGGGTTTCGAATTCCTAGATGTTCTCACCGACCTTCCAGAAATTCGTGAACTCTGTTCAGTTTACATTGTTACATCCAGTGTAAACGAAAGTGACAGAGAGAAAGCAGATGAATACGAAGTGGTTAAAGGGTACCTCGTTAAGCCTGTTAAAAGGTCTGTTCTTGAGGAACTTCTCGATGAAGAAGTTGAGACCTTATCCTAGTATCAGATTTAGACACATTCCAAATAGCGCGCATACTTGGCTGTACGCCAACGGTGAGCTATTTTTGTTCCACCTGAATTTTGTCCCTAATCCCCAATTATATGGCAACCGGTAAAGGTTTATTCGGATCGTCGCTCGCCCGCAAGTATTGGATGGCGTTGACTGGTCTTTTCCTAATTACATTCCTCATCGTTCACTTGGCGGGAAACCTCCAATTGATTTTAGGAGGAGATGATGTGAAAGATAGCTTCAACTTGTACTCCAAGTTCATGACTACCTTCCCGCTCATCAAAATCGTTTCCTACTTATTGTACGCTAGCATCGTTCTTCACGCTGTGGATGGCATCGTCCTCGCTCGTCAGAATGCGGCGGCACGTCCAACGAAGTATGTGAAAAACAATGCAGGTGCAAACTCGGGTTGGGCTTCTCGCAATATGGCGTTGCTCGGCTTGATCACTTTGATTTTCATCATCATTCACATGAAGTCGTTCTGGTACGAGATGCACTTCGGTTCACTAGATACCTATATGATTGATGGTGATGAAGTGAAGGACTTATACTCCATCACAGTAGCTGCTTTTGAACAGCTTTGGTACACCATTCTTTACGTGGTGGCAATGACTGCCCTTGGTTTCCACCTATGGCACGGCTTCCAGAGCGCGTTCCAAACAATGGGATGGAATCACCCACAGTACACTCCGATTGTAAAAGGAGTTGGCAAGGCGCTTTCTGTTATCGTTTGCGGTCTTTTTGCCATTATTCCAATTGTCATTTACCTACAACAATAGAACATGTCTATGGATTTGAATAGTCGAATTCCGGAAGGCCCACTCGCTGAAAAGTGGACAAAGCACAAGAACAATATTCGTCTTGTGAACCCAGCCAACAAGCGACATATCGATGTTATTGTTGTTGGTACTGGACTAGCTGGTAGCTCAGCGGCTGCTTCTCTTGCAGAGATGGGCTACAATGTGAAAGCATTCTGCTTCCAAGATTCTCCTCGTCGTGCACACTCTATCGCAGCACAGGGTGGAATCAATGCGGCAAAGAACTATCAAAACGACGGTGACTCAACTTACCGTCTTTTCTACGATACCATCAAAGGAGGTGATTACCGCTCTCGTGAGGCAAACGTTTACCGCCTCGCTGAGGTTTCTGCGAATATCATCGACCAATGTGTTGCGCAAGGTGTTCCTTTTGCACGCGATTACGGCGGACTCCTCGACAACCGTTCATTCGGCGGTGTGCAGGTGAGTCGTACATTCTACGCTAAAGGCCAAACGGGTCAGCAGTTGTTGCTCGGTGCATACTCTGCACTTTCTCGTCAGATAGCGAAAGGTCGCGTGAAGCTTTACAACCGCCATGAAATGTTGGATGTTGTAACGGTTGACGGAAAGGCGCGCGGAATCATCGCTCGTAATCTTACCACGGGTGAGATTGAGCGTCACGGTGCACACGCTGTATTGCTTTGTACAGGTGGATATGGTAACGTATTCTTCCTTTCTACCAATGCAATGGGCTCGAATGTGACAGCGGCTTGGAAAGCTCACCGCCGCGGTGCTGCTATGGCCAACCCATGCTTCACACAGATTCACCCAACTTGTATTCCTGTTTCGGGTGACTATCAATCTAAATTGACCTTGATGTCGGAATCACTCCGAAACGACGGTCGAATTTGGGTTCCAAAGAAGAAAGAAGATGCTGAGGCTATCCGTGCTGGAAAGCTCAAGCCAACTGAAATTAACGAAGAGGATCGCGATTACTACCTCGAGCGTCGCTACCCAGCTTTCGGTAACCTCGTTCCACGTGACGTTGCTTCACGTGCTGCGAAAGAGCGTTGCGATGCTGGCTACGGTGTAAACAAGACAGGTGAAGCGGTATTCCTAGACTTCTCTTCCGCTATCATGAGATACGGTCGCGAAGAGGCCAACATTCAAGGGAACCACAACCCTTCAGATGCGGAAGTGCTGAAGTTGGGTACGGAAGTGGTTGAGAAGAAGTATGGTAACCTCTTCCAGATGTACGAGAAGATTACAGCAGATAATCCATACCAAACCCCAATGAAGATTTACCCAGCGGTACACTACACCATGGGTGGTTTGTGGGTTGATTACAACTTGATGACCAACGTTCCGGGATTGTTCGCCTTGGGAGAGGCTAACTTCTCAGATCACGGTGCTAACCGCCTTGGCGCCTCTGCATTGATGCAAGGTTTGGCCGATGGTTACTTCGTGGTTCCTTACACTGTTGGTGATTACTTGGCAGACGATATTAGAACGGGAGGAATCGATGTGAACACTCCGGAGTTCGAAGCTGTTGAGAAAGAAGTAACTGAGCGCTTGCAGAAGTTGTTGAACAACGACGGTAAGCATTCAGTAGACTATTATCACAAGCGCTTGGGCCTCATCATGTGGAACAAGTGCGGTATGGCTCGTAACGAGAAAGGATTGAAGGAAGCCATCGAAGAGATTCGCGCACTACGCGCAGAATTCTGGGAGAATGTAAAAGTTCCTGGAAAGATGGACGGCCTCAACCCAGAACTAGAGAAAGCTGGTCGCGTGGCCGACTTCCTCGAGCTCGGCGAGTTGATGTGCCGAGATGCCTTGAACAGAAACGAATCATGTGGTGGTCACTTCCGCGAGGAATACCAAACTGAAGAAGGCGAGGCATTGCGTAACGACCAAGACTATCGTTACGTGGCAGCTTGGGAATTCACAGGAGATCCAAGTGAGCCAAAACTCAATAAAGAAGAGTTGGAATTCGAAAATGTTGAACTGAAGACGCGCAGCTACAAGTAAGCTGAACTTCATAAATCAAAGAGATATGAATCTTACGCTCAAAGTTTGGCGACAAGAT
>JABXHW010000011.1 GCA_013373425.1 Flavobacteriia bacterium
GTTTTCAAGACCGCCGCATTCGACCACTCTGCCACCTCTCCTAGTGGCTTAACCGGGCGCAAAGATATAATGGAATTGGGAATTTGAAAGAATTAATTGAGGAAATCCTCAAGCTTTTCTTCCCGCTCATTTTATCGGCTTGGTGTTCAGATGGTTTGAAAAGGAGAAATTCTCCAATTTCAGATCTAGCTGAACGAACACGCAACGGCTACCAATGCAAGATAGGCCAATGCCTTTACCCAAAATGGAACATTCTTAATCACGAGAGCGTGGTTTAGTTTGAGGCCCGAAAATAAGACTTTTCCTACAAGAGCATGCTAAGCGAATATTAATCCTGCTATTCCTCTGGCTCGAAGGCAATCTGCTCAATGTCGTTTTCCACAGGCTCCAAATTGGAGAAGAACAACCACAAGGCGCTCATATCCGTTGAGTCCATTCTGCTGAAAGTCCCCCAAGGCATGGGCGAGGTCATATGAGATCTACCGGCCTTCATTCGGGCATAGAACGCGCTCTCGTTCCATCCGTGCATAACTCCAGATTCATCGGGAGTAAGATTTGGCGATACAAAAGACCAGCCCTGTGTTTCGGGTGAAGGCTCAAAGTTGAAACCACCAGCGTAAAACGGACCAATATATTTTCCAGATTTTAAATCTCTTTCAGTATGGCAACCTCTGCAGTTTGCAACGCTCTCAGCCAAGTACTCGCCATATTCTACCGTTACTGCTTTTTCAACTTCGGGATGTTCGTCTAATCCGTCGTCGAGAGGCTTAAGAGCAAATCGCTTGATCGCCTTTCCCATCATTGTCCATTCCGTAGGCTCAACCACGTTGTGAACGGGTTCTTGCGATCGTAAAAAGGCAATGATGGAGTAGATGTCCTCATCACTCATCGTAGCAAATGGCATCAATTCAATCGTCGTCGTGCCATCGTGCATCACATTGTAACGCATCATTCGATACAACTCGCCATCTGACAAGCCTCCAATACCCGTCTCCACATCTGGAGTGATGTTCGGAGCTCTCAACGTAGCAGGAGGAAGAGTAAGCTCAAATCCACCGATAAGCGGACGCTTCTCACCATTGTCAATCGCCTGCAAATCTTCCATGGGAATATGACAAGATGCACAATGCGCAGGTCCATAAGCAAGATACTCGCCATGGGCAACGCGTTCAGGTGTGATCTCTACTGACAGGTCTTCGTTTACGGGATACTCTTCCGTAAAATCAACATCGTAAGTGAGCTGGATAAATACAACAAGGGCAATGACAATTACAGCCAGTACCCCAATAATTCGAAGTATGATTTTCATGATGCAAGTGGTTAGTTGGAGGGGGAAGGTACGAAAAAGGAAGCGTAAGCATCTGGCATCTAGCTCTTAGCACCTAACTCTGCGATGTTAAAATCATTATTTGAGGCAAGGTTGATGCAAGGCTGTGGAATCGAAAGCCGAGGTTGGTCACTCTCCTTAGCATGGAGTTGAAACGCAATGTGTGTGATATTGTGTCTGGTTCGATTCGTAACCCCCGGGAGCATTATTCCAGAGTTATCCATCACAGAAAGATGTCGCCCATAATATGACCTGGTTGTAGCGGGACGCAAAGATTGGCTCTTCTGTTCGCGGGAAGTCCTTTATTTAGTGTTAATCGAGTGCAGGGTGACCGCAATGAGCACACGAATAGTAATCTTGTTGGATTGGCTACCCTGCGTCCCTCCAGAGACCAGAGCCCCCTATCCTCCGCTCATCAACCCTTCAACCTTTCTATCTTCTCCGCAATCTCCTCTGCTGCTGCTCTGACTTTATCAGATTCAGCTCGATTACTATGACTCAATTCGTAGCTCTGCTTGATAAGCTTATCATATTTATCCTCGAGCTTTTCGATTTCCGTTTTCTTCTTGAACAATCCGAACATATCTTCCTTTTACCTTTACCAACGAATTTCGAAGAAGAAGGTTGAGATGAACACAGAACAAATTATCGAGAAGACCGAAGCTTATCTGAAAGAGAAGTTTGCAGGTGAACCCACCGGCCACGATTGGCACCATATCGACCGCGTCAGAAGAACTGCTCGCCTTCTTGCACTCGAGGAAGGTGCAGATGCGCAAATCGTAGAGCTAGGCGCACTGCTTCACGATATCGACGATTGGAAATTCAATGGAGGCGACGTAAATGCTGGACCGAAAGCAGCGGAAGAGTGGATTCTCAGTATCGGTGGAAGTAAAGCCCTGGCAATGACCATTTCGAAGTTGGTGGCAGAAGTAACCTTCAAAGGTGCCGGCGTAGATACTTCTACTTCCACTTTAGAAGCAGCGGTGGTTCAAGATGCTGATCGACTAGACGCATTGGGTGCCATTGGAATTGCGCGTGCTTTCGCATACGGCGGCAACCGTTCTAGAGAATTGTGGGACCCAACCGAAGAGTACGAATTGCACAATTCTTTTGATGCCTATAAATCAAATACCTCTTCCACCATCGCTCACTTCTACGAGAAGCTTCTTCTCCTCAAAGATCGAATGCAAACTCAAGCTGGAAAGGAACTGGCAGCCGAGCGTCACGCGTTCATGGAGACGTATCTCGATCAATTTAAAAAAGAGTGGTGGGGAGACAATCTCGACTAAAGTTCAAAATTGTCCGAACTGAATCCGCCGACATATCCCAGTCCGTTTTCAATGTTGGAGTAGATGACAACGGGTTGGGTTTGAGGCACCTCCTGCTCAATGTAGTGTCTTTGTCTTTGAACGGATGAGTTATACTTGTACGAGTGCACGTCGTGTGTGTGAAGTGTAAAGCTGAAATCATACCCCCATGGGATAGCATTGAGATTGAGCACTTTTATTCTCACCGTAGCCTCTTGATTTGTGAGCGCTTGATCTGACAAGAAAATATCTCGGTAAAAGAACAATTGAGGATGGAAATTGAATGACTGGGCTGAAGGGTGGTTGGTTGTAATTTTGTGATGAAACAAGTTTCGATCGTTCTTCATCTGACAGGTGATGGAATAATATTGATTTCCAGGAGGATCTTCAAAGGTCAAATCAAATTCCATATAGGCATAGCCAAAGGGACTTTCGGATTGGTCATATCCTCTCACAAACTCCACCTCCTTGATCTTTACTGGACTAGGTATTGTGAACTCTCCTGATACATCGTCGAATCCTTCAACGGAGGCTCTATATTCGTAAGAGGTGTTTTCTTTTATTAAGATATCATCACTTGTGTAATAGGTATAGAGAAAAAATTCATTGGGCGAAAAGGTTACCCATTCTTCACCTGCCTCTCTCAACTGTACAGTGGCATTTGGAATACTCTCAGGAATGCCTTGACCGAAGACGTCGTCGCTGGCCGTTAAGAGGATGTCTGTACTTTGACTATTGGTGCTAAAGCCTTTTATCCCTTCCTCCTCCAACCGATCATCTTCAAAGGAAAAAGGTGAGGTCACAAGCATAGGGACATGATGCCGATTATTATAATCCAGCTCCTTCTCACAAGAAATAAAGCCGAAGAAAGAGATGAAGGCAACCAGAGTTCCAGTCGCATTCCCCTTTCTTCGGCTTCTGTATTTTTTGAAGAATGTAGAGAGAGTCATTCTTCGAATCTAGCTCATTCTACTACTCTGTCCAAAGATGCGTTGAGAACCCACCAACATAGCCCAAGCCTCCTTCGAAGTTGGTATACACCAATACAGGTTGAGAGAATGGATCTCCCGATCCACCACTATACTGATAGCGCTGCAACGAGCTATGGTATCGGTAAGAGTGTATGTCGTGTGTACGCAATACAAACGCCAACTTCAGATTTTGAGGTGGATCTTCTCCTCTCAAATTCATTACCCGAACAGGAATGGTCACTTCTTCGCCTCTGTAGAGTGCATTGTCTGAATACAGCTCAGAGAAGTAGGCGTAGTATTCACCATCGCTTATGGCATTGGCAAACGGACTAGACGATGTGACGTAATATGACCCCTGTAACGTGTCATTTTGATCTACGAGAATACATGAAATGGAATAAAATTGATCCCCACCTGGATCGGTGAATGTGATCTCATACTCCGAGTATCCATCTTCAAAAGAAAGAGAATCAAAACCCACTTCGCGAACGAATTTAGCATCCGTAATCTCCACGTGATTTGGAATCTCAAATTCTGCATTTACCGTTTCGTAGCCGCTTCGTGAAGCGCGATACTCATAGGTCTTACCTTCTTCAAATTGAAATCCATTAGTTCGGTAATAGCCGCTGATCATTTCATCAAACTGAAACCAGCTGCCGTCCTTTTCTCTAACCTGTACCAAGGCATTGTCCAATTGCTGAGGGTAGCCATTGTCTAAAATATCTATGCTGTATGTCAGTCCAATTTCTTGAAGACTGCTGCTCGGAGTGAATCCAAACTGTCCTTCGTACCTCGGACGATCATCTTGAAGTGATATCGGAGCGGTGACAATCATCGGCTCCGAAAGTTCGCCGTCATAGTCGATTACAGTTTCACACGAAACCAGACCTATTGCGAGAATTGGGAAGATTAACTTTTTCATCTTGATTAGAATTTGAAGGCCCATGAAACTGAAGGTAGAATAGGGAAGAGGCTCACTTGATTCAGTGATCTATTGCCTTGCCCGTCGCTTCCGAAATACAAGTAGAATGGGTTCTGACGACTGTAGACGTTGTACACGCCGAATTGCCAGATGCTTTCACCCCAACTGGTTTCCTTAGTGTGCGTCAAGCTGATGTCCCAACGGTGATACGCCGGAGCGCGATAGTTGTTTCTGCCGCTTACATGCTCAATCAAAGTTCCAGTAGATGGATCGATGTAGCGTGCAGTAGGTAGGGTTACCGCGTTACCCGTTCCATAAACGAACACGGTGCCCAAGGTCCAGCGGTCGCTCAACTTGTGCGTAAGCGCCAAGCTGAAGTCGTGGCGACGATCGTAAGTGTATGGATAAGGGTTTCCAAAATTCACTTCGTCGAACTGACGGGTTGAACGGCTCCAAGTGTAGCCAATCCAACCTGTGGTTTTACCCACTTTACGCTCGATGAGAAGTTCAACACCATAGCTTGTGCCATTACCAGTGGTTACCTTGTCTTGCCAATCCTGACTGCCTAGGAAGAAACCAGCTCCTTCACGGTACTCAATCAAGTTCGACATCTCCTTGTAATAGCCTTCTACTGAAACCGAGAAGTTGTGAGGAAGTGAATGCGCATAGCCCAAAGCTACTTGCCAGCTTTGTTGAGGACGAACTCTATCTGTTGCTGGAACCCAAAGGTCTGTTGGTAAGCCCGTAGTCTGGTTCGTCAACAAGTGAAGAAACTGCGTCATGTTCGCATAGCTCGCCTTGATGGAAGATGATTCTGTCACGAGGTAACGTGCGCTCAATCTTGGCTGAAGGGAAGTATAGGTTTCGCCGTTCACGTTGAACCCTGAAGCGTGAAGACCGATGTTCGCTTTGAGTCGATCAGTGATTTCCCAATCGTCACGCGCATACAATTGAATCTCATTGGCGTATTGGTTGTTGCTACCAAAGCTGATGCTGTTTTCTCCCGCTGTATCGGAACCTGTTCTCAAAGTGCTAATACCTGGTCGGAAGGTGTGATTGATGTATGCAGCTCCGAATTTAATATCGTGATTCGGCGCAGGGAACCAATCGAAATCCCAACGAATACCGTAGTCTTCAATATCAGAGAGATACTCGGCTCCAAAGAATGAATTTACTTCCGTATCATCCGGCGCAATAACGGTTTCTTCAAACTCATTGAGAACGTTGAAACGGTATCTGGTGTATGTCGCGGTGGTATTCAAGAAGAGTTTCGAATTCAATCTCCAGTTCCAACGTAGACTACCAATGGTGTTGCCCCAATCAATTCCCGCGTTGAACTTTTCAATGTATCGGAATCCATCATATCGGGTTTCCTCTTCACTACCCGCACTAAATTCATCTCTACCATTGTACATGGATAGATAGAGGTGATGGTCGTCGTTGAAGCGGTGATTCACTTTGGCATTTACATCGTAGAAATAGTAACCCGCATTGGCTCCATCAGTCGCGCTAGCAATGAGCGGAGCGGCCAATACATCAATGTAAGTTCTTCGCGCTGAAACCAGGAATGAGGTTCTATCTTCCCAAATCGGCCCTTCAATGGTGAATTTTGAAGAAATCAATCCGATAGCTCCTTCACCATGGAACTCACGCATATTTCCTTCCTTCATACGGATGTCGAGCACAGAGCTCAGGCGTCCACCGTATTCGGCAGGGAAGCCCCCTTTGATTAGCTCTACTGATTTTACAGCATCTCCATTGAAGATGGAGAAGAACCCGAACAGGTGAGATACGTTGTAGACAGGCACTCCATCAACTAAAACTAAGTTCTGATCGGGACCACCGCCTCTAACATAAAAACCACTCGAACCCTCTGATCCAGATTGAACACCTGGCAAGAGTTGAATGGTTTTAAGTAGATCTGTTTCTCCGAGGAGTACAGGAAGATTTCTAACTTGTGCGATGTCCAATCTAACAGTAGACATCTGAGATTCTTCATGAACAGGAGGGGCTTCAGCTGAATTCACCTCGATGAGAATCTCGTCGATAACATTGTCTGGAATGAGTTCGAAATCAAGATCAACGTCGCTCTCGAATAAGGTGACTGTCTTCTCTTGCTGATAATAGCCAATGTAAGTAGTGGTGATTTTGGCCGAGTCAGATGTCAGACTTAAACTGTAGAAGCCATAATCGTTCGTTCGGGTGCCTCGACCTGAATAGGCATCATAGACATAAGCAAATCCAATGGACTCTCCACTTTGCGAATCGGTGACATAGCCGTTCACGGTGTGGTTTTGTGCCCAAAGTGGAAAAGCGAATAGTCCACAGATGAGCATGAGGGTGTTTCTCATTTTTGTGTAGTTAGATTAGTCAGTTCGTCGTTGCAGACGGTCGGTTTGATAACAATAAGGGTACCAAATTGACGATTCGAACGAAATTTTCAGACCAAATCGTACACTAAGAAATACGAAAACAGCAAAAAATGGTTGGTTTGGGATAGAAATTATCCTTCGCTATCGTAGATGTAATGCAGGAATAATAAAAAAATGACCTCGAGGGTCATTCTTAATGCTTGGATAATATGCCAAAACAAAACGCCGACGTATCTTTGCCGGCGTAAGTTTCTTCATACTTATAGGCGAGTTTTTGTGTGAGAGGAGTGGTTGTGCGACCCACTCCTTTCTTTTTTTCCGCCTGTGCGAGTCCAAATATAATAGAACTTGCTTCTGAAACCAATTCAATCGGAATTTTTTTCATTTCCCTCAGAACAAGCGCACATTTCCCTTTTGTTAAGTCTTGCTTCTTTACTCATCCACCTGAATAAGCACGTCGCTTTCTTTTTCTGTGATTGCCCCAAACGGAGCTAACTCCATGTCGAGCAATTCTTTGCACTTCGACTCAAAGTCTGCACTTCTCTCCTTCGCCACAGTTACAAGTAATCCACCACTGGTTTGAGGGTCGCATAAAAGTGTTTTGGAGAGATCAGACATCGGACTAATATGATGACCGTATGATTTGAAATTTCGAGTAGTTCCGCCAGGCACAGATTTTTGTTTAAAATAAGATTGCCAGATGGCAGGATCGAGTTGAGGAACTTTAGATCGAGTGACAGTGGCACCGACATTGGACGACTTACACACTTCTGTTAAATGACCAAGAAGTCCGAAACCGGTTACATCCGTCATGGCGTGAACCTCTTTCCATTGAGAAAACACTTCTCCTTGACGATTCAACTTAAGCATGTTGTTCACCGCCCATTGTACGTGCTCATCTTTAGCAATTCCTTTCTTCTCCGCAGTCGTAACCATCCCAATGCCCAAAGGCTTGGTGAGATATAACAAGTCGCCCACCTGTGCACCTTCGTTTCGTTTCACCTCACTGGTGGGGACAACTCCAGTAACTGCGAGTCCGAAAATAGGCTCAGGGCAATCAATACTATGTCCTCCAGCGAGTGGAATTCCAGCTTCGTTGCACACTTCTCGACCACCTTTAACAACGAGACCAGCAACCTCCTCTGGAAGTTTGTCAATGGGCCAGCCTAGAATGGCAATTGCCATGATTGGTTTTCCTCCCATAGCGTAGATATCGCTGATGGCATTTGCAGCAGCAATTCGACCAAAATTCTCGGGATCGTCGACAATCGGCATGAAAAAATCGGTAGTGCTTACGATGCTCTTTCCATCTCCCAAATCATAAACCGCTGCATCGTCTCTATTCTCGTTCCCTACCAATAATTGAGGGAAGAGAGGTTGTGTTCCAGCATTGCTCAAAATGGTGTCTAATACTGCCGGTGATATTTTACAACCGCATCCAGCACCATGACTGTATTGTGTGAGTCGAACTGACATATTTATTGATTTTCAATCTCGTTTATCAGATCCTGAGCTATGGCCTCGAATCCTTCATTGATGTAATTGTGCTCTACAATCGAACAACCGTCTTTCTTGGCTACGTCTAGAGCATGACTATAAGCGCTATCGTAATAGGAAAGGGCTTTCTCTGCTGCCTCTCGAGCGTTCCCTTGTTCAACAGCCGCCATGGCTTCTTTCCATCTCAATCCGCCTAGTCGTTTCTTGATAGCAATAAACGCCTCGAAAATTTGATCCTTGGGTGCATTCCCATATTCTTCTTCCAGCCAATCGAGTCTGCGATTGTTAGGGAGCTGAATCACATGATGAGGTGCATTCTGAATGGCCGTGTAAATGGGATCGGGGAGGACAACCTTACCTACTAGTCGACTTTCATCTTCAATCCATATGGTCTTCGAAGAATCTAGTTTATGAATTGCAATCGCCAATTTGTTGATGAAGTGCTCTGTGCTAGGTTGTGGCTGTTGAAGCAAATGACCAAATGCCGATCCCCTGTGATTGGCAAGTCCTTCTAAATCGATAATCTGTTCACCCAAGGCTTTGAGCTCGTGTAGGATTTCTGTTTTCCCACTTCCCGTCATCCCGCTAATGACCTTTAGTTGCGGATATTCAGGCACACTTTCAATGACACTGTGTGCCCACGATCGAAATCCCTTGTAGCCTCCCTTTATTCGGTTCGCTTTCAAACCGAGCGTGTTCAGGAGCAATTCAACAGATCCACTTCGCATTCCACCTCGCCAGCAATAGACGGTAATCGACTGTCCAGCGGATTTGGTCACAATTTCCTTCACCATTGGCGCCATCTTTGGGCCGACGATTTCCAGCCCCCGCAATACGGCTTCTTCCTTCGATTGTCGCTTATAAATTGTGCCCACCTCGGCCCGTTCTTCATCTGAGAATAGCGGAACTGAAACGGCACCTGGAATATGACCCAATTCGAATTCACTCGGAGAACGAACATCCAACAAGATGTTACCGTTGTCTAAATGTTCTAAAGGGTCAAAATCGATTTCCATGAGTCCAAGGTAATGGGAATGAATCAATGCTTACGTATTTACTTACACGAGAATTGAGGAAGTCGACGTAATTTTCAAACAAATAAGTGATTATGAAATCTGCCTACCCCTCATTGTTGGCTGCTTTACTTAGTCTTTGTGCGCTCACAGCTGCGGCACAACGTCCTTTTTATACCTATTCAATTTCCACGCTCACCGTTCAGGATACAGCGGAAGTCATGGCTATCAAGTTTCGTATTCCCATCACGCGAACAGATGACTTTTGGGATATCTGGGAAGATGAAATGGACGATATCGCAGGTGGTGATTTTGATGATCGGAATTTGAGAACACGGGGCGAAGAGGTAGAGTTGGCAGATGATCACGAGCAAGAATACACGGTCTACACAAGGATTCAAGACGTTCATGATTCTGTCCAGATAAAAGTAGCTTTTGAAGGGGTAAATGGTTTCATCAATCGTAGAAATACTCCAGACTTCACTCCATTTGAGGCGGCGGCCAAACGTTGGGTGACGAAGACCTTCAGAGCTTATAAGAATGATGAGCTTGAAGAACGAGAAGAGATTTTCGAGGATGCAGAGGATGAAGTCAAGGACCTCCAGGACAAGATTAGGAAGGCCAATGAGGACATCCACGACAAGCAAGAAAAGATTCGAGAGCGAGAAGGAGATATTTCAGCAGCACGAACTCAGTCGGCCAATCTCGGAGAACAGCTCGCTCAGTATAGAAGAACATTAGGAAATATTCCAATCGCCCAGGAGGAGGAGCGAGAAGATCTTGAAGACGAGATAGAAAAGTTAGAAGATCGTCAAGAGGGGCACCAACGAAATGTTCGTAACTGGGAGGAGGATATACTAGAACTTCAAAGTGAAATTGGTGAACTTCGTGCCGAGATTTCTGAAGCAGAACTAGAACTGACCGGAGCAACGGCGACGCTTCAATCTGCTCGTGAAATCTACACTCGACTTAAGGCTGAGATACTATCTTATAGAATCGACTAAAATGAACTTGAAACCAGCGCTAATCCTACCTATTTCAATGTTGCTTATCTCGTCCTGTGTGTCGAAGAAGAAGTTCATGGAAAGTCAACTTGAAGCTCAACAGTACCGTCAAGAAGCGAGCGTGCTCAGGATGCAACTCGACTCGTGTACAACGAGCTTGACAACCGCTACTGAGGGTTTGATTGAGACGAGAGAAGAAGCTGAAGCAGATCGACTCATTTGGCAAACAGAGAAGGATGTTTTGCTCACTCAAATCAATATGCAAGGCATTGAACTTTCGGAAATGAATGAGGCATTGGGTGAGAGAGCTGCCCGATTGCAGGAGTTAGAAAATCGTCTCGATGAACAAACTCAAGCCACACGTGCACTTCGCAGAACCGTTGCCGATGCATTGGGAAGTTTCTCAAGTGAAGAGTTACAAGTGAGCATAGAAGATGGCCGAGTGAAAGTGAGTCTTTCGGAGAACCTACTTTTCCCATCTGCCAGCGTTAATCTCGATCCGAAAGGAGTAGATGCATTGGGGAAACTAGCAGAGGTGCTCAAGGTCAATCCAGATGTGAACATTATGATTGTGGGTTATACCGATAGCCTAGCTATCAGTACGCCACGTTTCAGAAATAATTGGGACTTATCGGTGCTTCGTGCAACCACTATTGCATCAATACTTCAAGAACGCTACAGAATTGATGGTTCGAGATTGACAGCATCTGGTCAAGCTGAATTCCAGCCTGTAGCCTCTAATGGAACCGAGCAGGGGAGAGCGTTGAACCGGCGTACGGAGATTTTTCTGATTCCAAAGTTGGATGCCTTGATGGAGGTCCTCATTGAGGATCAAAGTACTTCCGAGGCTGCTGCAGAATAGGGGAGTTATTTGATTGCGTGTGCCCTAATTGTTACTTTTAAGGAACACACTTGATTTATGCGCTCTCTATTCATCCTACTACTATTCGCAGTTTCAACTATTGCGCAAGCTCAATATCCAGGCAGCAAGTATTGCTTTACTCAGGATACTGGCTTTGGCTCAATTCGTCTGAACGGACTCTCCGATCTTCAACCCCCTTTCACAATTTCGGCGTGGGTAAACGTGGATGCAGAGCCAGGGATAAATCCAATTTTCACTTCTTCTGATCTTTCCACAACCGGAAGCTTCACCAGTGTGCTGGTTTATTTTGAAACGGATTCTGTTGGTGATTTTGAGCTGGTTTTATCTGTCGGCGATTACACGGGCACGAATAATCATGGAAACTTGGAGATGCGCACTAGAGTGAACGGGATAGAGAAAGAGTGGACCCACTTTTCACTGAGAATGGATACCAATTACAATGGTCAAGTTTTTATCAATGGCATAGCCCCTTCGGTCAACGAAGTGAAGTATTACACAGGGAGCCTGAATTCTCTGAATCCACCACTCAATGGCGATACAAGAATCGGAAAGCTTGAATCGAATTACTTTAAAGGTGAGCTCGATGAACTTCGCATTTGGTCAGAAATAGAGAGCTACGTCGACCTTCACAAGAACATGTGTCAGAGGCTTTCTGGAAATGAACCGAACCTGGAGTTGTATTATCGTTTTGACGACGATCAAAACATCATCGATGATTTGAGCTTTAATAGCAGGGATGGAACCCGAATGGGAGTAGGTAGTAGTATTGTGCCATCAGCTGCACCCATTGGTGATTATTCCAAAGCCCTTTACGGACAAGGAAGTGTTTGGGTGGCAAATAACTTAGGGGATACGCTTACCTGCGAGTATCCAACGGTCACTCAAAGTGGACTAGTCGGTATTCATGCGTATTACTGCTATGAGTCTCCTTACATCAACGGATACAACGCCCATAATTGTGATTCAGTGGGTGTTTTCGGAAGGTTCCATGCTAGGTATCCTAGTAGAAGTAACTTTAGTTCGGCCTTCAGTATTTCTGGATTGCCGAGAGCAATAGCACATAGAGATACAGCTAATAAAGGGAGGTGGAGTATTGATACCGTGTTCACCACCTATGGAGTTAGCAAAACCTTCCGAGAGTGGTACCTGTTTTCACGTCTTCCGTCTCAGCCTGATCTGGGACCCGACTCGGCGTTTTGTTTCGGAGACACACTGACTTTAGGAATGCGAGATCAGTGGTGGGCAATTGCAACAAATGTAAATTCTTTTCAATGGTCAGATGGGTCAACGGATACCACGCTAGATGTAACAACTGCAGGCAATTATTGGATTGAGGTTTTTAATGACTATTGCAGTTCTGTTGATTCTGTGAATACCTTTATTATTCCAGAATTAGATTCACTTTACCTCGATACTCTGTCCATTTGTTCGAATGAAGTCATCGAACTCAATATCACCGATTTTATTCCCGATTCATTTATACGGGATGTCATTTGGTCAACTGGCGGAATTGGAACCACTTATCTTGCTTCAGAACCAGGAACATACGTCGCAGAGATTGTGGGTGCATGTCAGACGTTTTCGATGATATTTGAAATTGAACCTGACCCAGTTTGTTCCGAAGCTGCAGTGAGCATTCCCAACGTATTCACCCCCAATGGAGATTATCAGAATGACTACTTTGAACTGGATTTATCTTCCATTCGCAGCTATACTTTGCAGATCTATGATCGATGGGGCACACCTGTTTTCACGGGCGACGAGCTTTCTTCTCCATGGGATGGAACTGTGAGAGGCAGAGATGCCGCAGAAGGAACATACTTCTACGTTTTTAATGGAATGGGCTTGAATGGTGAGCGTGTTGAAAAAACAGGTTCAATTCAACTCTTTAGATAATCTTCTTGATGACTCTCAATCGATGGGTGTGATCGCGAAGCTCCGCATTGTAAATTCCACTTTGATCGAGTCGATCTAAACGGACCTTTCCACTGGCGTGGATAATGTAGTTATCCTTGAGGAGGATGCCTACGTGAATGATTCGGCCTTCATTGTTGTCGAAGAACGCTAAATCTCCCGGTTCTGCTTCTTCAATGAAAGAAAGGGGCTCACCGATTTTAGCTTGTTCACTAGCATCGCGAGGAATACTGGTGCCTATCATTCTATATACCAATTGCGTGAAGCCTGAACAATCGATCCCCATCGGAGATCGTCCTCCCCATAAATAAGGAGCATTCAAGTAGGAGTACGCCCATTCGATGAGGTTCTCTTTGTTCGACTCTTCCGTGGCAATCATTTCAGGCGCTTGATACATCTCATTCCCAAATCGGATTTCTCCATTCTTGAGGTGGGGGAGTAAGCTGCCTTGAACGATGGTGAGATGCTGACGAGGATCCTCATGGGCAAGCATATCTACTGGAGCAGCTGAGGCGGGGAGAATAGAAGATTTCAGCGCATTGTACTCATCCTTCAAAATCAGGTGAGCTTGCTTTCTGTCGATCCATCCTTCGTAATCGTCGTGAGCTAGACGAATTCGGTACCACTTTTTCCGCTGGTCGATAATCTTAAAGACCTCACCAAAGAGCGCCTGATTGACCATCTCGCTCAAGTCGGATGGTTCAGCTCTCATGGGGATAATACTAAGCGGGCAAATACCGTATTCCATCTAAATAGAAAAATCCCGACGTTCCGCGTGTGTGCGGAAGTCGGGATGAAGCTAGTAAATTATGCGCGTTCGAGCACAACAGCAGAGGCACCGCCACCACCGTTACAAATGCCCGCAGCACCGTATTTAGCGTTGTTTTGTTCGAGTACATTGATGAGTGTCACCAAGATACGTGCACCTGAACATCCAAGTGGGTGACCGATAGAAACTGCTCCACCGTTCACGTTAGTCTTTTCAGCATCGATGCCGAGCAACTTCACGTTTGCAAGACCCACTACTGAGAATGCTTCGTTCAATTCGTAGTACTCGATATCTTCTTTTTTCAATCCTGCACGCTCAATAGCTACAGGCACAGCCTTAGCAGGTGCAGTAGTGAACCACTCAGGCTCTTGTGCAGCATCTGCATATCCTTTCACCACAGCAAGCGGCTTCAGACCTAGGCTTTCCGCTTTCTCACGACTCATCAATACAAGTGCAGCAGCGCCATCATTCAATGTTGAAGCGTTCGCGGCGGTCACTGAACCTTCTTTGGTGAATGCAGGACGTAGTGATGCTACTTTGTCTGCACGAAGATTGGTATACTCTTCATCTTTTGCGAAAACGATGGCGTCTCCTCTGCGTTGTGGAACTTCTACTGAAACCACTTCATTGTCGAACTTGCCGGCGTCCCAAGCAGCGGCACTACGGCGGTAAGACTCAAGAGCGAAAGCATCCTGTTCTTCTCGTGAGAACTCCATTTCAGTAGCGCAAAGATCCGCACAAACACCCATGTGCTGAGCATTGTAAACGTCGGTTAGACCATCCTGTACCAAGCCGTCAACCATGTTGATATTGCCCAACTTCTGACCGTTACGGCTGTTTGGAAGGTAATGTGGAACAGCAGACATGTTTTCCATACCACCCGCTACGATAACCTCAGCATCACCCGCCTTGATGGCTTGAGCTGCGAGCATTACCGACTTCATACCTGAAGCACACACTTTGTTTACTGTGGTACATGGAACATTGTCGCCGATTCCCGCAAACATAGCGGCTTGGCGAGCAGGTGCCTGACCCAAGTTGGCCTGGAGCACGTTGCCCATAAATACTTCTTGAACCTCTTTTGGGTCGAGGCTTATTTTGTCGAGTGCACCTTTAATTGCGGCAGCACCTAGTTTCGTTGCAGACACGGAAGCGAGGCTTCCTCCAAAGCTGCCAATCGGAGTACGAACGGCAGAAACAATAACGACTTCTTTCATGGGGAAAATCTGTTTTTACTCGTTTTACAGAGACAGACGCGAAGGTAAGGATTACTTACGATTGGAAGGGAAAGGATAAGCATTGGATTCACAGGTGAGTGAGCTTCGGAAACCTGACCCTTTGGATTCTTGCATTAGGGCGCGCGAAACCGTAATTTCGCAATTCCAAAATCGAGCCGATTTCGAGCTTGATTCACGTATTAACTGAAAAGTTCCGCTTCATGTCAACACCCAAAATCATCTATACTAAAACCGACGAGGCACCTGCCTTGGCAACGTATTCACTGCTCCCAATCGTTCAGAGTTTCCTCGCGAAGGCTGGCGTACAGGTGGAAACGAGAGATATTTCTCTTGCAGGTAGAATCCTTGCCAACTTCCCTGAATATCTTGAGGAAGGCCAGCGCATTGGTGATCACCTCGCAGAATTGGGTGAGATGGCGAAGACTCCAGAAGCGAACATCATCAAGCTTCCAAACATTTCAGCATCCATTCCGCAGCTCAAAGCGGCAATCGCTGAACTTCAATCGCACGGTTTTGCCGTTCCAAATTATGTGGACGAGCCGACTACTGATGAAGAGAAAGAAGCGAAATCTCGATACGACAAGATTAAAGGTAGCGCAGTAAACCCTGTACTCCGTGAAGGAAACAGCGATCGTCGCGCTCCAAAGGCAGTGAAAGAATACGCTCGTAGAAACCCGCACAAAATGGGTGCATGGTCGCCCGATTCAAAAAGCCGTGTTGCAAGCATGAGCGAAGGAGACTTTTACGGAAGTGAGAAGTCGGTAACAAATGAAAACAGCAAGTTTGCGTCCATCGTTTTTGAAGCGGAAGATGGATCTACTACTGTTCTTAAAGATAAGATCGACCTTCTACCAGGTGAAGTGATCGATTCCTCTACAATGAGCGCGAGTGCACTTAAAGCATTCTTGAAGGAGCAAGTTGCCGCTGCGAAGGCAAACGGAGTATTGTTCTCTGTTCACCTCAAAGCTACTATGATGAAGGTGAGTGACCCAATTCTATTTGGTCACGCTGTTCGCGCTTATTTCGAAGATGTTTTCGCAAAGTTCCAATCTGATCTTGAGAGCGTAGGAGCCAATCCAAACAACGGTTTGGGTAACATCTTGTCGTCGATTAAGAATCTACCTTCAGAGAAGGCGGAAGAGATTGAAGCGGCTATTAAAGCTGCTCTTGCTGACGGACCAGATATGGCCATGGTGGATTCAGATCGTGGAATCACGAATCTTCACGTTCCAAGCGATGTAATCATCGATGCTTCCATGCCGGCAATGATCCGCACCAGTGGTCAGATGTGGAATGCTGAAGGCAAGCCGCAAGACACCCTCGCAATCATTCCAGACCGCTCTTATGCAGGAGTTTACCAAACGGTAATCGATGATTGTAAGAAGAACGGTGCCTATGACCCAGTGACTATGGGCAGTGTGAGCAACGTTGGTTTGATGGCTCAGAAAGCAGAAGAATATGGAAGTCACGATAAGACTTTCGAAATGACCGCAAACGGAACGGTAAAGGTTCTTGATGATGCCGGAAATGTAATGATGGAGCACGCTGTAGAGGCGGGTGATATCTTCCGTGCTTGTCAGACGAAAGACGCACCAATACAAGACTGGGTGAAGCTTGCGGTTCGTCGTGCTCGTGAATCTGGGAATCCAGCGATTTTCTGGTTGGACGAAAATAGAGGTCACGATGCTCAGATTATCAATAAAGTGAATACCTACTTGAAGGATGAGGATACCGCTGGATTGGATATTCGCATCATGACTCCAGTTGAAGCTACTCAATTCTCATGTGATCGCATTCGTCTAGGTCAGGATACCATTTCCGTTACAGGTAACGTGTTACGTGATTACCTCACTGACCTCTATCCAATTTTGGAAGTAGGGACAAGCGCGAAAATGCTCAGTATCGTTCCTTTGATGAACGGTGGCGGATTGTTCGAAACAGGTGCAGGTGGATCTGCTCCTAAGCACGTTCAGCAGTTCAACGCTGAGAACCACTTGCGTTGGGATTCACTCGGTGAGTTCCTCGCGTTGGCGGTATCTCTTCAACACTTGGGCAGTGTTTACGGAAATGAGAAGGCTACAGTATTGGCGGAGACCCTGGACAATGCAACGACGAAGTTTTTAATCAACGGTAAGTCACCAAGCCGCAAGGTAAATGAACTTGACAACCGTGGTAGCCACTTCTATTTAGCCATGTACTGGGCGCAAGAATTGGCGTCACAGTCGGGTGATGATGAATTGAAGGCCGCATTTGAATCAATGGCCGCTGATTTAGAAGCGAACGAAGCGAAGATTGTAGAAGAGCTCAACACCGCTCAAGGCGTAGCGATGGACATTCAAGGGTACTACCACCCGAGCGATGAGTTGGCGAGCAAAGCCATGCGTCCAAGCGCTACACTCAATGACATTATCGGATAAGAGTGAAGGGGTGACGAGCTCACCAGCTCACTAGTTTACTGTCATAATCACACTAAAGACCTGCGGTGAAAGCCGTGGGTTTTTTTACGTCCGTGAATGGGGACGTATTCGCCTTACCAATGACCACTTGATGACTAGCTCACAAGGTTGCCAGCTCACCGTTTCACCACTTCATCTTCTTGTCCTGTCGCTTGAACCTTGTCTGTGATTCCATCATTTTTAGGAATTCATTGACTCCGACGAGATTCATTGAAATGGAAGCCGTGGTATCGCGTGCTCTCAGCTTATGAGCATTTGCTGATAGGCTGAATTTCACCTCTTCTATTTCGCTCCACTTGAGGGTTTTATTTCGCTTGAAGGTATTGGTCACGGTGAAAGATTCTTCATCAAACTCAACCTTGAAGGTTGACCTAAATCGAATTAAGAGATATCCAATGAAGAGGAATGGGAAGAAAAATAATACCACCATGAGCGAATCTTCGTCGTCTTGAGCCATAGCTCTAACCATTTCGATGCTCCCTCCAATCATGAACAATGCTCCGCCATAGTGTACAATTTTTGGAACCCGCAGCGTCTTTACCCCTTCAACCACAGTGGCTTTTCTAAGCGCTGAAAGATTTAATAGGATTATCACCAATCCAAAAAGGACGGCGAATAGGATATTTTCTCCAATGGAGTCGAAAGCCATATACACGAGAGTTAGACTGTAAATATAGATGGGTTGTCCCAATCTTCAATAGCGAAAGAAATAGGCTCGTACACTTTATGCATACCTCTCTCCTCCGTCTCTCGTACCCGGTTATATCCTCTTTTCCTTAACTTGTATCTGTTGTCTTGGTTAAAGGCTGAATAAATTCGGGAAATGCGTTAGATTTGTAATCCCTTACCACTCGCCAAGACCAATAAGCCTAACATGAACTACTTGCCAAGCTTTAAAGTTTGGGGCGTGTGCATACTCTTTCTCTTCGCCACAAGCTCTAATTTATTTGCTCAATCAGAAACAAGAACTGGAGCTGATTGTGCGATAGATTGCCTCAACCTTCCGGAAGAGGAAATCATTAGATCAATTGTTGAATGTGAGCGCTGCTATGAGTGGTATTTGCTGAATGATGATTCAACTTCGGCAGCGAGGGTCGTTCAGGTGATTGGTGAAGCCCTTTTCTTTTATGGGAGTTCGGATTCCGCCTTGTCCTATTTGGAAGTGGGGGCAAATTTGTACAGACGAACGCGGAACCGTTGGCTGGAGGCTGATATCAGAAGCTCAATATCTCAGCTTTACGCAACAAATGGAGAGTATGAGAAAGCCCTCAGTGAATTGAAACTGGCTGTTAATCTTGTTGAGGTTCCAGAATTACGAGATTCCCTTCATCCTTATTACGCTCACATGGGCGAGCTACTTTACGCCACTTTAGAATACGAACAGTCGCTGGTTTACTATACTCGAGCGTTGGAAATGTTTGAGCGATTTTCAAATGCGTTCTTCTACAAGGCAACGTGCTATTCAATGACGGCGAGTTACCTCGTTTTAGGTCAATATTCTGAAGCTGATAGTTTATTGAAATTGGCAGATCGGGTAGTGGTAGATGAGCCCTATCAGCAAATCATACTCTTGATGCAGAAGAGCACTGAGGGAAGATTCTACTATGATACAGATCAATATGAGAAGTCGTTGAATGCTTACTTAGCCATTGCTGATAAAACCGATCCAACCTTTGATTTTGGGTATTACGTGGAGGTAAACATAGGGCTTGCCAACGACTATGCGGCATTAGGCCGATACGATCAGGCTGATTCACTTTTTGTGGCTGTCATTGAGAATGGCCGACTGACGGCTAACGTGTACTTTCTTGAAGATGTTTTTCGAAGCTATGCCTTCTTTCTTGAGGAGATAGGTGAGTTTGAAAAATCATCCGAAGTTCTTTGGCAAGCCATTGAAATCAAAGATTCCTTGTTAGAGTCAGAACGACTCAGTGATCTTCGTGAACTTCATGTCGTGGATTTGGAGCAAGACAATTTCAGTCTGATGGATGCCAACAAAACGAAGCAGGCACAGATAGAATACTACGAGGAGTACGATCGCTTGCTTCGATTCATTATCATCATCAGCGTAATTTTCATTTTAATTCTCGGACTCCTTGTTTACTATTTATGGAGTACTAGAAGAAAGCTGGCCGTGAGAGAGACGGAGCTCGAATCAAACTACCGCAAGCTGGAGGAAATAGATCGACAGAGAGTTGAACTAGTGAAAATTCTTGGACATGATTTGCGAGGACCAATTTGGGGGTTGAGAAACTTCGTTGAAACGCTCGCTGGTGGTCAGCTTGTGGAAGCCGATGAACAGAACCTCCGGGCTCATGCATTGAGTAGTCTTTTAGAAATTCAGGACTTGTTGGAAGATCTTACAGACTGGGCAGAGTCGTCAGGAGGGTTCCTTCTTGAATTCGAGGATATTCAGTTGAGGCCTCTATTGGATGGAATGCTGAGCACCTATAGATTGAATGCACTTGCCAAGGGAATTGAGATATATCTGCGTATTGAACCTGATGTGATTGTCACCACAGATCGCAGGGCATTGCTCACCATCATGCGAAACGTCATTCAGAATGCGATAAAACACACTTCTAGTGGTTCCGTGACTATCTTCAGTAATAAAGGAGAATTCACCACAGAAGTGGGTGTGATGGATACCGGAGAAGGGATGGAGACTGAAACAATCGAATCCCTCAAGTTGAATGGAAGAGCCAAGAGCAAGGAGGGTACTGATGGCGAATCGGGTAGGGGAATCGGTATGCAGACCGTATTACTCCTCTGTGATGAAATTGGAATCACCTTGGATATTGAGTCTGAATTGGGCGCAGGGACTACAGTTACATTGAAAAATTTAGTACTTTCTGCTTCAGACTGAAGAACTGCTAACTAAACTTTTCCTAAGACCAACAACCTACTGAGACTGTGAAGTTCAAAAGACTCGGACTATTAGAAGATCATTTGCTCGTTGCTGAAAGTGTACGCATGCAAGCGGAAGGATGGGGATTCGCTGAATTCATCTATTACTCTTCAGCTGCTCAGCTAAAATCAGACTTGGCAGGCGGACTGGAGTTCGACTTGCTTTTGATGGATTTAGGTGTGCCCAACTCAGACGTCGAGCATACCTTTGGTCAAATTCGAGCCAAGTATCCAGAACAGAAAGTCCTTTTCTTATCTGGTTCTAAGGTTGTCGGTGTCGTGAATCGATTAATGAAAATGGGTGCCCGCGGCTTTGTCAGTAAAATGGCAGGCTGGGATGAAGTCGGGGTAGCCATTAAGCTCGTGATGTCTGGAGAGATTTATGTTGATTCCAGAATGTATCGAGGCGACCTCACCTTTGACGGTGATCCGTTCGAGAACTTGAGTGCACGCGAATACAAAGTGTGCGGGTACATCGTGGCAGGTAAGTCGTATAAAGAGATCTCCGAAATTCTCTTTATTGAAGCCAATACAGTGGGTACCTATGTGAGTAGAATTCACAAAAAGCTGGGAACCGACAAGCGCGAAGACATCCACAGTCTGGCCATGCGATTTGGTCGCTTTTCCTAAAGTCACTTCACTACATTTCCATTTCAACTTTAGACTATCAGGTCTGTGTAATCGCATTCCTACAAGTTGTTGAAGTTCCTGTAAGTTTTGTAAGTAAGGACTGACATATCAGAATCTAGTTTTGTCCCCGAGAGTTAGAGTACGATTTACACCAAGTGTGTTCTACGTATTTCCAAATCTCGAGAGTGAGTCTATAACTACTTGGTAACTAAACTGATATGGAAACTTTTAAAAGGAGGAATTCTGTTGGCGTTCTACTAGCAGCATTCCTTGTGATGTCTACGAACGGTCTTCTTGCCCAACCCGACCTATTCATCTCATCAGACGACACAATCACGGCACTACCTGGAACAATACTTCACGTAACGGATGCAATTGAAGGAGACGGATATGTTGAATTGAAAGCAGATGCCTCAAGCTACGCTCAGATAAGTCAGACTAATAATGTGGTTAACACGGGCAACTTGATTTTAGGTAAGCGACTCTCCTCTACAACAGCCGGATGGCGTCAAACGGCTTTTCCATTTACCGGTTCGTATGCTGACTTGAATTTCAATTCTACCTTGACCTATGTCAATTCATCGAATGATGGAGGAATAGCGTCTCGGCATAACTTCTATGGATGGAATTCCGATGATGCGGGGCTTGATTCGGCTGTCGGTTGGGAGTCCATTACACCAGCAACTGCACTACCATCCTCAGCTGCTGTATATATGGAAAACAATGGTTTTCATGATTTTTCACAGGATCTCAGAATAAGTGGAACACCGGCAAATGGAGATTTTACATTCACACTTAAATATACCATTGATCCAGCGTTTGGATTCGGCGTAGTAACAGATGCTACGGGATGGAACTTTATTCCTAACCCGTATCCATCCAATATTTCAATAAGCCGTCTATTTAACGCATCTGGGTTTCCGAGCTATGAAGCGATTCACGTATGGGATGCCGATGTACAACAGTATGTTGCAGTTATTCCAAGCGGTGTGGCGACGAATTACAATACGAGCACGAATGATAACTCTACTACACATATTCCGCCATTACAGGGCTTTTGGGTAAAGGCGGACGCAATTGGCAATACGCTGACCCTTACAAATGCCATCCGTGAAGTGGATGGAAACGCGACTTCATTCATGAAGGCTGAACCGGAACTACTTCGACTTAATTTGGTTCAATCCAGCGGTGGTGTGGATCAAATGGTGGTTTACTTCCACAATAACGCTACTCCTTCGTTTGATCCCGGATTGGAGGCTCTAAAGAGAAATGGCGATGCAAGCAATCCTCAAATTGCTGCACTAGACGGAAATAGAGAAGTTACAATTACGGCCCTTCCTTATGGAGATCACAGCGTATCGCTGCATGTAGAAGTTCCAAATCCAGGCCAAGCGTACACATTTGAGCTCAATACAGATGAATTCGATCCTTGGTCGGTAGTTGAGCTGAAAGACCTTACGACTGGTATTGTGTATGATTTAAGAGCAAATCAACCAACCATTCAATTGGCTAGTGGTGTGTATGCGAATCGTTTTGTTCTCCACATTAATAAATCGGGAATTTCGGTTGAAGAGTACCTCCAAGAAGTATCTCTAGCTGCTTGGCAAAATGCCAATGGTGAATTGATTATTCGAACAGGAGAATCCGGCAGAACCAATCTCGTTCAATTGAACGGCCAAGTCATTTATAGCTTTTCAGCAACTGAGGGAGAAGAGCACGTGGTTAGTGAATCCTTGCCAGTAGGCGTATATCTCATAGAATGTGAGAACCCTTCGACTTCTCCAATTAAGTTCATCATCCAATAATCTACTAACGGTTTAATTATGAAGGTTTTTCTGACATCGACCCTACTGTTTTGGAGCTTCCTCTGCCTGGCTCAGCCAGGATCTCCAGATACGCCAACCCCCATCGACGGTGGAGTGCTAGCGCTTGCTGCTGCTGGTGTGGGTTATGGATTTAAGAAGATCAAAGAGAACAAGAGGCATGCCTAACCGCTTGAGCTCAAATAGCATAATTATTAACTAATTCGAGAAATGTACTTCTAATAAATGGCCTTTCTCAATCCCTTACGGAGTGTCCTTGCCTTGGTTGGTTTCATATTTCTCTATGGCACGATTAAAAGATTAAATGAAGAACATCACTAATACACAAATAATTATGAAGAAGCTTCTTTTACTATTTATGCTCGCAGACTTTGCATTAAACGCACAGAATGTAGGCATTGGGACATCAACACCAGATGGGTCAGCCGCACTAGATATTGAATCTACTGATGGTGGGATTCTTGTTCCACGAATGACATCGACCAACAGAGATGCGATTAGTAGTCCGGCGACTGGCTTGATGATTTTCAATATAACGAATGAGCAATTTGAGTTCTACAACTCGGCAGCTTGGGTTCCAGTCTCAGCGGAGGCCAGTACAGCTTGGGAACTAAATACGGATAGCGCCTATGTTGCATTGGCTACAAAAAGTGATGGAACAGCTCGTTCAAATCCTACAGCCTTCGTAATTACTGATGACGGGAAGCTTGGACTTGGTACTACAGATCCAAAAGGAGACTTTTCCTTGGAAGGAGCGACGACTGTTAATTTCGATTTGGTCACTCAATCCACCAATAATTCGATACGTGCTCAGATGAGAATGTTCTCAGGAGGTCAACAAGGTGGTGTAAATAGTTACGGATACAATTTTGCAGTTGGCGGGGACCGGTTCACGATACGAGATATTAATCAAAAGGCCGATAGATTAATTCTTAACGGTGATGGCAGATTTGGCTTTGGAACAGCGCCAGTTGCAGCATTTAGGGCGAAGTTCAACGGTGATATTCAAGCTACAGGTAATGTGCAATCCGGAGGGACTGTACTTACTTCAGATAGCAGATTGAAATCGAATGTCCAAGAACTAACTAACGCGTTGGGTATCATTGAGAACTTATCACCGGTTTCATACATCAAGGCCTCTATTGATACAGGTTCTGAGAGTCGGAGTGAGTTTGGTTTCTTAGCTCAGGATGTGCAAAAGGTGCTTCCTCAGCTTGTCTATGGCGTTGAGAGTGACACAACTTACCTTTCACTCGACTACAATTCTTTCATTGCCATCCTGACAAAAGCATCGCAGGAACAATCGAGCCTCATCAAAAATCAACAAACCGAAATAGAGCTACTCAAAGAACGACTAGACCGTTTGGAAGAGGATGAAGTTCAAACGGCCGGTGTCCTAGGTGCCACCGTAACGGAAATCCTATTAGGCGTACTGCTGGTTGTTCTAGTCTTCAGAGCGAGAAGAGTAGCTGCTAGAATGCATACCGAGATTTAAATGCATTTGTACGGATCTATCTCACAATCAGAAACGCTAAACTCGGTGAGATAGGAGTATCTCACCTGAGTGGTAGGGGAGGGTCTGCTGGAGAGCAGACCCTTTTTAGTTTTAGCAACTAGCAACTGGCAATGTGCCTGATGGAAGTGAAGGAACTTGCAGTATTCAAGTGTAATGAGTGGCGGGTGACGAGTAACGAATAACGAGCCCGAGATAACCGGCCGCTTGCTTCCCTGCGCTCCTGCCTACCTCAACCCCCCACAACTTTCCTTGATTCTCTTTTCTAATTCGTGTACGATCTCTTCCGTGTGTGCCGGACTCAAAAAGCAGTTGCGACCCTCCCAGATGTAAACGCCTCGTTCAAGGAGCTCTTGGTAAATCACCTTCGATCTTCCAGGAGTGACAAAACGGAACAAGGATCCGTAGGAAACCATCTTTATCTTCAATCCATTTTCCTCAAACCACTTATTCATACGGTCCACAAAAGAATAGGTCTTCACATTCAGCTTGGTGTATAGGGTTTCCTGATTGGCTTCTAAATATTCAAGAATAGTCAACGCCGAGCGCATCGCTAAAGGGTGGTGACAAAAGGTGCCGGCAACAAATGTTTTGTCTGATTGAGGCATCGAGTCATCCGCATATTGCCATGTGCCTCCATCCGTGTAATCAAGATACAAGCGCTTCCCTGCTACAACCCCGATAGGTAGACCGCCGCCTATCACCTTACCATAGGTCACAATATCCGCCTGTATTCCGAAGAGGGATTGACAGCCTCCAACATCCATTCTGAATCCTGTGATGATTTCATCGAAAATCAAGGCGATGTTGTGATTTTCAGTAAGTTCACGCAGCTTTTTGAGGTAATCGATAGGGACAAAATCAGGACGTCTACTTTGAATGGGTTCAACGAGAACTCCTGCTATCTCATCCTTGTGTTCGCGAATGAAATCAAGAGAACTTTCAGTCCCGTAATCCAAGAGATAGGATTCGTCCAACGTATTTTGCGTAATCCCTGGAACAGTTTGTTGTGCGATGTGATCAACATTAGTGCGCATACTCAATAGAGAGTCGAACGTGCCGTGATAAGCTCCCTTGAAAAAGACGATGTACTTCTTCGATGTTGCCGCCTTTGCCAAGCGCATGGCGACCATCACTGCTTCTGTTCCAGAATTGAAGAAGGCTGCGCGGTCGTTGTTGGTAGCATTGCAAATCTTCTCAGCAAGCTGACCAGCTAAAGGCGAGATGGGGCCAACCGACCATGATTCTCGTAGCTGATCTTCTATTGCTTCTTCAATGAACCGTTCTCCATGCCCAAGTAGGATGGAACCGAAGCCCATGGTCAAATCGATGTATTCATTTCCATCGATGTCGTGTACATAAGGGCCCTTGGCTCGGTTGCATACCAAGGTGAAAGTGGTCTCCTTGTTTGCGGATGTGAGTCCGGCTGAATTGCGGTTTAAGGCAAAATTAGGTCTATAGCGATCCGTGTGTTCCTTGGAACGCTGATGATTGAGAGCTGTAAGTTTCATAATTCAGGTTTATTGATTTGACTTTCACGCTATCCGTTGGTTTGGTGGTGAACGAACAGCGCTTTGAATGAAACAATTATTGATTTTGGTTCGTGTAAAGTAAGATTTTATTCTTCGGGAAGATGTTCGAATAGCATCAAGACCGTCTCTCCCGACATGAGTAAAAGCTGATTTCCTCTTGTTTCTAGTCGATTGCATCGACGAATTTGCTCAATAACGGGATGGTCTGTTTCACAGCCACCGTATGACTGGGGATCCCTATAAACCGTAAGCCCACGGTCGGAATGGATGTAGTTGATATCCCAATAGCAAGGATCATTTTCATCGATAAATCCTCGGATTCGACCATTCTGACTAAAGAGAATAAAGGGTCTTGGAGAATAAGAGAAGCCTTCCATTTCGCCTTCTTCGTTACGAAACTGAGTCAGTGTCCATTCCTTGCCTACATAAGATCGACGATTGCTATAGAACGGAGTCTCGAGTTGCTCTGCGAGGTA
>JABXHW010000053.1 GCA_013373425.1 Flavobacteriia bacterium
ACCCAGTACCCAGTACCCAGCACCCATCCCCGTTAATCAAAAGTTACAATTCCTATCTTACATACTTTATGAGGACAACCTCTGTTTAACTCTCTCACTTTACGTCTTATCTCTTGAATCGAAGAAAATTTATTAAGCGTACATTTTGGGGAGGCGTCGGTTTGTCCGTGCCACTCGGATTGTATGCCTGGCAAGTAGAGCCTTTCTGGCTTGAATTTGTGGAAAAGGACATGCCTATCGCCAATTTGCCAAAAGAGCTTGAAGGAAAGACTTTGATGCAGATTAGCGACATTCATGTAGGCAATCGCTTCAACTATCAATATATCATTAAGTCTTTTCAGAGGGCGCAGAAGTTGGAGCCTGACTTTGTCGTGTATACAGGCGATTATGTTAGCTATGAGGATGAAGAACAGTTCGTCCAACTAGATGAAGTCCTTCGACATACCGTCAAGGGAAAGTTGGGCACCTTGGGAATTCTCGGTAACCACGACTATGGCAAGAATTGGGCGCAACAGGAGGTGGCCGATCAAATATCGTCTCAGTTGACAGAGGCGGGAATACAACTGTTGAAGAATCAACAAGCGGAAATAGAAGGACTGAACTTCATCGGTTTCGATGATTATTGGGGCTTGAATTTTGCGCCAGAACTCGTGATGAAGGACTACTCTCCTGACAAGGCCAATGTGCTCTTATGTCATAACCCAGATGTGTGCGACTTGGATGTCTGGAATGGCTATCAGGGATGGATTCTTGCAGGTCACACTCACGGCGGTCAAGTGAAGCCACCCTTTCTCGATGAGCCCATGCTTCCCGTTCAGAATAAGCGATACTCAAAAGGAGAAATCGACCTGAATGATGGACGAATACTCTATATCAATAGAGCTGTGGGCCACTTGTGGCAGGTGCGGTTTAATGTGCGGCCGGAGATTACGATCTTTAGATTAATAGGTTCTGAGGTGTAGAAGGTGCTCAGGTTGGGGAGAGGAGCGCAGGGTAAGGGGCTCAGGATTATTAAGGGCTTAGGGGATTTTGAGGCACGTTTAGGCGTTGTTGAAGGTCTCAAAGGTCGATTTTGTCTATGTTCATTTAGTCTCCCTCATTTCATCTTGCGTCGGGTGGAAACCCAACGGGCTGGATCGAACACAAAGTCTTGTAACAAGTAGTTTTCTCCACGTCTCTGCATCAGTATTGAGAATCCAGTATCCAAAGAAGAGCGCAGGAGCACAGGAACGCAATTGAGCACGTGTGCACGCCGAGTTAGTATTGAGTATCCAGTCTTGAGTATCCCTGTAGAACTCCCCCACCTCTAAAGTAGAGTACACCCCAGCTTTTGCTAGTTTGTACCCCGCACCACCCATCGTACCAACCCCACCGATACCGCAATAATCAACAGCAACGCTGGGAAGCCTCCTAGATTAGACAACATCCGTATGCCATCTAATCCTTGCGCTCCTTCGCTGCCGCCAAAGGAAATCATGACCCATGCGATGATACCGATCAGTGTTCCCCAAATGATTTGAATC
Organism: Flavobacteriia bacterium; assembly: GCA_013373425.1. Classification (GTDB taxonomy): domain Bacteria; phylum Bacteroidota; class Bacteroidia; order Flavobacteriales; family Schleiferiaceae; genus Phaeocystidibacter. The sequence goes on from JABXHW010000053.1 coordinate 1,524, forward strand.
CATTTTGGGGCTTCGGGATTGGTTGGGCTAATGCCTTTTGAGCTAATGCCGGACATGGCCGATGTGTTGCTGTCGGCTGCAGTGACATACGATAAGAAGGCTGTGATGAGATAGATGATGGCGAAGACCTGCGCTATGGGCAAGGCATCAAACAATGTGAAAATGATCTCACCCGCGTTGCCGCCACCATCGAGTATACTGTATAGATTTCCTTGACTCTGCTCTATCGCTAGCGATGAACCGCTGAAAATCCCCATCCAGGCAATTCCAAAAAGAGAGGGGTAAAGTAGATTGAATCGGATGAATTCACGAACAGTTCGTCCAACGGCAATTCGACCAAGAAATATGGCTGTGATCGGCGTCCAAGCCAGCCAGTTTGCCCAATAGAACAGAGTCCAATCATACGACCATTGCTTGTTTGCTTCACTGAAGCCTATGGTAGATCGTTCTGGGAAAGTGAGTACGAACTCCTTCACGCCACGCCACGTGTAATCGAAGATTTCAGCGGTCGGACCAAAGATTAGCATGCCCACTCCAATCAGGATGAAAATTCGGACGTTCCAGGTGGAGAGTATTCGGATTCCCTTTTGCAAACCACTGGTTGCCGAAACTACAAAAGTGAGCACGATGATGGCGGTGATAATTCCTAAACTGAGCTTCGTAGCCCCTAGGTCTGTCAAATTTGAAAGCCCCCCATTTAGCACCAGTATTCCCGCTCCAAGTGAAGCCGCCATGCCTGCAACCAAGCTGAAAAGTGCAATGATATTGATAGGCGTTCCCCATTTCACGGCCCTCTCGCCCAGCAAAGGGTGGAGTAATGCGCTCAAGCCAAATCGCCCTTTCATGTTGTAGTACCCAATCGCGAAAGCAATGCCCGCTAACGTGTAAATCGCGTATGGAATGAAAGTCCAATGCATAAACATGGTCGACATGGAGAAGTCGATGGCCGCATCGGAGCCGGGTTCAATATGAAGTCCAGCTGGTGGACCATTGAAGTGATACAACGGCTCCATAGGTCCCCAGAAGAGAATGCCTGAGGCGATGGTGGTGGACAAGGTGATGGAGAACCACTTGGGCTTAGAAAGAATAGGTTTCGTTTTCCCGATGGTCGTTCGGCCGGCTGGCGAAATGTAGATGCCGATGACGATGAGAAGGAAGAGTAGCACCGCGCCGCCATAGAGCCAATCAAAGGTTTCTAGCAACCAGTTGTTAATACCTTTGGTGATGGATACAAAGGATTGAGGGTCGGCCAGACTAAAGATGGCCGCTCCAGCGATAACGACAAAGGCGGGGAAAAAGATCGATTTTCGAAGTCGATGCATGAAGGGAAGGTACGCATCTCATCAGAACCGTTGTCTTTCCCTTTTCTAAAAACGACCTTTGCCGCATGCAGTACATCGATACCCATACCCACTTATTTCATAAACAGTTCGACGAGGACCGTGCAGAGATGATGGAACGCGCTCGAGTTTCAGGTGTCAACCGTGTTTTACTTCCCAATATCGACATTGAAACCATCGATAGAATGATGCAGATGGTGAGCGATTACCCGGGGAGAGCATTCCCAATGATGGGTATTCATCCTTCGCATATTGGTGAAGATAGATGGGAGCAACTCGAAGTGGTAAAAACCCATTTCGAGGAGAATGCTGATGCCTTCGTAGCGGTTGGCGAGATTGGAATCGACTTGTATTGGGAACAGGATAAGTTGGATTGGCAGGTGGAAGCGTTCGAGTATCAGATTGATTTGGCCTTGAAGTACAAGAAGCCTGTCGTGATACATGCCCGCGACTCTTTCGATGAGATTTTCACTTCATTGGAACGCAAGCAAGATGGCAATCTTACTGGCGTACTGCATTGCTTTACTGGAAATGCGGATCAAGCTCAACGTTGTTTGGAACTTGGAATGCACCTCGGTATTGGAGGGGTGGCCACATTTAAGAACGGCGGCTTGGATAAGGCGTTGCCAGGTGTGCCTCTCGAGAAATTAGTGCTTGAAACCGACAGTCCGTACTTAGCGCCTGTTCCATATCGCGGTAAGCGCAACGAAAGCTCATATGTGCCTATTGTGGCTCAGCGCTTGGCTGAAATCATGGGGATGACCGTCAAAGAGATCGCGGAGGTGACCACTCGAAATGCCGAAAAATTATTCGAACTTCCCACGACTGAAAAATGATCAAGATTCTTCTGATATATACTGGCGGAACCATTGGAATGGTTCGAGGGGAAAGCGGAGAGCTTCAGCCTTTCAATTTTGATTCTCTTTTGGAGCAAGTTCCAGAATTGAAGCAGGTTCCCTGTGAAATTGACACCTTTTCTTTTGAGCAACCAGTGGACTCTTCTGTGATGAAACCAAGTCACTGGGTTCAGATGGCAGAGATTGTACGTGACCGGTATAACGACTATGACGGGTTCGTGATTTTACACGGTTCGGATACCATGGCGTACACCTCATCTGCCTTGAGCTTTATGCTAGAGAATTTGAGAAAGCCCGTGATTCTCACTGGGGCTCAATTGCCGATTGGCATGCTCCGAAGTGATGCTCGAGAGAATATCTTGACGGCCATGGAGATTGCTTCGGCCCGCACTTCAGAAGGAGAGCCAGCAGTTCCCGAGGTGGCGATTTACTTTGAATACACCCTTTTCAGAGGGAATAGAGTTTACAAGTACAGTTCCCAAAGTTTCGATGCATATGACAGTCCGAATTACCCATTCTTGGCCGAATCGGGTGTGGACCTGCAGATTTATCACGATCGCATTTTGCATCAGGATAACGGTCAGTTGAGCGTTCATACGAACTTGGAAACGAATATTACGCTCTTGCATTTTTATCCGGGTTTGGATAGGGATGTCATTGAGCATACCTTGTTGAGAGGCAATCGAAAAGCGGTGATTCTGCACACATTTGGCGCAGGCAACGCGCCGATGGAATCTTGGTTGGACGATGCAATTCGTGAAGCTATCGCCAACGGTACCCAAATCATTAACGTTACTCAGTGTAGGGCTGGAGGTGTAGATCAGTGGAAGTATGCCGCCGGTGCGCACTTAGCTCGACTTGGAGTGATAAGTGCAGGAGATATGACATTGGAATCGACCCTAACGAAGGCGATGGTGCTTTTGGGGGAAGGTTGGGAAGGCTCGGAATTCCGCATAAAATTTGAGCAATCTCTCTGTGGAGAACGTTCAAATTAAGGTTTGAGCCAGTCGTATTTTTTGTATTTTGGCGCCTCATTCCGCGGCGACGTGTCGTCATTGGAAGCGTAAATCGTTGGAGAGGTGTCCGAGTGGCTGAAGGAGCGCGCCTGGAAAGTGCGTATACGTTCACGCGTATCGAGGGTTCGAATCCCTCTCTCTCCGCTGAGTTCTTATCAAAACCCTAAATTGTCCTTGTTAATTAAGCAACTTTGAAAATGAGAAGAGTACTTTCATTGTTAGTCCTTGCTGGAATGTTGAGTTTCGGTACGGCTAACGCTCAAGAAACCCCTGAGGATGCTGCAACCACTCAGGCGGAAATGGCGACTGACGAATCTGCGGATCCAGCAGCTGAAGGAGTAACCGACGAAGCAGCTACAGAAGCAGCAGCTACAGAAGAAGCGGCTACAGAAGAAGCTGAAGCAGCAGTTGAAGGCGGAGAAGAAGAAGCCGAAGAAACATTTAACCAAACTATTCGCCGCTACTTTATCGAAGGTGGTCCTGGCTTCATGGGTATCGTATTGATCGCCTTGATTCTTGGTTTGGCTATTGTAATCGAGAGAATCATCTACTTGACTTTCTCTATCTCTAACAACGAGAAGCTTCTACGCAAGGTAGAAGAGGCATTGAACTCTGGTGGTGTTGAAGCCGCTAAAGAAGTTTGCCGTGAGCAGCGTGGCCCAGTAGCTACATTGTTCTACGAAGGTCTCGACCGTTACGAAGAAGGAATTGAAATGGTAGACAAGTCTATCATCTCTGTAGCATCTGTAGAGCAAGGTAAGCTCGAAAGAGGTGTATCATGGATTTCATTGTTTATCGCCTTGGCTCCAATGCTTGGTTTCATGGGTACGGTAATCGGTATGATCCAGGCCTTCGACGCGATTGAGGCAGCGGGTGACATCAACCCTGGTCTAGTAGCAGGTGGTATTAAAGTGGCACTTTTGACAACCGTATTCGGTTTGATTGTAGCGATCATTCTACAGATCTTCTACAACTTGATTATTTCTATGATTGACAACATCGTGAACAAGATGGAAGACGCTTCTATTTCGTTCCTCGATATGATGATTGACTTCTACAAGAAAAATCAGTAAGCATGGGATCAAATACAAAAATGATTTCAATGATTACGTCTCTTGTACTGGGAGCTCTCGGTACCATCTTCGTTATTCTTGTTGGCTTCGCTGACGGTGACGAAGAACTAACCAGCGCTGTGGATAACGGCTTGGTGGTTACAGGTATCGTTCTCGGTGTAGCCGTATTGGGCGCTTTGGGTTCGTTCGTAAACGGACTTGTCGTGAACCCAAAAGGCATCAAGAACGCACTCATTGGAATTGCAGCACTAGCGCTTGTTGTGCTTGTGGCTTGGCTTATGGCCGATCCTAGCGCATACGCGAAATATGACCTAGAAGGTGGAATGGCAACTTTCGTTGCTGTGGGATTGAACATGTTCTTCATCACCGCCCTCTTGACACTCCTTACAGTAGTATATTCAGGCGTAGCACGAATTTTAAAATAAAAGATCATGGCAAGACGCGGAACATCAGAAATCAATGCCGGCTCTATGGCCGACATCGCGTTCCTTTTGCTCATTTTCTTCTTGGTGACTACGACCATGGACCAGGATACTGGTATTCAGGTACAGCTCCCACCTTCGGAGCTTCCAGATGATCCACCAGATATCCCGGAGCGTAACCTCTTTGAAATTGTCGTTAACGCCAACAACGATATGTTGGTAGAAGACGAATACATGGAGATTGAGGATCTGCGCGAAGCAGCTAAAGCTTTCATCGATAACAACGGTGAGGGAAGCTGTACCTACTGTAATGGTAATCAAGATCCTAAGTCTTCTGATAAGCCGAACGAAGCGATTCTATCAATCGCGTTGGATAACAGTACGACGTACGACATGTACATCACCATTCGAAATGAGCTGAATGCAGCTTACAGAGAATTGCGTGAAGACTTGTCACAAACGCTGTACGGTAAGCCATACAACGATTTATCGGAGGATGAGCGAAAGGATATTGAGGCTAAGTACCCGTTAGTAATTTCGGAACCAAAGCCGCTTCAATCTTAAGCTAGTTTATCATGTCTCACATCAAGAAGAAAAAAACAAAAGAAACACCAGCGGTATCGACGGCTTCATTGCCTGATATCGTGTTCATGCTTCTCTTTTTCTTCATGGTAGCCACCACAATGCGTGAGGTTACTTTGAAGGTAAGTCAAGATAAACCTCAAGCGACCCAGATCACTAAGGTTGAACGAAAGGACCTCACAGCTTACATCTACGTTGGGAAGCCTCTCAACGAAGTATTGTACGGCTCTGAACCACGCATCCAGTTGGATCAGCAATTGGCAACAGTTGATGAAATTCAAGAGTGGGTGGTTTCAACACGCTCAGAGATCAATGAGAAAGAAAGAACCAAGTTTACTGTTTCCATCAAAGCGGATGGTATGGTGAAGATGGGTCTTATTCAAGATATCAAAGAGCAATTGCAAGAAGCCCAAGCATACATCGTGAACTACTCTACCATTAGAGCAACTTCCGATGAGAATATGTTCGAGGGTAATCTTCAGAGATAAGACTCTTCTCTTTTAGATAGATGAAAGGCCGGCGAAATCGTCGGCCTTTTTTTGTGGCCTAAATACGTACTTCTGGTACGGAGATTGAGTTGTTCTTAAGAAAGATGACCACGATGAAAGGCCTAGGATACATATTCACTTATCAAGCTAAAGCGATACTCCTCGCTTTGCTCATGTGTGCCTTGTTGGTGGGCTTTCAGCTCCTCTGGTTTCAATCTGAAAAGCTGCCAAGTAATCCCGAGAAATCTACCCTGAAGTTGTATCAGACTTCTTCTCCATTACTGATTGTAGTGAGTGCTAACGAGGTTGTCATCAACGGAAAGTCCATTAAAAACCTAGCGGATGTTAAAGCAGCGGTGATTACCTATGTGGACAACAACGGAAGTGGGAAGTGCAGCTACTGTGATGGAGAGAAGACAGAAGAGGGTGCGCGCCATCCGAAAGAGGCTCGCGTTCAAATTGTAATCAGTACAGGAGTACATTACGGTCGGTTCGCTTCCATCCAGAACGAGGTGAATGCAGCGTACAGAACGCTGCGCGAGAATTACTCCGTAAAGTTCTTCAATCAATCCTTTGATCGTCTAGACGGGAAGCAACAGCTTATTGTGACTCGCTCTTATCCGAAGGCGGTTCAATTTGAACACGTGGAGCCTGAGTGGGTGTTAACTTCGGACTGATCCACACCAATCCAAATGCGAAGACCAACATCGCGACAGAACCTATCATTTCTGGTTCGAATGTGAACCATTCTAAGACAAGCATGAAACTGATCATATTGAACACCATGTGCGCAACAATGGTGGTCCATAATGATTGTGTTCTGTGATAGATGAGTCCCAAAAGCAGGCTAGAGATAAAAATGGCCGGGTATTCATCAATGTTGGCGTGAAGGCGCATGAAGATAAATGAGGTAATAAGGATTGAAGCCCATCCAGGAATGGCCATGGAAAGTATACGCTGAATGGTGCCGCGGAAGAATATCTCCTCACTGAGAGGGGCTAGAATGCAAACCGATAGGAAGGCCAAAATCGACATCAAAGTAGATCCTTCAATCATCTCGATGATGAATGAACCCGCTTGAGCCATCTCTCGCATGCTCTCCCACCACGACCATGGATTTTCCCAATCAATAATCATTTGCTCGAGCCAATAGTTGAAGCTAAGTATGAGTGGCAAACTCAAAAGTGCAACTGCCCACATTCTAGGGTTAGAACTCGGCTTAAGTCGCCATGCGCTATCGGGATGTTCTCCTCTTCCTCTCAACAAAACAAGCGCTGGCATGATGAAAAGTATCAAGTGGCTTAGAATGAGACGCAGGTAGTTAAACTCAATGGTATCGGGCAAGTTGAAAGTGGCCATCCCCAAGACAATCTGCGATAGCATCGTGATGAAGAGAACAATAAGTACTTGGCTTACAGGTCGTGAAAGCTGAATGATTTGGCGGAACATTTTAATGCACAGAGGTTTTCGTAGTTTTGCAGCATGGCCGAGAGCATAAAAATAGGGAATGTAGACGTGGGAGAGTTTCCTTTTCTCCTCGCACCGATGGAAGATGTAAGTGACCCGCCTTTCCGAGCGCTTTGCAAGGAGAATGGTGCCGATGTAATGTACACGGAATTCATCTCCAGTGAAGGATTGATTCGCGACGCTGCCAAGAGTGTTCAAAAGCTCGATATCTTCGAGTACGAACGCCCGATCGGTATTCAAATCTTTGGGTACGATATTGAAAACATGCGCGAAGCAGCATCGATTGCCGCTGAAGCGAACCCTGATATTCTCGACATCAACTACGGTTGCCCAGTGAAGAAGGTATCCTGCAAAGGAGCCGGTGCTGGAATCCTCCGCGACATCCCAAAAATGGTGTCCATGACAGAGGAGATTGTGAAGGCCGTAGATAAGCCAGTTACGGTGAAGACGCGCCTCGGTTGGGATGAGAATACCAAGTACATCGTTGATGTGGCAGAGCGTTTACAAGACGTTGGCATCCAAGCGATTTCTATTCACGGCCGTACGCGCAAGCAGATGTACAAAGGTGAAGCGGATTGGAGCCTTATTGCCGATGTGAAGAACAACCCTCGCATGCACATTCCTGTATTTGGGAATGGAGATATCGACACACCTGAAAAGGCTGTAGAATATCGCAACCGCTACGGAGTGGATGGAATTATGATTGGTCGAGCTTCCATTGGATATCCTTGGATATTCAATGAAATGAAACACTTCATGAAGACGGGAGAACATCTTCCAAAGCCAACCATCAAGGAGCGCGTTGCAGTAGCTCGTCGACATTTTGAAATGTCACTCGATTGGAAAGGAGAGCGTTTAGCGATCAACGAAACACGTAGACATTATACGAGCTACTTTAAAGGACTTCCAAACTTCAAGGAGTACCGCACGCGCTTGGTGACGGAAGATGATGCCGACATGGTGTTCGAAATTCTCAACGAAATTGAGAATACGTACATCGGTGAGCCGGTGATTTAATTCATCGAGAGCTTATTCACCTTCAAACGTCGAACAGCCAACCAGCTGATTCCGATTCCGACGATTAAGATAGTGACGATGACTTGTAGAATGTCCAACGGACGAATTTCTACGGGGTAGTACTCTACGATATATCCAGAGCCCATCGATAACAATCCAATGTGCTTCTGAAGGAGGACTACGATGATTCCAATGAGGAAGCCAATGAAGGCACCTCCTAGCGAAATCAATAATCCTTCTGCCATGAAAATGCGGCGCAAAAGACGCTCTGATGCACCCATGCTCCAAAGTGTGTGTAGGTCTTTCTTCTTCTCCAGAATCAGAATATTTACCGAGGATAGAATACCAAAACTGGCTACTAAGAGGATGAAAGTGAGGACGAGATAGGTGATTAAGCCTTCGGATTGAAGCACCTTAAAAATAGCTACCTGCAAGTCATCTCGCGTTTTCACCTGCCATTCCTCACCGAGAATTTCGGCGAGATCATTTTTGGCAGTTTTCAGTTTGATGCCTTCCTCCACTTTAATCTCAACCGCTGAAATCATATCGTCTTCTAGGTCGAACAATGATCGGTTGAACTCGATGCTCGCAAAGACATACTTAGTGTCGAATTCTGGTTGAATCTGGAAAAATCCACTTGGGTAGAGTGGTGCAAAGCTCACATTCCCCATGGGGTTGAGTCGGTCCATACTCCCCATTTTAGGTACATAGGCATTGACGGGGGAGGTGCCTCTGAGGCTGTGCACTCCGATATATCCAGCAACCCCGCTGCCAAACAGACCGAAGCTCACATCTGAATCAGCGGTAGGGTCAAATGAGCCTTCAACAATGAAAGAATCAATAGGTGCTACCGACATGAAGTCGGCGTCAACACCTTTAACAATGCCGATGTATTCCCGCTCGCGAAAACGAAGCAGGGCTTTATCTTCCACCACTTTCGATTCCGCAACAATCCAGTCGATATCATTCAGCAAGGTCTGGTTTGAATCCGACCAAGTGGCGAATTTACCCTCGGCGGGTAAGACCTTCAGGTCGGGGTCGAAGTTGGTATAAAAGCTACGAACGAGTTGATCTAATCCCGCAAAGGCACTCAATACAATCACCATTGCTGCGGTTCCCACCATAACACCTACGGCAGAAATACCCGTAATCCAATTGACCGCGTTGGTCGATTTTTTGGCAAAGAGATAGCGCCGTGCTATGTGGAAGGAGAGGTTCACTTAATCGGGTTTTCCCCTTCGCCTCGAAGAAGCTTGTCGATGTTTTCTTGGTAATCCAAGGTATCGTCGATGTAGAATTCCAATTCCGGAACGATACGAAGTTGATGGCGAACGCGCTGAGCAAGGTCGTTTCGGATAGAAGCCGAATTCGCACGAACCCAATCGATCATATCTTTCTTATTGTCTACAGGGAACATGGAAACGTAAACACGAGCAATCCCCAGATCGGGCGTTACCCGCACTTTAGTCACGGATAGCATGGCTCCAGGGAAATGATCTTTGCCCAAGCGTTGGAAGATTTCACCAAAGTCTCTTTCGAGTAGACGAGCTATTTTTTTCTGACGTGTAGATTCCATGTGTGCAAAGGTACGGATTGAACGTTACTCATTTAGCTATCTATTTTACCTTTGCGGCAATGAAAAATTATTTGCGCATTCTAAGGTTCGCCAAGCCCTACATGTGGCGTGCATATTTGAATGCCTTCTTCAATCTAATGATGATCCTCTTTTCTTTTGGGTCATTAGGTGTGGTAATTCCACTACTTCAGATTCTCTTCGGGACTGTAAAGCGTGTGGCTGTTCATCCAGGCGAGGTTGAAGGTATGGGCGACTTAAAGGAGTTGGCCTATTATGAATTCGGACAGTTTCTAGATACACATGGTGAAGGAACGGCTCTAGCATATATCTGTATTGCCGGTGCAGTGATGTTCCTTATGAAGAACCTCTTCCGTTACTTGGCGCTTTGGGCCTTGGCTCCTTTGCGCAACGGCGTGATTCACGATATCCGTACAGCAGTGCACAAACAAAGTCTGGCGCTTCCTATTTCATACTTCACTGAAAAGCGAAAGGGAGATACCTTAGCCAGAATGAGCTCTGATGTCACGGAGCTTCAATGGAGTTTCTTGACTTCCCTCGAGATGATGGTAAGAGATCCGTTGATGATCATCGGAACCATCATTTTCTTGATTTTCCTCAGTGCAAAATTGACCCTCTTTATGTTCATTGTATTGCCGATTGCTGGCTTCATGATGGCATGGGTTGGAAAGACACTGAAGCGCAAATCGGTCAAAGCGCAGTCGCAATTGGGGTATCTCTTGTCGATTTTTGAAGAGACACTCACTGGACTGAAGGTGCTCAAGGCCTTCCGGGCTGAACCAACACAGGATGAACGATTCCAGTCGGCGAGTAGAGCCTATACGCGCACAATGAATAGCGCCCTTCGAAGAAAAGACCTCGGCTCTCCCATCAACGAATTCCTCGGAGCAGGCGTGATGTTCCTCATCATGTGGTACGGAGGTAAGATTATTCTTGGGGCTGAACCATCGAACTCTATCGGATTGGATGGCAGTGAACTGATTGGCTATTTGGGCTTGTTCTATCAGATCATCCCTGCGATGCGAAGCTTCACGACAGCTATCAACAACATTCAAAAAGGGTCTGCCTCTGCTGAACGCATTATCGAAATCCTAGATGCAGAGAATCCAATCGAGGAAAAGGAGAATGCAGTTTCTATCAATGAGTTTAAGTCTGAGATTGAGCTAGAGAACGTGTCGTTTAAGTACGATGCAGACGGACCGTATATCTTGAAAGACATCAACCTAAAAGTGGCTAAGGGCAAGACCGTCGCACTGGTTGGAGCTTCAGGTTCAGGAAAGACCACCATTTCCAATCTGATTCCCCGCTATTGGGATGTGACAAGCGGTAGTGTTAAGATTGATGGGGTGGATATTCGCGATGCCAAACTCGCCGATTTGAGAGGCCTGATGGGGATTGTGAATCAGGAGTCCATTCTCTTCAACGACACCATTCGAACGAATATCTCTTTGGGCAAACCCGATGCTTCGGATGATGAAATTCGCAAGGCAGCCGAAGTGGCGAATGCGGCGGAGTTTATCGATAAGATGGAGGAAGGCTACGAAACAAACATCGGTGAAGGTGGCTCTAAACTGTCTGGCGGTCAACGTCAACGCATGAGCATTGCACGTGCCGTATTGGAAGATCCGCCTATTCTCATTTTGGATGAAGCCACTTCTGCGCTCGACACTGAAAGTGAAAGAGTAGTTCAGGATGCATTAAATAAATTGATGACCAATAGAACGTCACTCATCATTGCCCACCGACTCAGCACCATTCAACATGCCGATGAGATTATCGTTATGCAGGATGGAGAGATCGTTGAACGTGGCACCCATGATGATTTGATAAATACCAATGGCGCTTATGCGAACTTGGTCAACATGCAATCCTTTGCATAAACTTTAGAATTATGGCTTTAGACAAGATTGAACACCTCGGAATCGCAGTTAAGGACTTAGAAGCATCGGAGAAGCTTTTCGCCGCATTGCTCGGGTCGCCTTCCTATAAGCGAGAAGAAGTGGAGCGCGAAGGGGTGATTACATCCTTCTTTCAATCGGGGCCTAACAAAGTTGAACTTCTAGAAGCCACTCGCGATGACTCTGCTATCGCCAAGTACATCGAAAAGAAAGGGGAGGGTTTGCACCATGTGGCCTTTGCCGTCGAGGATATTCGCGCTGAGATGGCACGCTTGAAAGGTGAAGGCTTTCAACTTCTAAGCGATGAGCCAAAGGAAGGGGCAGATAATAAGTTAGTGGCCTTCCTTCACCCAAAGTCGACCAATGGCGTTCTTATCGAGCTTTGCCAAGATCGAGGATAGACTCCTTCTCGAGGTCTAGCCAATACGAGTCGATGCCCAGCTTAGCTGCTGCTTGGGTATGCTCTTCCGTATCATCTATATATGAGCAATCCTCTGCTTTGATATCCGCATCCTTTAGTACATGTTCAAAAAATGCCTTGTTCGGTTTGCGCTTGCCGACTTCATGGCTGAGATAGATTTCTTCGAACAATTCTGTGAACTGTTTCCACCCAAAGATTCCAAGTCGGGCTTGAATCTCCTTCATATGAATGGAGTTCGTATTGCTCACCAAGTAGAGGTTGTGCTTTTTCTTCCACTTCTTAAGTAGAGTGATGCGTTCTTGTGGAAGTTCACCGAGTAGATTGTTCCAAGCCGCATCGATATCCGACTTCATCACCCACTTTGCTGCATTCCACATGGAATAGAAATCATTTTCTGGCAACTTTCCCAATTCCCATTTCTCGAGTTTCGATGCACTAGGAGCTTTCTTTACCCAGAGCTTTTCAAAAGCGCTATCAAGCGCTTCGCGATTGAGGTCGATGAGTACGCCGCCTAGGTCGAGTAGGATATTCTTCTTCAATTCCATGAGAAAGGATGAATGTTTTGAGCCACAAAGATGGCCGTGAGTTCCAGATTTTCAAGGGGGTTCGCGAACAAAGTTTAAAAAATTTCCTTTCCTTGAAAACCAAATAGCGCAATTCGCTCGTAGATGACTTGTCTATGAGCACATTGCATAACATACAATATTCAAGCATGGCAATGGCCAAAGAATCCCGAAAGAACGAAGCGGAGATTGTTGGCGCACTACGGTCAGGTGATGAAAGTATAATGGAGTACTTGTACGATCATTATAGTGGAGCCCTGTACGGAGTGTGTTTAAAAGTGGTCCAAGATGAAGCAGCTGCACAAGACGTTTTGCAAGACGGCTTCGTCAAGATTTGGAAGAAAGGAGCACAGTACGACCCGTCAAAAGGTAAACTGTTCACCTGGATGCTCAACATCGTCCGAAATACTGCAATCGACTACTTAAGGTCAAAAGCTAAGAAGTACGAGATTAATGGAAATGAGAAGGTATCGCATGTAATTGAAACCCACAGCTCGCAAGAGATGTCGGTTGATGCGATTGGACTGCGCAAGCATTTGCAGCAGCTGAGGAAGGAAGAAAGAGAGATTTTGGAATTGTCTTATTTCGGAGGTTACACTCAGGATGAGATTTCAAAGGAGCTCAATATTCCATTAGGAACAGTAAAGACAAGAGCACGGAAAGCTCTTAATGATTTGAGAAAACTCTTAGGAACAACTAGCAGTGGACATTAAACAGTACATAGGAACAGGCATTCTTGAGGATTACGTCCTCGGAATGGTTTCTGAACAAGAGATGAGAGAGGTTCAGTGCCTATCGAAGATCTATCCAGAGATTTCATCCTATCTATCTGAGATAGAGGATGAGATGGCGGACGCGATCTTGGTAGACGCTGTGGCGCCTCCCAAGGACTTAAAAGCCAAAGTCCTTGCAAACTTGCCAGAGCGCACTGAAGAAGATTTAAAAGGCGTTGCTCCAGTCCCAGTAATGACTGTGGTAAAGGACGACGACGAAGAAGAATCAGCTCCGGCAACAAGCAGTAATGAATCGAAGCGCAGCTTCCCATGGGCCATTGCGGCATCCTTCGTAATTATCGTAGGATTGGGTGGTATGTATTTCCAATCTACTACTGAGATTGCTAAAGTGAATGATGAACTTCAGAGCTTGGCTGTTGAGGCAGGATTGAACCAAGAAAGCATCGATCAGTTGCGAGCAGAAAATCGCGCCATAGCCTCCGACTTGGCTTTCGTGACATCAACGGATACACGAACTATCGGATTAGCATCGGTGAACGAAGGCTTTGAAGCAACTGCCCAAGTGTATTGGAACCCTGAATCGAATGAGGTACTCTTCGAAACAGCACAGATGCCTCAGGTAGCGTCAGGAAAGCAGTATCAATTGTGGACCATCGTGGACGGCGCGCCTGTAAGTCAAGGTGTAATTCCACTACAAGATGAAGTAGGATTATCGAAGATGCAAGCCACTTCTGGGGCGCCTGTTGCCTTCGCCATTAGCTTAGAGCCGGAAGGTGGTTCTGAGACCCCTACAGAAGTTCTGATGGTTGGAGCAATTGAAAGCTAGGAGATATCGATAAATAGATAGAAAGGCCTATTTTTGCCACTGCTAAAATGGGCCCATAGCTCAGCTGGTTAGAGCAGTTGACTCATAATCAATTGGTCGCGGGTTCAAGTCCTGCTGGGCCCACAGAGTAATCCCTCGTCAAACGGCGAGGGATTTTTTATTTCCCCCTATTTGTCGGTTCACTTTGCGTAAGTTTAGGTCACAAAAACCTAATTCTCTATTTCTCATGGCAAATGGAACTATGATTACCAAGGAGGCAGCACAAGCCTTGGTGGAAAACTATCGTGCTAATTATGCAGAGTGTAACGGCACAGTTAAAGGTATTCGATATGATTTGAGCATGCTCGATCAACTGAAAGAAGCTGCTCCCGAAGGTGTTGAAATTACTTCTGTACGTATCTATTTCGGTATGGATGAGGAGAACAACATGAATACCGTTTTGATCGGTTGCGACGCCGAAGGAAACAACTACTATGGAGCGAGCGAAAACATGTGCCTCGATTCTGGAGAACCTTGTCCAAATTCATGCGGTGCTAACCCCTTGTAGAATTATTCGTGACTGCCGTAGAATTATTCATGAAGCTTTTGATAGTAAACAAGGTTGTTTACCTGTCAATGATTCTTCCTATTATCTATCATTGGATTAAGCATAGAAATAGGGGAGGATGGCTCATGGCTCCGCTGTTCTTATGCTGGGCTGCTGATCTTTCTGGCTTCATTCTCATTGATTTTTTTGGGGAATGGCCGGTGACAAAAACCATGATTTACTACAATGTCAATGTATTGCTCTCTCTCTTCGTTTTCGGAAGTCTGATTGAAAACAAGACATTGTATCGAACGGCCTTATGGCTCACTATTGGTGGAATGCTAGCGGCCATGTTTCACGTAACTTTCATTCTTGGACTAGAGCGCACTTCCCTTTATAATTCCACGGCAAACTCAGGATTACTGGGGGCGGTTATGATTGCCGTTCCCCTACTTCTTGAGTTGGACAATGTTATTCGAACAAAGCATAGACTGGCAGCGCCCATCCGCATCATCAATCGACTTTGGATACTCTACTACTCCATTGGTTATCTCAAATGGACCTATGGTAGCACAAAGTACTTTTTGATGCCTACCGCTATTCCGGACTGGTTTGAGCCTTTTCGAATGATACTTCACATAGCTGCCTATATCATTCTTGGTGTGGGTTATTTCTATATTGCTCATCGTTACAACTTGAAGAAATGCTGGCAAGAGGAGCTGAAATATTAGAACTCTTATACATGCTCATTGGTGGGCTTGTAGTCCTTCTTGTATCGGTTTTTGCTGCATTCTACGCATTGAATGTGTCGAGACGACGAATCATAGCGACAGAGCGTGAAAAAGCGCAATTCGCCCTCGATGAGCAAAAGAAACTCTTGGCAGCCTCCATCCAAGGTGGGGAACGTGAGCGCAAAAAGATTGCTGAAGAACTTCACGATCATATCAATGCACAACTCACCGTAGTGCGCATGTCGCTTTCCCGCGATAAGGAGAATGAGATTGCAGCTGAAGCCATTCAATCACTAGACGGAACTATTCAGGAGCTCCGTGGTATTAGTCGAGAACTGATGCCGCCCGTGCTCGAGCGATTTGGTCTGCTTGATGCCCTGGACGACCTCTTCGATAAAGTAGAGAGAAGCGGGGGCCTACGGATTGAGTTTGATGCGCCAGAATCCTGGGAGCCTAATAACACGGCCCGCGACTTAGCGCTTTACCGAATGGTACAGGAATTCATTCAGAACTCTATAAAGTACGCCGAGGCAAGCGTGATATCGGTGAGCGTGAAAGTAGAAGGCGATCAACTTTTCATGGAACTGAAAGACGATGGTAAGGGCTTCAATATGAGTGAAGTTCAAATTGGTCTGGGAACAAAGAATATTGAATCAAGAGCGGATTTCCTCAATGGAACCGCCGAACTCTGGTCGGAACCTGGTCAAGGTGTATCTTTGAAGGTAACCGTACCTATGAATTTGAATCACGATGAATCAGGGGAAGATTAAAGTAGTTCTCGCTGAAGATCAACAACTCGTGCGCGCAGCATTGGTTAGTTTGATGAACGACTTAATCAATATTGAGGTTGTGGCTGAAGCCGAAGATGGTGTTCAGTTACTAAATATCTTGGATAAAACCCCATGCGATATTGTGGTGACAGACATCCGCATGCCCAAAATGGACGGGATTGAAGCGGTATCGAAGATTGGTGAATATCACCCTAATCTCGGTGTAATCGGACTTTCGCAACACGATGATAATGATATCATCGTGGAGTTTATCAGAGCAGGCGGACGTGGATTCTTGCTCAAGAATGCCGATCCTGTGGAAGTGGAAACTGCGATTCATCGCGTGTATGAAACCGGTCACTACTTGAACGCGGAAGTTTCACAATCTTTGTTTCAGAATAGCTTCAGAGCCCGTAGAAGGAGAAACTCCTCACTATTCAATGGCGTAACTGAGCGCGAGGCTGAGATTCTCAAGTTGCTCAGCAAGGAGCACACGGCAGCGGAGATGGCGGAGAAACTCAATATCTCGTCACGGACGGTAGAGAAACACATCTCGCATCTACACACGAAGTTTGGTACCAAAAAGACCATCGGGTTGGTCCTTACGGCCATTCGTGAAGGTATTATTCAAGTCGAATTGTAGTGCGATTTCTACCCTTTGATATACGTAGTTCTACGTATTTTAATTTCACATCATTCTGATTATCAGTCTTCATGCCTTTTTAGTCTTTAAAAGGGCATTGACGTGCTGGGTATATTTGATGGATTCAAAGTTCTAACTGAGCCGATCATGAATACCAAACCATTGCAATCCAAACTAAATAGGTCTCAAATACAGTCTGGGTTACTGATTAGAAGCCTGCGTTGGTCCATGAACGTAAAGCGAACCTCACCGGTTCGAAACAGCTAGAATTTCTCTTGCGCAGGGGATCATTCCCCGTCTCTCGGAGAAGGCTGGATTGGGTTCCGGCCTTCTTTCTTTCAAACGGACTCTGTAAAGGTAAGGTGTAATGTAGCTGATTATTAGCCACGTTTCGTTTTGCTCACATGCTTGAGATATTCCTTTCTATGAATAATACCTAGTTTGGATTCTTTTGAAATGCTAGGGTTAGAAAGCTTTGAATGGGAGTTTTTAGATAAGTAAATCGCGTTGTTTTTTACATGAACTCCGGTGATTTCGGTACTCGAGGATGAGTAAGTAGTTTTATCAAAATTAACTTTCAATCCAATTTCACGTAATGAGTTAATAATACGTGAAGTTTCATCACGGAAATCTACAGGGCTTGAAATAGTGATATCGTCTATATAGAGACTCACTTTATAGCCCTTTTTAGATAATTCTCTAAATAAAGAACCAGCGTTATGCTTAAGGTGAAGGGCAGATAAGAAAGATGATGTTGGGCAGCCCTGAGGGAGCTCTCCTTTGCAAGTGCAAAGTCTTGTAATTAGTGAAGCTACTTCGAATTCAAAATTCTCCGCTTTTAATGACTTAAGAACTTTTGTGTGACTGATTGACGGGAAGAAACTCTTAAGATCTGTCTGAAAAATATATTTATTCCCCTGATGAAATCGTGCATTCCACACCGCGTCTAATCCTTTAACCCCTCCATAAAAGTTTTTAGGCAAGTCTAATTTATAAAGGACGCGAGTAAGTATTTTTTTCTGAACGTGTTTTAGATGAGAATTAGGAATTAGGAGTTTTCTTGTCGCCACCTGTCCATTAACAATAATCGGTTGGCCTTGGTCATTCAATTTTGGTTCTTCCTTGGTCCTGTAAAATCTGGACTCGTCAGAATCTAGTGCCTCGGCTATCCGTAGTAGCATTCTTGGATTCTCATGAATGAAATAAGCAAAATCCTTGATTCTATTTCTCATGTCAGTTCGGTTTCTGCAAAAACTGAATTGATCATGTTCTTTATGTGTGACTCCAGTAGCCCATAGGCTTCTTTTTTGTTTTCATTCACATCGTCCTCTTCTAGTGAATAGAACATTAAGATGGGGAGGGGTATTTCTAGTTCTTGTGAAATTCGTTTTAGCAGAGTAATTGTTGGCTCCTTAACGTCATTTTCAATAAGTGAGAGGTAAGATTGAGAAATGCCACAAGTCAAGGCGAAATCTTTTTGCTTTTGCCCTTTTTTTTGTCTTATCTGCTTAATTGTTGACCCGATATTCATAATGATCAAGATTTGAAAAAAAAGTGAAGCCGTGAATCAGATAATATCCTCAAAGTTGTCGAAACCAAAGAATTTAAGAAGTTTAAATGTGAGTGAAGCAAAGTCTAGAAGAGTCATTTTCTTCGACGATTTACTGTTCTCAATTTGCACATCTAGTTCGTTAAGTACCTCCTTCAATAGAGATAAATCTTCATCAGAGAACGCATACCCGTTCTTTGAAACTAATTGTTGAACTCTTTTTCGGAGTTCCAATAATTGAATGTTTTTCATCCGTTTAATTTTAAAATTTCAAGGGCAAGCACAATTGCTGCCTGCTCATACAGAGGATGTGCCCTATGCGGATAGCGTCTTCGACGGCTTCAATTATCCTGCTCCATAGAAGGGAGCGGCGAAACGGGGTACTAGGTACAGTGGCTGATCCCGTAATCAAACCCAAAATGGGTGGAGCTGTAAACTCATAAATGGCTCCAAAAGGAACCCTGGGCGAAACATTCATTTCAAAGAACAACAAGTCAAATATACGAATTTTATTTAACCCACAGTAATATTATAGCCAATTATCAGAATTTTTATATACTGAGGGAAAAGTTCTCTCCGCTTTTTGTGACAGGATTATCGTGTGTAATATGTGATTTAGCGTATAAAGACGGCTCTTCTTGCGCAGGGGATTATTCCCCGTCTCTCAAAGAAGGCTGGATTCGTTTCTAGCCTTCTTTCTTTTTTTCTACTCGAGTCAATTCACTCTGAATCTGGGAAAGTAACTGGGAGCGCTCTTCATCGGACATTGGCGAATCGGGGAGATGGATGTGTAAGTGAACGCCATCCTGACTTGCGCCATAGGTGGAGCGGGTGTTTGCCAAAGAGGAAACAGGAACTTCTTCTTCCTGTAAAGCGGAGCTGAATGCAGCGAAGAAATCTCTGTTGAGTGCCTTGGAGATTTCAAATAGAAGATCCGTGTCGATAGTATTCCGTCCGAAGATGTTGTGGACATTCTGGCGGGTGCGATTGATAAGCTTGGCAAAGTGAGAAACCTTCATTCCCCTTGCCTCAACTTCCTCGCGAATCAAATCGCCAATCTTCACCTTTGAGTCGTTCGACATGCTTGCTGTTGTTGCCTATAACAAACTTGTCAAAGAATATTTTACAGTAGCGTTTGAATATGTCCGTTTAATTGGACGAAATGTCAATTATGTTTTGCTAAATTGGAAGTGTCCGACCCTAACAGGTTTGGATTTTGGTTAGAAGCCCGGCCGTTTTCGGTTGGGCTTTTTACATTTTATCCCAAGTCTTGCCGTTGTATATTTACCCAAACTCTGAGCATAGATGAAGTTTCCTCTTTTCGCATTTAGCCTACTCCTTTCAGTTGCCGTTTCGGCCCAGGATATTGAAGACATCTTCGAGCAATTGCCCGGTGTAGTCACTGATCTAACCCCTGCTGAAGCTGAGTTCTTCATGGAAGAAGGCAGCATAGTTACGCTATCCGGTCAGGACTCTGTGGGCTTTGAGATTCTAGAGAAGGAGGAAGGCTACATCCGTTACCGACAAGCGTACATCAACAGACCAAGCTCGCAGTTTTACTACGAGATTCGAGTGTACGAGCGCATTCGAGAACAAGGACATATCATCGCTGTCTCGCGCCAAGTAGGAACTGGCGACAATCAGTGGCAGCGCGATTTCCAATTGTTTGAGTATACTCCAGACGAGGAAGTGTTTGGTATCCCACCCCTCGACAGAACAAATATGCTCCGTTACGCTGCTCCTGTGATTCGTGATTATTCCAACTCCTCTGATTACCTCGTTCTCGTAGAACTCAACCCAAGCGGAGGAACCGTATCAGGCTTCACCTTCAAAGTCATGCGTACCGCAGATTATAGCCTCGAAACGGCTATTCCGATTAAGTGGAATGGGACAGGGTTTTCGGCGAGATGATGAGATTGTACTAGGTACTAGGTACTGGGTGCGGCGTCTGCTGTGCTCTCGGAAGGGGTTCAGATGTGAAGCCAGGGAAGTAGGTAAGGACTTAGGTTGTCGAGTTCGGCTTTTAACTCTTGTGGTTTTTTGAATTCTAACCAACCCAGAGACCTCACTTGTAAACCCGGCTTTGCCTCGTCTAAGACAATGCTTGCCTCTAAACGCATTGTGATGGTACCATCTATTACGAGAATGATTCGACTTTGAGTTGTCGCTACATCTCCTCCTGTGTATTCGCAGTTAAGGAGTGGCCGAATCTTTTTGATTAGTTCATTGTCGCTTGTGTACCGAACAGAAAAGAAACCATCCTTGTCATCCAAATCTTGGATGTAGTAAAGTGTTTGCTCGCCATTCTCAGAATCACCTAATCCAAAGGGGTTAACTTCTTCACCGATACTAATTGGACTTGGACATAATATTTCAGACTGGCGCAGAGTGACGATTGGGAATATGCCTAAATAGTAAGTAGAAAGAATAGCGAGAAATCCCACCAATCCAGTGGCGATAAAAAACTTCCTACTGCCATATTTTCGACCTATCATGAGAGAACGGGTAACGACTTACTTCATCAAAGTAACGAAAGAATAACCCGTGATGTTGAATTTGGCCTTAGGCAATCTGGAACTTTGCCAGTACCCAGTACCCAGTACCCAGTACCCAGTACCCAGTACCCAGTACCCAGTACACAGTACCCAGTACC
>JABXHW010000070.1 GCA_013373425.1 Flavobacteriia bacterium
ACTGGGTACTGGGTACTGGGTACTGGGTACTGGGTACATACTAGCACAAACTGAGGTGTGCTCTTCTGTTGAGGCAGAGAACTTCTACAGGAATACCGAATACTGGATACTCAATACTTGGTGGACGAATGTCCTCATGCGCTCACGTTCTCACGCCCAAACATCTGTACTAAATACGCATTACAAGGGCTGGACAATGATGGTTGACGGTTAGAACGATACTCACACTCCTTAGACTGACACCTTGCCTACTTCCCTGCGCCAAAAAAGAACCCGTCAGCTGTAAACAACTAACGGGCTCAATATTTTTATCTGCTCAGAGATTCTCAGTTCAAACCGTGGAGCATGCTAGCTAGCATTCGAGTCTTCCAGTAGTCCAGTAGTCCAAATATCTATTCGTCTAACTGTATATCAAGCCATCGCTGGCTTCTTCCCCATTTCCACCAAGAACTTCATGTGAGCGACAACCGCTTCGAGCATGAAGGAGTGCTTGTGGTAAGGAAGGCCGTGTTCTTTAGCTGTAGCTTCTACAATCTTAGCAAGTGCAGGGTAGTGAACGTGACTCACGTGTGGGAACAGGTGGTGCTCCACTTGGTGATTCAATCCTCCTAGGCACCAGGTGATGATTGGATTCTTCATAGCGAAGTTAGAAGTCGTGAGCAAGTTGTTCACCTGCCAAGCTCCTGGGCCTGTAGCCTCTTCTTCTGTTGGGTGATCCACCTCCGGTACAACGTGTGCCAATTGGAACACAAAGCTCAAAACGAATCCAGCAATGAAGTGCATCGCTGCAAACCCGAGAAGAACTGAATACCAAGCCCATCCCATAATCATTGGAAGGCCAATGAACACACCTACGTAAAGTGCCTTAATCAAAGACAGCTTGATAAACTCAGCACGAACAGTTGTATTAAACTTTTTAAGTAGGCCCATTGTGTGGTAGCGCTTAATCTGGCTAAAGTCTTTAACGACTACCCAGTTCAGCGTAAGCAATCCGTAGATCAATGGACCGTACCAAGCTTGGTACTTGTGCATTTTCTTCCAACGGTCACCTGGGTGCAAACGCAACAATCCACGTGTTTCCAGATCCTCATCTTTCCCAAGATGGTTGGTGTGGTTGTGGTGCAAGTGGTTGTGCTGAATCTGCCAAGTGAGTACGTATCCACTCAACAAATACATACTCGCTCCAAAGAGGTTGTTTACTTCTTTCTTCTTACTCACCGATCCGTGATTGGCATCGTGCATCACGTTCATTCCAATTCCAGCCATACCGAAGCCCATGATCACCCAACTCAACCAGAACATGGTGTCACCACCAATCTGAAGGAGCATCAAAGCAAATGGTACCCAGTACAGGCCCGCCATTACAACGGCCTTGAAATAGTATCTGAAATCCGCGTACGATGATTTACCATCTTTATTGAGGTAAGCGTGTACGCGTCTGTTTAGGTCTTGCGCAAAAGCCTTGTTCCTTTCAGAACTTGCTTTTTGATTTTCTGTCATACTCATCGCGCCAAAGTTAGTGATTCGCCAATGGAAGTAGTTAACTTTGAGCATCAAACTACTTCGGCATGTTAAAAAGGCAATCCCCTGTTGAGCTAAAAGCTTGGAAAGCGTTGGAGAATCACGCTTCAGAAATGAAGAACTTTTCCATCTCCAAAGCATTTGAATCGAATTCAAATCGATTCTCAAACTTTAGCATTCGTCATGATGCCTTGCTTTTCGACTATAGCAAGCACCTCATTAACGATACAACCATTCAGCTTCTCGAAGATTTATTCGAGGAAGCCGATGTGAAAAATGCCATCAAAGCTCAGCTCCAGGGTCATGCTATTAACGAAACGGAGAAACGAGCGGTTTTGCATACTGCCCTTCGTCGACCCGAATCCGACACACTCGAAGTAGATGGAACCAATGTCATTCCACTTGTTCATGAGGAGCTGAACAAGATGTACGCCTTCGCTAAAGAAGTGAGGAATGGCAACTGGAAGGGCTATTCCGGAAAGGCCATCAAGCACATTGTAAACATCGGAATTGGAGGATCGGATTTAGGTCCGAAAATGGTCTACGAAGCGCTTTACCCATTCTCCCGTCCGGATTTGGAATTCCACTTTGTCTCAAATGTTGACGGTGCGGATATCGCCAAAGTCCTGCGTCATGTGGATCCAGCCAAAACGCTTTTCATAGTAGAATCGAAGACTTTTACGACCCAAGAAACCATGACCAATGCACATACTGCACGTCGATGGTTCCTCGAGTACGCTCCAAATGAATCGGCTGTAGCTAAGCACTTCGTTGCAGTAAGCACGAATCATGAAAAGGTAGCAGAGTTTGGAATCGACCCAAAGAACGTTTTCGGATTTTGGGATTGGGTTGGTGGAAGATATTCCGTTTGGTCTACCATTGGTCTACCCGTTTGCCTTGCCATTGGCAGCGACGATTTTAAGTCATTTCTCGCAGGTGCTCATGAGGTGGATAAAGAGCTTGAAAGCCAGTCGTTCCGAAAAAATATCCCGATGATTATGGCCGCTTTAGGCATCTGGTATCGCAATTTCTTAGGCGCTGAAAGCACGGCTGTTCTTCCTTACGACCAGCACCTCCACCGCTTCCCGGCGTACCTTCAACAGGGAGACATGGAGAGCAATGGAAAATCGGTGGACAGAAGTGGACAAAAGGTGGACTATCACACGGGTCCAATCGTTTGGGGAGAACCTGGCACGAATGGTCAGCATGCCTTCTATCAGTTGATTCACCAAGGGACCTCACTTATTCCATCAGACTTTATCGCCTCCGTAAATCCTCAACATCCACTCGACGATCATCACAGAAAATTATTGTCGAATTTCTTCGCTCAAACTGAAGCTTTAATGCGAGGAAAGAGTGAAAGTGAAGTTCGTTCAGAGCTAAGTGCAGCTGGAAAGTCAGATGAAGAAATCGACACCTTGACTCCATTCAAAATCTTTGAAGGAAACCGTCCGACCACAAGCATGTTGTTCAACGACATGACTCCAAAGAGTCTGGGGCGACTCATCGCCATGTACGAGCAAAAGATTTTCCTGCAAGGCGTTATTTGGAACATCTTCAGCTTCGACCAATGGGGTGTAGAGCTTGGCAAGCAATTGGCCAATGTGATTCTACCCGAACTCGAATCTGGCGAAGTGGGCAATCACGATGGTTCTACAAAAGGACTTATTGAATATTACCTGAGCCAGCGAGGCTAGTCGCGTACTTTGTCGAGCAAATCGCTTAAAACGGCAGCTTCTTCAGAAGAAATTCTCTCACGTATTGGTCCGTACAATTCCTCGTCTTTCTTGCGAATAACGTCGAGGATTTCTCGTCCTTGTTCCGTTATCACGCAAGTCACCAAGCGACGATCTTCCGCATTTTTCTCCTTTGCTACATGGCCACATCTCTCTAGTCGGTCAACAAGTCGAGATGCATCACTCATTTTATCGAGCATGCGATTTCGAATCTCTCCTGTGGTGATTCCATTCGGGTATTGGCCATTCAAGATTCGCAAAACATTGTACTGCTGAACGGTGATATCAAACTCTTTTAAGAAGCTCGATAGCTTTTCTTTTAGCCAGTTGTGCGTGTAAATAAGATTGATGAGCGCCATTTGCTGGTTGTCCTCAAATCTCCCCTGTTTGATTTCTTCCCCGATCTGCATGTCTTCCGATTTGGTTACAAATATAAATGTTCCAACATAGATGGAACAAGTTAGTTCTATGGGGCTAGAACATGATAAAAGTCATGTTCGGGTTTGATGGATGTCATGCTTCTCACCGCGTAGGCTAGATAGCTTTGTTAAGCAATTCAAAGGACCACACTCCTTATGGAAATTATCTACTTACTCATTTCTGTCAGCTTAGTCGTTGCTCTGATTTTCCTAGCTGCCTTCATCTGGTCGGTTAAGTCCGGTCAGTTTGACGACACCTACGGATCATCGGTGCGATTGCTCCACGATGATGAAGATGACGACGAAGAAAAACCAAAACCCTAATGGAACTAGAAAAATTCCACTACGACAACCGCATTGTGCGGAACTTCACATTCGCCACCATCTTGTGGTCGATTGTGGCATTCTTGCTGGGTATTACCATTGCCGCTCAGCTATTTGCTCCCTCGCTGAATTTCGACCTTGAGTATCTTACTTATGGTCGATTGAGAGCGATTCACACCAACGCTGCCATCTTCGCTTTTGTGGGGAACGCCATCTTCGCGGGGGTGTATTATGCCTTGCCTCGACTATTAAAAACACCGATGGCAAGTAAGCTGCTTGGTAAGCTTCACTTCTGGGGTTGGCAGTTAATCATCCTGTTAGCGGCAGTAACGCTTGCACTGGGATTGACCTCATCCAAAGAATATGCCGAGTTGGAGTGGCCAATCGACATACTCATTACAGTAGTGTGGGTCATCTTCGGTATCAACATGTTCTGGACTATCCTTAAGCGAAGAGAGCGACATCTGTACGTGGCTATTTGGTTCTTCATCGCAACCTGGGTAACCGTCGCGGTTCTTCACATCGTCAACAACCTCGAGATTCCGGTAGGTCCTTGGAAGAGCTATTCCATCTTCGCCGGGGTACAAGATGCCTTGGTACAGTGGTGGTACGGACACAATGCTGTGGCCTTCTTCCTCACTACTCCAGTTCTCGGTTTGATGTACTACTTCATTCCTAAGGCTGTCAATCGCCCGGTATACTCCTACCGCCTATCGATTATTCACTTCTGGGCCTTAATCTTCATTTACATCTGGGCAGGTCCACACCACCTACTCTACACTTCATTGCCAGACTGGGCACAAAGTCTAGGCACCGTATTCTCCATAATGCTCATCGCACCGAGCTGGGGTGGTATGTTGAACGGACTTCTCACCCTTCGTGGGGCATGGGATAAGGTTCGCGATTCATCGGTATTGAAGTTCTTCGTCGTTGCCGTTACCGCTTATGGTATGGCTACGCTAGAAGGTCCGCTTCTCTCACTCAAAAACGTCAACGCCATTGCGCACTTTACCGACTGGATTCCAGCACACGTTCACATCGGAACCTTGGGATGGAACGGCTTCCTGATCTTCGGTATGATCTACTACCTCATTCCAAAGTTGTACAAGACCAAGCTTTGGAGCGAGAAGCTCGCGAACACTCACTTCTGGATTGGAACCTTGGGTATTCTATTCTGGGCCATCCCCATGTATGTGGCTGGATTCACTCAGTCACTCATGTGGAAACAGTTCAACATTGAAGGCAAACTTCAGTACGACTTCGTAGCCACTGTAACTGAACTCTTCCCATTCTATGTTACACGTGCAATTGGTGGCACGCTGTATCTAGTGGGCGCATTGCTCCTTGTTATCAACATCTACAAAACTGTAAAAAGTGGAAGCCTTGTTGCCAACGAAGAGGCAGAAGCAGCTCCATTGGCTAAGGCATACAAGAAGCAAAAAGGAGAGTACTGGCACAGATGGATTGAGCGTCGTCCTGTTCAGCTTCTCATCTTCAGCACCGTAGTTATTCTCATCGGTGGCATGGTTGAAATCATTCCTTCTATCATGTCCAAGAGCGGAGTGGAAGAGCACAGCTATGTGCAACCATATACTGCCCTCGAACTTGAAGGTCGCGATCTATATATCCGCGAAGGATGTAATGCCTGTCACTCTCAGATGGTTCGACCGTTCCGCAGTGAAGTTGAACGATACGGAGAGTACTCTAAAGCCAGTGAGTTCGTGTACGACCACCCATTCTTGTGGGGATCTAAACGAACTGGACCTGACCTACACAGAATTGGTCAACGTCAGCCTTCTGCAGTATGGCATTACGGCCACATGTGGGATCCAGGAGTAACAGTTACTGGTTCTATCATGCCACGCTACAAATGGCTCTTCACCTATGAAATTATTGATGATGAAGGCAATGTAACCGAGAGCAATGATGCAACACTTGACTTGAGTCTTACTGAAGGTAAACTCAGAGCCATGCAAACGCTCGGAGTTCCATACACGGATGAATACATCGAAAACTGGGAGACTCATGTAAGCGAACAAGCACAAGAGATTGCTGACGAACTCAACGCAGATCCAGACATCGAAGGGGTAAATCCAAATGAAGAAATCGTAGCTCTCATCGCTTATTTGAAGCGATTGGGAACCGATATACAAGCACGTGAAACCGCAGAAAACGAATAGCCATGATTAAGTTTCTAAAAGGCCCGATGGAGGCCATCGAAAACGTGGAAATCTTCCCAATCATCAGTTTTCTGATCTTCTTCAGCTTCTTCATTGGGATTCTAATACGCGTCATCCGCCAGGATAAAAAGACCATTCAAGAAATCAGTTCTATTCCGCTAGAGAACGATGAGCCTAGCGCCCAAAACTTCGAGTCATGAAAAAGACAACTGTACTAGCTGTCGTACTTATTCTAAGTAGTCACAGCACTTGGGCTGCCGGTGAAGGCGTCCGCGACATGTTCGCTAGCCCATACTTCTATATCGGATTGGGATTGTTCATCTTCTTGGCTTTCACCTTCTTCATCTTGCGCTATGCCTTTGCTACGATGAAAGAAGCAACTTTGAAAGCACAAGGCCGATGGGAAGAATATCAAGAGAAACAAGTGGAGGAAGAAGGCGCACTTTTGCGCTCGCTCACAGCAGCGGTTCCAGTGGAAGAAGAGGAGTCCATTCTTACAGACCATGATTATGATGGCATTCAAGAATTG
Organism: Flavobacteriia bacterium; assembly: GCA_013373425.1. Taxonomy (GTDB): domain Bacteria; phylum Bacteroidota; class Bacteroidia; order Flavobacteriales; family Schleiferiaceae; genus Phaeocystidibacter. Next base: position 6,710 of record JABXHW010000070.1, read on the forward strand.
GACAACCGTCTTCCGCCGTGGTGGCTTTGGGGATTCTATATCTCCATTGCATTCGCTATCGGCTACATGGTTCACTTCCACGTAACAGGCAATGGCTTGAGTAGTCAGGAAGAACTCGAATTGGCTTATGAGGAGTGGAATGCTGAACTTGAAGCTAAAATGGCATCCGGAGCAATCGTGGAATTGAATCCCGATTCACTCCAAGTGTTAACCGATCAAGCTTCCCTAGACTATGGCCGTTCCATCTTGAATGGAGGCTGTACCAGCTGTCACGGTAACAACGGCGCCGGGGCATCCGGTCCAAACCTCACCGATGAATATTGGATTCACGGAGGCGACCTAGCCAGCGTGTTCACCACCATTAAATACGGTGTTCCTGAAAAGGGAATGCTCGCATGGAAGAGCAGCTACACTGACGAGAAGATTCACAAAATCGCCAGTTATATCCTGAGTCTTCAGGGAACCAACCCATCTGACGGCAAAGCGCCTCAGGGAGAGTTGTGGGTTCCTGAGACACAAGAAGAAGCGCCATTAGCTGAAACACCTGAAACTGAAGAATGAAAACGTACTCTCCCATGGACGACACCTTCCGCGATGCCATCGGCACCGTAGATGAGGAAGGCAAACGCAAGTGGATTCATCCCAAGAAAGTAAAGGGACCTTGGATGAATCGACGCACTTGGGTGGCCATGGGATTGTTGGTATTCTTCTTCGCTGTTCCCTGGATTAGAATCAAAGGAGCACCGCTACTCAAGTTGGATGTCCTAGGGCGAGAGTTCGTCATCTTTGGCACCACATTCTGGCCACAGGACTTCTACTTGATGGCGCTGGGCATGATCGCCGGCGTACTATTCGTCGTTCTTTTCACAGTTATCTATGGAAGAATATTCTGTGGATGGGTTTGTCCGCAGACCATCTTCATGGAACATGTGTTCCGTCGAATTGAGTATTGGATTGATGGCGACAGAGGACAACAAATCAGATTGAGAAAACTCCCTTGGAACAACTGGGAGAAGCTTTGGAAAAGATCCTTGAAGTACTCCGTATTCTGGATTATTTCCTTTGCCATTGCCAATACCTTCCTGATGGTTCTTATTGGTACCGAAAGATGGATGGATATGGTGATGGACGGCCCGACAGCTCACTTAGGGAACTTCATTAGTCTTCTCGTCTTTACCACTGTATTCTTCTTTGTCTTCTCCTGGTTCCGTGAGCAAGTCTGCTTGATGATTTGTCCTTACGGACGACTTCAGGGTGCAATGCTCGACCGAAAGAGTGTCGTGATTGCGTACGATCATATTCGTGGAGAGAAGCGTGCGAAATTCAAGAAGACAGAAGATCGTGAGGCCGCAGGAAAAGGAGATTGTATCGATTGCCATCAATGTGTAGATGTATGCCCGACAGGTATCGATATCAGAAACGGTACACAACTGGAATGCATCAATTGCACGGCCTGTATCGATGTCTGCAATACAGTGATGGAGAAAATCGACAAACCGAAAGGGCTCATCCGATTCGCTTCTGAAGAGGAGATCACAACGGGTAAGAAGTGGAGATTCACGCCACGCTCTATTGCATATACTGGGGTTTTGGTGATACTCTTTATCGTGATGGGATTCTTGTTGGGAGATCGCCCCCCGGTAGACGTGAAGCTGTTCAATATCAAGAATACACCTTATACCGAAATAGGCGATAGTCTGGTAATGAACATGATTACTCTGACCGCCGCAAACAAAGCCAACTTTCCACTGGATTTAGAAATAAAATTGAAGGAAGAAGGTGCCTTGATCTTTATGCCAGAGATGCCAGATTCTCTCGAGCATGGAGAATTCTGGGAAGGTAGACTTATGATACGGATGCCGAAGGAAAAGCTCAATTCTGGCAATACAGACATCCATTTTGAAATTAATGTAAATGGGGAATTGATGGAAGTTCAGGAGTTCATCTTCAAAGGACCTGGACGCGGTCGTCAACTTCCCCGCAAAGGACCACAGCAATGAAATTTAATTGGGGACATGGAATCGCGCTACTAATGGTGAGCTTCGTGGCATTTATCGCGACGCTCGTCTATGGCACGTTCCAACAACGCGTAGACTTGAGTTCTGAAGATTACTATCAGCAGGAAGTCGATTACGAAACAGAGAAAGACGCCATTGAAAACGGACTACGTGCCGGGGAGGTGAATGTGACAGTGGGAGTTGCTGAACTCACCGTCCAAATGCCTGAAGGGGATTGGACCGAGGTAAAGTATCTGCTAATGCGTCCGGATAACGCGGAATACGATGTTGATGGCACGATTGAAGCTCTTGGTGCCGACAATGACTTTATCGTTGAGCGACCACAGCCACTCGGTTGGTGGAATATTGAAATCACCGCCTTGAATCAAGGTAAAGAACACCGCTGGGAATTTAATAAGTACTTCTAATGGAAGCCCTCGGTTTAGGAATAGTAATAGGTCTCATGGGCAGTTTGCACTGTGCCGTCATGTGTGGTCCGATTGCGCTTGCACTGCCCGTGAGACTTTCTGGTTTTTGGACAGGACACCTGAGTCACCAGGCCGGAAGAATATTCACCTATGTAATTCTCGGTGCCGTGGTTGGCACCTTTGGCGCCGGTCTTTCGCTCGCTGGTTGGCAACAGCCACTGTCCATTTTCATCGGGGCTTTCCTATTGCTTGGGTTGATTGCCAAGTGGCCTTCCTTGATGCGCTGGGCACCCTATCGTAAGTTTTATGCTGCTCTGCAATGCATGTTTGTGAAGAAGCTGAAAGACGGAAAGCCGCACTACTTCTTTATTACCGGATTGATTAATGGATTACTTCCTTGTGGACTTGTTTATGCAGCCCTTCTCGGAGCGTTAGGAACTGGTACTACTTTGAATGCCATGAGCTTCATGCTGGGCTTCGGACTTGGCAACGGACCGATACTGTTACTCATTGGCCGAAGTGGAAACCGTATTATCAATACGTTAAAAGGCAAAGTTCGATATGCCATACCAGCCGTTGTTAGCTTGATGGCCATATTTTTCATCTTGAGAGGCTTAGGGCTGAATATCGCTTATGTAAGCCCGCCCGACGAAGCCCTTCAAACAGAAATTGTAGAGGGAGAAGCCCCATCCTGTCACTGAAAGCGTCGAATTCACCTTTCTATTTTGTAAATTTAGGTAGCTCAATTATGCTCCAAATGAAACGTATACTTTTCCCTACTGACTTCTCTGATGCTGCGGATGTAGCCTTGAATTTTGCGCTTGAAATCGCAAAGGCGGGCAACATGGAAATCCTCGTCATCAATGCCTATGATTTACCCTATGCTCAAAATGTCATGAGTACTTCTCTCATAGACATCATGAGAAAAAACAGCGAAGAAGGACTTCAAGCTGTAGTAAAAAAGATTGAAGATGCTGGAGTTACTGCAAGCTCTAAAAGCTTGATGGGCAACCCAATCCGAGTGGTAAAGGAGATCTCAAAAAAGGATCCGGACTGCATGGTGGTTATGGGAACGAAGGGAGCTAGTGGTGTCGAAGAGGTGCTGATTGGATCCAATGCGGCCAGCGTGCTTCAGAGTACAGATGTTCCCGTACTGGCTATTCCAGCGAAGTCTGAATTCCGCATGATTGAGCGAATTGTCTACTGCACCGATTTCAGATCCAATAAGAACGACAGAGCATTGCGTCGACTTGCCACTTTGGCTAAAATCTTTGAAGCTGAAGTAATGATTCTCCATGTTCAACAGGAAGGACAAGCCGATCTCGCAAGCGATCAGCGTACGAAGTTCGATCATCACTTGAGCACTTGTAAGCACAGCTTCCACATTTTGAAAGACCACAATGTAGAGGAGGCTATCCTCAACTTTGCCAAGGAGAAGGATGCAAACCTACTGGCTTTATTGACTCGAAAGCATGGAATTATCCGTGGATTGTTCCATTCTAGTCTTACGAATAAGATGGCGTTCCACAGCAAAGTTCCTTTGTTGGCACTACACGAATCTCTCTGAGAACAGAACTAAATTCGACAAGATTACGTAACATAGTAAGCGCGAGTGGCTAGTCTCTTGCGCTCGAAACGTATTCTATGTCTGAAAATGATCTTCTAGGCCTCCTCATTGAAGCCGATGTCGCTTTGCACAGAGGAGCTCAATATATCGCACTTACCGCCGTAGCTTTTATCCCACATGAATCCGATGATAGTCATACTAACATTGGGTGGAACGCTGAGCGCAAACGTCTCGAAGGCCGATGGTTTCAATCCATCGGTAATGAATATCGGTTGACCTTATCACCAGCTACTTACGAGTTGATTTGGGAGGATAGAAATCGAACAGCGGTTGAACGTCTTCAACTTTCGGGAAGTGAGGAAACTGAAGTCCGCGATTGGTGGAATTCCACCGCGGAAACCATCGGAGGTAAAAGTGTAGCTGAATTAGAAATGAACTATGAGCTTCCGCAGAAGGAAGTCTATACTTCCTCAACATTCCCCACACCATCCTCTGATATGGTGAACATCTGGGTGAGATGGCGATCTTTTGGGCAAAAGGCTATTTCTGTGATTTCAGCCTTGATGGAAACAGAAATAAAGCCACGAATTTGGCCACATCATTTCGATACGGGAATCTTCGGAAAGTTCAACCAAGTAGCTTCATTGGGTTGCGGTGTTTCTCCGGCAGATGGAATGGTGGATGAGCCCTACATTTACCTGTATGGTTGGAAAGACGGAACTTACATGCCTGCACCGGCAACAGCTATAAAGCATGGACGATGGATTGAACAGAGTAAAACTGGGGATTGGAGTGGATTCATTCTCCCCTACTCTGAGGCGAAGAGTCTGGAAATGTCGGATGTGAAGTTGGCTTTAGTGCAAGCTTCTCAGAACATCATTGAAGCATAATTCCCTTTCCACTTCGACGGTGATTCACCTGAGTGTTTCTTGAAAAACTTCGAGAAGGCACCGACCTCATTGAATCCGAGTTCCCATGCAACTTCCTGGATTTTTACTTCTCCTCCATCGAGGAGTTCACAAGCACGTTGGTATCGAATCTTCTGAAAGTACGCCTGAGGAGTCAGGCCAGTAGCTTGCTTGAATACTCTCAGGAAGTGAAACTTTGAAAGACAGGCGTGGTGAGCCAACTTCTCTAGTTCAAATGGCTCGTTGATATGCTCATTCATGAATAGAATAGCCTCTACGGTTGCTGCTGAAAGTGCCTTCGAAGTGGATGGCCTGCCACCAGATAGTTGTTTCGAAAATCTGTGATGCTGACGAAGTAGCTCATTGGTGATTCCTGCCGCTTGCCACCACGCTTCATCTGCACTCGATGCACCCTTCAGGTAAGATTTGTACCATTTATGCAGGCGTTGATCCATGATATACTTGCGGGAAGGCAGTAAGGTAGAATGATCCTCGGATAGAAACTCCTCGGTAAAGGCTGGATCAAAATAAATGCAGACGCCTTTCACTACATCTGGAGAAGTCCATGCCACCTTCACATCATCGCCAGGCTGGACCAGAATAAACTGACCCGATTCCACACGATGATGCCTTCCGTTCACAGTGTACTCCTCCACACCCTCAAGGACGTACTTCAATGAGAGCACATCGCTGACGAGGCTGTGTTCAAAACTCTTATATTCTGATAGAATTACACGACTCTCCCGCTCGAGTTGAATATCTCTCGGGATCAAAGTGTCGGTAGCATGTATAAAGGGAACGCCCATAATCCGCAATTTTGAACAAGTGCGGCAGAGACATTTGGGTTATACTCGCACTAAAGTACATCTTTCATGAAGAATTTCCTCATCCTCAGCGCCATTCTATACAGTTCGATAAGTTTTGGACAGCATCTTGAACGTCGAATTGCTCATGGATTCCGACTTCAACCTACTGAGCTTGATGGAGTGTCTCGAATGCAAGTAGCAGCACTTTCACCAACGGCCACAGCAGGAGTAGCCGGGGTTCAGATGAACGATATCTTAATAGATATCAACTCGACTGAAGTTTTTGGAATGGACGATTTACGGTCTGATGCCATTTCCAATCTTCGCGAAGGCACAGAAGTAGTTTACACAGTTATTCGCAATGAAGAAACACTCGAACTCTCTGCACCTGGGGTACCAATACCGATGGAGTCCGGCGACAGTCATGAGACCGAATACTTTGAAATTCCATTTGACGGTGGATGGCTAAGAGCCATAGCTAATTTGCCAGAAGGTGATGGACCATTCCCGACGATATACTTCATCCAGGGTTATACGTGTTCACCTATAGAATCCCAATGGCCAGGGCATCCATATAGAAGATTAGCCAAAATGTTTACCGATGCGGGCATCGCATTTGTTAGAGTGGAGAAACCAGGTGTTGGGGATAGTTATGGCATGGATCCTTCTTGTATGGAAACCGACTTCAATTACGAGGTAGAATCATTTACTGAAGCTGGACAGTTCGTTCGCAATCTCAGTTGGGTAGACACTACCAACTTCTACATCTTTGGTCATTCCATGGGTGGTTATTTAGCGCCGATTGTAGCCTCAGAAGTGACTACACAAGGCATTGCGGTTTACGGCACGCGTCACGAACCTTGGAGGGAATATTTCCTTCAGATGTGGAGATTCCAACTTGTTCGACAGGGATTCTCTTACGCTGAAGTGGAAAGCAGAATGAAAGACTATTACGAGTTGGCCTATTTGCTCTTCTTCGAAAGACACTCTCCCGCTGAAATCTCAGCATCTCATCCTCATCTCAACGACGAGCTAGAAGATGGTCTGTTGTGGGATGGAGGTAACATCGTTTTGTTCCGAAACTACGACGCGCTTCAAAGCGTAGATGACTTACCGGTAGTTCCGTCTTGGTTAGAATATGAAGGCAAAGTGTTGGTGATGTATGGAACAGCTGATTTTGAGGTCTGTTCCGACGAATCACCAAGAGAAATGGTCCGTATGATCAATCTAGAAGGAAAAGGCCAAGCAGAATATGTTGAGATTCAAGGTGCCGACCATAGCATGTTCCCCGTACACGGAATGGAAGAAGCTGTCAATATGGAGCCAACTGAACTAAGGTCCATTCAAATGAGTGGTATAGAAAATCTGATCCCTAGCTCTGTAATCCTGTGGATGACAGAAAAATAGCGAGATTCCTCGTATCTTTCTCTCTAAATCGAACCACCGACTTTGAGAGACCCAATTTTAGACAATCAAGATCTACTTCGCAAAGCGCTCGACACCATACCTGTCGGAGTGTGGATATGGAATGTTGATGACGGTGAAGAGTGGTGGTCGAAGAAGTATTATGAACTCCTCGGTTACAAGGAAGGCGAGATCGCTCCTAATGAGGGTAACTTCGACAAGCTGATTTGTCACCCTGACGACCTAGAGAAAATCCAAGGCACTTACCGCGAATATTGGAGCAAGGGTGTTCAACGTCGCGAACGTATCCGTCTCAGACACAAATCTGGAGAATATCGCTGGTTCCTGAGTTCTGGTCAGAGCATGCAAAGTGCTTCTGGCTCCAAAATTATTGTAGGATTTGTAGTCGACATTCACGACGAAGTTGAAATTCGTGAACAAATTGCGCGGAACGAGCTCTTTCTTGAAGAAACGGGCAACATAGCCAAGTTAGGTGGTTGGGAGGTGAATTTGGAAACTATGGATACCGTTTGGACCAAAGCCGTATATAAGATTCACGAGCTTGAGGAGGGTACGCCTGTATCGATTGACGACGCCATTAATTTCTATCACCCAGACGATCAGGATCGAATCAGAAAGGACTTTCAAGCTGCAGTAGAGGAGAAGAAGCCATATAATGACGTGTATAGGTTTATTACTGCGAAAGGAAACGAAATCTATGTTCAAGGGATTGGCATTCCCATCGAAAATGAGGAAGGGAAGGTCAGTACTGTGCGTGGAATCTTTCAAGATATCGATGAGCGAAAGCGCGCTGAATTGTTGATGGAGGAAACCTTGGCCATTGCCACAGAGCAGAACCAAAAGCTCATCAACTTCGCCCATATCGTCAGTCACAATCTCCGAAACCACACGAGCAACCTGGAGATGCTAGTTGATTTTGCCCTAAACACGAAAGTCAAAGAAGACCGTGATGAACTCCTGATGAAAATTGGTGAAGTGAGCAACAACTTATCTGATACCATTGCTCACCTCAACGAGATTGTAAAGGTTCAAAACACCGTAAACAAACATGTTGAACGCATCAATATCACATCCTCGGTTTTAAAAATCCTTGACGTGCTGTCTGGCGACATGAAAAAAGCTGAAGCTTATTGCGACATCCAGCTTCCCGACGACCTCTTCTGCCACTTTGCACCGGCGTATTTGGATAGCATTTTCCTCAATCTTTTCAGCAATGCTCTGAGGTACCAGTCGCCCGATCGAAAGTTGCATTTAAAGGTGTCGCAGGAAGAAGATGAGGAGTATATCATGGTGCATGTTGCTGACAATGGTTTGGGCATCGACCTGAAGAAACACAAGAATCGCATCTTTAGATTGTACAGCACTTTCCATTCGCATCCCGATTCTCGAGGGGTTGGTTTGTACATATCAAAGAGCCAGATGGAATCATTAGGTGGAAAGCTGACCGTGGAGAGTGAGCCTGGTGTAGGGACAACTTTCACCCTTCACTTCCATAAGATTCATTAGACCATTTCAAACAAAAAAGGCGCATCTCCGTGGAGTGCGCCCATTGTATGAATTGAAGATTGAAATCAGATCTTCATGATATCCTCTTCCTTTTTGGAGAGGTGATCGTCTACTTTTTTCGAATAAGCATTGGTCAAGTCTTGAATTTCCTGCTCTAGGTCTTTTACCGTATCCTCAGGAAGTCCATCCTTCTCCAATCGCTTGATCTCGTCGTTAGCGTCTTTACGTGCAGCGCGAATACCCACACGAGAATCCTCCGCTTCAGCCTTAGCAATTTTCACCAAGTCTTTACGACGTTCTTCGGTCAAAGGCGGAATAGAAACGATAACTGATTCACCGTTGTTCTGTGGATTAAACCCAAGATTGGCATTCATGATGGCCTTCTCAATCTCTGGAATCAACGTCTTCTCCCATGGCTGAATAGAAAGCGTGCGTGCATCGGGTGTATTGATGTTGCTCACTTGAGATAATGGAGTTTGTGCACCGTAGTAATCCACTCTCACTGAATCTAGCATAGCAGGGTTTGCTCTACCCGCACGAATCTTCAAAAGGGCTTTCTCAAGGTGCTCAATGCTCTTCTGCATGCTCTCCTTGGTACTGTCGATGATGAGTTCTATTTCTTCTTCCATGATTTCGAAAGTATCACTTTTTATCGAGTGTCGAGATCCGACTTACTTTTCTACGAGTGTACCGATGCTATCACCTTTAACCACCTTCGCCAAGTTGCCTTTGGTGTTCATGTCGAACACGATAATAGGGAGGTCGTTCTCTTTAGATAGGGTGAACGCGGTGAGGTCCATAACGCTAAGTCCTTTTTCGTAAACCTCATCAAAGGAAAGCGTATCAAACTTCGTTGCAGTTGCGTCCTTCTCTGGGTCGGCGGTATAGATACCATCCACACGAGTTCCCTTCAGAATCACGTCTGCATCAATTTCAATGGCGCGAAGAGTAGCAGCAGTATCGGTTGTGAAGTATGGATTACCAGTACCCCCTCCGAAGATAACAACTCGCCCTTTTTCGAGGTGGCGAACTGCGCGACGACGAATAAATGGCTCAGCAATCTGATCCATTTTAATAGCCGACTGAAGACGAGTGTAAACGCCTAGCTCTTCCAGTGCTGACTGAAGTGCAAGGCCATTAATCATTGTTGCAAGCATCCCCATGTGGTCACCTTGAACGCGATCCATTCCTTGACTGGCGCCCTGGACACCACGGAAAATGTTACCTCCTCCAATAACAACACCTACTTGTGCACCGGCTTCCACGACTTCCTTAATCTCAAGTGCATATTCTCTCAGTCGATCTCCGGAAATCCCGTATTGTTGATCGCCCATAAGGGCTTCACCACTGAGTTTAAGAAGGATGCGTTGGTATTTCATCTGGGTTGAAATTTGGGTTGGGCAAATATACACAGGAGGGATGGAATATGCGGGCATCGCACACATCGGTCTACGATTATCTGGGATATTCTCTATCATTGAGGACCAAACCATTTTCAAATCACCATGAACAAGCTTTGTAGGACTCTACTCTTTCTCACCTTGATGGGAAGTAGTTCCGTCGCTCTATCTCAGCGGCGAGGAGATACGCAACTTCAATTTGAGCATTCCTGGATAGAACTGATGAATGCGAATATCCACAGGGAAATTGCCGCATCAAACGGCTATGCGTTCGATTTCATTTCTGATCATTACCCTGCCACTGGGGTCGTGATAAGCCACTATCTCACCGACCAATGGATTATCAGCTTTAACTTCTCATCCCATTTTACACAGCGGTGGCGAACTTTTGGAGATCAATCGAAAGGTAGGGCTGATCTGTTATACTTGACCGGTGCTGGAGGAGTTCGATACATCTGGCAAGACGCCGGCCTTCTCTATCAATTCGTGGAGGTGGATGTAGGCTACTCCTACGGATTTGTTCGCCTTTCTGATTGGCAATCTGAAGCAAATATCCCTACCAACATACACTTCCCTACGGGTCACATTACGCTGATAGGCATGAGAATCGGAGAGAGCTATGGCATCGAAGCTGGATTGGGCTATGGGTACAAAGGGATTGTGAATTTGGGCTTCTTCTTTGAGATATGAAGAAGACGCCTCACTGTGGGTGAAGTTGTGGGCAACTAGCTTTGCAGCTGTGAATTTACCGATGACCATGAGTGCGAGTTGGGCCTCGATGAAGGAGTATGAAAATAGGGGCTGACTGCCCCACCCCAGTCTCAAGTTACGATGAATGCAGTCATTTAATCGTAGAGTAAACGTTTACTTCCGACTTCAATTTTTCTTTTGCGTGAATCACGTATTTGGGTCGTGAGAATCCGCTGTTGGTCGGAAGTAATTACGAACTTAATTGTGGGGACAGGGGTGGTGCCCCTGGGGTCTACCTCCACCTTCATCCATCTTCTCGCGAACAATCATCGGTTGATATTTCAATCGCCGATTTACCTCAATTTGGTTGTTCTGTCTAGCCAGACCAACTTTTCATCGCAGTGGGCTATCTTCGTCTCATATTTTAAAATTCAATTCTAGAATCAGATGATTCGACTACTCTCTCTTCTACTCGTTATTTCATTTAGCACTTTTAATCTGCAAGCCCAAGATACCAGGTATCAAGTCGGTGTTGGCACGGGAGCAATTACGACTACTGATTTGGTCAGTGGACTAATCGACATAGCTTCACAAGAGCTCATCAACAGTTTCAGTTCCATTTGGGGGCCAAATCCCGATGTGAATTTCAGGAACTACAGCTTCAACCCTACTCTTGCTTTAGGTGGGGAATATCTGTTTCATAAGCGATGGAGTTTGATAGCTGATTATGCATATAATTCACTTTCGCGCGACATCTACACCGAAGCAGACTATCGCGGCTTTGCATCATCAACACACCATTCTTTAGGAATAGGCATCAAGGGGAAGTACTACAAAACGGATTGGGTAGAGATGTATTCAACCTTTCAGATGGGTGTCACTTTTGAGAACGTCCGATATCAAGTAGACGATGAAAGCGCACGATATTCTTGGTCGTATTTCAACCTCCACACTACATTATATGGTCTTCGTGTAGGTCAACAGCTCGGAGGGAGCTTTGAGCTGGGTTTGGGCTATCAAGGAATTGTACGAGTGGGAGTAGACTACAGGTTCTAGTCTATTCATCACTCCGATACTCTCTAAGCGGAGTCCCATTTTCTTCTAAGTAGCTATTGAAGATTGCCCGACCATCGTAGTCCGCCGTGCAATGAGTAAAGTAAACAATCATCCCTTCGTATGAGAATAAAAACCCTCCCTGTTCATAGAGGGACATGCTGCCACAATCCCTTCCAGAGGCCGAATAATCATGAACAAATGCCTCGAGAAAGGTGAGGACACTCAATGACATGCCATATTCCTCAAACGAGTTCGAGCCCCAATGAACTACTAACACGGTATCAGGGTAGAATCTGAAGAAATATTCACTCCTGATACGTTCGATTGGAATACAGCCAGTTTGAACCCTTGATCTTACTCTGAGAATCAGAGAAGTGTCAGGGAAACTTTCCAGATCACTTTTAATCAGGGTTGTGAGTGAATCTATGGAGATAGACGTCCCCTGCCCATTAGCAACAGCACTAACGGCGAGGAGTAACGCTAGAAGAGTTTCTTTCCACCTCATGTGATCGATGTTAGACTCTTAGCTATAACGAGTATCATAGGGAGGTACGTTGGTATCTCAGGGGAAAATTAGGTCGGTGCATGCAAGGACTGATGAGTGATTAAAGGTAGGGGGCTAGTAGCCCCGCCCTAGTCTCAAGTTACGATGAGCTTCACTATTTATTCGGAGGGTAAACGTTTACTTACGACTTCAATTTTTCTTTTACGTGATTCGCGTACTAGATCGTGAGATTCTGCTGTTGGTCGGTATTTATGCCGAACTTTATTGTGGGGACAGGGGTGATGCCCCAGGGGGGTGAAGAATGGCCTTCAAGTTAGCTCCGCTCATCCCAATCCCCTGATACTTCTCCAGGCACTTCATTCCTTTCCTAGCCATCAGGTAGGAAAACATTATCTTGGAAAATGTTCTACGAACTTGGCCCTTGCTTCACTTCTTTTTCTCTCTCATGATGAACGCACTTCCCTATCTCTTATCAGTATTAAGTCTCACCTTGGCATTCTTAAGTTTTGGCCAAGATCGACACACTATCTTCTTCAATCCTGATCCTGTTTGCCGCGATACTAACTCCTATGGAATAAGTCCTGTTTTTGAATTAAAGTATGATTCAATTTTCAAGGATGAAAAACGAATACCAATAGTGTTTCCTGTTGGGTTCAGTGCTATTGATACAGGCTACTTGTCAATATACTTCACCGGTATCGAGAATTCGGTGTTCTCCAATTCAACTATTGTCTTGGTTCAAGACTATTCATCGGAAAGGCCTAAGTTGTGGGTTGACCACAATGGAAATCTAGATTTTAGTGATGATAAAGGTCCATTGAAGGTATCTGAAAAAGGAGAAGTGATTATTTCACTCTCTCATTCCGACCATGAGTTCTCTAACTTCAGTGTTCGACTTTTGCGAAAGGAGCGTGATTCTACAGCGCGGTGGAATTTGGAGACCTACTTTGGAGGCGCAGGAGTTACTCGTACGGGCGAAGTACGAACAGACATAGACTACTGGTTTTCAGATCAAAGAATGAACATCAGAGTTTTTGATGGAGAGTTTGAAGGAGACTCTAGGCGATTCGGAATTATGGACTGGAATTGCGACGGGCTGTTCCAGCTAGACGGAGAAGATCTATTCATGATGAGTAGCTTCAATTCGGAAGTGCTCTCTTATAGGGTAGTTGATGGTGCAGTAAAGCTCACCGACTCTGCATTCGTATACATAAATGGCCAGCAGCACATCATCACAAATCTCTCCTCAGTAGGCGACTTCATCGAACTAACAGAGTCTTTCATTCCTGCGAGACGTCCAATAATCATTGGTGACACATTAAAGGACTACTCCTTTGAAATTGCCGATAGCTCCTTGAGCCTACATGAAGCAATTAAAGATGGTGAATTCCTTATCATTGATGTCTGGGGGTCGTGGTGCGGCGGTTGTCATCAACAAACACCTATTTTTCATGAGGAAATACAACCATACCTCAAAGTAGCGAAGGTTCTAGGCTTAAACTATGGCGATAGCGAGGAGAGCATGCATGAGTTCATCAATCGCTATGAAATTCAATGGCCAAATGTTGTTATGAGCAAAGAATTCCACGATGATTTAAACATTGAAGGTTATCCCACTTATATGCTCATTGATTCGAACGGAGTCCTGTTGATGTCCGATTCACATCCGTTTGGAATCATCACCTATTTAAAAGATCAAGACTAGCTTACCTTCTAACTCTAAAGGTAAACATATAGCTCGGGTGTGGAAGGGGTAAGTGCTCAAACTCACGTGCACGTAGCCACGAATGCAAGTGAGCACGTTGTTTCTTAAATTTCTCATAATGAGGAGGCAACTTCACAAGTGGCGAACCATCATTGTCCAACCCTAGTATTGAGTATCCACTAAGGAGCGCAGGTAAGCAGGAACGCAAGCATTTCAGCTCGAGTACACACCGCACCAAGTATCAAGTATTCGTATTCAGTATTCTTTCAAAACTTCACACCCTCTCAAGAACCTTCTACCTCTAACCGTACTGAGTACCCAGTACCAAGTACCAAGTTCCTACCAACAAAAAACCCCCGACTTTCGTCGAGGGTCTTTCTATTCAGTAGGTCTGTGGAAATTATACACCCAAACCAACACGCTTGAATCCAGTCACAGTAAGACCTTTTTCTACGCTGTTGAGGTATTGAGATACAGACTGCTTTCCGTCTTTGATGAAGTCTTGGTCAACCAATGTGTTCTCCTTAAAGAACTTGTTGAGTTTACCTTGAGCAATCTTGTCAACCAT
>JABXHW010000057.1 GCA_013373425.1 Flavobacteriia bacterium
AAGCCCGCTGAAATTTCAGCAATCCTGCGCAAGCAACTTTCAGGATTCAGTTCTGAAACTGAAATGCAAGAAGTTGGTACCATCCTCCAAGTAGGTGACGGTATCGCACGTGCATTTGGTCTTCAAAACGCCCAAGCAGGTGAACTCGTTGAGTTCGATAATGGTCTTGAGGGTATCATCCTCAACCTCGAAGAAGATAACGTAGGTATCGTATTGCTCGGTGCTGCTGAAGGAATCAAAGAAGGATCTACTGTAAAGCGTACAGGTAAGATTGCTTCTATCGACGTAGGCGAGGGAATGCTCGGTCGCGTTGTAGATACCTTGGGTAACCCAATCGACGGTAAGGGACCAATCGAAGGAGAGAGGTTCCAAATGCCTCTCGAGCGTAAAGCTCCAGGTGTTATCTACCGCCAGCCGGTAAACGAACCACTTCAAACAGGAATCAAGTCAATCGACGCAATGATTCCAGTAGGTCGTGGCCAACGTGAGTTGATCATTGGTGACCGTCAGACAGGTAAAACTACCGTGGCGATCGATACCATCATCAACCAAAAAGAATTCTACGACAAAGGAGAGCCAGTTCAGTGTATCTACGTTGCTGTAGGTCAGAAGGGTTCTACTGTTGCAGGTATCGCTAAAACTCTTGAAGAGAAAGGTGCGATGGCCTATACTACAATCGTTGCTGCGAACGCGTCTGACCCTGCTCCAATGCAGTTCTACGCTCCATTTGCAGGTGCTGCGATTGGTGAGTACTTCCGTGACACAGGTCGCCCAGCATTGATCATCTATGATGACCTTTCTAAGCAGGCAGTTGCTTACCGTGAGGTATCGCTTCTACTTCGTCGTCCTCCAGGACGTGAGGCATACCCAGGTGACGTATTCTACCTACACAGCCGTCTCCTCGAGCGTGCTGCAAAGGTGATTGCTGACGACACTATCGCATCTCAAATGAACGACCTTCCTGAGTCTCTTAAAGGCAAAGTAAAAGGTGGTGGTTCATTGACTGCACTTCCGATTATCGAAACACAAGCAGGTGACGTATCTGCATACATTCCTACGAACGTAATTTCTATTACCGACGGACAGATCTTCTTGGAGTCTGACTTGTTCAACTCTGGTGTTCGTCCAGCGATTAACGTAGGTATCTCTGTATCACGTGTAGGTGGTAACGCGCAGATCAAGCCGATGAAGAAGGTATCAGGTACCTTGAAGCTTGATCAAGCTCAGTTCCGCGAACTTGAAGCGTTTGCTAAGTTTGGTTCTGACCTCGACGCGGCTACAATGGCCGTTATTAACAAGGGTCGTCGTAACGTAGAGATCTTGAAGCAGTCTGTAAACTCTCCACTTTCTGTAGAGAAGCAAACAGCGATTATCTACCTCGGTACAAAGGGTATGCTTAACAAAGTACCAGTTGAGCGTGTTCGTGAATTCGAAGTTGCATTCCTAGATTACATGGAAAGCAAGTATGCTGATACTTTGAGCGCTATTTCTGCAGGTAAGTGGACTGACGCAGAAAGTAAGGCTATCGAAGCAGCAGCTAAGGAAGTACTTCCTAACTACGAAGGATAATATTTGATTTCCTCCTGACCAGCGTTAGCTGCGTCAGGAGGGTCTTAATACTCGTTCCATGGCGAACCTAAAAGAATTACGTAACAGAATCGTCTCTATCGGCTCAACGATGCAGATCACTTCAGCAATGAAGATGGTTTCTGCTGCTAAGCTGAAGAAGGCACAGGATGGCATTACTCAAATGCGTCCGTACGCCAACAAACTGAAGGACATTCTTTCAAACGTGAGTGCAACTCTCGATAACTCCGAGAACGCATACGCGGAAGAGCGTCCTGTAAAGAACGTATTGCTCATCATCGTGAGCTCTAACCGTGGTTTGTGTGGTGGATTCAACTCTAGCGTTGTAAAGCTCACTAAGAGCATCCTCGCTGAGTACGCCAAAAAGTCTGTGAACGTACAAGTAAAAGCCGTTGGTAAGAAGGGCTTCGACGCATTTAAAAAGTCGGAGCAGTTCCACTCTGAGTACAATGAGATTTGGAACGACCTTTCTTTTGAGAATTCTGCCAAAATCGCAGAAGAGGCAATGGAAGGTTTCTTGAACGGAACTTGGGACCGTGTAGAGGTGGTTTACAACCACTTTAAGAACGCGGCTATCCAAGTGCCTACCCGCGAGCAGTTCTTGCCTGTAGTGCCTACAGTAACAGAAGCAGGTTCAAAAGGTGACTACATCTACGAGCCGTCTAAAGAGGAAATCTTGAGCGACTTGATTCCTACTTCATTGAAGATTCAAGTTTTCAAGGCCCTATTGGATAGCAATGCTTCTGAGCACGGCGCACGTATGACTGCGATGCACAAGGCAACAGATAATGCCAAGGAATTGAGAGATCAATTGAACTTGGATTACAACAAAGCACGTCAAGCTGCAATTACCAACGAAATCCTCGAGATTGTTGGTGGTGCAGAAGCCTTGAACGGTTGACAATAAGTTTCGAACGAAAGTTCAAGAAGGGCCCCGATGTCGTGAGATGTCGGGGTTTTTTAATTTTCGCCTATACTTCAGAAGTGTGGGTAGATGAACGTTTCACTCGTTAAGGCGTTTTCATGACCTTATACAGGGTATACTCCCCCTTGTCAGCTATTCGGTGAACCACAACGCGCCTAAAGTCTTCAAGGCTTATTTCAGAACCAGGTGACAGAGATCTTCTCGTAAGTAAAAAGAGCGGGTCGGAATGGAGTTGCTCCCTGTCCCATCTGTTTCTGGTTAGAAAGGGCTCATAAGGAATCGGCGTGAGCATCTCGTTAAATGCGGCACAGGTGTACACAGACCAATAGTTGCCTATCAGAGTACCCGCTTCTAGCTTGTCCGCAAAGTATTCAGCTTCTATTCTAGACATTCTATCCTTTGTAGAACGATGCGTATCGTCGATATACCCCGTTGAGATATAGCTGAGCCAACCATGACTTATAAGCAGGGTGATTACAATCAATTTGTGTGACCATCTTCCACTTGATACTCTTGGTTTTTTAATCAAAATGGCGAAAACGAAAAGGTAGACGGGATAAGCAAAGTACCTCGGCAAGCCACCATTTACATTGACCCAATGTGAAGCGAGTGTCAGAACTAATGAAGAAATGGCCATGTAGAGCCAGATTTTTGACTCCTCCGTGTACTTGGAGATGAGTGTGAGCAGGAAGAGGCTAGCTACGAGCGCGGATACCACGCAAACGAGCGAATCACTCGAATAGTAGTAATCGAAATATGCCAGAAATGATGACCAGTTTTCTTTTAACCCAGTGAGATCTACAAAGAGCTGCCTGTAACTTCTAGTGATGTGTACATTGTTCTTTATAATAAGCAGGATGAGGCCCGTAATAGTCGCGTGAGAAATAAAGACAATTGTCGATTTAAGGATTGAGAAACCTCTCTTTCGATTCAGATAATAGAAGAAAACGGCGTAAACTGGAATCATGAGCTCAGAAGTCCAAACCGAAAGTGAAACAAGAAGAGCAATCAATGCCGACTTGTATTTAAACGACTGAATAGAGAGCACGTAAGTGAGCGCTGAAAGTAAGAGTAGTTGCGTAAGATAGGGGTGCCCAATAGCCGTAATCGTTTTGGCGTTCCAAGAGGGAAGAAAAAGTGCCAACAAACAGAACAGAAAGACAAGCGTGGACTTCGACTGTTTGCCTATGAAGAAGGATGTAGCGAAGTTGGCTAGAGAATTGACGATTGTTATAGCCGCCAGGCCGGAAAGACCTAAATATGTCAAGGGGTGAGCAAGAATCGGCAACAGGCTTCCCAAGCGATCTTGTCCCCAATAATAGAGTCCGTCAGGAAACACAAACTCCTCAGTCATCAATACCCAAATAGCATTGTCTGAATTGAATAATGGAGAGTAAAGGGGCTGAAAATAGATAAGAGAAACGACAACAATCACTGAAACAAGAGCGCCAATACCGACAGCAGTCAAGTATTTTAGAGAGATTGCTTTTTTCATACTTTGCAAAATGCCTTCAGAGTTGAGAGATGATGCTAGAACTTGCGAGAAAAGGTATGAATATTTGACCCCACATGTAATCTCCTGATTAGCTCTCTTATGTCGCATCAAATAAAATTTAAGCGCTATAGCCCTTGGGGGGCTCACTCTTGGGGCTCGTGGTCATTTGCCATAATGGTGGTTTTCACGATCCTCTTTTTTATTTCACAGGAGCATTGGAATGATGATGTCACCAACATATTTCGCATTCTCGCTGTTGCGGGCTTCTTGGGTACTTTCTTGAATTTATGCTTAACGATGCTTCCTCTCCATTGGTGCTTTAAGAAAAGAGAAGAATCGCTTTACTTACACAAGAAGCACTTTACCTGGAAGGGAAAGGAGTATGCCTATCGAGAAGTGAGATTTACCAGGTACTTCATTCAAGCTAATAACGGTTACCCTGGTCTTTATTTTCGAGAAACGCGCACTGTGATTGTTCGCCTCAAGGGCCCCAGATGGGTCATTATTGGAACACCGGTCTTTAAGGATTGCGAGAAGGAATTCGAGAAGCCCATTAAGCAGTTCGTATCGCGCTTGGCGGCCCAAAACAATAGAGGAAAACGCGAGCTACCCACCTGGTCATCATATCTGTGGGGCATCTGTTTCATTATATTTATACTCTTGCTTCTCTTCGACCTAGTTTCAGCTATACTGGGATTAGCATGAAAAGCCGCTTCCTACCGTTCGATATATCCTCTTGGAGTAGCTATTGTAGAGACCTAATTCTCAATCGCTTCGAACGGTAGGAGCAGCTCAACACATAGATTAGTTGGGTTGGTATCCTAACACCGTGTACAACTTCATTGCACTTTTCAAAAGTCGGTTAGGCGCCTGAAATGGCACTCCGTATTTCTACGGATTCTGATTGCGTAGTACTGTTGATTCTGCACATCTGCGTAATAATGTACCTTGCTGTTATCCAACTAACCTCATCATGAAAACACTACCCCTCGCCCTCAGTGTTGCCACAGCACTTGCTCTTTCACTCAGCTTAAATGCCCAAGCACAGTCCAACTGTGCAGTGCCCGAAACCAGTATTACCCATGAAGTTTTCCTCGAATGGCAGGAAGACTATTTCTCATTTGCGACCAGCCATGGATATGATGTGTTGGGAGAAAGACTTGACACTAACTTGATTGATTTTGATATCGACTCACTGCAGTTGGACAGTCTCTATAAGAAGTGTCCAACGTGTGAAGATGTTCGCATTTACTTCGCAGCGGCCATCGAAGATGGTATTAACTCGCCTCGCTTGCTGTTGGTAAACGTGGATGACAATTGTAGCGATACAGAGTTCAAGGAAAAAGGCATTCTATTAATAGCTCCAGATGGAGGAAGTGGCTTCATTTCACAAACTGAGGCCACGCTTCTCAGAGCAAATTGGCAAGCGTATATGACGCTTACACAGGCAAGAATCCCCAACTTAATATCGCTTAACTCTTACACGTACTACCGAACAACCCTGCAAAAGGCCTATGCGAATGGCACCAAGACATTGAAGATTACCCTAGCCAGAAGAGTGGTTGATCCGAGTGAAACGGACTATGAATTCCCATCTTCACCTTTAGACCCTGTTTCTTTTAACTTGATAATCAGCAGCATCGACGAGAGTGGGAATGTGCTCGAAAACTCCCACATGAACTTTGCACGTCCATGTCCGAAGTTCTGTCCACCCTCAAGCTTCTAATCGAATACTATGACAGACTTCACTTGGGTTGGGACAGTCGTTGTGCTGGTTCCTAGCACCGTTGCTCTTTTCAGGTATGAGCATTTCGATGGTCCGATCTTGCCGCGACTAGCTTTCTTGGTTTGGTGGAATGCATTGGTTGAAGTTTTGGTCACAGCCGCTTATTATTCAGGCTACGGCAATAATATGCCGCTTTATCACATCTATATGGCGGTTGAATTTGCTCTACTTTCATGGGTGTTCTGGGCCATGCTGCCCGAGGTTATCAACCGCACACGTTGGCTAATTGGGGTAGGCGTGTTTTGGGCGATGATTCTTTCCAAAGCCTTCAAACCTGATCTTTTCTTGGAGTTTCCCAGCTTGCTACGCAGCTTTGAAAGCTTAATCTTGATTGGCTTGAGTATCGTTTATTTCTGGAAAGTTCTCCAAAAAGCGGAAGAGCCACTCTTGCTGAGAAGCCCAGGATTTTGGGTCGGAGCAGCGGTGCTGACGTACTATGGTTCAACCACCCTAGTTTATGCCTATACCGATTACATCATGGAGAAGTCGGATGAGCTCTTCACGGCAGTTTGGAGCGTCTTGGCCATCTTGAATGTCGTATTTTACTCCATGCTCATTTGCGCCTTTCTATGTCAGAAGCCGAAAGTGAAATCTTAGACCTGTTCCTCGCTTCCGCGGTGTTTGTGGTGATGTTCATCGCCTTAATCATTGTGTTTGTGATTAATTATCAGCGACGCTTGTGGCGACAAAACAACAAGATGCGTCAGATGGAGGCCGACCATCAAAAGAGCATGCTCGAATCTGCTCACGCAGCAATGGAGGTCACGCAAAAGCGTATTGCAACCGATCTCCACGACGACATCGGAGCCAGCATCAGCACAGCAAAGCTTTACCTCAAGGAGATAGAAGGAGGGGAACAGGTGTCGGAAATTTTGACCAAGACCATGACGAGCTTGCGACGAATTGTGAATGATTTGATGCCGCCAACCTTGGCAGATTTCGGACTCAAACCCGCTTTGCAGGAGCTTGTTCAACAAGCCAACCAGACAGATGCGCTCAAGGTGGAGCTAGATTGGATGGCCACTCAAAAGCGCTATCCAGAAAAAGTTCAGCTCGTAGTGTATCGCGTGGCTCAGGAGCTCCTCAACAACTCTTTGAAACACAGCAAAGCGAGCTTTATTGGCTTTTCCGTTTCTCAAGATGGCGACATATTGCTGATGGGCTTCCGAGACAACGGTGTGGGATTCGTACCTTCAGAAGTGGAAATGAATGTGGGGCTGCTCAATATGAGAAGTAGAGCTGAAGCAGTGCGAGGAAATTTTGAGTACCGAAGTAGTCCAGGCTCTGGGTTTCAAGCTCGGTTAGAGATTCCAATCAGTGAAGTAAAAACAGCCAGTCATGGAGACCATTAAGATTGCGATTGCCGACGATCATCAGCTTTTTCGACAAGGGATTCGAATGATGCTCGAAACTCAATCCGACTTCGAGCTCGTAACCGAAGTGGGCGATGGAGCTGAACTTCTCAAGAGAATGGATATCGACAAGCCCGAAGTGATTCTCCTCGATGTGGAAATGCCCAATCTGAATGGAGCTGACGCCCTGAAGCAGCTGAAAAAGAATCATCCTGAAGTGAACGTAGTGATGTTGACCATGCATGCGCATGAGGAACACATGATTCACTTTCTGGCAAATGGCGCAGGCGCCTATCTGCTGAAAGACACCACTTCTGAAGAGATGTGTAAAGCCATTCGAACCGTTGCAAAAGAAGGCCAATACCTCACACCTGAAAGTTCTAAAGCACTTCTCCACCAACTGCATCCTGATGAATCAACTCCGCCGGAATTCAGCGAGCGAGAAAAGGAAGTTCTGAAGCTGATTTGCGAAGAAAAAACCTCCGCAGAAATCGCAGAGATCTTGTTTTTGAGTCCGCGTACAGTGGAGACTTACCGCAAGCAACTCCTCGAAAAAACCTATTCCAAGAATACGGCTGGTTTGGTGAAGTACGCGATGGAGCGGAAGGGGATATGGTAGATGTTGGTACGTAGGGACGTGCGTGAGTGCGGGCAAGTGTCTTTGCGTGAACTTAGTCCTCTTGCCCGCTCAAGCCGCGGAGGCTTAGTGGGTGTTCAAAAGTATGTGTCGCGGGGTCGATTCTTTTATACATCCTAATTATCTTTCCGTTCCAATAAGCACCACTCTCCTCACTATGAAATACTCGACTCTCCAATCACTCACAATTACTCTCTTGTCTTTATGTGCATTCAACAAATCTCTCGCTCAAGAGCGTGATTGGTGTCCAGAATTTCGCGAAAATCTAAACCTGATTCTGTCAAACGATTCTACGTGTATTGAGTTTGCAATCGATGATGAAACCGCAAGGATTCCACTGACTCGACTTATAGGTTGCGGATTCACGGCTGTCGAAGGAATAGACGGCAATCAGTATTCCTGGTGGGAGACGGATAATCTTGAACTATATAGTGAAGGCATTCGGAAGCACGTAATATTATCGTCGTATAGACCAGGGGAAGAATCTTGTACTGTGAGCTTAGAGTTCGTCAATAATGAAGTCACCCCTAGACAGCGATTTGTTATCCGCTACTCCATCGATAACCAAGGTCAAGTCAGCGCCGTACGACTAAAGCCACGTGGCTCAAGGCGTGTCGAGTAACAAGAATAATCTAGGTCCTCTTCCCCCTGTCACCTGTCCCCCGTCCATTCACCACTCCCCCCTTTGACTCGGCGCGATTTTTGCCCATCTTTACACATGACCTTTCCGAAGCTGAGCCTCAGGGCAAGAATTTTTATTTCCATGCTTTTCATGATCCTCGTCAGCTTTGTGTTGACTGGTCTAATCTCTCTTTACCACTTTGAGGAAGAGAATGAAGAGTATCACCAAAGTCGCCTGAAGCGCAAGGAATACGCAATAGAGAGTAACATCGAGTACTTCTTAGCTAGTCGACCCGACCAGCAACACCCCGATAGCTTAGCATCACTTTTCTCGAACAAAATCTGCGAGCTTGCGGATGTCCACAACCTCGACATCAACTTGTTTAGTCCGGATGGAGAGCTCATCATCTCCAGCAACTTCACACTATTCGACAATGAAATGCTCGCAACAGAAGTGCCTGGCGATATCCTCGACATGGTCGTTGAAGGAGAGCGGCGCTTTATTCAGCCCTCCACTGACACCTCTGATGTTCTCCTCATCTACAGCATTCTTTACACGGTTGATGGCGCACCTCTTGCCATCTTGAACCTACCGTACTTCGAGCCCGACAGAATTCCGGCGCAGGATGTGGAGTTTCTCGAAACGCTCATCGCACTGTACATCATCCTATTTGTAGCCGCAGTATTGCTGGCCTATTTCTTATCCAACTACATCACTCAGTCGCTCACGGCGATTACCAAAAAGATGCAAATGGTTCAGTTGGGCAAGAACAACGAACCCATCAAATGGAGAAGCCAAGATGAAATAGGCGCCTTGGTAGATGAGTATAACCGTATGATGGAGCAGCTCGAACAACACGCTATCAAGCTTGCACAAAGCGAGAGGGAAACCGCCTGGAAAGAAATGGCCAAGCAAGTGGCTCATGAGATTAAAAACCCACTCACTCCAATGCGTTTGAGCGTTCAAATGCTCGAGCGAAAATTGGTAGTTGACGATAAGCAGAAACTCAACGAATTCACGGAAAGCATGCTTTCACAGATTGATGCCTTGAGCAATATTGCTACAGCATTTAGTCGATTTGCGAGCATGCCTGAGATGAAGAAGGAACAAGTGAATTTGAAGAACTTCCTAGAACGAGTGAATGCGGCGCATGAAACGGTAGAGTTGGATTGTCCAGAAGAAGAAATCGTGATCGAGGCAGATAAAGATCAGCTTACACGCGTTCTGAATAACTTGATTTTGAATGCTGAGCAAGCCGTGCCGGAAGACCGAGAGCCGAAGGTGGTCGTTGGATTCAATCGCAAATCAGACGAAGAGGTTGAAATCTTCGTTAGCGATAATGGAGTGGGTATTCCCGAAAGCCGCCGAGAAAAGGTGTTTGAGCCGAGCTTCACGACCAAGACTCAGGGAATGGGGTTGGGTCTCGCAATGGTGAAGAACATCGTCAAAGGGTTCAAAGGGGATATCACATTCACGTCGAAGGAAGGTGAGGGAACGACCTTCATCGTTCGACTACCCATTTCATAAAACAACACAAAGATGTTAAAGCAAATCAGCGCAGCGCTTGCATTGAGCGCACTCTCATTTTCGGCATTTGCCCAAAACGAAGGGATTTCTGTCAGCGGATCGGTTTCGAAGCAAGTAGAGCCCGATGAGATGATTATTCAGTTCTCAGTTTCGACGGAAGAAGAGGAAATTCAAGATGCATTCACAGGAACAGAACAAAAGTCGGCCGCGATTATCGAGTACCTACAATCACTCGATGAGTTGTGCGAAGTAAGCACTCAGCACATCAGCTTAGGTGAACAATTCGAGTGGACAAACGGAAGAGCGGAACGTGTCCGTGTGGGATTTACAGCATCACAATCGCTCCAGGTAAAGCTCAAGGATTTTGATTTGTATCCCATTGTTATGGCTAAGCTGATCGAACTTGGGGTGAACAATGTCGGCGGCGTGAGCTTCTCTTATTCTGGGGCACAAGATCTCAGAAATTCGATGCGCGTTGAAGCCATTCAAATTGCTAGGTCCAAAGCGAGTGAAGTAGCCGAGGCATTGGATGTACAGTTGGGCAGCGCTGTTGAATTTACAGAAGCAGGAAGCCCTAGTTTCAGACAAAGAGCTGAGCTGAGCAATTCCTTTTATCTAGCTGACGGAGAACAAGCCGAGGGCAGTATTTCACCGGGAAAACAAACCATCCGCATGGAGGTGCACGTTCGTTTTGCGATCTTAGCGCCCCAAGAATAAAGCAACCTAAAATCATATACCATGGAAGATCTAGTGCTCGTCAACCAAGAAGGGAAAGTAGCAACGGTTACCATCAACCGTCCAAAGCAACTCAACGCCCTCAATGGTGACACTATTGCCGCACTGAGCATAACCATGCAGGAACTCGAAGAAAATGAGTCGGTACGCGCTATCATTCTCACCGGATCAGGAGAGAAGTCGTTTGTAGCGGGTGCAGATATCAAAGAGTTCGCAAACTACAGCGTTGAGGAAGGAAAGGCCCTGGCTCGTCGTGGCCATGAAACCTTGTTCAACTTGATTGAGAACCTTCGCACTCCAGTTATCGCGGCCGTGAACGGATTCGCTCTCGGTGGTGGCTTGGAGCTCGCAATGAGTTGTCACATGCGTGTGGCATCAGACAATGCACGAATGGGCCTTCCTGAAGTAACTTTAGGTGTAATTCCTGGTTACGGAGGAACACAGCGCTTGGCTCAATTGGTAGGCAAAGGCAAAGCCATGGAGATGATTACTACTGCAGGCATGATCGACGCAAATGATGCTCTTAAATGGGGTCTTGTGAACCATGTGGTCGCCTTGGACGAACTTCACGCGAAATGCGCGGAAATCGCATCAAAAATCGCCAAGAACAGTGGTGTTGCTATCGCTGCTGCCATGTCGGCAGTGAATGCAGGATTCGAAACTGGAGTGAACGGCTTTGAAGCTGAAATTGACGCTTTCGGAGAGGCTTTTGGAACCGATGAGTTCAAAGAGGGAACAACGGCATTCTTGGAGAAGAGAAAGCCAGATTTCAAGTAATTCATTCAGACTCCCACGTTGTGCAGGAGGAGAAATTCACAGTAGAAAAAACGTCCAGAGTCTTCTCGCTTGGAGAAACTGGACCAAATATTAAGAAGCTGATCATTGCTCTTCATGGCTATGGTCAGCTTCCTGCGTTTTTCTTGAGGAAGTTTGCTGACTTGGAAAATGCCGAACGTCGAATTGTAGCTCCAGAAGGCTTGCATCGATTTTACCTTGAAGGCACAAGCGGTAGAGTGGGCGCGTCGTGGATGACCAAGGAAGCGCGGCTAGACGATATTGCCGACCAAGCGAAGCATCTCGATGCTGTTTTGGCCCGAGAAATAGCGCTTTGTCCGAATATAGAGCACATCACCTTGGTGGGGTTCTCACAAGGAGTATCAACCGCTTGTCGATGGGTAGACCATCGCGAAGGTAAGTCCATTGATCACCTAATATGTTGGGCGGGTTCTTTTCCGCCAGATATCGATTACGCTCTGAAGAAAGAGGCGTTCACCAATTTGAAGTTCGACACTGCTTTTGGCGATTCCGATGAATTCGCACCGGAGCACAAGGTTCAGGGCTTACTCGCGCAATTAGCCGAATTCGACATCGTGCCTAAGTTGCACAGATACGTAGGTGGACATAGCATTGAGCCTGATTTGTTGAAGGAAATCACCGACCATGCGGATTGATAAATACTTGTGGTGTGTACGGATATTCAAGACTCGTTCACTCGCCTCAAGCGAAGTGAAGAAAGAGCGCGTTTTGATCGATGATGAAATTGTAAAACCGTCGCGAGAAGTGAAGGTTGGAGACGAGTTTACTGTCAAGTTTCATGGCTTTGAGCGGTCCTTCAAGATCCTCGACTTGCCGAAGTCGAGGGTAGGAGCCAAATTGGTTCCCAATCTGATGGAAGAGATTACTCCAACAGAGGAAGTAGAAAAGCAAGAGTTCCTGCGCATGGCCAAGAGTCTGCAACGCGACCGAGGAACGGGGAGACCCACCAAACGGGAGCGGCGAGACTTGGACCGACTGACGGGGGATTAAATGCAAACAGGCGAGGAATCATACTTGATAGATCCCTCGCCTGATTTTGTCTTGGACTACTTCCTTCTTAGTACAAGAATTTTTCTGAATAGGCCATATTGTTATCTTCATCAATCACACGAAGGATGTAGTACGACACATCGTTCAGCGGCTTCTTGAATTGGAACTGAAGCGGCCCGTATGTACTGATATCGTCTTCTGAGTACAACTGGCGACCCGACATATCAATTACCTCAACGATTACTTCAGGCGAGAGGCCTTCAAGGAAATCAACATTGATGACGCCATTGTCTACACGTACTCTAAACGCGCGCTGACCGCTGGCGCCGTTTTCTTCCACACTGATGTCGTTTGCTACAGCGATAAGGTCGAATCGATGTTCATCGAATGCAGTATCGTTCGTGAATGTGTAGCTGTTATTCAACAAGTCGGTAGTAACACCTGTCTTGCGATCATACAGTTTTACTATAAAATCTTGAGGGAAAGTGTTCTCTGCGATAGAGATCGTGTAGTCTTCTAGAAGATTGCCTTTCACGCCGAGGAATGCAGTATCGCCGTAGAATGAGCGGTCGATGACATTAGCAGCAAGCACAGCGCTATCAGGAGTGATGCTGTAGAAATTCATCACTTGTGGAGCAGGATTATAGAACTTGGTGATATCACCACGTGTGTCTTGATTCAAACTGAAACCTAGTTCACGCACAAACACGACATTATCGCTGTAGTCTGGATTTGAGTTACGAACGATTTCGAGAACGAGCTTTTCCTGATTTTTCAAGTGAGTTGCAGGCGAACTTGTCGTTCTATCACTATTCGTAAAGTCGAATACATTTGTTGCTGTGGCACCTGAATTGTTGAGTTTAACCCAGACCGCTTGAAGTGGAGCAATGTTACTTACACCACCGTTTGAGCCAGCAACGGAGTTCCATGCTACGTAGCCTCCGTCTCCAGAATTCAGGCTTTGCTTCCAGATGTAATATGTATCGCTGTAATCCGATCCGGAGAAGTTGTCGTCTACTTTCGACCAATCTAAGTTGCTTGGGTAAGGGTTGGCAATCAAGTTCCAACCATCGCTAGCACCTTCATCGGCATAATCACTCCAAGCCAACGTTGATGTATAGCCTAAAGATGAAGTGGTGTTTCCTGTATTGATGCTTCCTGTTAGGTCAAGCACAACGGGGAGATTACCATCACCGTTTACTCCGCCACCTGCACGAACAAAGTTGCTGTCGATATATATATTCCAGCCTCCGGTGAAGGCATCAGAACTATCTGTTGCGGCAATGAAATCTGCAGTGGCTGCGTCCCAGTAGTAAGCAGAAACGCCGGATGAATTCCCGCTGTAGTTGATGATGATATCGTCTTCAAGATCATCCAATGTCATTCCGCTGATTGGCGAACCCAGGTTGTGCCAACCCGGCTCGGAAATTACCATTTGAAAAGTCACATCTCCCGAAATACTAGCGCCTCCACCTTCAGCAGCGATTTGGCCGTACGATGAGGCCGATGTTGAAGCCAGAAGAAGGTTTCCGTTGGTAGTTATCGTTCCATCCGTTGGAGTGAAAACACCTGTTACGGTTTGAGTTCCACCATCTATCGCTACTCCGTTGGAGTTGTTGATCGTGAGGTTTTCCCATTCTGTATCTCCGGTGATGGTCTGTGCCGCTGCACCAGCCAGTTCTATTGTTCCATTGATGGCCTGTCCAGACACCGAACCAATAAGCTCGCCTGTGATAGTCAGAGTGTTTCCGCCAAGGTCGAGAATAGATGAATCTAGAATTATTAGTCGTTGAACAGTAGCATTTCCAGGCATGGGGTCCGTAGTAGCTGTTTCCACCAACATGTCTAGAGTGTTGTCTGAGCTTGAAGGAGCACCTCCCGCGGAACCACCTGACCAAGTTGCACCGTCCCAAATGATATCGAAGTTTTGCAAAGGAAAGGCTAGGCCATTTCCACTGTTGGCCACTATCGGACTATTGTAAGAAGAAGGGCTGTTATCGGAAAGCTGATGGAATTGTTGTCCACTCATCGCGGACTCTTCTAGGCTAATTTTTGGAAGTTCGGTAGTGTCTGTAATGGGTATAGCTACTCGAACCAATTTCTGATAGGTAGTTGTAGGTTCCTTGTGCGCAACACCAGGAAAGTAGCTGGTTGTAAAATTGCTTAAGACAAACACTACAATTCTAGAGGAGGTGTTGTTGCTAACGCTTGCATTGTAGAAGTCTTGCGGAGTCAGACCTCCACTATTACCATCACACAAAGTGCGCTTTCTCACACCCACATTGCTTGCGATGTTAGAGCCGAATGCAGCAGTGTTGTAATTAATGGCTACTTGTAAGCTTCTGATATAAGTGCCTCCAGCACTCGCCTTTAGCTCAATATCAAATACAAGTGAATCCGTGGCGCTATTTACCACACTCATATTGTTGATCCGATACGTAAGTGTTTGAGCACTAACTGAAGAGGTCAACAAAAAGGCAAGCAGCAATATGAAATTTCCAGGTCTCATTGCGGTACTGCGTTTGATTTTCCTTTGTTCGTATACCAAATCACCTCTCTGTCGGAGTTGAACACGTTGCCGTCGAGGTCAAAGTCGGCATCGTAATATCCGTTAGCTCCAATATCTCCAAACCAAGCTACATCTGAGTCAGAGTTGAAGATGTCACCATCATGATCCCCATCACCAGCGATCAACATACTGAAGCCATTCTTAACCTTCGCCCCATTCGACCCTCCAAAGATAGTCGATAAACCACTCGTCATATCACACTCCCACCTTGGGATCGGTGGAAGAGAGTCGTTATACATCAATCCGTCTGAACACATCATTGCAAGGTGATTGCGATGGTGCACCACAACGTATTGATTTTTAGTGTCGTCGAAGGTCACATTATCGAACTCAAGATAAGAACTTCCGTCGAGGTCTACGACATGTCCGTTCTTAAGCAAGAAACCCGCACGAGTTCCAATTACAGATGTTGCATTCGCATTCGTTGCATTATTAGTTTCACGGATTTCTACGAGCACCCAATCCACCACGTCAGCATTCGGAATAGCGGCTACACTATCGCCGCCAGAATAATTCCAAGGACCCGCCTCATAGGGGTTCTTCAATGGAAGAAGCCCCTGGCTATTGAGGTCAGTACGCATCTCGCCAGTATTTACATCGTATGCACCTTCGAGGAATACGGTGATGTCAAGACGTGGGGATCCCAGCGTTGGGAAATCGGTAAACCTTAACACGGCAGGTTCTGTCACAAACTTTGGCTGCTTATTGGTGAAGTAGTGAACGTTTGACGTGTTCTCATTATCCTGTCCAGTAATCACCCAATCGAATGCAGGGTCTAGAATACCTGTATAGTTGGTTACTTCAATGTGCACGAGTGATGTTTGTTGACCGTTTGGCAGTGCAAGTACGTTATCGTTGAACTGCCACATGCTGTCGATAAACTTAGGATCTAAGCTGTAAACGACTTTTCCACCGTTCTGCTGTGAGCCAAATCGAATAAAACCAGGATTGAGGTTGGCGTTCCCGCTTCGACTTTGTCCGGCTCCCAACCACGTAACATTTAAAGTCGGATTGGTAAACTGTGTCCAATCGGCTGTGAACACAATGTCTCCGAAAGCTATGAAGGCAGTATCTCCTCTTGTACACTCAAAAGCTAGGTCGAAACTGATAACGCCTGAAGGGTCCTCGCTGTAGTTCACGGCACTCACGTCCACGCGGGTCTGAGCCCAGGTAAGCTGGGCGAGCAGAAGGAGTGTGAATGTGGTCGCGATACGTTTCATTTAGGTCTCAATTGGGCGTACTTCGGACTTTTGTGTACTTGGTTTTTAGCTCAATAAATAGGGGCTAGTTAGTGGCAGAAATCCGAGAAGCAGATTAGGCTACTTCTCGGTTTTCTACTAGGTTCTTATCAGCGATTACTGTGGTGTTTGTTCTGAGTAGTCGCGGTTGTTGAAGACCATTGCGCGGTCAGCTGCGTTCACCGCACCGTCAAGGTTAACATCCGTGTCGCCGTATGTTGGAGATGTGTTTCTGTCGTTGTAAACCGCTGCGTTGTCACCCGCATCGATTACAGAATTTGTAGCGTTGTCTGCCCAACCTCCGAAGAGTACATATACAGATCCGTCTCCGTTGTAGTCATACATTGGGTCGATTCCAATCGCACCTGCAGTAGAGAAGTTGTAGCTAAATGCACTAGCTCCATTGTCTACCAGGGCAGTTGCGGAGTACGCACCCAAGTGGTTTCTGTGGCGGATACCTACGTAGTAAGTACCTTCCGCAGTGATTTCAAATTCTGGCAAGCTGCTTCCGTCTGCTGCTACGATGCTTCCATCAGCGAGCAAGAGGGCTGCTTGTGTGAATTCAACTGTAGTTGCACTTGCTGCAGATGCACCAGAGCGCAATTCGAGAAGAACCCAGTCTACTACGTTAGCTGGCATGCTGCCATTGGTCTCGCCACCGTTGTAGTTTCCGAATGCTGCCGTGTTGTAAGGCTGTGCAGAAGGAACAGTGATGTTCACACCGCTCATGTCTGTACCGTTATACGGACCTTCGAGGATGGCGGCAAGGTCAACTTGCAACCAAGTCACGTCGCTTCCGTTTGCTTCAGCAGCGTCAGAGTAGTTAATCACATTCAAGTCTGATGCGGCATCACCTGTGAAGGCATAGATGTCGAATGCGTATGTTTCGTTTTGATCAAGTCCTGTTACGCTTACAGATCCTGAAGTACCGTCACCGTTGTACACTACGTAACCGTTTCCAAGTGCATCACCTGAACCGTAAGCAGTGTTGGCTGTGTAAGCCGTAGCGTTCGTTGGAGCCGTAGCAGCATCCGTGCTCAAGCGAGCAACGACTACCCATTGGTTGGCCGCTTCACTTGGGTCTGTCCAAGTCACGTCAATCGCGTTAGCACTTGTTGCTGTTGCAGTAATTCCTGCAAGCGCTGTAGAAGGCTCTGCGAATACAGTGTATTGTGTTCCGGTAAGTGCAGTCGCATAGTTTGCAGTTACACCTGAACCGTTGTAGTCGTATACGTCAACTGAGTATTCTGTTCCTGCAGTCAATCCAGAAACCGTTAGGCTCGTCTGACTTGCACCTGCGAATAGTACGATGTTACCCGCTCCGGTTACGTCGCCATCACCTGCAGTAAAGTCGGTGTTAGCAGAGTATCCTGTTCCGTTGCTTGGTGCAACCGCGGCGTTAGCTGCTTCACGCACAACCACCATTACGTTAGAACCTGTACCCGCAGTCCAGCTCACGTCGAATGAAGTCTGTGCATAGTTAGAGAAGGCAATGTTCGTTGCTGCGGTTGGAGCGTTGAACTGAGTAGTTTGTGAACCACTCAATGCGGTTGCGTTGTAGTTGCTATATTCTTGAGCACCGTTGTATTCGTATACTTCGATAGTGTAATCCACACCGGCGGTCAATCCTGAAGCAGTGATTGAAGTAGTAGCTGGACCAGAGTAGAGAACTACGTTGCCTGTTCCTGTTGTGCTACCGTCACCCGAAGTGAATGTTGCGTTGTCTGCATAAGCTGTTCCATCTGCTGGAGCTACCGCCGCATCAGTCGTCAATCGAGCAACAACCAATGTGCTGTCGCCGTTACCCCCTGTCCAGCTCACGTCAAATGAAGTTCCAGCAACATTGCTAAAGACCATGTTCGTAGCTACAGTAGTAGGCTCGGCGAACATCGTGAATTGTGAGGCAGAACCGATAGAAGAAGTCAAGTAGTTTGCTGAACTTCCCTGACCGTTGTATTCGTAAATCTCAACAGTGTAGAATGTGCCTGCAGTCAATCCAGTAATCGATGCGCTGGTTGTGTTCACCTGTGCGTATACTACGTCGTTACCTGCGCCAGTTGTTCCGCTTGGTGGGTAAGCGGTTCCATCAGCAGGAGCTGCTTGTGCAGTTGCATCTTCACGAACAACTACGAGTACGCTATCACCGTCACCTGATGTCCACGAAAGATCGAAACTCGTTGTAGCAACATTCGAGAATGCCAAGTTGCTAGCCGCAACAGTTGGTTCTGCGAATAGAGTTACACCTGAAACCGTTGCTGCTGCACTGTATGCTTCAGAGAAACCTCCACCACCCGAGTATGCGTAAATGGCGAAGTGATATGTTGAACCTGTTGATAGACCCGTAACCGTGGCTGAAGTAGCTGCGCTACCAAACTTGCCGATTACGTATTCGTTGTTTCCTGATCCGAGTTCAGCACCTGAACCGAAAGCAAGGTTGCCAGCGTAAGTGATAGTGTTAGCAGGACCAGTTGTTACCGCTGCGGCGTCGCGCGCTACAATCAACACGCTGTCAGCACCGCCAACCGCATCCCAAGAAAGAGTTGCCTGACCTGAAGTGCTGAAGTCCGCTGCGAAGTTGGTCACCACAGAAGGAGCAGTACCTGCAGAAGGTGTACTCACTGTCAAGTTGCTAATCGACTTCTGGCGAAGACGACCGTTACCAGCTACGTATGCTTCGTTAAACTGAGTGGATGGATTACCCGAGCCAACATTTGCAAAAGCTGGAAGTGCAGTAAAGTCACTCACGTCTGTTAGCGTAATGGTTGCGATTCGCACCGGCGTAGTAGATACGGCAGGGAAGTCACCCAATACAGTTGCGCTAAATGGCGCTTGAATGTTCAAAACAACATCACCGCCTACAATTGTAGCGCTCATGTTGCTGAAGTCTGGGTTGATATTCGATAGGGAGGCGCTAAGGGAACTCCACTTAGTAGCGTTGGTTGAAACAACGAAATCGGCATCCGCGATATACGTGGTGCCGCTGGAAGTGCTAGCATAAACATCGAAGGTCATCGATGTGCCATCCTGTTGCTGGTTCTTCGCAGTGATGGTCAAGTCGTTATTCTGGGCAAAGGCGCCAAACGAAACAACTGCGAAAAGTGCGATTAAGGTCTCTCTCATTTTCATAGCGATATGGAATCAGGTCTCTCGTTCCACAAAAATGCGGCTTAAATAAGCCCCAACCTCAATGTTTATGGGCGTTTTCGATAAACGGTATGTATTGTACGATGAATGGTTCTATATAGGGGGTGGTTGGCGTGTAATTTTGAACAAATTATCGCCCCTTTAGGGGCGTGCTCAGAATCCATGAAATTCCTCATGGTTTTCTAAACTCGAAACCGTTACCTTCGTCGGGAGTCCACCTGATAAATCCAAGTTGATGAGTTCCGTCCGCATTCTACTCGTTGATGACGAACCAATATTGCTGAAAGCCGTAGAATTTAAGCTCAAGAAAGAGAAGTTCGACGTGACCACTGCTACGAGTGGTGAGGACGCAGTTGAGCAACTCAAGTCTGGTGAGCATTACGACCTAGTGATCAGCGATGTTATGATGCCAGGCCTAAGCGGAATTGAGTTGCTTCGTGTGGTGAAGGAAAACAACGCCGACATGAAGGTTTTACTCCTAACGGGACTTAAAACAGAAGACACGGTTGTCGATGCATTTGACCTAGGCGCAGACGACTTTATGACCAAACCGTTTAACCCAAAAGAACTCGTGCTTCGCGTGAAGAAACTCTTGCGATAATGGGCTCCACGGGAAGCTAACCTCCCCTCTATATGCAGATGATTACGAATTGGTGGGATTCGTTCTTGGAAAAGGATTTACGTTTTCAAGTAGTCATTGCTTTCTCTGTGATTTTGCTGATTGTCAGCATTGCCCTTTTCATCATCGTACTTCGCTTGCGTGCCAGAAAGTCTCGTGCCGACCGAAAAGCTTCTGAACTCATCGATCAAATTGAGCCGATAATTCTGTCTCTGATTTACGAGGAGGAGGATGAAGTTGATTGGGATCATGAGATCGTCAATTTGCGGAACATTCTCACCTTCAGCATGTATGAGTTTCACAGTTATGCGCGATTGAGTGATTACTTGATTCAGCTACATAAACAGCTTGAGGGAGATTCGGCGAAGAAAATTGAGCGAATTTATCGAGATCTCGAAATGCCGCCTATGACTTTAAAGCTGCTTAAAGATGGCAAGTGGCATCACAAAGTAAAGGCCATCAGTGCACTTTCAGAGTTTCGAATTAAGAATTACCTGTTCGAGGTTATCCAGTACATGGATCACCCCCAAAGATTGGTTCGCGACGAAGCTCAGTTTGGGGCAATCGTACTCGGAGGCAAGAGAGCGACGGGCTCCATCGTTAAGCTGAATTATGAAATGTCTAAGTGGCAACAGTTGAGGTTGATAGAGCAGTGCGCGCAGCTAGATGATGAAATCAAAAGCGATGTACTTTCCTGGATGAATTCTCAGAATGAGTCGCTAATTGAACTCGCGCTTCGAATGTGTATACGCATGGGGTGGTATGAGGCTATCGAGAACATCCCACGTTTTATTTCCCACAAAAGAGAAGAGATTCGTTTACTCAGCGTAGAGGCAATTGGTGAGCTCGGATCGGCCGATTTAATTTCAGAATTGCTTCATCGATTTGAAGTAGAGTCCAGAAAGGTGCAGATTCGAACTTTGATGGCCATTGGCGAGCTCGACGCAGATGGGAGAGCAAGTGACTTTTTACGAGGACAAATCATGTATGCCGACTATGAGGTAGCTTTGGCTGCCGCGCATGCTTTGTACGAAACCACCTCGGATGACGAAATGCGTGAATTTTCTGCCCGTCTCGAGGAGGATAGGGTAGTGTTAATCGAGCAAGTGCTTTATGGAGCAGTTTGATACGGATCTGAATGTCGGTGATTGGGTATTTCTCACATTGGTGGGGATACTCTTTGTGTACACTGTTACGGTGATGCTCAGCTATATCTTCTTGGCAATCTTCTCCAACCTTCAAGCTCGCATATACATCCAGCGGAACAAATACGCGAAATACGACCTTCTCCTTAAGAGCTCTGTGGCGCCCTCGGTTTCGGTTCTCGCTCCAGCATTTAACGAAGAAGCGAGTATTGTTGAAAATATTCGATCACTCCTATCTCTGAAATATCCTAAATATCAGGTGGTTGTGGTGAATGATGGAAGTAAAGATTCAACTCTACAACAGTGCATAGACGCTTATAATCTAGAGCCGATCCCTTTTCAGCCTACGGGCAATCTTGAATGTAAACCTATACGTAATGTATACAGGTCTAAAAACCCGGCATTCAAGAAGTTATTGGTTGTAGATAAGGAGAATGGAGGAAAGGCAGATGCGCTTAATGCAGGATTGAATGTCGCACAGTCGCCTTATGTGATGAACATCGACGTTGATTGCATTTTGGAGAGGGATTGCCTTCAGAAATTGATGAAGCCCTTTTTAGAAGAAACCGGTACACGAGTTATTGCTACGGGAGGTGTGATTCGAATTGCCAACAATTGCGAAGTAGAGGGTGGATCGATTACAAAGGTTCGACTTCCACAGACGTTGATAGGTAAGTTTCAAACTTTGGAATACTTGCGTGCCTTCTTGCTCGGTAGAATGGCCTGGGGCTACTTAGATGGTCTGCTCCTAATTTCGGGAGCTTTAGGCGTTTTCGACCGAGAGATTGTCATGAAATGCGGGGGGTATTACGCGGCCACTGTTGGAGAAGATATGGAGCTTGTTGTGCGGATGCGTCGCTATGCTCGCGAGCATGGCATAAAGTATAAGGTTGAGTTTATTCCAGATCCGCTGTGCTGGACTGAGGTGCCGGAATCTTGGAATGTGCTATACAGACAGAGGAATCGGTGGACGCGAGGTACGATTGAAACGGTGCTCCTACACAAGAAGCTCTTCTTTAATCCTAGGTATGGCAAAATTGGACTGCTCAGCTTCCCGTATTGGGTGTTCTTTGAGTGGTTCGCCCCTGTAATTGAGTTTTTCGGGACGATTTTCTTCATCATCTATGCATTCCTTGGCCTTGTCAACTTCCAGTTCTTCATAATGCTGTTTTCAATGGTGTACCTCTTCAGTATCACCATTTCTATGTATACCCTTTTCATGGAAGATCTCACCTTCTTCCGCTATCGTCAGAAGAAGGATTTTAGGCGCCTGATGATGATGGCGTTTATTGAGCCTTTCGTGTTCCACCCATTTGTGGTCTGGTCGGCGGTTAAAGGAAACTGGGACTATTTCTTTGAAGGGAAGAAGCAGTGGGGAGCGATGAAACGCGTTGGATTCCAAAAGCCGAAAGAGGAGGAAGCTCCGAAATCTTAACGGGCCTCAAGAACTTCCGATTGCTTATACCGTCCGTTGCATTTTCCTAGGATAAATCGAGCAACGCTATCACTCCTGCAAGGAATTACCACTTCATACTCGCCCGTTTGCACATTGAATTTTTCACTCGCGAATGGAATGCCTTCATCCTCAATGAATGCATCAGCGTGATATTCCCTAGGAAAAGCAGCCAGCTTCACAAAGTGTGTGGGATCGATGAGAGTGGGTTGATAGCTCACCGAGTCTTTAGACACAGCCATTGAATCAAGAGCAACATCATATCTAGGATCAGGCACCATGTCCCAATTGACCTTAGCGAAGCGCTCATCGATAGTAAGCTCTAAGGTGATATCATATAGTGATCGAGGCGGAGGTGGAAGTTCTGGCGCTTGAGAATTTTCAAGGTAGCTGTCCAGCACCTTTGAGATAAACGGCTCGTACCATTCCCAAAAGAACTTCTTTCTGTCTTCCGGATTTTGATTGTCGTAGAACAACGAACGGATACTCGTTATTCCTGCAAACCGGCTCGTCGTAAGGCTTACCGGGTTGTCTGTGAAATCACCCGCCAGATAAATCGTTTTCCAGTCCGGCTTTACCAGAACTGCGGGGAAGCTCGTAGGAATCCCGAGGGCACGCATTTGTGTCAACCCTGCCGAGCTTGAGTACACTCTAAATTGACTTACCGTTCTAACCGCGGTGTCGGGGGTGCATATCTCAAACCAAAAAGGGTATCGAATGAATGCGTCAACGCCCATTTCTTCGGCAATGTGCCGCTCTGTTTCGAGAATAGGAACATTGTGTATGAGTTCATTTTCTGGAAGGATAAGTATCCTACCATCTTCATGAAAGAATCCAATTCCAGGCCCGTCGAATTCATACTCCTTGTGGTATTGCTCTTGATACACTTGAGGAATCCACTCGGGAAGCTCGCCGCCTTCTCTGTATTCGAGGTCTTGCCAGTAGCGACCCACCCAACCAGAGAAGTGGACACCAAGAATGTCTTCCGCCCTGCGGCGAATGGGCATGGGAGTGGGAGCACCGAAAATGCTGAACTCGGCGATTAAAAGCTTTCCTTGACGTTGAAGAGCATCCATGAGAGAGGCGTCTTCCGCCTCCAGGCCGCCATAAACTAAACCAGATTCTTTGATGTTGTTCAATTTTGCACGCCATTCCTCATACGTAGAGCCGTAAGTATCAATAAAATAGCCGACATTTACGAACTTGGCTATGCTATCAATTTGCTTTTGGGTGTAGCCATCTAGATCTTTGGCGTTGAGCAGGTTGTCTGGTTGTGGGAAGTGTCCCAGGTAATCTACTCGTCGGCTGTAGTTCGACCCATCTTCTTTCACGTAATGATGATGATTTAGCACCCATGTAAAAGCGCGATGCTCTATGTTGCTAAAATCTTGAGCCGTTTTATCTAGCATAACGACCCGCAAAGTCGTCGTTGGACTCGCCCACCAAACGATAAAACTCCAGAGAGGTAGGAGTAAGATCGTAAACAAAATCACTTTCCGAATACGGTACTTAGTCCGGGACTGAAAACCAGATTGAGCCATGCTGCGTAGATGAATGTGCAATATAATTATCTATTGACCTTCTTTTTCGAATGTCGATAAGATTGTGCACCCGGTAGGAATTGAATGTCGGAAAAGAGATACAACATATTGTCAGACTGGAAGGTAGCTTTGATTTGTTCATGGGGACGTACGCTTTCATTCCCCCTGAAAGACCAAGTGAGACCTGAAAATGAACAACTATGAAGAGCCTCTACTCGCTTCCCTGCAAATGGCGCGTGTGGCTAATAGTACTCGTACTAAGCCAATTCTCTGCTTTCGGGCAGCAGATTGGTAACATCTATCAAGCATCTTCTGGGACGATACTCGACCCCAATTCAGATGGGTGGATATCCGCTTCTGGCGGGGCCATCGATACCTCTGTGGTTATTGATGAGTCATTCGATTTCGAATATCCAATGATACCGATGTTCCATCTTACAGCTGAACCACCGGCTGACCTCCAGGGAGGTAACGATTGTGGTAAATCAGAAATTGTTGACAACCCAAATTATCCTATGAGTGCCGGTTATTGGTACTTAGGAGATGTCGATGGAATCCCAGGCAATGGGGATGAGTTTCTGATGTATCGAATAAGAATAGCTCGTAACACCACTGGTGCCTATGGCTTTAGCTTTCTTATTGATACAGACAACAAAATGGGCTTTACAGGTCCAGATGCCGACCCTAATGCGGTGGCCGGAAACCCTGGCTTTGAAAAGGAGGTTATCTACGGTACTTCAGCTGGTGGCCTCGTTCAAATTTTAGATGTGGACGGAACCACCACGGGGACGCAGACGTCTTCTTATCCTGGAGCAAGCCACTCTCAGCGTTCACATGCGGGGTATACCAACTGTCCGCTTTCCGATCCTGTGTTTATCGATTTCTATATTCCTTTTGACAGTTTGGGCATCAATCCAAACGATTCGATTCGAATGATTTTTGCCACGGCTACGTCACCGAACTCCGCGCTAGGAGGGTCGGCTTCTGATATTGGTGGTGTGAATGATGGTCTGTTCGGAAGTGGAGATTCTATCTTTATTGCCATTACCGACAGCACCCCATCTTTCACTTTCGGCGGTTGTGGTTGGGCCATTGCACAGCAAGGAGCTCAGGTAAGCTGTCACGGCGACAGCGATGGTTGGGCTTGGGTTGACGTTTGGGGTGGAGCGCCGCCCACCAGTTATTTATGGACTACAGGTGATACCACCGATACCGTTTACGGACTATCGGCCGGCACCTATACCATATATATCACGAGTGGAGGCGGCTGTACAGATACGGTCGATGTGGTCGTCACGGAACCCGACTCCCTGATTGCCAATGTGGATATAACGGATAGTATACTTTGTAATGGTGACTTCAACGGAACCCTTGCTGGGTTTGCTACGGGAGGTACGCCTCCTTATACCACGTCCTGGGATAACGGTGCGCTAAATGACACCCTTACCAATATGGGTGCTGGCACCTATACCTATTATGTCACAGATGCAAATGGGTGTTCCGACTCGATACAAATCACACTCACAGAACCCCCAGTTCTGGATGTTCAAATACAGAATCAAAATGAAATCTTGTGCTTTGGTGATAGCATAGGGTCGTTAGATATATTGATTACTGGCGGAACTCCACCTTACTCCGTACTATGGCAAGATGGAAACACCGACAGTCTTCGCAATAACCTGGTTGCGGGTACTTATTCGGTAGTTATCACTGATGCCAATGGATGTCAAGATTCACTAAGTGTAACTCTCGATCAACCGGCTCAGCCAGTTGGTGGTCTAGCTATTCTTGAATCCCCTGTTTCTTGTTTTGGAGGATCAGATGGTGTAGGTGTTGTAGTCGCAACAGGTGGACGCTCACCATACACTTACTTGTGGAGCAATGGCGAAACTTCAGATACAGCCGTTGGACTTTCTGCAGGTTCACTCTATGTGGTAATTACCGATAGTGTGGGCTGTACTGATACTGTAAACCTAGTGGTCACTCAGCCAGACACGGCCTTGACTTTGTCGGTAGCTATGAACAGTCCAGTTTCGTGCTTTGGAGGAACGGACGGTCAGGCTACTGCATCGGTTTCAGGAGGGACACTTCCTTATAGTTACTTGTGGTCAACAGGAGATACGACTTCGTCGATTACGGGTGCGGCTGGAACCTATTCAGTCGTTGTAACCGATTTCAGAGGTTGTGTGGACAGTGCTAGCATCACCATTACGGAACCTTCAGCGGCACTTGTCGTTTCGATTACAGATTCATCCGACGTAGATTGTTTCGGTGATGCAGATGGATTTGCAACAGCAACAGCTTCTGGAGGTACAGCTCCTTACGATTTTGAATGGAGCAATGGTGTTACAGATACCATCATCAATGGATTGAACGGAGGAACCTACACGGTTGTCGTAACAGACGCAAGAGGATGTATAGACTCTGCAACTGTGACCATTGCTGAGCCTAGCGCGGAATTAGTTGCTACTGGAAACATCATCCAACAGATTCTTTGCAATGGAGATACAGATGGGTCGGGATATGTAGACATTACGGGAGGAACCGCTCCATACACCATACTTTGGTCGAATGCGGCAACCACAGATACCATCTCGGGTTTGCCAGCAGGAACCTATGATGTCACAGTTACCGATGCGAATGGTTGTACGGATACGGCAACCTTCACATTGACTCAGCCGGCGGTGTTGAGTGTCTCGCAAACAGTAGACGCCAATGTTTTGTGTTTTGGGGATAGTACGGGTCAGGCTACAATAACAGCAACTGGCGGAACTTCACCCTATACATATGCATGGTCTTCAGGCCAATCTACTGCTGTAGTTACCAACTTAACTGCAGGCACACATACCGTTGTTGTTACGGATGCCAATGGCTGTCAGGATTCTGTAAACGTTACGATTACTCAACCTGCAATGGCTCTGACATCTGGAACTTCTAGCACGACAGGAGTTACTTGTCGTGGTGATGTTGACGGATCTGCTTCAGCAACGGCGTCTGGAGGTACAGCCCCTTATACTTATGCCTGGAGCAATGGTATGACGGGTCAGAATATTACCGGACTTGCAGGTGGCGACTATATTCTCACCGTCACAGATGCGAACGGTTGTACGGCTGTCGATACCGTAAACATCTTCGAGCCAGCTTTCGAATTGTTAGTTGGAGCTGCGGATGGAACAACAATCACCTGTAATGGCGATAGCGATGGAACCGCTTACGCCTCCGCTTCCGGTGGTGTGCCTCCTTACACCTTCGCATGGAGCAACGGAATGACGGGTGACACTATCACGGGAATTCCGGCTGGCACCTACGTAGTTACGGTTACTGACTCAATGGGTTGTACCGATACCAACACAGTGGTTGTTACAGAACCAGACTCACTTCTGCTCAACGTTAGCGCTTCAGATATTACCTGTTTTGGTTTGATGGATGGTGCTGCGAGTGCTGCTCCATCTGGTGGTGAGGCGCCATACACTTACTTGTGGAACACAGGCGCAACGACTGCCTCAATTTCTTCCTTGAATCCAGGCACCTACTACGTGACCGTTACGGATAATAGAGGTTGTGTTCAGTCAGATACTGTTACGATTACTTCACCAACGATGCCGCTGGCAGCAATCATTGTCTATACAGATGTGAACTGTTTTGGCGGATCAGATGGAACGGCTACAGCCAATGGATCTGGTGGTGTATCACCTTATACCTATTTGTGGAGCGACGGTCAAACTACCCAAACGGCAACAAGCTTAGCTCCGGGTGGATATTATGTAATCATGACTGACGCGAATGGCTGTCAGGATTCTGCATACACAACCATAGCTCAACCGGCTTCTGCTTTATCCGTTTCAACAAACCTTATCTCATCACCAACATGTGGGGTGTTGAATGGATCCGTTTACGCAGAAGGTAGTGGTGGAACTCCTCCTTATTCATATTCGTGGAATAATGGTACGGCAAACGATACTGCGACTGGCCTAGGTGGTGGTCCTGTGATTGTTACGGTAACCGATTCAAACGGTTGTACAGCAGTAGATACGATTGTTGTCCCTTCACCTGCGGCTGACCTTGTGGTTACCGGAACGGTGATAGGAGATATTTCATGTTTTGGTGGTTCAGATGGTATTCTCTACGGTTCAGCTGTAGGCGGAACACCTCCATATACTATTAGTTGGAGCACCGGATTTACTGGCGATACGCTAACGGGTGTATCTGCTGGATCATACACAGTATTCGTAGTGGATTCCAATGGCTGTTCTGCGTCTAGCACCGTAAATATTGGAGAGCCAGATTCCATCACCTCGACTACTTCCGTACTCAATAATGTTAGCTGTTTTGGCGGTTCGGATGGCTCCGGATCAGTGACTCCTTCTGGAGGCACACCTGGCTACACCTACTTATGGGATAACGGTCAGACATCAGCTACTGCAACCGGGTTGAACGCCGGATGGCATACGGTAACCATTACGGATTTGAATGGCTGTACTCATGTGGATAGCGTAAATATTACGGAACCTGCAACAGCTGTTGATGTAAGCGCAACAATGGATACTGCGGTGTCTTGTTTCGGCGGGTCTGATGGCGTTGCCACCGCTACAGGATCTGGCGGAACGTCACCGTACACCTACTTGTGGAGCGATAGTCAAACCACGGCTACCGCCTCTGGATTAGCAGCGGGAACATACACAGTTACCATCACAGATTCTCTAGGATGTACCGATACGACGTCAGTAACTATTACTGAACCAGCTTCGGCAGTTGACGTAAGTCCAGCGACCATTTTTGCAGTTTCCTGCGTTGGTGATTCCGACGGTTGGGCCACTGTTTCGGGCTCAGGAGGAACCTCTCCTTATACGTATGCCTGGAGCAATGGACAAACAGGAGACTCTGCGGTGAACCTCGCTGCAGGAACTTATACTGTTACCATCACAGACGCAAATGGTTGTCAGGACACCACAGCTGTATCCATTCCTGAACCAAGCGCTCCATTATCTGCAGTTGCCATTGATGCCATGACTATTTCGTGCTTCGGCGGAACAGATGGAACAGCTTATGCAACCGTTTCTGGCGGTTGGGCACCATATACGTATTCATGGAATACAGGATCGACAAATGATACGATTACTGGCTTGGCTGTAGGTACTTACACCGTTACAGTGACCGATTCATTGGGCTGTCAAACTACGGCGGATATCACCCTTGTTCAGCCAATGCAGGTGACGGCAACGGCAACACTCATTTCAAATGTTCTTTGTTTAGGCGGGTCGGATGGATCAGCTTATGTAGCTGGAGGTGGTGGTACACCTCCTTATACTTATCTATGGCCGAATGGCGAAACAAATGATACAGCCGTAGCACTAGCAGCGGGCACTCACATCGTAACAGTAACAGACTCGAACGGCTGTTCAACCACCGCTTCTGTAAGTGTGGGTCAGCCGAGTACGGCTGTAAGTGCTGGCGGTTC
The DNA here is from genome assembly GCA_013373425.1 of Flavobacteriia bacterium. GTDB lineage: Bacteria > Bacteroidota > Bacteroidia > Flavobacteriales > Schleiferiaceae > Phaeocystidibacter. Next base: position 29,640 of record JABXHW010000057.1, read on the forward strand.
TGTGCTCACCCAAGTGCTTTGTTTTGGTGATTCAACAGCAACCGCAAGAGCAACTGCTTCTGGTGGGACATCACCTTATACGTATGCCTGGAGTAACGGTCAAACGACTAGAACTGCTACGGGTTTATGGGCCGGCACGCACACCGTTGTAGTTACAGATGCGAATGGATGTACGGATACAGCGACAGTCACAGTAACCGAACCAGCCACAAGTGTGGATGCGTCGGCTGTGATGGTAAATCAAGTTTCTTGCTTTGGCGGAAATGACGGTAGAGCCTCAGCCAGCGCAACAGGAGGAACGCCTCCTTACACGTATCTGTGGAGTAATGGTGTGAGTGGTGTAAACACTTCAACATTGAGCTCGCAGTGGTATACGGTAACGGTAACTGACGCCAATGGTTGTACTGATACTGCCATGGTATTTATTACTCAACCTACTGCTCCGGTAGCAGTAAGTGGAGTCGTGGTTCAGAATGTGACTTGCTTTGGAGGTGCGGACGGCATCGCTTGGGCGAATGCAACTGGAGGAACAGCTCCGTACACTTATACTTGGAGTGACGGTCAAACAGGAGATACTGCTGTTGGACTTGTGGCTGGAAACTACGCAGTTCTTGTTACCGATTCATTGGGTTGTCAAGACTTGATTTCTGTTGTGATTACAGAGCCAGCCACTGATATCATGGCCAATGCTTCCGTTTCTATCACACCTAGCTGTTATGGTGGAGCGGATGGAGCCGCGTATGTAACCGTTACTAACGGCTATGCGCCATTCACCTACTTATGGAGCGATGGACAAACCACGGACACAGCAGTCGGTTTGGTTGCAGGCAGCTACAGTGTGGTTGTCACTGATTCACTCGGTTGTGATGCAACGGCTACTGTGAATGTAACTTCCCCGCCTCAGGATATCATTCTCACCATGACAGTTGTCGCAAATGTGAACTGTTTGGGTGGTGCTGATGGATCTGGAAACGTATTTGCTCAAGGCGGCACTTCACCTTATACATACTTATGGAGCAATGGTGATACGACTGCAACAGCAACTGGACTAGCGGCTGGAACACATACCGTTACAGTAACGGATTCTCAAGGATGTTCAGACACCGCTTCGGTGACGATTACAGAGCCTTCTTCTGCAGTAGATGCATCAGCGACAGTGCTGTTTGCAGTGAACTGTTTTGGAGGGTCAGACGGATATGCCCAAGCTTCAGCTACTGGTGGAACGCCACCTTATTCTTACACTTGGGATGACGGTCAGACAGGACGCACAGCTTTGGGCTTAGATACTGGTTGGTATGTAGTTACTGTTGTGGACGCCAATGGATGTCAGGATACAGCTCATGTATTTATGACTCAACCTGATTCGGCAGTTTCAATTTCGATTGACGTGCTGAATAACGTGAGTTGTTTGAATGGTTCAGATGGTAGTGCACTCGCCTCTGCGGTTGGCGGAACACCACCTTATTCATTCGATTGGGACCATGGACCTATAACGGCATTAGCGGCAGGCTTGCCTGCAGGACGCTATACGGTTACTGTAACGGATGATAATGGATGTCAGGATAGCCTATCCGTTATCATTACTCAGCCTGCCACGCAGCTCACTCTTACAGCTTTAGAAGTGAGTGCAGTGAATTGTTTCGGAGGATCTGATGGGGTTGCATATGCAGCTGCAGCAGGAGGGGATGCACCGTACTCATATTTGTGGAGCGATGGCCAGACTACAGACACCGCAACTGGATTAACCGTGGGTTCTTATACTGTTACAGTTACCGATAGCAATGGTTGTCAGGTTTCTGTTGGAGTAAATATAACTCAGCCTTCATCGGCACTTTCTGCATCGGCTTTGGTGAATGGCAATGTTGATTGCTTCGGTAATGCCACAGGTAGCGCAACGGCCTCTGGTTCCGGCGGAACTGCTCCTTATTCTTATTTGTGGAGCGACGGGCAAACCGTAGCAAATGCGACTGGATTGATAGCTGGATCATATTCAGTGACCGTTACCGACGCGAATGGATGTTCAGATACGGCTTCTGTCACAATCACTCAGCCTTCAGCGGCTCTTACCAGCGCTTCAACAGTGATTCAAAATGTTAGCTGCTTCGGTGGTAACAATGGCTCTGCTTTTGTGACCTATACTGGAGGAACTTCCCCATACACCGTGAGCTGGAGTAATGGAGCAGGAACGGATAGCATCATCAACCTGACTGCTGGCGTTTATACGGTATTGATAACCGATGCAAATGGCTGTACAACCCAGGATACGATTACCATTACACAGCCTTCCGCGGCATTAATTGCAACAGGATCTGTTAGTGCGAATGTGCTTTGCTTTGGGAATGCAACTGGTGCAGCGACTGTAACTGCAGCAGGAGGTACCGCTCCTTACACGTACTCATGGAGCAACGGTGCTACCACTGCATCTATTAGCAACTTGATTGCAGGCACTTATTCTGTAACTGTGACCGACGTGAATGGTTGTCAGGATACGGCAAGTGTGACCATCACTCAGCCTTCAGCAGCCCTTTCGGTGAGCTTGGTGGCCAGTCAGAATATCGACTGTTTTGGCAACTCTACGGGGTCTGCGCAGATTGCAATAACTGGTGGAACTAGTCCTTATAACATCAGTTGGAACAATGGTGCATCAACAGCATCTATTTCCAGCTTGATTGCAGGCACGTACAGCGTGACTGTGACAGACGCCAACGGCTGTACAGATACCTTGAGTGTAACCTTGACTCAGCCTTCAGCGGCACTTACCAGCACATCAACAGTAATCCAAAATGTGAGCTGCTTTGGTGGAAACAATGGATCTGCTTACGTGACCTATACTGGTGGTACGTCTCCATACACGGTGAGCTGGAACAATGGCGCTACCATCGATACAATCAGCAACTTGATTGCGGGCACTTACACTGCCACCATTACTGATGCGAATGGGTGTACAACTACCGAAAGCGTAACCATCACTCAGCCGGCTTCTGCACTTAGTGCTTCGGCGGTTGTGAATGCGAATGTGCTTTGCTTCGGCAATGCGACAGGCGCCGCAACGGTTACGGCAACTGGAGGAACTTCACCTTACACGTATTCTTGGAGCAACGGTGCTACCACTGCATCTATTAGCAACTTGATTGCAGGCACTTATTCTGTAACTGTGACCGACGTGAACGGTTGTCAGGATACAGCAAGCGTGACAATCACTCAGCCGAGTGCTGCACTTGCGGTGAGCTTGGTGGGATCTCTTAACATCAACTGTTTTGGAGATTCTACAGGAAGTATTGACGTGATGGCTTCTGGAGGGACAACTCCTTACACCTACTCTTGGAACACAGGAGCTTCAGGAACGAGTATCAGCAACCTGACTGCAGGAACGTATGCCGTGACTGTAACAGATGCCAATGGTTGTACCGATACCTTGAGTGTGACCTTGACTCAGCCTTCAGCAGCACTTACTAGCAC
>JABXHW010000032.1 GCA_013373425.1 Flavobacteriia bacterium
ATGGCCTGCATCGCCTTCCTCCACTGGATAATCACCACAGGAGAAATGAGTGCGAAAAGCCAAGCCCAACCGCTTTGAGCTTCCAGGAAAACGTATGCTGCCATCAACAGCTGTGAGCCGAAGAGTAACACAGAGTGGTATACTTTAGCCGACTTGAGACCGATGCGAACAGGCACCGTTTGTTTGCCATGCTTTTTATCATTCTCAATGTCTCGCATATTATTCAAATTCAGCACGCCTGTGGCCAGCATCCCCACCGCAAAGCCAGGGAGAAGAACTGAATACTTGATACTTCCTGTTTGAAGATAGTAGGAGCCTAAAACTCCAATTAATCCAAAGAATAGAATCACATACACATCCCCTAAACCACGATATCCATAGGCCGAGCCACCAACCGTATAGCGAATCGCAGATACTACAGCTGCGGTATTTAGTCCGAGAAAGATGTAGAATACAAGATCAGATGTTGTCCCGAGATAGCTGAGCCAGGCACCACTTAACCAGGATAAGATCGCGAAAAGAATGACGGCCTTTTTCATTCCTGATGCAGTAATGTCTCCAGATGCAACCGCCCGCTTCTCTCCTTCTCGTCCATCGTCTGTACCCTTTACTCCATCACCATAATCGTTGGCGAAGTTGCTAAGCACTTGATAGAGAAGTGTGGTGAGTAACGACCAAATCAGAATTGACCAACGAAACTGACCTGTGGAATTCGCCAAGAAGTTTCCAAGAATGATACAGGAAAAAGCAAGGGGCAAGGTGCGCAGTCGAGCTGCTGCAATCCATGATTTAATATCCATCAAGGAAGTTTTATATCGGTCGAAATTACGAAACCAAAATATTATGCCGAACTTGACACTGTATCATTTCCCGTCTCGTAGTAAGGAATGAATAATACTCTCTCATCATGAAAAATCTCTCTCTACTCCTATTGTTTTTTTGTTCTCAGATGAACTTTGCACAAGGCGTGCAGATTGTGGGGCCAGACACGCTATGTACTGCAGGACCTTGCACTGGAACATCTTACTTCCTGCGACTACCTCCCAATTGCACGGTGACATGGAGAACTAATTCTGTAATTCCAACTGGAGTGAGCATCGCACCAACGTCACAAGGTGTTGTGGTTTCCTCTGATCGAACTATCAGAAGTGCCGTAAATATCTCCTTATGCGCTACTATCCAGTGCGACTCGATATCACGACAAACGTGCAAGAGTATTTATGTACCTGCCATTGATTCTGCTCTTCTTCCGCCATGGAGAGCATTCACATGGAAGTTGAGAGGATATCCAGCCCAACGTGAAATTGATATTATCTGCTATTCCAATGTTCGCGTACCGCATGCTCATGTGAACACTTGGAAACTCTATAAAGTGTCACAAGTCAATGGACAATGGATCAGGTCGAATCGTGTTCTACAAACTTCAAATGGTCCCGACAGTGCTTGCTTTTACAGGATTCCGAGTGACTTCTATATGGTTGAACAACATGTTCAAATGGTCGGTTCAATTTCCTTCATGTACCATAAAATTTTTCAGGATGGCGCGGGACTGAAAACACATCTTGCCACAAATCAGAATGTAGAATCTCAAAACACGATTCTACCCAATCCAGCAACTTCCTGGATTACTATCCCTTCCCTGACTGAGCCAGCACTCATCGAAATCTATTCCTTGGATGGACGATTATTAAAGTCGGGAAATGTTACAATAGCTGAGCAAAGAATCGACATTTCAACAATTCCTCCTCAAATGTGCATCGTCAGAGTATCTACTACCACCTCATCAACATCGATGCGATTATTAATAGAATAAGCCTACGAGACTGATTGCGTCCTTAAAAATCGGAAGTATTCCTGCAGAACGTCGGCATTAATATCACCAGGCGTGTATACCTCCAAAACCCTTGGTCCATCGCCTTCTTCTAACAACCACGGTAGAGCTTCTTTCCACTCCAACTCGCCATGAGCAGCCTTATGGTCTAAACCGTAAGACTTAGCAATTCCCTCGGCGGATGTTGCGTGTTTGGTTTCAAAATACTCCTCAAAGGCCTCCGTGCCATTTGGCCCTTTGATTATTCTGAAGATGCCTCCTCCTCCATTGTGAATGAGAAGGATCCGCATACTCGAAGGCACGACTTTGTTGAAGAAGGCATTTGAATCATAGAAGAAACTCACGTCGCCAGTGACCAGCAATACGGGTTCTTCCGAGGCCCATGCCATACCTACTGCTGTACTCGACGAACCATCAATTCCCGCAGTTCCTCTATTGCTGAAGTGCAAGTTCTCGCGACCTCCATCGAAAAGCTGAACATAGCGTATTACGGATGAATTGGCGAATTGTAATTTCCAATTCGCGGGTATCACTTTTAGCGTATCCTTGAATACTGAGAAATCGCTGAAGGCAACTTGCTCTTCGAATTGAGCGTGCAAATCTCGTCGAGTCTGTGCCACCTTCATCCAATGAGACCTATACTCGCCTGAGGCCGATTCAATTCGAGGCAAAAAGTGCTTAAAAAACTCCTCTGGTCGAGCGATTACGCTATGTGTTAGGGCTCTAAACGTATCAGGCTGAGGCCATTTAGCATCGATATGGATATGTGCCTTCGGTGGATGATTGCGAAGCAAGGCCTTTACCATCTTGGAGATAATGGCCCCACCAAAAGTGAGGAGTACGTCTGGCACAATAGCCGCCTTCTCCTCATCAGAAATCGTATTAATTACGCGGTCGATGTGACCGATGGTTGCTTCCTCTGGAAGGTTAGTCGTCGACTCTGTCCAAATTAATGTGTTGTCGTCTTTAGCGAACTCGTGAATTGCCTCTCCCCATTGAGGACCAGGAAGTACTTGTCCGACAAGAACCCACTTCTTCACGGGTTGATTCCAAAGGTCAATGACCTCTTGAATTTCTTTTAAGCTGAGCTGAGGTCGACCGCCGATCACAGAAATCTTCTTCGGCTCAAACTTCACATCCGTTGTGCCGTACAAAGGCTCTTCAAAAGGAAGGTTGATATGGACAGGTCCTTCTTTGAGGGCCGCCATCGAAAGCGACTCGTTCAAAATTCTGTCGTTGTAGGCGCGGTCGGCATCACTGTCGCTATCTACCAGCAAATTCGCTTCCGCTACCACATGTCCGCGGAACATTCCCTCCTGGCGAATGGTTTGCCCCTCACCTTGATCTACCCACTCTTTTGGACGATCTGCAGTGAACAAAACCAAAGGCAAGCGCTGATAAAAGGCTTCAACAACGGCAGGAAGGTAATTCGCAGCTGCTGATCCTGAAGTACAGCAAACCGCTACAGGTTCGCGACGTTCTTGAATGACGCCCATCGCGAAGAACGCAGCACTACGCTCATCAGGGATAATAACCTTTTCAAAGCGATCGTCGGCCTGAAAAGCAATCACCAAGGGCGCATTGCGAGAACCTGGAGAGAACACTACAGTTCTAATTCCATGGAAATAGGCGATTTCAAGAAGGGCTTGGACGTTCCGCTTATCGGAGTAAATCATGATATCAATGTTCCGTTTGAATAACGGATTTAAGCGTTTCAAGTTTATTCACCGTTTCGGCGAATTCTGCTTTGGCATCCGATTGTGCCGTAATGCCTCCACCTGCATATAAAGCTACATGCTTTTTGCCAACCTGCATACAGCGCAAATTGACATAGTATCGAGCGTTTTCATCCGAAATCCATCCGATGAAACCTGCATAAAGACTGCGGTCGAAATCTTCAATCTCGCCTATAATCTCAAGCGCCTCTTTCTTGGGCATGCCACAAACCGCAGGGGTAGGATGAAGCGCTTTTGCCCAGTCTATAGAAGATCCCGAGCTAGGCAATGAAGCTTCAATCACTGTTTGAAGATGCTCAATGGGCCCGGCTGAAACAGGAACAGGCCCTCGCGCATCAATCTTCGAACATCCTAAACCGAGTAGTATATCCTCTATGGACTCTGTTACGGCCAACTGTTCATCATATTCCTTCTCTGTAAACTCTGGTCCATCAGGTCGGCGCGTTCCCGCAAGCGACATGGTTCTTAGTCCTTCCTCACCTGCTGTAAGCAGAGTTTCCGGAGTAGCTCCAACCCATACTTCTCCTTCAAGATGGAGCACATAAACAATGGCCTTGGGATAAGCTGCACAAAGAAGGTAGAACACCTTCGCAATATCGATTTCTAGATCCAGGAGCTCCTTTCGGGCAATGACCACCTTTCGCAATCCATCTCTCCGGATCCGCTCAATAACTGCTTCGACCTTCTCAATATGATTGTCGGCTGACGAACCCTGCGGTTCCATGATCTCAGCCTCTTTCAGGCCATCGAGTCTCTCTTCGCATTCAGCTTCCGACAATGGACCTTGAACTGCAAAGAGTCGAGGCTCTCCAAGGAAAGGGCCTATAGCAACGGTTGTAATTCCTGGTTGATAGGATGTGATTTCCCGGTCGAAATCCCAGCCTTGAACAGGCATTCCAGGCACCTGCCAAATCAAACATCCCAATATGTTACTGCTTGCTGGCACGCGACACAATCATGTTTGTCATTTTACAAAAAGAGATAAGCTTGCCTCGCTCGTCTTCAACACGCATCTCCCATACGTGGGTCGATTTACCCTTGTGAATGAGCTTTCCAGTGCAGTACACCTTCCCCTTAGTGATGCTGCGAACATGGTTAGCTGAAATCTCGATTCCAACAGCAACATAATTCTCAGGGTCGTGTACAAAAAGCATAGACCCGCCGCTGCCCAACGACTCGCACAACGCTACCGTGGCACCGCCATGCAATAGCCCGACCGGTTGATGTACTCGAGGATTCACAGGCATAGAAGCCTTTACCCAATCCTCACCTAAGTCGATGTATTTGATATCAAGGGTCGTCATTAAAGTGCCTTCCGACATTTTATTGAGGATCCCTAGCTTCTCTTCTTTTGTCATACCACAAAGATAGTAGGTCTAGGCGATGTAACTTAGGAACAGTCTTTGAACTATTTGAGTCATGAAAACCACCTTCTACAGACTACTCCTATTTTCCTTATTGATGATTGGAAGTGCGACTCATGCTCAACCAGGAAGCTATCATTATGCCTTCGGATTCAATCTGTACGCGAATGGGAGATTAGTCGATTCAACAGATGGTTTTATAATTGAAGACTACTACGGACATGGCTTAGGTGCGTCCAACCCTCATGGAGGAAATGCTGAACGTCACTTTCAATGGACAGGTGTGCTAAACAAAAAGAGCATTGTTTTAAGTCAAATGTACCTATCGCCCATCCGTTTGAGAATAATCTCACCTCGAAAGGACACCATGCTCCTCACCTACTACAATCGCAATGGGATGGACCATTATCACTTTATTGATAAAATGGAATTTCGGGAAGGCGAGTACGAAGTAATCAGTTTTCAATTCGCTCAATCCCGAGTTCTCTTGGGTAATGAGTTTTTTCTTTCCGCCTATTCTGACTCAGCTGGTTATCGAACGTGGTATTGCTACTACGACAATGACAGTTCGCGATTAAGTTCGAGCTACACCATGGATACAACAGGCAGAATTGTAGAGCACATCAGCATTCAGCCCGACAGTTCTTGGCACGTATCCATCTACCGACCAGAGTATCTCTACCGACAATACTCACCCGACGGACGACTTACCCATTGGTCGATTGGCACAGAACAAAAGCAATGGAACGATGAAGGCGAGCTCATCTTTCACATGAAAAATGAAAACGGTCAAGAGGTGGTTTATGTGGATGAAAGGTGAGGAGGATGGTGGACGGGGGACCGAGGTAGCGGAAAGAACAGTTCATATTTAAACTAAAACTTGAACTCTTGCCGTTCATAATGAGCAACCGTTAACACCCTCATTATGAACACTCTCATCAAGTTGGGATTCCTCTCGACCTTTGCCATCTCATGTACAAGTGAATCGGACAGCCCCCAAGAAACGCATGGCGATTTCACTAGAATTATGAACGAGCCCGCTCTCGAAATCACGCAAAACTTATCTGATGTTCTTTCCCCACCTGCTAATTCCTATATCACCGTTCAAAATGACAAAGGAAGAACCTTAGAGATGGAAAGTGGCCTTGTGCTTACCGTCCCAAAAAACGCCTTTCTCAATCCAGATGGGTCCCTATATGAAGGAGAAGTAACCCTGAAGGTCAAAGACATGACCCAATTAAGGGAGATTGTCGAGTCTGGAATACGAATGGATGCAAAAAATGAAAACGGAGAATATGAACCGTTCGCTTCTGCAGGGATGTTCAGTGTTCTTCCCTTGGAAAATGTATCCATAAACCCCGAGGCTCCGATTGCTGTGGAAATACCTGTAACCGACGACCAAGAATATCCATTATGGCAACTCGATACGCTCGAGAATGAATGGAATCAAGTTCAACCTCGAACAGAGGTCGTTACTACAACAGAGACGGAAGATTCCGAAGTTGCCTCCATTAGTTTAAATGTTGACTGTTACCTCGGTGAAGAAGAAAACACGATCTATTTTAATGGAAATAACACAACCAATCAGCTCAGGTCCAATTCCTTTAGAAGGCAAAATATTGGTGTCAAACTAGAGGGATTGACATACCGAGATGGGGAAAGTGTTTATGCCCTTTCACTTAATGAGCATGATTTGCCTTCTGAGAATGGATTCAACGTTCAATACTTTACCATGGCTGGGGATCTTCTCCTATACAGGCCTCACTCTTTTGCGGCAACCTGCGCCGGATGGGAAGCACCGATGATCGTCCCAGCTTCTTCCATTCCGGGCAAGTCGTATCCCGTCAGCCTACACGAGCAAACCGCATACGTGCCGGAGTTCAAGGGCATGGCCAATCTGCATTTCAAGCCATACAGTGAACGAGATGGCTTTATACTTGAAGGAGCCAATCTCAGTAACGTAAGCTTGAGGAAAGGTGAAGGACCGTTTTACGACCTCTACATTTTTGACGGTCGGTACGACAAATCACACCGAAAAGCTCGTGTGGTGCCCGTGTATCACAACGAAATAAACAGTCTGATAACCAGAGCGAATGAACGGACCGTTGCGATAGTAAAGGCTGATAGTGCGGCCAATGTGTTGGTCAACCACATTGCATGCGAGTATTTGAACAACGCTCAGAATACGGTGAGATTCGATGAGCTCGAGTCGAACTATATCAACTTGATTGATGGACTGGATTACGGAACTGCCTTTCTTGTATTCAAGCAATGGCGTCTACGCATTTTAGAGGAACAAACAGGAAGATCAACCACCCAAGCCTTAATGGTGCCTTCAAGCCCTCTGAGCAAAGAAGTAACTATGAGATTCCTAGAAATCACCGAATTTGGCTATTACAATTGCGATCGGTTTTACAGAGTCCCCTCCATTCAATCCTTCATCACCTTCAGTACCCAGCAAGATTCTGTGGCTCCAACAATCTCTTTTCTAAGACTAATCGATGAGGGTGAAAATGCAGTTATCGATTTCAATGTAACCATGGAGAAAGAATATTATAATTTGGGCATCAACAGGGATTATAAATTCTTGGCAATGAGCCAGGATAATGAGCTTTTCTACGGAAAATTCACGTCCCCAGAAGCACGTGGAGAAAGGCGAGTGGAGTTGATCCTTGAATCCGAGAATTTCGAAGGTTTCATGGAAGGACTTGGGGGAACTGGTGCAATAAATGGTTCTTGATGAGACCGAGGCGCCAGAGACCAGAGACTATCTAAGCCCCGAGCATCTTCAACCCCTCATACACTAAAAATGCAGGCCATACGACCGCCTTCATCAAACCGAGTGCTCCCATCCAAAATCCTGTCGCTGTAGATATGTAGTATATCGCAGCACCAATAAATCCCATACCGTAAACCGCTCCGCCACCGCCAGCTTTGTTTACTTTAACATTCACGTCTTTCATGATGACTATTTTTAATAAAATTAGTAAGCCAATTCATCATTAAACATGATATCCATCACCACTCCGTACAGTACTCAGCACAGCGCTTCCAGTATCCAGTATTTAGCATCAGTATCTACTCACCAGCAATAGTCACATGAACTCCCCATCCAAATACAACTCCATCGGTCATACGTATAACACTACCCGTATGGCCGACCCTTTTCTCCTATCCCGAATGAAATTCCATTTGGGGGAAGCGAAGAATTGCCTGGATGTTGGATCTGGAACGGGGAATTACACTATCGCGCTTTCTGAGAGTGGGATTCAAATGACTGGAGTGGAACCTTCGGATGTTATGATCGAAAAAGCTAGATCAAAATCGGATGAGGTCGATTGGATTCAAGGAACAGCTGAGGAGTTCAAGCTTGACAGGCAGTTTGAATCTGGACTCGCATCGCTTACGTTGCATCATTGGAGGGATATTGAGCGCGGAATAGCAAACCTTCAAAACCACCTCTTACCGGGAGCTCCATTGGTCATTTTCACCTCTTCTCCAGAACAAATGGAAACCTATTGGCTAAGAGAGTACTTCCCAAAAATGCTGAAGGATTCATCCGATGCCATGCCTTCTATTTCTGAAGTGGTTACTGCGCTCGAAAAGGCTGGATTCTCAGACTTTATTCATGAGAAATACTTCGTAAAACCCGACTTGAAAGATCAATTCTTGCAGTGCGGCAAGGATCAACCAGAACTCTACTTCAGAGAAGACATCCGAAAAGGCATTTCCTCCTTTCAATCCTTCTCCTACGCCGACGAAATTGAATCCGGCCTCGCTCAACTGCGCTCAGACATAGATTCCGGTAAGTGGAAGGATATCCGCAACCAATACAACTCCGACCTCGGCGATTATTCCTTTATCATAGCTACTAACAAAAGTCGAGCTATTCAATAATCCAGCAATCCGGTCCTTCAGTTTCCCGTCTTCCAGTTTCCCAATCCTCCAGTTTTCCAATCCTCCAGAAGTCCAGTCCTCCAATCCTCCAAAAGTCCAGAAGTCCGAAAGTCTATCCGTCTAATAGTCTTCTAGTCCATCCGTCTTCCCTACCTTTGTCTTTTACTTCACTCGTAACGAAGAACAAGAATGATTAATGTTACTCTTCCCGACGGTTCTGTTCGGGAAATGCCAGACGGCAGCAGCGCCATGGATGTGGCGAAATCCATTAGCAATGGATTGGCTAGAAACGTACTCAGCGGATCTTACAACGGAGAAACCATCGAACTTCTAGAGCCTTTGAATGGCGATGGAAGCTTGGAGCTCTACACTTGGGATTCTGAAAAGGGAAAGGCGGCCTTTTGGCACTCTTCCGCTCACGTTCTTGCACAAACCCTGCTCCACTTCTATCCCGACGTAAAGTTGACGATCGGACCTCCTATCGACAGTGGGTTCTATTATGATGTCGACTTGAATGGCGCCACGATTGGAGAGGCCGACTTTGAAAAGATTGAAAAGCAGATGCTCGAATTCGCTCGTCAGAAAGCTGAATTCAAATTGCGTGCTGTTACCAAAGCTGAGGCTTTGGAATACTATAAAGACAATGAGTACAAGACGGAGCTCATTGAGAATTTAGAAGACGGTACCATCACTTTTTGTGACCACAGCAACTTTACGGATTTGTGTAGAGGTGGACACATCCCGAACACAGGCTACATCAAGGCCGTGAAGGTGATGAACATCGCTGGTGCATACTGGAGAGGTAACGAAAAGAATCCTCAGCTTACCCGTGTTTACGGTGTTTCATTCCCGAAGGCAAGCATGCTCACAGAGCACCTTGAACTTCTTGAGGAAGCGAAAAAACGCGACCATAGAAAGTTGGGCAAAGAACTCGAGCTCTTCACTTTCTCACAGCGCGTAGGTCAAGGTTTGCCGCTTTGGTTGCCAAAAGGAGCTGCTTTGAGAGAGCGATTGGAGCAATTCCTCAAACGCGCACAAAAGAAAGCTGGATATGAGCAAGTGATCAGTCCGCATATTGGCAACAAAGACCTCTATGTGACATCGGGTCACTATGCGAAGTACGGCAAAGACAGCTTCCAGCCTATCAACACTCCAGATGAAGGTGAGGAATACCTGCTCAAGCCAATGAATTGTCCACACCACTGCGAGATTTATAAAGCCAACCCACACTCTTACCGCGATCTTCCCATTCGCTATGCTGAATTCGGAACGGTTTATCGCTATGAGCAAAGTGGCGAATTACACGGACTTACACGAGTTCGTGGCTTTACTCAGGATGATGCTCACATTTTCTGTACTCCAGATCAAGTGAAAGATGAGTTCATGAAGGTCATAGACCTCGTACTCTATATCTTTAAAACCCTCGACTTCGAGAACTTTACCGCTCAGGTATCGTTGAGAGATCCAGAAAACAAAGAAAAGTACATCGGTTCTGATGAAAACTGGAAGATTGCTGAAGAAGCGATTATTGAGGCCGCCGATGAGAAGGGCTTAAAGACTGTGGTAGAACTTGGAGAAGCTGCGTTCTACGGTCCGAAGCTCGACTTCATGGTAAAAGATGCACTGGGAAGAAGCTGGCAGTTGGGTACCATTCAGGTAGACTACACCCTTCCCGAGCGCTTCGAATTGGAATACAAAGGAAGCGATAACGAGATGCACAGACCGGTGATGATTCACCGCGCACCGTTCGGATCGATGGAACGCTTTGTAGCTGTGTTACTTGAGCATTGTGGAGGAAACTTCCCACTTTGGCTCATGCCAGAGCAAGTTGCCATCCTTCCAATTTCAGATAAGTATCAGGACTACAGCGTGAAAGTTTCGAAATTGCTTGAAAATTACGATATTCGCGCCCTCATTGACGACCGAAGTGAGAAGATTGGAAGGAAGATTCGAGACGCTGAAGTGAAGAAGATTCCATACATGTTGATCGTCGGTGAAAAAGAGACGGAAAGCGAAACTCTTTCTGTACGACGCCACGGCGAAGGTGACATTGGCACCATGACCGTTGCTGAATTTGCAGAATTAGTATCGAACGAAGTAGAAGAAAAGTTAGCTGCATTTGAAAGCTAACCTATTGAAAATAATAAGTTTAACTAAAACTATAGTACTCTGAGGAGACCAAGAAGAGCCCCGCAGCGCCGAGTGCCACAGGAGGACAAGCATTTAATAAATGATAAGATTCGCGTACCACGCGTACGTGTAGTCCAGGAAGGTGTTGAACCTGAAGTTATGGCCACCCGTGACGCATTGGCGCGAGCACGAGAAGAGAATTTGGATTTGGTAATGATCACTGATAAGGCGGATCCGCCGGTAGTGAGAATTATCGATTACAAGAAATTCCTATACGACCAGAAGAAGAAGCAGAAGGAAATTCAGCAGAAAGCTCAGAAGGTTACCGTAAAGGAAATTCGCTTTGGTCCAAACACCGACGACCACGATTACGAGTTCAAGCTAAAGCACGCTCGTAAGTTCTTGGAAGACGGTGCGAAGCTGAAGGCATTCGTGTTCTTCAAGGGTAGAACCATTGTGTACAAGGACAAAGGTGAAATTCTCCTTCTCCGTTTGGCACAAGACCTCGAGGACGTAGGTAAGGTTGAACAACTTCCAAAGCTTGAGGGCAAGCGTATGATTATGTTCATTGGCCCTAAGAAGAAGAAGTAAACGATAACTGTAAGTCACGCGTAAACTGTAGAGTTATGCCAAAGATGAAAACCAAATCCAGCGCAAAGAAGCGTTTCAAGCTTACTGGCACTGGTAAAATCAAGCGCAAGCACGCTTTCAAAAGTCACATCTTGACCAAGAAGGCTACCGACCGCAAACGTCGTTTGACTGATGCCACTTTGGTGGACAAGGCAGACGTAAAGTCAATTAAGCAACAGCTCACTATATAATAGCGAGCCTAGCTGGTTCAATTCATTAAACCCCGTGTTGTCGCCCCATTAAAAGTTTCCCGAAATCAAGTAGGGAGCGCGCTGCACGAAAAATGATCAAATTATGCCAAGAAGTGTAAACCACGTTGCATCTAGAGCTCGCAGAAAGCGTCTCATGCAACTTTCAAAAGGTTACTACGGACGTCGCAAGAACGTTTGGACAGTAGCAAAAAACGCGGTTGAGAAGGGTCTTACTTACTCTTATCGCGACCGTCGTAACAAAAAACGCACATTCCGTGCATTGTGGATCGCGCGTATCAACGCCGGTGCACGCCTAAACGGCATGTCTTACAGCGTTTTCATGGGTAAAGTAAATGCATCAGGCATCGAGCTAAACCGTAAGGTTCTCGCTGACCTCGCAATGAACAACCCAGAGGCTTTCAAAGCAATCGTTGAGAAAGTAAAGTAAAACACAGCACGACTTACAGTATGAGAACCTCGGCCATTGGTCGGGGTTTTTTTTGTGGTAGGTACGCAGGTGGGCAGGTTGGTGAGCTAGTGACCTGGTTAGCTAGTACTTTCAGCCCAATACTCATGCCCCAAGACCCGAAGCTCAAGACTCTGACTTTCTAGTTTTGAAAGGTTAGAAGGTACGCGGGTGGGCAGGTACGTAGGTTGGTGCAGTTCTTCTTATCTTGGTAGCAAGCAACTTCTCCTTGATGAAATTCTACGCTCTCTTATCGCTAATGATGGCTTCTTGCTTCGGGTTTTCTCAGGAAGAAAATCTCGGGACTCCAAGCCTGATTGGCAAGTACGTGGCATCGCATTACTACGGAGATTTCAGATCAATGGAACTGAAATCAGACTCGACTTTCGAGTACTTCGACAGTAATGGAATGTTAAAAGATCAGACGTCTTACGGGATATGGTGGGTAGAGGGTAATGAACTTTATTTGGACGGCTATGATCGACCCAAACCGACCGTAGAACCGTCTTATGAATGCCAATGTGGAGAGACCGAATCTAATGATTCATTGAATTTTCTCATCATCGACGAATACCACGAACCACTCTTTCAAGTGGCATGCGTCGTAAATCATGAGGATAGCAATCTCTATTATGCTTCCTCTGATTTTGATGGGCTGCTTCAAATTCCTATGATAGATAGCGCAACACACATCGATATCAAGGGTGGCCCATGGCTAAGAATTGCCATTCCAATGACGGATACCTGCTGTTCCTATACGGTTACGTTAACAGAAATCGACCAATTTCATTATTTCAATCGTGAGGTATGGTCCTTTATCCCAGGCAAGCTATACGACCCAGATGACCATCCCACCGCATTTTGGTACGATGCCGATAAACCGTATTACCTGAAGGAAGAACTTGTACCATTCGTGAGATTCTTTCACAACATGAATTACTGGATTCGACATAGCCGATTCTAACAAAACCTAAGCACCTTAGTACCTTAGCACCTCAAAACCTGAACACCTACCACCTGCTCATGCATGCCTTCATTCTAAATCATACAAAGGCAAACACTATTCTCCGAACCCACCTCATCCAAAACCTCTGGAGCGGCTACGGCGAAATCCTTCGTGTTTGGCTTGAAGGGTATGAGATGGAGAGCATCGTGGTAAAGCACGTGAAGCTGCCTTCAGAATCGAATCATCCACGAGGTTGGAATACGGATATCGGTCATCAGCGGAAATTAAAATCCTATGAAGTGGAAACGGCGTGGTATCGCAACTTTGCCAAGGATAGCAAGGCACGCGTTCCCAACTGTATAGCCGTAGACCGTGTAGGTGAGGAAACGGTAATCCTAATGGAGGACCTGGATGCGTCTGGTTTTAACCTTCGGAAAACAGAGGTCACTTGGACTGAAGTTGAAGCCTGCATTGCATGGCTAGCTCGATTTCATGCGAGCTTCCTGGGACAAAATCCCGCAGGACTTTGGCCCGTTGGTACGTATTGGCATTTGGATACACGACCGAACGAGTTGGAAGCCCTTGATGATGCCGAGTTAAAACACGCCGCTGCGGCCATCGATGCTAAGCTGAATGATTGCAAGTACAAAACTCTCGTTCACGGCGACGCGAAACTGGCGAACTTCTGCTTCTCTTCTACTGGTGAAGTGGCCGCTGTCGATTTCCAATACGTGGGTGGCGGATGTGGAATGAAAGACCTTGCCTACTTCATCGGGAGTTGCTTCTATGAAGAGGATTGTGAACGGCTAGAATCCAAAATCCTCGAAACGTACTTCTCCTATTTCCAAGCCGAGCTTGAATCTCCCAACCCAGCATTAGAACAGGAATGGCGCGACCTATACCACGTTGCCTGGGCCGATTTCCACCGTTTCATCAAGGGATGGAGTCCGGGACACTGGAAGATCAACTCCTACAGCGAACGCATTGCAAAAGAGGTGATTCAGCAGCTTAAAGCGTAGCAACGAAGTCTTTAAATACGCGCTTGTGTCCTTCTAAATCAAGGTTTCCAGAAACAGATACACGAGCGATGTAATCCTTGTCCTCTTCTTTTGTCGTTCCCTGAGTGGATGTAGCAGGTATCGTCCAATAACAGCCCTTTAACTGACCATAGCTCACACAGTATTTACTGTCGTTAGGCAGCTCTGTAATCATCATATCGATAAGACGCTGGTTCAACATGCGCTTGTACTCTTCTCGCTCCTCAGGAGTGTCGCCCTTCGTCGGTAAATCCAAGGAGAATACAGACGGAGTAAAGCCTTGCTCCGCCAAATCACCGAATACAAAGTTGATTTTGGCAGATGGAAGAACCTCTTCTATAAAATCAACAAATTCTCGTGTATTCACGTATGCATCGGCGATACGCTGTAGCATGGAAGGCATTTGTTCGGCAAGAATTTCCACTTGATGCGGCGTCGCTTCATTATCGCACAACATCAAATGCTTTTCGATTTTCTCCATCAAGAAGGCCGCTTCATCATTGGCCACGCAGTAGCCAGCCGTGCACTTTCCACCACTCGGGAATTTCGATCCACTCACATAAGAGATGGTTTGAATGGAAGATAGAATCCCGTCTGGTTTCACGAATTGTACATTCGGACAAAAAGTTTGATCGAGAATAAAGACTGGCGAAATGGCCTGCTTGCCGGCTGGCGTTTGGCGCGCCTGATTCAGAACCGTTCGCAGGTGATCCAAGTTCGGCACCTCAACACGAGGATTGGTAGGAATCTCAGCAATGATCAACGGAACGGCATCCAGCTCAGCACAAGCCTTGAGCACAGTATCTGTGCTTCGAACCATATCGCTATCTCCGTCTACAGGAAGGTCCATCACTTCTACTCCTTCCAGAGCTGCAGCCACCCTTCGGGCTTGATCATTGGTTCCACCGTAACAGTTAGGCGGAACAATAATCTTGATGTCCTTCCCAGGATGCTTCTCTCGGGCTTCATCAACCAATCCCATCATGATGGCATACTGCATGGAGAGACCGCTCGAAGCCAATAGTGCAGGAGTATTCGAATCTGTCACTTCCTTGATGGTCTTACGCAACTGTGCCTTGGTCTGCTCGTCCTTTTGAGGTGCTGATACCGACTTGCCCAACATCCACTTTATAGCCTCAAAGCAGTTCGCAGGAGTCATCGCAATCGACTCACGTCTGCGTACATGTTGAATAGTGCCAACAAACTCCACTTTGTCATCCGTATCAATTGTGATGATGCTGCCCCGATTTGAAATCAAGTTCAGATGGAAATCTACATTGGAATTCAGTTTGATATCCGCTGGAAGCTGGTCAACATCAACGTAAATGGTCGACCCATCGAATGAATCGATTTCTTCACTTCTACTTATCTCTACCCATTCAAAATCGTAGTCGTATACCTCACGAAGACTTTTTGAATCAAATCGATTCCCTAATTCTCCGTGATGAAGAATGCGTGTTTTGACTCCTCTAAAATGATTGGTTCTAAGCACGGCCAACAAGGGCATGGTTTGCGATGAGAAGCTAATCACCTGGTCCGAGTTCAAGCCAAGCTCCTTACCCAAAGCCCATTCTAACACAGAAGACAATGGGTGTCCTAATCGGATGTAATCATACGCTGTAGGAAGCGCACTCAATGCTTCTTTACTTGCAACTCCTTCGTTGAACAACTTCTCTACCTCATCCAGAAACTCGGTTTTAGCCTTCTCTTCATTGTAAATGTCCAATCGGTGAGTGGTCAGATTGATCCAATCGCTTGGGACATTGATGATGAGATTTTCGAGATAAGAGTGTAGTGAAACGTTCTTCAGCATATGATAATCTATAAGATGTCTTTTGTTGAGTAAACAGTCGAAATAATGTGCTGTTCACGTCATTTTTCCAAGAAAGCTCGAAGATAGAGTACGCACATCACATCCTAAAAGAATTGCGCACTCTTAAGCATGCTGCACCCAACACGCGACGGCGATTAATGGTGGTAATTCTACGTACAAAATGAAGTATATCTACGCATATAACAGCTACTTACATGGATTACATTGAACACGTATTAACCTACTAACCATTAACTAACCTCATTATGGAATCAAATTCAAACGTGGATTACAGACAGATGTACGTTGCCGCCAAAGAATCGGCACACAAGGTTCTAACGGCAAAACAAGGAGAACATCCAGTACTGGCAGCATCGGCAGGATGTTGGGCTTGTGAAATTGGTCTCAATGCATCCATTGGCGGCTTGCTCGCTGGACTTACTGTTGCCTCTGGAGGAACTTTCGAAGCTGCAGTCGCCGCAGTTGTAGCCGCCACAGCATTATCGGAAGGTGTTGTTGCCGGAATCTTGACCGCACTTGCCACTGGCGGACTTGGTGGAGTTGAAGCCGCTATCCACGCACTTTGTGTAGCAATGAAAGCGTGTAAGGACTAATAGTCCCTTCCTTAATGTAAAATCCCTCAGCTCAAAAGTTGGGGGATTTTTTTCATCCGTACGTCCGCACATCCCTACGTCCGAACGTCCACACGTTTCCCTATCTTGCCGCGTACTTTGCAAAACTCTCTAACGCCTCATCTCAAAATGGCTATTGATCTAGACCGCATCCGCAGTAGATACGAATCCTTTGACGATTATAAGATTGAGCATTTAGCCTTGAACGAGGCAAAAAATCTTAGGCCTGAAGTGGTTGAAATCCTAAAGTCTGAAATCTCAAAGCGAGGAATGAGCTCCGTGCTTTTGGAAGGAATAAACATCCAACTGCGAAAGATTACTCAGGCAGAAGTAGACCGGTGGATCAGCGCTATCCGTAGGCTGAAATGTCCAAGATGCGGACTTCAACATCAGCCATTAACCGGAGGTATGATTCGAAGAGTTACAAGCTATATCTTGTTTACCTCTACACTAAATCGTCCAGTGATTCTTTGTGAGAACTGCTTGAACAAGAAGCGAACAGATGCTGCTTTCAGCACACTTCTCTTTGGATGGTGGGGCTTTCCTATGGGCTTAATCAATACCCCAATTAGTCTGATTAGATCGCTCCGAGATAGAAATAGAACAACTCAATTGGACCAAGAAATTCTGACCGCTCTTGTGGTACAAAATCGAGGAGTCATCATCGCTGCGAACGACAACCCGAATAAACTGCAACATCTCATTGATTCGTTTAATCGATCCATTTAGCGAATTGTAAATCCATAGTTTAAGCCTCGAAGCCCCCCCCTATATTGGAGCATAAATCTCGATTATACATCAGGTACTTTCTAGCCACCATCCTCATTGGACTTGCACTTCTATCCTTAGTGAAGGCCATGACCGTACATTGGTCTTTCAGTGTATTGAGCCTTAGTCTACTCTTTGGTCTTGTTTTCATTCGCTTCAAATCAATCAGTGTAAATAGCACAGAGTTTACATACACCGACAAATCCATGCTGCCGATTTGGAATGAGAAGCGAATTATTCCATTGATGTCGATCAAATCTGTTGAAATCTTCGAGGCACAAGTAGATAAACCTTTCATTCTGATTGACATCTTGTCCTTCACTAGTTTTTATCGCGGAAATACACACCCATTCACAGTTGTGCTCAAACTATCCAACGGTGATTCTTTTTCATTCGTGAGATTTGATAAGAAGAAGTCGTTTCGCCGATTTGTTGAAACTCTATCTCAAACTTTAACCCAGCGCTAATCCTCCACACAAGGCTCTCGATACGCAACGCACTCAACTGATACTGCATCCCTTTACTCTCAACTCAATGACAGATCCCATTCTCGATGGACAAAAGACGCTTAAACCGCTCTTCGACAAGCGCGCCTTGATGGTGGGTGCGGTTCTAGGAGGCTGCGTCGCCCCTGCTATCCTTTTGATTATCAATTATCAAAACAGCCCTAGAAAGGAGAACATTAAGAAAGCTCTTTTACTAATTGGTCTACTGAATGTACTTGTTTTCGGGTCGATTCTTGCGCCGGTTGACTCTTTTCCTAATAGAATTCCAGACGCGGTTTTTGGACTAGTAATCCTAAGCGCGGTATATGCCATCATCGTATTTTTTGTATCGCAAGATCTTCAGGCACATGCCCAGCAAGGTGGCACCTTTTACTCGGCATGGGGTGCAGCTGGAATTGCAATTGCAGCTTCAGGTGTTGTTGTAGGAGCTAGCTACTTGTACATGTCTCAATTGAGCTTCGACACAAAAACGTATGATTCGGCTATGAATCAATTCTCTATCAATGAGCAGAAATCCTTTGAAGTGTATGATTTAATGGAAAGAGGTCAATTTATTGAAGCCTCAATCTTCGTAGAGGATGAAGCCATTCCAGCTTGGGAAGCAAATATCAACCTAACCGATACCGTTGCTTCAATTAAGGACCTACCAAAGAACTACATTGAATACAACAACGTATTGAAGGAGTACTGTTCTTTGCGCCTCGAATCATTAGATGTTATTGATGAGTATTTAACGAATCCAACAGAACAGACTAGATGGCATGTGGACCTTATTCACTCCGAAATTGATCAAATCCTTAAACGGCTAGACGAGTTAAGTAGATAGCACGGTACGATGGAAGAGCATATTATTGATGGACCGGATCAATCTAAGTCGAACGGTCTCACAGAGGCCCTTGCTTGGTGGGAGAAAAAGCGACTGCTGTACAATGTAATTGTTGGAATTTCAGGCCTTTTCACGCTATTCAGCCTCAGTGGAGATTTCGGCGTATCCGAGTTACTGATTGGCGCACTCTTTTTTGGAATTGGAGCTAATGCATTTTATTCTTTGGGGTTTCTTCTTGAGTCCTGGAATCATCATTACCTCAAAAACAGCATTAAGTTTGAATCCGTGAGACTGCCGCTATTTCTACTTGGATTGATCTTTTCGGTGGGACTCACCTTGCTATTGGCATTCGCTGGCTTCAGTGTGGCTGGAATGTAAAGTGGAGTTGTAGGTCACTGAGGAGAGTCGCCAGTTGCCAGTTGCCAGTTGCTAAATTTCCGTACCTTCTCATTATCACCAACCCCCTCTCTCGTGAAACGAATATTCACAACCTGCCTCTTCCTCTGCTGCAGTCTTGTCGGTCACGGACAAATATCCATACCTGTAAGTCGTGATGTACTGAAGAATAGTCTACAACTCAATTTAGCGGGAGACGCCTCCCTCCTTTCTTTTCACTACGATAGGCTATTTGAGGTGAGTAAAGGATTCATGCTCAGTACGAAGTTCGGAGTCGGAATTAATCAGGAATTCAGAATCTGTTTTGGAGGGTGCTACGATGCTGCTGAACTGTACACGACCTTTCCACATCACCTAACCGCAATCTTAGGTGGCGGCCGACATACCGTCGAACTCGGATTTGGCGGCACCTACCTCAGCGGCAACACTACCGAACCTTATTTCTTCTATCCCACTTTAGGTTATCGATTACTTCCCCTTGGCAACATGCAATCTACCTTCAGAGCTTTCGTTCAATTCCCTGTAAGTGGATTTGAGACGGAAGACATTCTGTTCATTCCCGTTGGGATTAGCTTTGGGTTTGGGTTTTAAACTTCACCTCGTCTAATGGAATTAACAGATAGGGATAGACTCCACTTTTACACCTTGATGGCATTAGCATGTTCAGGAATTGTCATTTGGTATGAAGCGGATAATTATATCAAGGACAGTTGGTTTGCATTCGATTTTATTGTCACTATAGGTGTTTTCGTATCAATTCTAGTTCTTGGAGTGCCGGCGTTCATTTACTCGCGTAGATCACTAAAAACTACAGGCAATAAGTGGTTTAATCTGCCCATAAATATTCTCATTGTAGGCGTAATAACGGCTACGGCATTAGAAATTGCGATTAAGGTGAAATCCTCTCGTCCAGTAATTCTATGGGCACATTATGATGGGGGTGTTAACGGAGTTACATTGAAGCTGTACGACAACGGGACCTATGAAATCGAAAACTACAGCTTCCTTGGCGGTGATTACCACCGAGGAGAATACAGCATTGTAGAAGACACAATTTATCTGGTCAAGGAACACCATTCCGAAATTGACTTCATTGAGAGAAAACTGGTAATCACCCCTGAGAAGGTCCTTTTTGAACTCAATGAAGAAGGCGAGTATGATGATGATTATATTTCAATGCGGATTATTCGCATGGATAGTGTTTACTCCAATCAATTAAGAGCACCTCAATAGAAAGTATGGATACAAGGAGGCCCCTCAATCTACTTCTGATCATTGTCACCGTTGCCGCAGTGTCATCTGCCCTTTACTACTAGAATCGATGGCATTCCGATAATAATGAACTCATGGAGGTGGATATCATGACTCAATTGGCCTACCGTGATTTGATAGATCTAGAAATTGAGCTTGTTGATTCAACAATACAAGAGCTAGATATGCTGCTGGATAACTTTTATGAGGAAATGATTCTATATACTGGCGGCTACACTTGGGATTCGAATGGTGCTACAAGCTTTGACAAGACAAGTTACACAGATGACGTTCTCATCGATTCAGGATACCGACAAGCCATAATGACCAGACTTGTTCGCATTCAAAATCTTCATACTGAAAACAAGTATCACCGCTACTGTGATTTCTTACTGGAAAACTACTGGAGGAGCCGAGAAACTGACATATCAGTAACGAGACTAACATATCGAATTCTTCACACCAGAATGCTGCTCCGGCTCATGAACAAGGAAATGGTACAGTCAATAAAGTAAGCAAGGATGCCCTTGAGCACTTAGGAACCTAGTGCGTAGTAGACCGTATGACTCCAAGTATCCTGAAAGGTGGGCAGGTGCGCAGGAACGCAGGTCGGCAGGTGACGAAATATCACCTTCACGGTTTCATCAGATGGATTTGCAGCATACATATGTCCTATTGAACAGCATGCCAAGTACTCACTCCAACTATGTCGTGCACAGGTATGCAGGTACGCGGGTCGGCAGGTGACGAAATATCACCTTCACGGTTTCATCAGATGCATTTGCAGCATACATATGCCCTATTGAACAGCATGCTCAGCACTCACTCCAACCAGTATTCTGTAAGGTGGGCAGGTGCGCAGGAACGCAGGTGCTGAGGAAGTGTAATCTCGCCTTCAGGGTTTCAAAGGATACATCCATCCTGGTTAATCGTCAGCTTAGTACTCTCTCCAACCGGTATTCAGTATCCAGTATTCAGTATCCGCCTCACCTTCACCAATCTGTTCCAGTACCCAGTACCTAGAACCCAGCACCACTTCACTCCCTAACATATTTATGATCACACCGCTCAATACACGTATACTCAAGTATAATCTCATCCCCAAACGATTGAAAACGAAGTGTAGAAGAGCAATCGTCTGACATGATTAGAAGATCGTCTGATGAATAGACGCCACTCGTTGGGTTATCGGTACTCAACGTAGGCACACACATATTCCCGTTGCACATCACGCGGCCATCCGCGTAAAAAGTCAGCGTTTTGTCGCTGTCCACTTCTGTGAAATAGCCATTGCCATCGCCAGGATCGGCATAGACTTGCACAAGGTGATACTGACCAATAATGCGGTTCTCCCCTCCTCGCTTACACCCTGTGAAGAGCAACGTACTGATAGAGAGAATGACTAATAACCGTTTCATGTTGATGTGATGTGGGTTCTTATTAAGATACGAAAAAAGCGGGGAAAAGTTGTCTCGACGTGGGGAGGTGGGGAAGTGTTGAGGTAGGTATAAAAGTGTATCTTAGGGTGAGTAAGGTTTTGATCATGAAAGTAGTTCTCTCATTTGGCTTTTGTTTGCTCTCGATATTTACGTTCGAAAAAGATAGCCCATGGGGCTTCATAATTGGCGGAACAAGCGCTTATGGAGCAACCTACATAACCAGCCTACTTCCAAGATCAACTCGCCATATTTTTCTACCCAGTGCCTACATTGGTGCGACCTATAAACTATGAGATTACCCTTCCCCATCTTCTTACTTGTTTTCTGCTCGTACTCCATACAAGCCCAAGAATTCAATTCAAAGTATGATCTGGATTCAGTGTATCAGTCGCTATCCGTTCCAAACCAAGAGCAGTACGACTCGTTATTTAATAGCAGTGATAGGGAGTTCAAAGAGTTCTTGGTCTTCATGCTAACGATGCCTAGAAGCAGTCAAGCCCAACTCATAGAGAATTATCAACGCAAGAATGATGAGATAGCAGCTCTCACCACATACTTCAAGTCTATTGTTCCAGATAGCGTTTCGGTTAGGATTGAATTTTCACCTGAAGATGAAATATGGTCTATGCCCGCATCTCTTGATTTCTTCATCCAAACTCCAAACTCCAACCAACGTCGTGGAAATTGGAACTTGGAATACGGCAATGCAGAACTAGACTCCTTGCTTGCAGAGTTAGACTGGAATTATCAGACGCTTGAGGACCTTAAGGGGTATCTAGATAGAGCGAACTGCATTTCTATAGAATACGACGAATACTATTCTGTGGGGTATTCGCGAAGTGGTATGGGCAAATACTACTACCGTATCTATGAGCAAGAGTTATCGGAGGCCGAAATTGACCGGCTTGTAGACGACTGTATTCTCAGATACTACAGTAATTCAGTCTTATTAGAATATGGAAGCGGTGCAACAGGTTCGCTATGCTTTCCTGATCCAATTGCTGAGTAACCCCCTACTTATCTACCTTTTCGATAGCGAACTGAGTGCCTTTGAAGAAAGTTCTTCCAATGGATCCTTTCTTTTCCTCAATGAATTCATCCACTGCTTTCATCACACCGTCTTTCCACCATCCATGGTCGTGATAGTCGTCTCCAGTGATGTATCCACCCACCTTTACTTTACCCCAAGAAGCCTTGAGGTCCTCTACCACAAATTCATAGGTATGATCGCCGTCGATATATACCCAGTCTAAGCTCTCGTCCTCAAAGGATAGCAAGCCTTCTTTAGAGGGGCTTCTTTTAATCTCAACTTGTCCGGCTTGAATCTGGCTTTTAAATCTATTCGCAACGCTGTCGTGGATTTCGTCCATCATCGCCTGACTCCCTTTCGAACCTCCATACCATGCGTTCTCGTAATCAGCTACGTACATGTATGGATCTACAAGGGTTATTTTCTTTGGTGATGTCTTTTGCAGAATCTTTTGAGTGAAATCGCCTTTCCAAGAACCTATTTCGGCGCAAACTCCATTCTTAGGCATCTGACTTAACAGATAATTGCGGGGATCAGAATTGGGGTTGATGGTGCGCTTTACTTTGCGGATAATCTTGCTAATCATGCTCTTGAGCTCTTTCTTTCTTCAGTTCATTCTGGGAAGAACTCCCAGTCGATGCGGAAAGGTACAACTCGAGACTTAAACATTCCCGGTGTGATTTTAGATTTCGATAGCCTCCGTTGAAACAACGTAACTTGTCCCATCAAAATCTTTACAAATCGCAAGCAACCATTTTGGGGACTGCGGCGTAAAGGGTAGCAAAGCGAAAAAAAGTGTCGTTGAATTCACCATCTGACTTAATCCGCGTCATCGAAGCCTGCAGGGCCAATGATCGACTTGCCCAGAAGGAGCTGTATCAGCACTTCTACGGCTATGGAATGAGTGTGGCCTTCCGCTATGTGAACGACCGCGAAGATGCTGTGGAAATTCTGAACACCTCTTTCGTTAAGATATTCAAGAATATCGGTACATACGATCTCGACAAACCGTTGAAACCCTGGATTCGAAGAATTATGGTCAATACTGCCATCGATTTCCTTCGCGTACGCAAACGCATCGCGGACCAAGGAGATATTGAGATGGCACCGGAGCCAGGCGCAGAGGAAACCATTACTGGTGCCCTGGCCTATGAAGAGATCCTCAAGCTGATTCAGCAATTGAGCCCATCGTACCGAACCGTATTTAACCTCTTCGTGATTGAGGGATACAAGCACGAAGAAATTGCCGACATGCTCAATATTTCAGTGGGCACGTCGAAGTCGAATTTGTTTAAGGCCAAAGCTCACCTGCGTGAAGCCTTGGCGAAACTGGAGGCCGAATGAGTGAGCACGATCAAATGGAAGAATTCTTCCGCGATCGAGCGGAGAATTATGATTACCCTTTTAATGAAAGGGACTGGGAGGCTTTGGAAGCAAGACTGGATCGAGAGATGCCAACGAGAGGCGGTAATTTCTGGGGACAAGTTCTTGCCGGTATACTAATCATTAGCTTGCCTTGGTGGCCTTGGACACAAGACCAACCCACTCCGCTCGTAAAGAGTACAAACAGTATTACTACTGTGACTACACCGACGATCTTGGAAGAAAATCCGTCGAGTACACCATTGGAAGCAACAACAGAAACCCATGCATCGCCGGATGCCATGAGCAGCCCCATAGCAACTTCTGAGGTTAGCACTCCATTGAATCAAAATGAAATCAACACTCCTAGGGCATCCGAGAATGCCTCCGGGAATACAAGTAATGCACTTTCAATTGGTAATGCCGTTCAACGCAGTTCCTTTGTTCCATTAGAACAAGAGCGATTGGGTTTTGCACAACACACTGTATTGTCTTCACCTTTCCGCGTTCCGAACTACTACACACCTTCAGTTAAAGGTGATTACACTTCATCAAGCACCCCAAGCAAGTCGAAACTACCATCTACTTCAGACGAGGCTGTGGTAGAAATTCCTAAAGAACGCGATTGGCAGGTATTCCGCCCGTATGTAGCACTTGGCATGGAGTACGCCGGTACCCAAATGAATAACTCGCCACAGCTCGGATACAGAGCGGGAGCTGGAATTCAAATTCAACCGCTCCGTCAGTTTAGCTTGAGTCTTGGAGTGAATTATGCGAACATCGGCTATACAGCATACGAACGTGAATTCTATCCAGACCAAGAAGTGTATACCAGCATTGTAAACGCTCAATACGAGCACATCAGCTGGGCCGACGGAACATGCACCATGTGGGAAGTTCCTGTAGTTGTACGCTGGCATCCAACGCGTTGGTTGAATGTGGGAACCGGACTTAGAAGCTACATCATTGCGCGTGAGGAGTATGACCTATATGTAAGCTCACAATATGCACCAGTGCAAAAATCGACGGTTGTATACGAAGAAAACCACTCTGCCCTTTGGGCGCACTGGACGATTAATGCCGGGTTCCAGATTCCTTTGGGAAGTGATTATCTAGAAATACAGCCCTTCTATCAAATTCCACTTCGTGGCTTGGGAACTGGGAATGTAGAATGGCACAGTGCAGGGGTGTCTTTGCGATACCTATTCTGACACAATCAGCAGGCGCTGGTCAACACGGATCTCTATCCACTTGCCACTGGCAACGGGTAGAGATCTTTCTTTTTCATAGGGCACTTTAAGATCCGACAGCTTCACCTCATCCGGACGAAACCACAGCTTCCCTTCTACTAAAGGCTTCTCTAGCTTACCGTCGAGCAGTGCCCTATTCTCCTCTTCCGAGAGGATGTTTACCACACCGAAAAGTCGAGCAGTCTCTAGAGTGTTAGGTTGATGAAATAACTCCTCAGCAGGTCCTGATTCGATGATTGATCCATCCTTGAAAACGACAATCTCATCGGCAAAGCGTAAGGCATCCACAGGATCATGTAAGACGGAGATGGTCGTCGTTTTTTCCTTTTCAAAAAGTACTCGCAAAGAAGGAATGAACTCGTGCTTGTGAATGGGATCTAAGTTTGAAAATGGCTCGTCCATCAACAACACTTCAGGTTCAGCCAATAAGGTTTGAGCTAGCGCTACACGTTGCAACTGACCACCGCTTAGCTGTAGCGCCTTCCTCTGCCCTAATTCTTCTAATGACAGTTCCTCCAGCCATTTCTCAATGCGCTTGGCGCGCTCCTCATCTTCATGAGAGAGGATGTACTTTCTCAAGTTTTCTACCACGCTGAGGTGTGGATCCTGTCCAAAATCTTGTCGGACTAGCTTAATGGTGTCATTTCCGGGAACCAAGCGTTCCTTGGCGCCTTTTACCTTCTCATCTTTCCATGTGATCTCACCGCCATCTGGCTGAAGTAGTCCAGCGAGGAGCTTTAGAAAGGTGGTTTTTCCACTACCCGACCTACCCACGATAGCGAGTCGAGAACCCGCAGCACAACTCCACTCTGGGACGTTCAGCTGAAAATCGCTGTTGTTGGAATAGGAATACTTTAAATCTCGAACCTCAAGCATGGGGCGAATTTACACCTTGTTTAGAGGATTATCGATGTAGAAGCGATTTCACTTCACCGACGCGGATATCTATACGCTGACTTTCAGAGTTCTCATAAATCTGAGCCTTCTCTCTTTCAGTAAGGTGCCAAGAAAGAGCGATTTCCTCGTCGGTAACGCTCATTAATTGAAACGGCACGATATCCACCGGAAACTCCAACCACTCATCGGATAGATGCAAGAGTTCGCTCGCTGAATAGCCTTGAAGATTGGCGAATGAATTCACCACTCCCCCGATGGGCTTCACCAAATCATCCAATCGAGTTCTGTAGGGAGAGCCTGCAATCTCTTCACTTGGCGGTTCGTTGGCCAAGAGCTGAACGAACACAATACCACTGGTATTCTCAGCTATCCATTCACGGAACTCATACACCATTCTAAATGACAATTCGAATCCATTGTTATCGCGGGCTCCGGCATCAATCACTTCCATCTCTGGTTCTGAGGGCATGGAGGTAAGTGGCGTAATGTATGGGAAAGTAGCACTGAGACGAAGAGCACTCATGGTTCTCAGACTATCACCTCTTTGATTCTTGAAAAAAGGATAAAACTCAACTCCATCGATTTCCCAAGCATGATTCATCCTGAAATCATTGCGATTTCGCGTCAGATAGCTCACTCCTATATTCGAAATCAGTAATCGACGGCCTTCGTTGATTACCGTGGGAGAGAGCACCATCCAAGGAATATCAGCATTGAACTCGGCCTCAGCATAGTCGCGCCAGCGATCTGGAAAAACTCTATCCGTATTCTCGTGTAGTTTTTGCTCAAGGGCCCAACCACGGTCGTAGCTGTACTGGCTCCCCGCGTCTTCAAATCGTTTCATCGACCAAAACAAGTCATTCGAGACAAGTGAGAAACCAACCGGATTCAGAAGGTCTCTTCCCATACGCTGGAAGGATTCTCGCTTAGACACGTCACCTTGAATCTCTCTAAAATAGGCCGTGCCGACCATCCCACCGGAGGACCCTGTAACCATGAAACAGTGTTTCCAAAATTCTGCGCCTATGGTAGAATCTAGTTCTTGAAGAACGGCCAAACTCCAAAGGGATGAACGCAGTCCGCCACCAGATGAATTAACAATCACTAGTTTGGGCTTGTCCTCCCCTGTTCTGCGTTTCCAATTCTCCAGAACATTTAAAGTAGCTTCAAAATCAGCATCATATTGCTCCTGAGAACTGAGTTCTTCCAGAGCGGCGATGGTATACCTTGCCGGTTCCGTATCATAATCCAAACCGAAGGCGGCGTGTCTCTTTTCAAATTGAGGTAGACCAGAAATATAATTGAGTCCTAGAGTGGCAACGACCAACACAAAGGCTGTCCAGCTCTTGAATCGAGAGTATAGTGCGCCGACAATCAACAGGTAGAAGGTCATCATGATGACAATGCTAGCAGCAGCTGGAATCATCAACACCTTACTATCTGCGAAATAGCCCATCCCCACCATAATTGCAGCTACGATAATCATGAAGATGCTCGCGTTGCTATTGTGTGCTTGAAGGGTATGCAGTAGATCCGATTTCGGATAGTGACTTGTATCCCTCGCCCAACGAACCGCCATGAAGTTCTTCAAGTAAGTGACCACTCTATGATGCACTTCAAAGTCGAGTTTGCGTTCCGACTTCTCCTCTACAATCACCAATCGGAGGGTTTTGTCCAACCGATCTCCAATTTTCTCAAGCACTTTGGGTTTGAGGGTACTGAAGAACCAACTAAAGGTGATGGACACACTGGTAATCACACCCGCGAGTAATCCTCCAACATTTGACAAAATCCACATCCATTCCCAAGATTCAAGGGAAAGCTCTTTTACAATTTGATAGACATAGAATGCAAAGAAGCTCAGCGGAATGATGCTGTTATTGAAGCTGAATCGATACAGCGGTCGCGATAAAGTGGCTAAAAAGGGAAACTTGTGCGAGTAAAAGATGTAGGAGGTGATGTGAAAGGCCATGGTAAATAAACCCAGCACCAATCCCACAATGAAATAGGAAAGTGGGTTCACCTCCTCCAAATATTCAGGAGTGATAAAGAGATAGGGAATCCCCAGTCTTTGAAAGAAAAATCCACCCGTCATCCCGAAAAGCAAAATCCAGAAACCTAGAAAGAGCCAGCTTCGACGAAGGTGTAAAAAGAAGAGTTGGATGGGAAAGAAACGGATGAGCGCCAAGCTGTAGAGCTTGAAATGGAGCCATAATTTCCGTTGTGCTGGTGTCATCTTTCCATAAGTCCAAATTGCGCCAGATGGTGGCGTGTATGTTTTCGAGCAAGAACCAAAGCCTCCTCTGCATTGAGAATCCCAAAATCAGGATGAACCATGCGGTAGTCTTCGCGATCTAGGGCCTTTAGAAAATGTGGAATCTCGTTTAAAAAACGGTCTCGGGCCGATTCAAAATCTTCTGAAGAAGTAGGTTTAAGTTCAATAAAACCCACTGGTCTCTCAGCATTTCTTGGAAGAGGCTTTGGTCCCATTAAAAACGCTTTAACCGCGGGTAGATTGTCATCAGGCGTTCGAATTGGCCAATCTCTTGGATCCTGACCTAGAATTAGTCCTGTATATAAGTGATCCAACATATCCGTTGAATTCATCTGTCCCCACTCTGGTTGGGAGGTCGGTTCGAGGCGCTGAATCGCACGAGGAACCTCTTCGAGAAGGAAGGTGTCAATCATAGAACGAATATAGGGTTTTGGGGAATAGGTAGGTTGGTGATTTGGTAAGGCACAGACCAAACTACTAGGTCACTAGGTCACCAGATCACTAGTCTACTAAGTCACTAGCGCTCGCACGTCCCTACATCAGAACATACCTGTATCCTCAAGCTCAAGTCGCTCTGAATCTTTAGCCGGTGGATCGCAGAAAAGCATCCCAACGCTCAGACGGAAGGAGCTCATTGGACCTTGATACGGATAGAAACTACGGAACACCTCAACGGTTGTCCCTCCAACTGTAGGTACGGCATAGAAATATCCAAGCCCGATTGGCACATCGAAATCACCAATACGAACGGTGTAAGTCAAGCCAGCATAAGCATCCATGGAAGCGTCTGATTTCTTCATCTCCCAGCCGTATTCTGCTCCTGTAGGTTTCTCGAATCCTTGATAATAGCCCGAACCTATTCGTCCGCCAATATTGACATCCATGCCCAGTTGCCCAATCAATCTTCTCTTATATCCCAAGGAAACTCCGACAGTCATCCAGTACATGTCAGCATCTTCAATAGTAAGTGAAGACAAATCTCCTCTAAACATCAATGCGGAGTCCAACCCGTTCACTCGAGACGCATCAAGACCTAAATCGATGTAGAAGACGTTGTTCAAATCGTACCATAGATAACGCTGTACGTGCAATCCGAAGCCTAAACCGCCATTGCCATCCAAGGGGTCGGAATAGTTCGTCTGAACGTTGATGTTGTGAAAATAAAAGTCTGGAATCGAGACTTGCGCGAAAGAAAAGCTAGTCAATGCTAGCGCGATGAAGAGAAGGCGAATTTTCATACTTCAAGATAGGGAAAAAGGGGCTTAGGGAAACTAATGAGCTTAGGAGGCTGAGGCGCGTTGGAGGATATCGTCTATCTCAATGCTTGGGTCGATTTCTTTGGCCTTGTTCAAGTGACCAATCGCTTTTTCCATTTCGCCAATGGCAACATAGTACTCTCCTATTCCCAGATGGCTCAAGTGATGATTTGGATACCTATCCATGAGCTTTTGAAAACGAAGCAGAGCTTCATCGGTTTGCTTCAAGTTCAGTGTTGCCAGGCCTATGCCATATTGAGAGTATACATCATTCGGAGATATGAGTTCGGCCCTCTCGAAGCTCTCGAGTGCCTCTTCATGTCGATGCAAACGTGTTAAGGATAGTCCTCTGTTATACCACCCGAAGAAATTCTCCGCATCTTCTTGAATAATGCGCTGGTACGTCTTTTCAGCCTTGTCGAATTCTTCAAAGCTGAAATACAATGCTCCTTCAATCTGCAAATCTTGAGTCGAAAGGTTGAAGTGTTTTTCAAACTCTTTAAAATACTTCATGGCTTCTTCAGACCGCTTCAATTGGAACAATGCGTAGGTAATCTGACGGTAGTAATCTCTGTTCTTCTTGTCAGTATTCAATAATGACTTGAGAATTCCGACGGTCTTTTCGTACTCCCCTGCCTCCATGTATGTCATTGCCTGATAGAACTCTGGAGGTGACTTTCGGTGTCTCCACAAGAAGAGCAATGCCATCCCGTCGTTATAGGTATATGCGCCGCTTGAAAGTTTAATCAGCTTAGAACTCGGACGAAGATTAAAGAAGGCGTCTGCCATCGAAACGACGAAATAAATGAAGGAGAACACACGCCACTCTCCAGGGACATTCATCGACCAGAACGATACGAGTACGCCAACACCAAGGATAAGTGAAGTCAAGGGGCCCATTGCTGAGATAAGTGCCTGTTTCGAGGTGGAAATTGCTCTTTCTTCGAAATCTACAAGTCCTGTGTTCCAAAGCAGGAATGGCTTCTTTAAGTAGATCTTCAATCGCCCAAACTTCCATTTTGAAGCTTTCTCTTCTTCCCCATAAGAACCAACATACATTGTCACCTCTTTAGAAGTGACTATCAACGCTGTAATGGCATGTCCCAACTCATGCAGAAAGACCGTCACAGGAGCGGCCATCACGATTGAGAAAATGATGACTATTATGCTTGTATTCATGGAAGAGAGGATAAGACTGGTGATTTGGTTAGCTAGTGATCTTGTAACCTGGTAAGGTTCAGACCAAAACTACTAGGTTACCCGCTCACTAGCTCACTAGCTCACCAGGTCACCAGGTCACCAGGTCACCAGGTCACCAAAAATAAAAAACCCCGACAAGCATCAGCTTCGTCGGGGCAATTCAATTTATCTGAGACTTCTTACAAGTGAATCACTTCACCGTAAGCAGCAGCAGTTGCTTCCATAATAGCCTCCGACATGGTCGGGTGAGGGTGAACTGCTTTTAGGATTTCATGTCCTGTTGTTTCGAGCTTGCGGGCTGTAACGATTTCAGCAATCATTTCAGTTACGTTAGCACCAATCATGTGTGCTCCGAGAAGCTCACCATACTTGGCATCGTATACCATTTTCACGAATCCGCCTGGAGCACCAGCAGCCTTAGCCTTGCCCGAAGCGCTGAATGGGAACTTGCCCACTTTCAATTCGTAGCCAGCTTCTTTTGCTTGCTCTTCTGTCATGCCCACAGAGCTGATCTCTGGAGAACAATACGTACAACCCGGGATGTTTCCGTAGTCCAATGGCTCTGGATTCTCACCTGCAATTTTTTCAACACAGATGATACCCTCAGCTGAAGCTACGTGCGCTAGCGCCTGACCAGGAACTACATCGCCAATTGCATAGTAACCGTCAACGTTGGTGCGGTAGAAATCGTCAACAACGATTTTGCCTTTTTCAGTTTTGATGCCAGTTTGCTCCAATCCGATATTCTCGATGTTCGCCTGAACACCTACTGCGCTCAATACCACATCGCATTCGATGGTCTGCTCGCCTTTCTTATCCTTGTAAGTAACAACACAGCCGTTTCCTGAAGTATCTACTTTAGTTACTTCAGCGCCAGTTTTGATATCCATGCCTGCCTTCTTGAAGGTACGCTCGAGTTCTTTAGAAACTTCTGGGTCTTCAACAGGAACAATACGTGGCATGTACTCAACGATGGTCACCTTCGTGCCCATTGCGTTGTACACGTATGCGAACTCAACACCAATTGCACCAGAACCAACAATGACCATGCTCTTAGGTTGATCTTTCAAAGTCATCGCCTCACGGTATCCGATGATCTTCTTACCGTCCTGTGGAAGGTTTGGAAGTTGACGTGAACGTCCGCCTGTAGCAATGATGATGTTCTTTCCAGAAACTGTCTTCTTACCACCTTTTGCATCTGTTACCTCGATCTTCTTGCCTGGCTTAACAACACCAGTGCCTTCGATAACTTCAATCTTATTCTTCTTCATGAGGAACTGAATCCCCTTGCTCATTCCGTCCGCAACGTCGCGGCTACGAGCAACCACTTTACTGAAATCGTGCTTGGCGTCTTTTACAGACAAACCATAGTCCTCAGCGTGGTTCATATATTCGAATACCTGGGCGCTTTTGATCAATGCTTTTGTAGGGATACATCCCCAGTTCAAACAAACACCACCTAGGTTCTCCTTTTCGACGATAGCAGTTTTTTGTCCGAGTTGTGCTGCGCGAATAGCTGCAACATATCCACCGGGACCACTACCTAAAACGATTACATCAAAATCCATGGGAGTCAAGTTTATTTCGGTATGCGAAGGTAAGTTATAGAGTTCTAAATTCCTTCCTAGTTAGATGATTTGAGCTGCTAGAAGAACTACTTGACTGCGATGCAGCTAATCTCCACATTCACATTCTTGGGAAGCACTGAAACTTGAACGGTCTCACGAGCAGGAGCCGCATCTCCAGTGAAGTAGGAAGCGTACACTTCATTGATCTCAGCGAATTGATTCATATCCGAGATGAAAATCGAACACTTCACAACGTCTTCTTTGGAATATCCTGCCTCAGAAAGGACGGCGTTTAGATTTTTCAAGACCAAGCGTGTTTCATCTTGAATGTTGGATAGATTGAGTGCTCCAGTAGCAGGATCAATGGCAATCTGACCTGAAACGTAGAGTGTTCCATTGGTTTCTATCGCTTGATTATAAGGCCCAATGGGTGCGGGCGCGGCATCCGTGCGAATGACTTTTTTCATGAGGTGTGCTTTTGACCAAACTTAGGTATTTTCGCCATCGATGCGCATACTGATCATAGACAATTACGATAGCTTCACCTTCAACCTCAAACACGACTTAGAGCGTATTGATGAAGTTGAAGTGGATGTGGTGCGCAATGATGTGCTCGATTTCAATTCGTTCTCAGACTATGATCGCATCGTGCTCTCCCCTGGTCCAGGATTACCGGAGGAGTCTGGGCAGCTGATGGAAGCCATTCACCGACTAAAAGACATGCAGATTCCTGTGCTCGGGGTTTGTTTGGGGCTTCAGGCCTTAGTGCAGTACACGGGAGGGAAGCTCTATAATTTGGGAACCGTCCGACATGGCATTTCTTTTCCTTCAAAAGTGGATGTGAACGATAGCTTGTATCGCGATCTATCTGAAAATCAGAAATTCGGGATGTACCACAGCTGGGCAGCACAGAAACCTTTGAACGATGAATGGAGGATATCCGCAGAGTCTGAGGAAGGAATCATCATGTCCATCCGGCACATAGATTTACCTTGGGTTGCGGTTCAATATCACCCTGAGAGCGTACTGAGCCCCAACGGCCGATTGATTCTTAAAAACTGGATTGAACGCGCTTAAAGCTGACCTTGACGTCTCGCTTGCTCGTACTTAAGATCACGGAACATGTTGGCCTTGGCCTGTATGGCGAAAGTGTAACTTCTCAATGCCCCAAATGGCACCCAGCGAATGCTGAATTCCCAACAGTGCAAATCGCGTCGTAAGTCTACAGTGGTATAGGAAAGTCCTCCATTGACCAAGTCGTATCCTGAACTCATTCCCACTCGCCAATTCGGGGTAGGCTCTAGTGAACCTGAGAAGTTCAAGGTTTGCGTTTCATTGGTTTCCAATCCTAAAACGCGTGTTTGATAGGAGTACGACATATTGAATGTCCAAAGTGCTTTGACATTCATATAGTCGTATATCTGGTAGTAATTCGGATTGCCTTGTTGAAGACCTAGCGGACCGGACGCTACGTTGCTTTGGCCGCGCTCGCCGCCGTTTAATCGGAAGTCGAATGAAAGGGTGTTTTGAGTGTTTCTCAACAGCTTTCCGTTCTGCTCGAATGCGCTCACGTTAACGCGGTCCCCGTTCGCATCTATGCCGTAGAAATCGAATCTACCTTGGTAGCTGATGCCCAGCTTTCCACCGAAGAAACTATTGTTCGCATTGATATCGAGCGGTTGCCAATTGAACTCGTCTGCTTGAAGGTTGTATGAGGTTCGGAGGTTGAGACGCTCGAGGATTTTGAACTTCTGCTCACCCACAGAATCCGTGCGCGATCTCCACTTTCCGTCTAAGTTATTCTGAATATCAAAATTCACTTGTCCGCCGCCCATCCCAGGTGCTGACGCATAGAGCAAGCCGTTGTACACGAAACGATCTTCGAAATCCCCATCTTCATTGACTTGAACATTCTGGTAATAGTTCCAGTAGTCGGTTGTGAAATCTGGTGTATATGAGAATCCTACAGATGGAGTGATGATATGGCGAATCGCTGAAAGTCGACCTCTGAAGTTGAAAAGACCGTAAATCTTAGTGGTCACGTTTGCATTCACGGAACCTCTTTGAAGCAAGTTGAATCCACGTAGGGTATCGGCTACGACTGAGTTGGTAGCTGTATCCCATCGATACTCGTAACGCTGCGGAAGGACTGCCGCATTATAGTTTAAGGAAGGTGTAAGTGTGAAGTGATTCCAAATCCGCGCATTCCAGGTTAGGCCTACTCTATTGTTTGCGCCGTATCGGAGACGGTTGGCTTCTGATAATCTCGACAGGTCTTCATAGGCTTGAAGACTATCACGAATCTCCATCTTGGAATCGAGGTTATACACTAAGCTAATGCGTTCATACCACTTCTCCTCACCCACTCCATCCCCTTGGAAAGGCTGAATTCGGTTCATTGCAAATGCAATTTCTGGCAAGTCCATGGAGAAGGTCTCCTGACCGTTATTCTGTTGGTGACGAATTGCAGTGTTCAGTGTAAAAGGTGTCCCCTGCCAGGTTTTCACCAAGTTGACTGAGCTTCGGAAACTGTTTTGGAGGACGTCTTGAGGATTGGTGGAGTTGTTTCTGTAGTAAGAACTCGTTGCAAAGTTCACATCGGCATTTAGACGAAGATCTGGACGAGCCTTTGCATCTTGTCGGTGGGTCCAACGGAATCGGAAATCTCGAGTTTCACTGAATTGTCCAGCTTCGGCATAACGCGGATCACCTGTTCTCAATCGGGAGAAGCCCAATGTCAAATTACCGTTGTATCGATAACGCAATCTATAGTTCGATCCCAGATTCAACGCGTATGTCCCTTTGGTGTAGATATCTCCTGTAAAGGTGAGGTCCATATAATCGTTTACCGCCCAATAGTATCCGCCACCAAGTAGACCAAAGCCTCTGTCGAGCTGATCGGTGTAACTAGGAATGATGATACCACTAGCTCGTCGCTCTTGCATGGGGAAGAATCCGAAGGGCACGAACAGCGGGGTCGTCACATCAGCAATTCTCAAGAACGCCGGTCCTGTTACTACTTTCTCTCCTGCAACCACCTTGGCTTTCCCAGCGTAAATCTCAAAATGTGGATGTTCAAGGTTGCACGTGGTGAAGCTTGCGCCTTCGATGTAGAAGGTATTCTGATTTACCATTTTCACTCTGCTACCATGAATGTAGCCTTCCCCTTCTTGGGTGGTGATGGTTTGAATTCGCGCCCTGCGTGAGTTGAAGTTATATTGAATTGTATCACTCGCGTATTCCTTCCCTTTCTCTGTGAAAATGGGCTTCTGGGTGATTACTCCATTGCTATCGGCAATGCCTGTGGCTGTAACTATTCCGGCTTCAAAATCAATGGCGATGTAGCCGGCCTCCAGGGTGATTTCGCCGTAATCGACATGAGCTTGATTAAAGAGATAAGCCGTTCCGCCTTGAACGTCGTACGAGATGCTATCTTGAGCAGTGTAGTTAACTTTATCTTTGAGTGCGTCGGGATTGTTAGCGACTGGCACAGTATCTGCCACTACCTCTAGCGTGTCCATGCCGGCGGTTAGCGTGTCGGTTGACGAAGCCAAAGAATCACTCGGCGTGACTTGCGCAGATAATTGAACGCTAACAACTAGCGTTAATAACTTAAATATGAGGGCTAATTCGCTCCGCAAAGGAAGTTTTACTTTTGTAAGACCGTCGAAAATCGGGTCAAAACTACTCAAATTTCAATCCAAAGTGTCCAAAGAAAGACGCATACATTCAAGACCTCAAACGAAACACTGGCTGTTTCTTGTATTGATGGGACTAATTATTCCCAACTTGAGTTTCTCTCCAGACCCTCTTGAGGCAGACGACGAAGTCAATGTAGTAGTCATCGACCCTGGTCACGGTGGTCACGACCCTGGCAACTTAGGAACGGGTAGATATGCACAGAAGGAGAAAGACATTTCTCTGAAGGTTTCACTTTTGGTAGGAAATTATATCGAAGAGAACTTCCCCGATGTTCAAGTGATTTACACCCGTAAAGACGACCGTAAGTTAGAGCTACACGAGCGATGCGAAATGGCCAACCGTGCCGGTGCAGACCTCTTCATCTCTATCCACTGTAATTCAGCTACCGCTACTTCAGCCTACGGAACCGAGACTTTTGTGATGGGACTTTCTCGTGAAGAGGCCAACTTAGAGGTTTCCCGTCGAGAGAACTCTGTAATTTTCTTGGAAGATGATTACGAAGAGAACTACGAAGGGTACGACCCCAACTCACCACTGAGCAATATTTTCAGTCACCTTTCTCAAAGCGCTTATCTCGACAATTCGGTTGAGTTCGCTTCTTTGGTGCAATCTCAATTTAGAGAGCGTGTTCAACGTCGTGATCGTGGTGTGAAACAAAGCATATTATATGTGTTGGATTTCACGGCCATGCCCTCCGTGTTGGTTGAACTTGGATTCCTCTCGAACCGCTCGGAAGAAGATTTCCTCAACACACAGAGAGGACAGGAGCTCATGGCTTCGGGAATCTTCCGCGCCTTCCGTGAATACAAGCGTAGAAAGGATGCCATCAACGAGGGATTGCACAGTATCGATCAAAATACCCGCGACGACCAAGAATTACCTGAAATAGTGGACGTTGAAACACCTTCGGCTCCAGAGTTTGCCGTGCAGATAATGGTTTCTGGAAATGAAATCGAACTTGTTCCAGAGAACTTTAACGGTTTGGATAATGTTGAATTCTACGTTGAAAGGAACCTGTATAAGTATATTCTTCGAGGGTATTCAACCAAAGCAGAAGCTGAAAGTGCCAGAGCGTTGGCACGTGAAGCCGGCTTCTCAGATGCCTATTTAATTGCATTTTTTGGAGAGGAGAAGATCAGCGTCTCGGAAGCTGAATCGCTCTTGGAGTAATGCACTATTGAAGTTCTTCAAGAATTCTAGAAACAGGCTTTAGGTCTGCTACATTAGTCGTATTATTGTGCTTGTAATCCCAGTATTTACAACGCTTTGAAGGTATCAAGAGAATTTAAAGTAGGAACGCTGTTCGTGGTATGCGGACTCCTCCTCTATTGGGGCGTGAACTTCCTCACTGGAAGCGACATTTTCGCACCGAAGAATGTTATTTACGGTGTGTATGATAACACATCTGGACTCGATGCAGGACGTCCTGTCAATATCAACGGTGCTCGTATTGGCGCTGTAGAATCCATTGATTTTGCTCCAGATCTTTCTGGAAATCTCATCGTTACATTTACGATTACGACCGACTACCCCATTCCACAAAATTCAATGGCAGTGATTGCTGCCGACGTTTTGGGGAATTCTCGTGTGGATATCGTTCTTGGAGATAGCTCAGAAAAGTTGAGCATGGGAGACACCATTCTTACGGGTGTTCAACCTGGTCTGACTGAAGCAGTGAACGAACAGCTAGCTCCACTGAAGGCCAAGACAGAGAAACTACTCGGCTCATTGGATACTGCTCTTGCGGTTTTCCAAGGTTTTTTGAATGAAGACACACGCAGAAACTTCACCACCTCCTTTGAGAACCTAAGCAAGAGCTTTGAGAACTTGGAGAGCATCACGCGAAACGTCGATGGGTTTGTTGGGCAAAATAGAACCCGTTTCGATTCAATTGTGCTTCACCTGAACAAGCTAACTAGAACTCTTGCCGCGAATGGCAGTAAGCTCGATACTATTTTCGCAAATGTGGCTACCATTACTGATAGTCTTGCTCAATCCAATTTGAAGGCCACCATTGATCAATTGGCATTGGCAACAGCTAGCGCGAACGAAATTCTTGAGAAAGTAAACAATGGCGAAGGCTCGCTGGGTCTGTTGATCAACAACGAAGAGTTGTATGAAAACTTGATTCACGCTTCTAAGAGTCTAGACCGGTTGTTGCTCGACCTGAGATACAATCCGAATCGCTATATTGAGTTCAGTATTTTCGGTTCTAGCCCAAGATACTCTCAAGAAGAAATTGACGAATTAGAGCGCCAAAGGGAGCTCGAGAATTCAGGTTCATCGGACAATTAATTTGACTTATGCAGTACGTTGACAATGTGGTATTTGTAGCCGTATTGGCCCTTGCCATTTTCTGGTTTTCAAAGCAAGTCGGTAGAATTCGCAAGAACATTAATCTAGGTCGAGATATCGACCGAACCGACAGAAAGAGCGAACGATGGAGCACCATGCTCAGAGTTGCTTTTGGCCAAAGTAAAATGCAAGCTCGCCCAATTCCAGGAATACTCCACTTCATCGTATATGCTGGCTTTATCCTAATCAATATTGAAGTTCTTGAGATTCTAATCGACGGAATCTTCGGAACCCATAGAGTGTTCGCACCTGTTCTAGGCGAATCTTTCTATGGTGTAGTTATCGGTTTCTTTGAGGTATTAGCAGTTCTCGTTCTACTGGCCTGCGTCATTTTCCTCTGGAGAAGAAACGTTTCAAAAGTGAAGCGCTTCCAAAGTGCTGAAATGAAGGGATGGGCGTTCCGCGATGGCAACAATATCCTCGTAATTGAAATTGTATTAATGACGGCGCTTCTGACCATGAATGCTGCAGAGGCGAACTTTGAAGGACACGGACAAGCACCATTCCTAGTAAGTGCCTATCTGGCTCCGTTGTTTAGTGGTCTCGATCAATCCACCCTTCATTTTGTGGAGCGTTTCGCTTGGTGGTTCCACATTCTGGGCATCCTCGCATTCTTGAATTACCTTCCTGTATCCAAGCACTTCCACATCATCCTTGCTTTCCCAAATACGTGGTTCAGCAATCTCGATGCGAAAGGTCGATTCAGTAATATGGCATCCGTAACGAAAGAGGTTAAGATGATGATGGATCCAAATGCAGATCCATTTGCCGCCCCTGCTGAAGGGGATGAAGCCGCTGAACCTGGTCGATTTGGTGCGAAAGATGTTACCGATTTGAATTGGGTGAATTTGATGAACGCCTACAGCTGTACCGAGTGTGGTCGCTGTACCTCTGAATGCCCGGCCAATATCACCGGAAAGAAATTATCGCCTCGTAAAGTGATGATGGACACACGTGACCGACTTGAAGAAGTGGGTGCGAATGTGGCCAAGAATGGAGAGTTTAAAGAAGATGGCAAGTCGCTACTTGACGACTATATCACACGGGAAGAGCTTTGGGCATGCACCAGCTGTAATGCGTGTACGCAAGCCTGCCCGGTAAATATCGACCCATTGTCGATTATCGTTCAAATGAGAAACTACTTGGTCATGGAAGAATCTGCAGCTCCTCAGGAGTTGAACTTGATGATGACCAATGTTGAGAATAATGGTGCTCCTTGGCAGTTCGCCCAAGCGGATCGCCTCAATTGGAAAGACGAAGCCTAATGAGTAACGAAGGAAAGCACAAGTTAGAGGACAAAATGGTAGACGGACAGTACGTGAGTCCCCTACTTCCCGAAGATGTTAAGAACTACCTCATCGATATCGACGGAACTATTTGTGATGACATCCCCAACGAGCAACCAGAGCGCATGGCAACTGCCAAAGTCTACCCCGACGCGTTGGAAACGCTAAATCGTTGGTACGATGAAGGTCATATCATCACCTTTTTCACTTCTCGTGTGGAGGAGAACAGAGCGGTTACCGAAAAGTGGCTCGCTGAACATGGTTTCAAGTATCACGGTTTATTGATGGGAAAGCCCAGAGGAGGAAATTACCACTGGGTGGACAATCACTTGGTTCGCGCAACGCGCTACAAAGGAACTTTTAGTGATTTAGTAGAAAAAGAAGTGACGATTCAAGTTTTTAAAGACGAAGAATAATGAGTGAAGCATTGAAGGTTCCAACCATGGCCGAAATGATGGCCTCTGGGCAAAAGCCCGAAGTACTTTTCTGGGTTGGCTGCGCAGGTAGCTTCGACGATAGAGCGAAGAAGATTACACGAGCATTCGTTAAGCTTCTCAATAAAGCCAATGTACCCTTCGCTGTGTTGGGAACAGAAGAATCTTGTACAGGTGACCCTGCAAAGCGTGCCGGTAATGAGTTCCTCTTCCAGATGCAGGCTTTGATGAATATTGAAGTTTTGAATGCCTACGAGGTACAGAAGATTGTAACTACTTGTCCACACTGCTTCAACACTCTTAAAAACGAATACCCCGAGCTCGGTGGTAAATATGAAGTAATGCACCACACCCAATTCTTGAAGAAGCTCCTCGATGAAGGGAAGCTCAAGGTTGAAGGCGGTGTGTACAAGGGAAAGAGAATCACTTTCCACGACCCATGCTACTTGGGCAGAGCAAATGATGAATATGAAGCGCCTCGTGAAGTGCTGGCTCAACTCGAAGCTGATATCAGTGAGATGAAGAGTTGTAAGCAACGTGGTCTATGCTGTGGAGCTGGTGGAGCTCAAATGTTTAAGGAAGCAGAGAAAGGCAATAAGGAAGTGAACATCGAGAGAACTGAACAAGCTCTTGAAGTTCAACCTGATATTGTCGCCACTGGCTGTCCTTTCTGTAATACCATGATGACAGATGGTGTTAAAGTGAAAGAGCAATCCACTAAAGTGAAGGTATACGACGTTGCAGAACTACTCGCCAAAGCACAGGCGTAATTGACAAAAACAACACGTATGAACGTAGCATTAAAAGACCTTCCTGATCATAGCAGGATTTGGATCTATCAAGCGCCGCGACCATTAACTACAGAGGAACGCGAAGTTATCGCGGCAGAACTCGAAAATTTCACAAGCGACTGGCAGGCCCATGGCAAAGATCTCTTTGCAGGATATGGCGTATTCCACCGCAGATTTATTGTCCTCGCCGTG
Organism: Flavobacteriia bacterium; assembly: GCA_013373425.1. GTDB lineage: Bacteria > Bacteroidota > Bacteroidia > Flavobacteriales > Schleiferiaceae > Phaeocystidibacter. Next base: position 41,458 of record JABXHW010000032.1, read on the forward strand.
GATGAGACCATGCAAGAGGCAACAGGTTGTAGCGTAGATGATAGCGTGAAGCTAATTCGTCGACTTCAAGATGAAATACAGCTCGACTTAATGGACAGAATGCACATCACATTTAGATCTGAAAACGACTTGGTTGTGAGCGTGCCTATGGCCGAATTCAAGAACATGATTGAGGAAGGAGAGATCGATGAATCGACACATGTCTTCAACAATCTCGTAACGAATCTCGGAGAATTCAGAAACAATTGGGAGATACCGGCAGGCCAATCGTGGCATGCGCGCTTCTTTCAGAAGGTCAGTAGTTAAGCTCTTTGAGCAGAGTTTGAAAAGCAGCCTTCTCAGTATCGAAGGTGAAATCAGCAACAGAGAGTTGTTCTAGTGGATACCATTGGAACGACTCTTTTTTATTTTCCGGAATGGTGCCTTGAGGATCCAATGGAAGTTTCGCGACATACTCAGCCGGCAACGAAACTCGATAATAGATACTCATCACTTGAATGTTTGTATCGAAGGTGCTGACGGTGTGAAAATCTGTGGTGTACAAATGACCTTCAGGCTTCACCTCAACATTAAGTTCTTCCTTCCACTCTCTGATTAAAGTTTCCTTCGTTCCTTCGCCCTCTTCCATTCCGCCACCTGGGAACTTGAACATGTCAACTCCCTTGTAGTTCTCTCGGCTAATCAACACATCCCCTTCGTTTAGAAGAACACCGTATACTCGAATCGTGATATTCATGAGGTAGCTTGCTCCTTAGATTGAATGGGCTTTGTTGCTCGTGTCATTTGACGCTTCATGGGCGGACCTGGCAATGCTTTCACTTCTAACCCCGCTGCCTTCATATTCCGCTTCACTTGTCCTTGCGCGCAATAGGTAACTAAAAAGCCACCTGGCTTTAATACTCTAAAGCACATCTCAAAAACTTCTACAGTCCAAAGTTCCGCTTGGGTAGAAGGTGCGAAAGCATCAAAGTAAATTACATCGTAGTGATTCGCTTCACCCTGCCAAGAGAGTATGTCCGCATTCATTTTTCTCAAAGTGAAGCTCGATGCCAGAAGGTTCTCTCGCTCCCAGTCTAACTCGTGAATCTTCTCGAAGAGCAACTGGTCATCGCCCTCTCCTATTTCAATTTCTCTCCATAGATCTTCGCCCAGAGGGAACGCTTCTAAGGTATCGTAGTACACCACTCGCTGAGAGTGAGCCGCCTCTTTGCAGGTAAGCCAAACATTGATACCCGTCCCCATGCCGAATTCTAGAATACGAATGGGTTGAGCGGGGCTAGCCTTCAACCCATGGGAAATAAAAACGTGCATGGATTCATTAAATGCTCCATGCACGCTGTGATAATGTTGGTTCCAACGTTCCGAAAAGACTGTTGGAGATCCATCAGATGTGATTCTCAACTCACGCTTCATCCGTTGGACGAATCCTCAAGCGATTGATCTTTGGAATCGGACCTTGGCAAGAAACGCCGCGATGGCAGTTCACGCAGGTCGTTACCATGTTGTTGAACGCCTCTACACGATTCTCCTCACTCGCATTCATCAATGCTTCCATAGAAGTCAAGTAGGCATCTGCGAGGGCGTGATAAGTATCAGTGATTTTTTCTGGTTCCGTAGCATTTGCCGAGTGAATGCGATTGTATTCTTCCGACAAATCCACGAGCTCTTCTCCGCTAATCACACGGTCGCGTAGCTCCATATTCTCATCCCACATTTGACGCATCAACAGCGCCAATTCAGAGGATTCCTTGATGATTACGGTCGTGGGCTCTTCCGATTCCTCAGTGGTTTCTTGAGTGGTCTCCTCAGAAGAAGAATCTCCATTGCAAGCTACCAACCCACCGATGAGAAACAGGAGAAGTCCGAATGTATGTAGACGCAACTTCATCTCTTATCCTCTGATGGTTACACCTGTAGCCAAGAAGCTCAACTTAGTTTCTGGCTCGGTGATAGCGTCGATTTCTTCTTGCGATTTACCCGCATCTTCAGCAAGGTGACGAAGGTAGTCTACGTCGTAAGTCTCTCTCTTAACGCGACCTTCAATTACAACATCTTCACCTTCGATTCCACCCGTAGGCAAAAGGAACGCATAGTCGTAAGAAACAAAAAGGTCATCCATATTCTCGTCTGCGAAAGGCATAGACATCCAACATCCCTTCTTCTGACAAACTGCAGAAACAGTTCCTTGAACCTTCACATCCATTGAATCGAGTCCTTGTTCTTCGAGCATGGCAAGCATCTCACCAGTAGTGACAGCATTTTCGAAAGATACTGTATCGCCGTAGTACAGCATTTGTCCCTCTTCCAATACTACAGCAGTCTCATTTTCTTGAGTCTCAACCGCAGTTGAATCATTTGTATCTACTTCGCCCTCAGTGTTTCCACCTTCGTTAGAGCAGGCAATCATCCCAACCAATGCGGGAATGAACATCCATTTTTTCATCACTTCATTTTTAAACATAGAACGTCAAAGATAGGATTTTGAACGTTCTATAACATAGGTAGCTTCTCTCAATTCAAATAACTACTTTTGCACCAAATTTCACGGCTCATGAAGATCACTCTAGCAGAAAAGTCACGCATTAACGAAGTTGATTTCGACAACCTAGCTTTTGGTACCAGCTTTACGGATCACATGCTTGTTTGCCACTATGAAAACGGTAAATGGCAGGAGCCTGAAATTCGTCCATACGGTGAGTTGAATGCCTCGTATGCGTTGCATGCATTGCACTACGGACAGTCTGCTTTTGAGGGAATGAAAGCGTACCGCAATCAGCAAGGTGAAGTTGCACTTTTCCGTCCGGAGCAAAACTGGGCACGTTTGAATCGTTCTGCTGAGCGTTTGCTCATGCCAGCCGTTCCCGAAGAAGTTTTTCTCGGTGGTCTTAAAAAGCTAATCGATATTGATGCTGCCTGGGTTCCGCAAGACGAAGTGAAGTCGCTTTACATTCGTCCATTCCTTTTTGCGAGTAGTGAATTCATCGCAGCACGCCCAAGTGAGCGTTACACGTTTGCCGTGATTTGTTCGCCTGTTGGACCTTACTACGCAGGCGCCGTAAAGGTGAAGATTGAAGATAAGTTCACTCGCGCAACTGGTGGTGGCATTGGCTTTACCAAAGCTGCAGGAAATTACGGTGGTGCATTCTACCCTACCGCCAAAGCGATTGAAGAAGGATATAACCAAGTTATTTGGACCGATCACGCGAACCACGAGCGCATCGAGGAGAGCGGCACAATGAACATCATGTTCAGAATTGGCGATACCATGGTTACTCCTCCACTCACCGACCGCATCCTAGCGGGCATCACAAGAGAATCTATTCTCACCCTACTTCGTGAATGGGGACACAACGTAGAAGAACGTCCGATTACTGTTACCGAAGTCGTTGAGGCTGCCAAGACAGGCAACTTACACGAAGCATTCGGCATGGGAACAGCAGCTGTAGTAAGCCCAATTCAACAAATCGGATATCAAGGCACACGCTACGAAATCCCTAATCCAAATGATGGCATGGCCGCAAAAATCCGTGAAGGCTTGAACGACATCCGTTTGGGCCGTGTGGAGGATAAGCACGGTTGGATGGTTTCAGTCAAGTAGTACTGGGTACTGGGTACTAGGTACTGGGTACAAACTACTAGAGAGGACAATTCTTTTGATAGGATTAGGGTCGGACTGGAGGACTGGAGGACTGGAGGACTGGAAAAATAGACTCTTGGACTAATGACCACAAGGTTACTAGGTTACTAAGTTACCAGACACCAAGTAACCTGCTCACTAGCTCACCAACCTACACTCCTGCGCTCTTGCGTTCCTGCGATCCTCAATCCCTAAACCCTTTAGGACCCTATCCTCTTCACCACCTGCTTCTCAATTTCCTGATACAGCTTGATGGGTGTCTTCGTACGCCAAGCTATGTCGTTGAGTTTGCCGCCGAGGATGAAGTATTGATCGAGGTAATAATCTGATATTTCGCGAACTACGTGTTCTCTAGCATTGAGAAATGCAATCCATCCGTCTGGGATTTCTTCTAGCCATTCCTCATAATAATCGGCAATGTCCGCATGAAAGTTTAGGACGTTTTCGGCTATGAGTATGAACTTATCGATGCCTTGATCGAGCATGAGATCCACAACTTCCCGCTTGAAGATCATTATATCATTTCCCAACACATCGTTCCATTCCCCCATCAATTCAACAATGGCGTACCCCTTGTCGTAGTCTGCGTAAAGTATTTTGATGAAAAGGGTTTCACTGCCAATATTATCCCACTGTGGATGAATAACATGGTTGTAAATAGAGTCGGTATAATAGACTTCACTGTTGAAATATCCGTACATCGGCGACTTATCATCTTCGCTTGCGATATATAAATGACGCCAATTGTAGTGAGGTTCTAAATCTTGCATGGGCCTAAAACAATGCTCTTATATCTTTTGTTTGAAGGACTACAATGTAACACGCAACGCATGAAAAAAGTATTGATAACAGGTGGATCTGGATTAGTGGGTAAAACACTCACCCGCCTCTTACTTGAGCAAGGCGTTGAAGTTCATTGGCTGAGCACACGAAAGTCGGCATCTTATCCCAATGTGACTATACATTATTGGAATCCGTCTAAACTAGAAATGGAAGAAGCCGCGCTTGGTGGTGTTGATACTGTTTTCAATCTCGCTGGTGCCAATGTGGCCATGCGGTGGACAGAGGAAAACAAGCGCAAGATTATGGATAGTCGCGTGCAAGGCGCGCAAACACTCTACAATTATCTAGCGAACTCAGGTGCTAAACCAAACATCGTTTCTGCTAGCGCGGTGGGGTATTACCCTTCCGATTACAATAAATTGTATATCGAAAGTGACGCTCCGAACAACGACTTTCTAGGAACGGTAGTCCAAAAATGGGAAGAAGCTGTAGATCAAATGACCAAGCTCAATCTTCGAGTGGTCAAGCTGCGTATTGGCATCGTACTCGACAAAGGTGGCGGCGCACTTGGGCAAATGCTACTTCCTTTCAAGTTGGGTGTGGGATCTCCATTGGGCTCTGGTAAGCAATGGATGCCGTGGATTCACGTAGAAGACTTAGCCCGCATGTTTATCCACCTCGCAGAAGACTCTTCTGCATCTGGAGCCTATAATGCCGCCGCAGAAAATCAGGTACGCAACAAGGAGTTTGGAGCAAAACTCGCCAAAGCCCTTAATCGTCCATATTTCTTTCCTCCCGTTCCTGCATTTGCACTCAAGCTAGTCCTCGGAGAGATGGCCTTCATTGCTCTGATGTCAACTCAAATCTCAGTGGAAAAGGTAAAGGCTACGGGGTTCGAGTGGAAGCATACCGACTTGCTCGAAGCGTTGGAAGATGTAATAGATAGGTACTGAGTACTGAGTACTGAGTACTGGGTACTGGGTACTGGGTACTGGGACTTGATACTGAAAACTGGATACTCAATACTAGGAGCTAGCGTGCTAACATAATTTTCTGCATTCCTGCGCTCCTGCATTCCTGCCCTCCTGCGTTCCTCCACACACAAAAAAACCCCGGCAACTTTCGTCACCGGGGTTCAACCAACTAACCTAACTCGCTATTGATTACTTCGTTGCAGTAAGGTCTACTGACAATAGGATGAAGTCATCAATAAGCTGATCTTTAGTCACTCCTTCAATACCTGTTGAAGCGAACATTACGTTCCACTTCTTGCGGTCGATTGAGAATTGTGGAGTGCTGAACTCTACATTGTTCTCTGTAACATTGATGTTAGCAGGAATCTCGATGTTGTTTGTGGCGTCCTTCATAGTGAGGTTACCTTTCACGATGTGTGAAGTCTCACCATTTGTGTTTTCCATTACTTCTGTGATTTCGAAGGTAGCCGTTGGATACGTAGAAACTGAGAAGAAATCGTCGCTCATCAAGTGACCCATCAACTTACCGTAGTCTTCTTCGGTCTTCTCGTAATCCTGAGTGTCCATGCTCTCCATATCGATTACGAAAGAACCACCTACTAGTTCATTTCCTTCTACTTGGAAGCTTCCTTCCTTCACTTTGATGGTGCCGTCGTGGCCCCAATCAACGTTTGTTTTGAAACCTCTCCAGCTGATCATACCAGCGTCAGCAGATACATTGTACTTCTCTGCAGTTTCAACATTTGCTACTTCTTGTGCTTCAGTAGTGTTAGCTTCTTGCTCAGATGCATTGTTACAAGCAACCGCAGTTACAGTTAATGCAGCTAGGGCGAAAATTTTTGCTGTTTTCATTGTTCTTGGTTCTAAGTGATTAGACATGGCAAAGATAACAACAAAAGTTCATTCAATGTTTAAACATTGTTAAAAATTGTTAGAACACCGATGTTTAGACACTTACACACTTGACTGGAATTTTTAATTTATTTATATTGATATCGTTTTAATATCAAACTAAATACAAATGGAAAAATCAATCAAAGCGCCTTCTGGCTGGTTAGGGGTCTTAATGCAAATCGCCCTAATCGTATTATCCGTCGTTTCCTTTAAAATAGGAGGCGCAGCTGCATTCAGCACTATACCTTTGGGTCTGCTCTTCTTCGTTGCCCTATTCGGTTATGCGGTAATCAACCCAAATGAATCACTCGTACTCACCTTCTTCGGTGACTATAGAGGTACCATCAAAGCCAATGGCTTCTTCTGGGTAAACCCATTAATGGTGAAAAAGAAGGTTTCCTTGCGTGCGAGAAACCTAGACAGTGATCCTATTAAAGTGAATGACAAGCTGGGTAACCCTATTATGATTGGAGTTGTACTCGTATGGAAAGTAAAAGACACCTTTAGTGCAAGCTTTGAGGTGAACGACTTCGTGGAGTTCGTATACGTTCAAACCGATGCGGCCATCCGTAAACTGGCTACCTCCTACCCTTACGACAACTTCGATGACGACGAATCGGATATCTGTTTGAGAAGCGATATTGAAGAGGTAAACGACTTGCTTGAAAATGAAATCACAGAGCGCCTGGCCATTGCCGGTATCGAAGTGATGGAAGCGCGAATCTCGCACCTCGCATATGCTTCTGAAATCGCTGGAGCCATGCTTCAACGTCAACAAGCCACTGCCGTAGTTGCCGCGAGAAGAAGAATTGTTGAAGGTGCGGTGGGCATGGTAGAACTCGCCCTAGATGACCTCAGCAAGAAAGAGATTTTAACCTTGGATGATGAAAAGAAAGCAGCAATGGTAAGTAATTTAATGGTCGTCCTTTGCTCTGAAAGATCTGCATCACCCGTTGTGAATACCGGAACACTATATCAATAATGAGAACATTTATCAGCGTTCAACGCATGCCTTCCTGGATGCTACTCCTCCTTTTCGTGAGTGCAGTCGTACCTATCCTCATCATCTTCGGTGTGGGATACAACGAATACACACTTTATCGAGAAACGGGCGAAATCAGTCCGGAGCTAGAAGAGATGCTACAGGCGCTTGTGATAATACTCATCACCTACATATCCATCTACTTCGTTTTATTCCTTCCTCCTCTGAAGGTTCGTATCAACCACGAAGGGATCCATTACTTCTGTTTTCCCTATTTGAGGAAAGGCAAGAGTATATCCTGGCAAGAAATCAAGAACGTAGAAATAGTGCACGTAAATCCACTCGGTGATTTTGGAGGTTGGGGTTATCGCGCAACGTGGAAAGGAAACAAGGGATACATTCTCAAAAGTGGACCGGCTATTAAGATTGAAAGAAAAGCAAGCGACAAAACGATGACGCTTACCATCAATCAGGCGGAACAAGCGCAACGCGTTCTCAATCATTATCTGCAAAAACAGGAAGCACAATAGAGATGGCAAAGAAAAAGGCATTTGCGCTTCGACTTGATCCCGCTGTTCATGCAGCTCTTGAAAAATGGGCTGCTGATGAGTTTCGGAGCGCGAATGGTCAAATAGAATACCTACTTCACAAAGCACTAAAAGAAGCAGGGAGATTACCTAAGTGATGAACAATGAGGGGTTACCAAGGTGTTTTGTACCTTGGAATTCCTCATCACGTTAACACAATCTACCCATGCGCAAACTGCTACTCGGGATTGCATTCCTATGCTTCCCTTTCTTCTCAAAAGCACAAAGCACCACTGATTTACAAGTCGAGCGACTCGGCGAAATGGAATGGCGAAATATCGGTCCACACAGAGGAGGCCGATCGTGTGCCGTGACAGGAGTTCCCGGTGAGCCCCAACATTTCTATTTTGGATCCACGGGTGGCGGAGTTTGGAAATCCAATGACGGAGGCAACTCCTGGGAAAACATTTCAGACGGATTCTTTGGAGGCTCAGTAGGTGCGATTGCTGTTGCACCATCCGACCACAACATCATCTATGTTGGCATGGGCGAAGAAACCGTTCGTGGAAACGTCAGCAGTGGCGATGGTGTATGGAAAAGTACCGATGCGGGGCAGACATGGACTCACATTGGTCTCGAGGCTACCAAGCACATTGGACGAATTCGCGTACATCCGCATGACCCGAACACCGTGTATGTAGCTGCTATGGGTGACTTATATAAGGATACCCCAGAGCGTGGAGTCTACAAGAGTACGGATGGCGGAATGACGTGGACAAGAGCACTATTCGCCAATTCAAGTGCTGGAGCGGTGGACTTGGCATTCGACCCGTTCAATCCTCGTCATGTTTATGCATCCACCTGGAAGATTAGACGAACTCCGTGGTCACTTTCCAGCGGTGGAGAAGGCTCTGCCCTTTGGAAGAGTACGGATGAAGGTCAGACTTGGGAAGAAATCTCAACGAACAACGGATTCGCTTCACAAACTTTGGGCATTATTGGGATCGCACCGAGCCCAGCTCAAAGAGGTCGACTTTACGCCATGGCGGAGGCCGCAGATGGTGGACTCTTCGTCAGTGATGATTACGGTGAAAATTGGAGAAAGGTCAATGAAGATCGCAGTCTCCGTCAAAGAGCATGGTACTACACGCGCATCTACGCTGATCCGCAGATCGCAGATAGAGTGTATGTGATGAACGTGCAGTTCCATGTTTCCAATGACGCCGGAGCTTCGTTCACCCGCAAGTCTACTCCTCACGGCGACCATCACGATTTATGGATTGCTCCAGAAGACAACAGCCGATTAATTGTTGGCGACGACGGTGGTGCTCAAGTAAGCTACGATGCAGCAGAAAACTGGACCACATACATGAATCAGCCCACGGCGCAGTTCTACAGAGTAACCACAGACAATAGCTTCCCGTTCCGAATCTATGGAGCACAGCAGGACAATTCAACTGTACGCATCGACCATAGAAGTGGAGGAGCGCTAATTGGAGAAGACAGCTGGGAATCGACCGCCGGAGGTGAAAGTGCCCACTTGGCCGTGAAGCCAGATGATAAGGATGTGGTGATTGGAGGGTCTTATGGAGGATTTCTCACACGTGTGAACCATCGCACTGAAACCTCGCAGACCATTCATGTTTGGCCAGTCAATCCATTGGGCCATGGTGTGGAAGACATGAAATATCGCTTTCAGTGGAACTTCCCCGTGTTCTACAGTCCGCATAATCCCGATGTATTGTACACGGCTTCTCAACACCTTCACCGAAGCACAGATGGCGGACGCTCTTGGGAAGTTATCTCTCCAGATTTGACGACAAACGACCCTGACAAACAAAAGTCGAGTGGTGGTCCGATTACACAGGACAACACAGGAGTTGAGTACTATTGCACCATTTTCGCTGCTCTTGAATCCCGCCGTGAGCAAGGAGTTCTGTGGACAGGATCCGATGATGGCAAGGTTCACATCTCAAGAGATAACGGTGAAAGTTGGACCGACGTAACACCGCGTAATTTACCAGCTTGGATGCGTATCAACAGCATCGAGGAAGACCCTCACAACAATGGAGGTTTGTACTTAGCTGGTACTCGTTATCAATTGGGAGATTATCAACCCTACCTCTATTACACCAGCGACTATGGTGCCTCGTGGCAGCGCATTGATAGAGGAATTGATAGAAATCACTTTACCAGAGTAGTTCGGGCAGATCCGAACCGAGAAGGCGTTCTCTATGCCGGAACAGAGAACGGACTCTACCTCAGCATTGACAATGGCGATAGCTGGATTAGCTGGCAGCAGAATTTACCTGTTGTCCCCATTACCGACTTGACCATCAAAGACCTTCATTTAATTGCTGCTACCCAAGGCAGAAGTTTTTGGGTGCTCGATGATTTGAGCCCCATTCACCAGTGGAGCGATGAACTAGCAGAACAAAACCTCATAGCTTATCAACCCAATCGCAGTTGGCTAATGGAAGGCAACCGCGTCTCAGAGCGCAGAACGGCGGGACAGAACCCACACCCTGGTATCAGCATTCCCTATTACATCGACAAAATGGATACTGGAGCCGAGTACTTGGTGAAAATCATTGATGAGAATGGCAATCACGTTAGAACATTTTCTAGCACAAGTACCGATCGTCAGAATAAATGGAATCCTGAAGAAGGTGCTGGACTGTTCAATTGGGACCTCCGTTATGAAGGCGCTGTTCGAATCCCGGGAATGATATTGTGGTGGAGTTTCCTCGACGGTCCTACAGCCGTTCCAGGAACCTACACTTTCCGATTCATCACAGGAAATGATTCTACAGAAATTGAAGCTGAATTAGAAGCCGACCCACGCTGGGAAGCGAGTCAAGAAGACCTAGAAATGCAGTTCGAGTTTTTGAAGACCATTCGCGACCGAATGACTGAAATGCACGAAACTATCTTGGCCATTCGTACGCTTCGCGATCAAATCAATTTGGTCGTATCCAATGTAAATGATGATGAACTCATTGCTCAGGCAGATGCTATCAACGAGAAGATCACTGGGGTTGAAGAGGCCTTCTATCAAACTAAGAACAGAAGTGCACAAGATCCTTTGAACTTCCCGATTCGCCTCAATAACCAATGGGGACACTTAGGAAGCTTGGCGTCTATCGGCCTCCAACGTCCAACTCAATCCATGTACGACGCGATGGCTGAACTCGAAGCGCAGATTGATGCACAAATGGCCATATACAACGAAGTGCTGGAAAGCGATATTCCAGCACTGAACGTTGCCTTGCGCGATGCACAAGTAGAATATATCGGAACGCAGGACTAGAAGTTCACGCGCAAACCGACCGTGGATGAGAATCCACCTGTAATAGAAACCTCAAAGGGAGTCACATCTTGGAAACCGCTGTGGCTCCCTAATTCAATGAAATAAGACACGGGCGACTGTCCAGAAGCAGCCGTGTTGAATTCGAATCCAAATCCACCAGTGGCTCCAAACTGCCCTGTGCTCCACGAATCGGGGCCAGATATGAGGTAGCAAGCTCGGGCAAAACCGTACATTTCAAACCAATTCGCTATTTGACCTGCTTTTGAACGCAAACCGAGCTCTAGCATTTGGTAGCTGTCCCAAGCATTTTCATACAGAAAGTAGTTAGATCTCCATTGAGATTGAAAAGCAGCATCGATAGTGATAACCCCGAAGAACTCTGGTCCAGAGACATTGACTCCAACGCCGAAGTCGCCGCCCCAATCACTGAGCTGAAAACCGATTCCGAAATTGTCTCTTTTCTCCTGTGCGTAAGCTGTGGAGAACAGAGAGAGCAAAAGTGTAAGTGTGAGTAGTTTTTTCATTTTTGTTGATGATTGATGTATTTCGTGATGGCCGCTACGTATTCTTCAAAGGCCTTTCTTCCTTTTGAGGTAATCTGACAAGTTGTAAGTGGATAGTTGTTCTTGAATCCCTTTTCCACTTTCACATAGCCAGCGTCTTTTAGTTTGTTGATTTGAACACTAAGATTGCCCCGAGTAGCTCCCGTATTCTCCAAAAGCCAGTTGAACTCGGCATCGTCTACGCCAGCTAGAAGCGTTACAATCTGCAAGCGCAACTGAGTTTGTAATAATGGGTCGAGATTAGGCAGCATTCTTAGTTGATTCGGAATTCTTAAGCGCGTATCCAGGTATCAGGTAGCTCACAACCAAACTGACCATCAATAGGATGAGCATTGTTGGGAAGTTGAGCAATGTATCCGAGAAAATGAAAGCGGCAGCCGTGATGACCCAGCACAATGCTCCACCGATCATGAGCGGCTTGAACTTGAGGATTCCTCCAGAAATAAAAGTTCCCATGCCGTATAATGCGATAATGAAAGCATATACTACTCCCCAGTTACTGGCAGTGAATCCATACATCAAAGTGACGAGCATCATGGCTCCGAAAGCCAACCAAATCATCTTCATCGCTCTGTCGATAAAAGAGGTGTGTCCCCTAGTCGACTTATCCTTCATGCCATAAACGGCACTTGCGATTCCACCGGCAATGCCCATGATACCCCATACAATCGGGTGCCAATCCACCTGAATGTACTCCATGAGGATATACTCTGCAGCGGCTGCCATCAAGGCTAACCAACCCCACAATAAATAGTAATAAGAGCCTTCATTTAGATTTTGACGAGTTCGATTGACCATCTCTGTGATGACCTTCAAACTGTCTTCTGGGTTAAGTGATTTTTCCATCGTTGTTAGTTTAAGTTCTCTGCAAATATATAGACTAGTTTATGTTATAAACAAGTTTACGATAGAAAATTTCAACTGCTAATCAGGATGTTAGACCAAAAGTTCAGGATTTACGAGGCTTCGCGCTCTTTGAATTGCATCTCGTAAAGGCGAGTGTAATAGCCATTTTGAGCTAAAAGTTCCTCATGGCTTCCCTCCTCTACTACCAAGCCTTTGTCCATTACTAGGATCTTATCGGCATTCTGAATAGTAGCCAAACGGTGAGCAATCACAATACTGGTTCTCCCCTCCGTAATGAGGTCGGTTGCATTTTGAATCAACTGTTCTGTATGACTGTCGATGCTTGAGGTAGCCTCATCTAGGATTAAAATAGGCGGATTGGTAACATATGCTCTGAGGAACGACAAGAGTTGTCTTTGGCCAGCGCTGATCATCTGTCCTCTTTCCTTCACGTTGTAATCGTATTCACCCGGAAGTTGAGCAACGAAGTCATCTACTCCAATCTTCTCGGCTGCAGCTTTAATCTGGTCGAGTGGAATATCAGAACGGAGCGTGATGTTGTTGTAAATGCTATCACTAAAGAGGAAGACATCTTGAAGTACCAGTGCAAAATGCGAGCGTAAGTTGGCCAAAGTGAGATCGGTTATCTCCTCTCCATCAAGTGTAATACTGCCTTTCTGGAATGGATAAAATCCCATCAACAGGCTAATAATGGTCGACTTTCCAGCTCCAGTAGCACCAACAATGGCAAGCGTTTCTCCCGGATTTACTGAGAAGCTTACTCCTCTAAGAACGGGCTCGTCCTCCACATAAGCGAAGTGAACATCTTTGAATTCGATCTTCCCTGATACATCGTGAATCTCTTTATCGCCTTCAGGCTCTACGGCATCCGTTCTATCGAGAAGCTTCAATACGCGCTCACTAGCTACCATACCCATCTGAAGTGTATTGAATCGGTCTGCCAACTGGCGCAGCGGACGGTACAATGCATTGATGAACATGATGAATGCGAGGAGGGTACCGATTGTGATGGTGCTGCTCAAATCGCTTACATCCCACCCCATCCATAAGTAGAATTGGCGTTGTAATGTCCAGCTTTCTACCTTATTGATCGCTCCGTAGCCGCCATATCCCATGGCCAAACCAATACTAATGGCCGAAAGAATTTCGATAACGGGTAGAAAAATCGAGAAGAACCAAATTGAGCGGATATTGGCTTTACGGTGACGATTGTTAATCACCTTGAACTTATCCATTTCCACTTTTTCACGGTTGAACATTTGAACGATGTTCATCCCTGAGATATGCTCCTGAACAAAGGAATTCAACGCAGAAACCTCATTTCTGACATCTGCGAAGGTTTTCTTGATCGCTTTCTGGAACCAGCGAGTGGCGATATAAAGAATCGGAACTACCGATAGTGAAATCAGAACCAACTTCACATCGAAGAACCAGAACATCGCTGTAACAATGACGATAATCTTGAATAGGTCGGAGAAGATTACAAGCACACCTTCAGCGAAGATGCTGGCTATAGTTTCGATATCACTTACGGCACGAGTGACCAGCTGTCCGATTGGGGTTTTGTCGAAAAAGCCCAGCTTAAAACGGGTAATCTTATCATAGAGCTGCATTCTGATATCTCGGATAATACTTTGTCCGAGATAGTTGGCCGCATATGTAAATAAGAACTGGAAAAGGGTTTCTACGATCAGTACACCCATGATTATAGATGTGATCGTCAACAATCCAGCCTTGTCTCCATTGAGGATGTAGTTATCAATGGCTCTTTGAATGAGAATCGGACGAGCTGTAGATAGTCCACCTAAAAGGAGTGTAATTGCAAACGCGCCCCAGAAGATGCGTTTGTAAGGTCCCACATACGTGAGAATTCGTCGGAATAGCTTCAGGTCGAATGCTTTGCCGCTGACTTTTTCTGCCATATTATTTTTTCCATTCGATATCTGAGGGATAGGCCACTTCCGAGAGGTACAGACCTTCTCCAGGTGCGGATGATCCCGCCTTTTTGCGATCCTCAGATTCGATGATTTCTTTAAACTCTTCCACTGTAATCTTGCCTTCACCAACAGCTATCAAGGTACCAACAATTGCGCGTACCATGTTTCTCAAAAAACGGTCGGCTTTGATATGGAAAACCCATTCATCTCCAACTTGTTCCCATCTCGCTTCACGAACGTCACACAGGGTAGTCTTCACATCGGCATCTGCCTTACAAAATGCCGCAAAATCCCTGTATTCCAATAACGTTGATGCAGCTTCGTTCATGGCGTTTAAATCGAGTGGTCGCTCGAATGACCAGGCATACCCCACTGCAAATGGGTTCTTCACTCGTGAAAGTCGGTACACATATCCACGTTCAACGGCATCAAATCTAGAGTGGGCTTCAGCACCCACTCGATAAATCCGCTTGATGGCTATATCAGTGTCTAGGAATCTGTTCAGCTTGTACGCGACGTCGCTTGGTGATTCAATCTCCGTTGACAAATCAAAATGAGCTGTCATGTGTGAAGCGTGCACTCCAGCATCTGTTCTGCCCGCTCCTATCACATAAACTTCCTCTCTGAAGAACGTCGAAAGCCGCTCTATGAGCTCACCTTGCACGGTTCTCCCCTTTGGCTGTACCTGCCATCCGAGGAACCTTGTCCCGTCGTAAGAAAGGTCAATGAAGTAACGAAAAGGCTGATCTTTGTTTGTAGCTTCGGACATTGTCGCACAAAAGTAATCAAAGCTCCACTTGAAACGCATACTATTACTTTCAGATACACACGGCCACATGGACGACCGGATTCTCCACCACGCCAAATCGGTGGATGAGATTTGGCATGCAGGCGATATCGGCGATTTGAATGTAACAGATGATCTTGCGCGAATCACCACATTACGTGCGGTGTATGGCAATATTGATGGTCAGGAAGCCAGACGAGAATTTCCTCTACACAACGAGTTTGAAATCGAAGGACTAAAAGTGTGGATTACACATATCGGCGGATACCCGGGACGCTATTCCTTCGGCATCCCTGAACTGATGGAAAAGAAAAAGCCCGGCTTATTTATAACCGGGCATAGTCATATTCTAAAAGTGCAATTCGACAAGAAGTTCGGTCTGCTGCACATGAATCCAGGCGCTGCTGGTGTTCACGGATTCCACAAGATGAGAACCATGCTTAAGTTTGAAGTTGCCAATGGCAAGGTTGAAAACTTGAACGTGATTGAACTCGGACCGAGGGGATCAATTCGCTAGCGGAAGCGCTCTGAGGCGCGAACAAGCATTTCATCCTTCAAGATTCCCCTATTCGCAAGAACTAGGAAGACCACATTCACCAGTGGCATGAAAGAACCGTACAACAATCCAGCAAGTGCACTGTCGTTCAACTCGTAGTTCTTCCAAAGGAACAATCCGAAAAGAACAAAGCTGATAATGATGTTTAAGCGGTTCAATACTACTTGGGTCTGACGCTTCTTAAAGTTGAAGATGTTCGAAAGTGAGAGACCGGCAGAAACACCCGAAATCATCATAAACAAACCGAAATCCGAAATGGATATTGGGCCTTCAGTTCCTTCGAAGAGCGGAATGAGGAAAATCCCAAGTGTCATTGACAAACCTGCGAAGAGCAAGTAAAGGGATTGAATTCTCTGAATCATTTTTGTCTTTGTTTAAGGTCAACAAAGGTGTCAAAAAAACTCTCAGAATGCCCATTTCACTTTGAAATTGTTGTATAATTGCAAGGTATCCGTTCATCGGGAACACTATTCCACACGAATATTTATTGGCCCAAGCTCTACTGAGTAATTCTATTCAACATCAGAGATTGGGAATCCACATACCCTATTTACATTTTATCGCTTTACGATTAGTGCTCATGTACACAAAAGCTGATTTAGCACAGAAGAAACTTCCAGAACTCAAGGAAATTGGCATCGCTTTAAACATCCCTAAAGCCCGCTACATGCGGAAGCCAGAACTCATCGAAGCCATCGTCGGCGGAGGTTCACCCACTGCAGCTCCTTCTGAAAAGTCCGAAAAAGGAACGACCGACAACGCTCCATCTTCTACACCTTCATCGAATGATCAAGGTAAAGAGCGTCAAGAGAATCAACGCCGAGAGCGACGACCAAGAAGACCGCAAGGTGAAGAAGGCTCGTCAGATCAGAATTCAGATTCTAAAGGAAATGATTCTTCTGCTCAGAATAACGATCGACGTAATGATCGCAACGATCGCGGAGAGCACAGAAACCAGAACAACCGCCAGAATCAGAATGATCGTCAGAATCAGAACGATCGCCGCAATCGCAATCAGAATCGCAACCAGAATAATCAGAACAACAACAACAACAATAACAACCGTCAGCAAGACCGCAAGCCAAAGCGCCCAGAGTTCGAGTTTGATGGCCTCATTGTTACAGAAGGTGTTCTAGAAATCATGCCAGATGGATATGGTTTCCTTCGTTCAAGTGATTACAACTACTTGAATTCACCGGACGACGTTTATGTATCGCAAAGCCAAATCAAGCTCTTTGGTTTGAAGACTGGCGACACGGTTCGCGGGCAAGTTCGCCCACCAAAAGAGGGTGAAAAGTACTTCCCTCTTACTCAAATTGAAAAAATCAACGGTCGAGAGCCAGACTACGTGAGAGATCGCGTGGCATTTGAACACCTCACTCCCCTTTTTCCAAATGAGAAGTTCAATATCACTGACCGAAAAGGCACATTGAGCACGCGTGTAATCGACCTGTTCTCTCCTATCGGGAAAGGTCAGCGTGGACTCATCGTTTCTCAACCAAAGACGGGTAAAACTACTTTGTTGAAAGAAGTAGCAAATGCCATTGCTGCAAACCACCCTGAGGCTTACATGATTATCCTTCTCATCGACGAACGTCCGGAGGAAGTTACAGACATGGCCCGCAGTGTAAATGCAGAAGTGGTTGCATCTACATTCGACGAACCAGCGGATCGTCACGTTCGAGTGGCAAACATCGTACTCGAGAAGGCAAAGAGAATGGTAGAATGTGGTCACGATGTGATTATTCTCCTCGATTCCATTACTCGTCTAGCACGTGCCTACAACACCGTTTCACCGGCATCGGGTAAAGTACTATCAGGTGGTGTTGATGCGAACGCTTTACACAAGCCTAAGCGCTTCTTCGGTGCAGCACGTAATATCGAAGACGGGGGATCTCTAACGATTCTTGCAACCGCATTGATCGACACAGGTTCTAAGATGGATGAGGTGATCTTTGAAGAATTTAAGGGTACTGGTAACATGGAAATGCAACTCGATCGTCGTATTTCGAACCGCCGTATCTACCCTGCTATCGACCTCATGGCTTCGGGTACGCGTAAAGAAGATATGCTACTCAACCCAGATGTATTGGGACGTATGTATATCCTCCGTCGCCACTTGGCAGACATGACACCGGTGGAAGCTATGGAGTTCATGCACGACCGTATGTCTAAGACGCAGAACAACGAAGAATTCTTGATCAGTATGAACGGTTAATCACCGTTTTCTTTGAACTCAAGCGTCTTTCTATTGTTGACAAGACAAACAAAAATTCAAACGAAGATGAAATCAAAATATCTCAAGTTAACTGCAGCAGTCATCGCTACTTCAATGTTGGTAGCATGTGGAGGTGGTGACAATGGAGATGCCAGCACGGGTGAATCTGACAACGCTGCTACTGAATCTACTACACCGGAAGAAACAGTAGCTCCAGAGGATTTGCCTGTAGCAGAATTCACCATTGAGGCGAATGATGCCATGCAATACAATCTCGACAAAATGGAGGTGAAAGCCGGACAAACTGTACGTGTTACTCTAAAGAATGTTGGGAGTATGCCTGTAGAGCAAATGGGCCATAATTGGACTTTGCTCAACTCAGGCGTAGATCCAAATACATACGGTGGAGCGGCCATTCAACACAAGGATGAAGGATTTCAGGTGCCAGGAACTGATGATGTTATCGTAAACACATCGATGCTCGGTCCTGGTCAAGAAGAAACCGTTGAATTCACAGCGCCAAGCACAGGAATCTATAAGTACATCTGTACATTCCCTGGACACTACAGCGCAATGAAAGGAACGTTCTTGGTTCGCTAAGAAACACCTCAAGAAAATTACAAGGGAGCCCGGCGAATTCGTCGGGCTTTTTTTATCTCCGCTTGGATAGGAAGATGAGTACAGAAGCTCCGACTACGGCCATCGTCAATCCCCCAGAGATAAAAGGCACATGATAATTGATGCCATACAGAACTCCGCCCAATGGTGGACCAACCACTCTTCCAAGACTTGAAACACCCTGGTTGACACCGAGCATAGAACCTTGTTCATCTGCACTGACCATTTTCGATAAGAGGTTGCTCATGGTTGGCGAGAAGAACGCCATCCCTAGAGACATGCAGATAATGAAGAAGAATTCTACTGGAATGAAGAGCTCTTCCGGGACTAAACTCAATCCAGTGAGCCCCGTACCTACGAGAATAGATCCATAAAAGAGGAGCATCTTATCTG
The DNA here is from genome assembly GCA_013373425.1 of Flavobacteriia bacterium. Taxonomy (GTDB): domain Bacteria; phylum Bacteroidota; class Bacteroidia; order Flavobacteriales; family Schleiferiaceae; genus Phaeocystidibacter. The sequence continues at coordinate 60,504 of JABXHW010000032.1, forward strand.
AAATCCTCTGTTGAAACCAACCGATGAGTCCGCCTTGAATAATGAACGCTACTAGCCCGATAAATGCGAACATATAGCCCACTTCAGCTTCGGAAAGAGAATAAACGTTTTTCCAAAGCAGAGCGGCCATGGCCTGCATCATGGCAAAAGCGACCATAAATACGAATGTGATAATCATAAGTCCACCTATCGCACTCTGACGAAAGGCTTTTATCAGATCACCAAAAGGATTGACAAAGATGGTTCTTGCACCTTCAAAGAGTTTCTCCCTCGACTCTTTCAGATAGCGCATTGCTAGAAGCACGTTTGCAAAGGAGATCATCGCAGCGAAATAGCCCACCCATGGGAACCCCAGTGAATCGAAGATAATACCGCCGAGGAACGGTCCGATTACAAACCCAAGTCCGAATGCCGCACCGATATAAGCAAAGGCACGAGCCCTGTTCTCTGGCGCCACCACATCACTGATGTACGCTTGAGCCACTCCAATATTAGAACCTCCAATTCCACCCAATGCGCGAGCAATCAACAAAAGTGCGATACTATCCGCTTGGCTAAAGACGAGGTAGCTAATACCAGTAACTATTGAAGTCGTTATAATCACTGGCTTTCGCCCTACTCGGTCACTGATTCTGCCCATCGTAGGGGCAAAGATGAATTGCATGAAAGAGAAGATTCCGACAACTACACCAATGAGCAATTCTGACAGTTCGAGCTCTGCTTCAGCGTAATACGGAAGAATAGGAATAATCAACCCAACACCAATCAGGTCGATGAAAACCGTGAGAATGATGATAAGTATGCCTCTATTCTTGAACAAATTCTATGGTATTGAGATCAACGGAAACTCGCATATTGTCTCTTCCAGCTATCACGTTCTGAAAGTGATTCTGCGATTCCGCCAAATGTACATCAGGATTGGCGTAACGCGATGAATAATGTCCCAAAAGCAGAGTTCTAACTTCTGCCGCTCTTGCGATCTTGCCTGCATCCTCAGCCGTACTGTGTTTTGTCTGTTCGGCAAGGTCGCGTTCCGCTCTTGTAAAGGTGGCCTCGTGATAGAGTAAATCAACGTTCTTAATATCCTCAACTTTGGAAGGGTTGAACGCTGTGTCCGACCAGAATGCATAGGATAACGGCCGATCAGGTGGAAGTGTAAGAAGGTCATTGGCCACTCGTTCCCCATCCTCATTTTCCCAATCCATACCACGTTGAATTGCTTTGCGCTCAAGTGGAGGAACACCATGTGTGGTAATAGCAGTCATATTCAGTCTGCGGTCTGAAACCTTCTCTACGAACTTAAATCCTGTAGTGGCAATTCCGTGAATCAATGGGATTGAATACACCAAGACCTTCTTAGTCTCTGCAATAAGTTCTGTTCTATTCGGATTGGTCGCGTGGAAAATCAGCTCATACTCCAATCGAGTCTTCGAGGCTTTCAATTGCGTTTCAATCACTTTTTGCAATGACTCTGGGCCGTAGATATTCAAAGGCTTGGAGCGGCGTTGAAGGTGATAGGATGAAATCAACCCGATCAAACCAAAATAATGGTCGCCATGCATGTGACTGATGAAGATGTGATTGATTCTAGACGTCTTCACTTTATGCCGACGAAGCTGTTGTTGAGCGCCCTCACAACAGTCTATCAAAAAAAGCTGCTCACGCATGGTGAGCAGCTGGGAGGTTGTGTATTGTTGGGATGTTGGAGTTGCTGAAGCCGCTCCTAGTATGAGTAAATCAAAGGCCATCTGTTACCACGATTCTACCTGTGTGCATTGCCCCGTCGATGCTAAATCGGTATAGATATACACCTGCAGGCCACTGCTCTCTTTCCACTTTAATATGATTGGCACCTGAAGTGCTACGGCCCGTCTTTCGACCCACGATTCGGCCTGTCAAGTCCATAAGTTCAAACTTCCAGTTCGCCGCTGACGCACTGTTAAATCGAACATTAATCTCGCGGTTCGCTGGGTTTGGACCAACTACCGGCTCATTAACAGCAAGCTCGCGTAGCGATACCGTACCACCTACTGTCAGTTCGATGTAGACATTGAAGGTATCCACTGCCTGACCGAATTGGCCGAGGTTGGCGAATGCCTCAATTTCTCCTACCATCAAGGTGGTCGCATCTGTTGAAGGTGAAGTTCCAGTAAATGAGAAACAACCTGCTGTGCCACCCGCCCAAGAGCAATTGCCATTATCGCATGAATAGCTCAACCAACTTGGCATATTAGAAACGCCCAATACTCGCATTGAGTCGATATCCGCAGTGACGGAGCCTCCACCCGGAATCGGAATGGTGGTATCCTGAGGAACAACGATTTGAACGGTTTGGTTGTATGCACGATTGTAGTTCACAGAAGGAAGAACATAAATCGAATCTTGCTTGATAGTTCCACCTGGAGGCGGGTAAATACCCGGACTTGTAGTTGGTGGATTCGGCGTGCACTGGCCGTAAGCTGCCGCTGTAATGAAGAGGGCTAAGAGAGAAGTGTAAAGTTTTTTCATGCGCGTAATTTGGTCTAGCTCAAAGGTAATCAAAAGTACCTCCAAGTAAAGACCTTAACACGTCTTTAGCACAAAATGGTTGGGAACCGGCGTTACTCCGGGTTTTCTTCAAGCCAATCCAAGGCTTCTTGATGGCTCTCTACCATCACGCATTCTTCGCTGAATAGAAACTGATGTGCTTCTCTAAGGATGAAAACCATTGGATGTCCTTCCTCAAACCACTCGTCCATTACCTCCTCCAATTCTTCTGGAGCTTCAATTACTTCTGGAGTACGTAGGTTGATGAAGCAGGGCTGCGGTTTTTGCTTTTGAAGCAGATTCCTGAGCTGTTGGACATCACCTGCCCCGAACTCATCGCCGCCAAAGCGAAAAACGAGAATGGAATCTTTGATTTCGAACTTAAAAGACATGGAGGTTAACTTAATTTATCATCCTTCTGAACCAATCCTTGGTTCGCCAATAAATATAGAACAGCCATTCGAATTGCCACACCATTCTCTACTTGTTGTAAGATCAGGGCCTGTTCAGAATCGGCTACTTCAGATGTAATCTCCACTCCTCGGTTGATTGGACCGGGGTGCATGATGGTGATCGGGCGTTCGAGTTTTCTCAATCGCTCCATGTTCACACCGTACTGCATGGTGTACTCACGAATGCTCGGGAAGTACTTGATATCCATTCGTTCGTGCTGAACGCGAAGCATATTCGCCACGTCGCACCACTCTAGTGCACGGTCAAGATTGTGCTCCACCTTTACTCCAAGCGTATGAATATACTTCGGAATCAATGTAGAAGGTCCGCAAACCATGACTTCTGCCCCAAGCTTCTGGAGGCAGAAGATATTAGATAGAGCCACACGTGAATGGAGGATGTCACCAACAATAACCACCTTCTTACCAGCTACATCTCCTAGTCGCTCTCTGATTGAGTAGGCATCGAGTAAGGCTTGTGTAGGGTGCTCATGCGTTCCATCACCAGCGTTTACAATATTCGCGTCGATATGCTTGCTCAAAAACTGCGCAGCACCCGGATGTGGATGTCGCATCACCACCATATCCACTTTCATGGACAAGATGTTATTCACCGTATCAATTAAGGTTTCCCCTTTCGATACTGAGGAAGAAGAGGCTGAAAAATTGACCACATCTGCAGAGAGTCGTTTTTCAGCGAGCTCAAAGCTCAAACGTGTTCTTGTACTATTCTCGAAAAAGAGGTTGGCAATGGTGATATCTCGAAGGGAAGGAACCTTCTTGATTGGACGGTTAATGACTTCTTTGAACTGATCCGCCGTTTTAAAAATCAATTGGATGTCTTCTTCTGTGACATCTTTGATTCCAAGCAAGTGGCGCACGCTTAATTCACTCATCATTACCGCTTTCTACGATAGATACTCTGTTCTCATTCCTTTCATCATCCCATTCTACCAAAACACGCTCAGAAGCAATGGAATCCACTTGTCTTCCCACGTAATCGGGTTGAATCGGAAGTTCTCTACTGAAACGACGGTCTACGAGAACCATCAATTCAATTTCGGCTGGTCGACCAAAAGAGAGCACTGCATCGAGAGCTGCACGAATAGAACGCCCTGTGAAGAGTACATCGTCTACAAATACTACGCGTTTGCCTTCTACGAGGAAGTCGATGCGCGTTTGATTCGCAGATAGAGGAGCACCTCTCCTTCTAAAATCATCTCTGTAAAAAGTAGTGTCGAGTCGGCCAATTGGAATATCCTTCACACCGTACGTGTTGGATAATACCTCGATAAGTCGCTCGATAAAAGGAATACCTCTCGGCTGGAGTCCGATGAGAACGGTGTCTTTGAAATCCCCGTGGTTTTCAACCAGCTGACATGCCAACCTGTGGAGGATGACATTGATTTCTTTGGGGCCTATTAGATTTTTGGTCACCATAGTTCGAGGGCGAAGATACGATAAAAGTGCACGGATGAAATAATTCTGTTCGCGAGAACTGAAAGTTGATAAATTCACCCTGAAAGCTCACTCAGTCGGCTATTCAAATCAAATTCGACATAAGAAAATGTGTCATAATTATTTCAGGTTGAGTATTAAAAGAGTAGATTTGGGAAGATGAACTCTTAATCTTTTCAAACATGAAGAAAACTTTGTTGGCCATGTTCGCCATTGCAGGAATGCTCGTTGCTTGTGACAATGCCGGATCAGGTGAAGAAACTACTGACGAGACAACAACACAAACTGCAGACGGTGAAATGGATGCCGCTACTGACGAAGGAGAAGACATGCATTCAGACGAAGCTCATTCTCACGACGCAGTAGAAGAAACTATGGATGACGCCGCTGAAGAAGTTGATGCAGCTGTTGAAGAAGCAAAAGCTGAGAACGACGCAACCGTAGACAAAATGGAAGAAGCAATGGAAGAAGAAAAAGTGAACACTAGCGAGCCTGCTCGTTCACGCGGATAATTCTTCATCCATTCTGAAAATAGAGAAGTCGCCCTATGTGGCGGCTTTTTTATTGTCTATACCTTTGGAACACCAATTGCGTTATTTATTCAAAACATTTCTATGAGAGCTTTTGTCGTTGGACTTCTTCTTCTAACTACTTCTACTACTTGGGGTCAAGGCTTGAACTATTCAGCCCCCAAGCAAACGATTAGATTGGATTTTGGCATCACTGTTTTTAGCGATGTAAATAGCAATATTGGAGGTTATGCTAATGCCTCCTATGAATATGCATTCATGGAGCATTTTGCAGCGGAGGTCAGTCTCAATACCGCACAACGCCAGTCGTCTAACTACGTAGGCTCGCATGCCTCTCGCTACGGAATGGGTCTCAACATCATCGGCCGCTTATATGGAACCAAGAATCCATACGACGTCAAGATTTATGGTGGAGCGAGATATGGCTCTCACTTCTTTACAATTCTTGAGGAGAACAATGGCATCATCGAAGCCGTAGACGGTGTACGTCGAGATGGCTTTTCACCAGTTGTAGGAGTTGGGTATGAACACCGTTTGGGTGATTGGCTTCTCACACTCGACTTTAACATGTCCATAGAGAACGACTTCAACTCCTTCCCTTCTCTGGCTATTGGCACCGGTTACAGATTCTAACTGTCGCTTCATCCTTCAAACCAAATGTTTTGCTTAATTTCAGGTACCAAGTGAACCTGGTCACATGAAACCTGCAACTCGAATTGCCCTCATCAGTTTAGTGCTAGGTCTCGTCTGGATTTGGGGAACGGATATCGCTATGTCCGTTTTCCGCGATGAGACTTTTACCCTTCCCCCATCTATAAAGGGAAGCTTCTTCGTATTGGGCATGGCCATCACTATTTATCTGCTCATTCGAAATCAGCAGAGACGTCTGATTAGGTCTGAGCGCAGCTATCGTCTCTTATACATCGACAATCCTGAACCCATCCTCATTTTAAAAGAGTCGAACAATCAGATTCTCGATGCAAATGTAGCGGCTTGCCAGTTTTACGGATACTCCCTTTCCGCCATTCGGGGATTACAATACCATTCACTAGTTGCAGCGCATCATTCTGAAATTAAATCCAGTACTACACTTCACAAGCTCGCTTCTGGCAAGGAGGTCTATGTAGATTTGAAAGTCAGCGATATCTCCTTTAAGGGCCAAAAGGCACAGATGGTCGTCTTGCACGACATCAATGAAAGAGAGGAACTGAAAAATGCGCTTATTCAACGAGAAAGCATGTTCGATTCTCTGGTGAAAACTGAACATTCCTATCTCGCACGTCTAGATAAAGATGGTCTTTTCGAATTTGCGAACGCAATGTTCATCAACGATCATAAGCACATTCATTCGAAGTTTAGAGAGCGACCGTTTCAGGATATCTTTCTGGAAGAGGACCGCGATAAATGCACCTCTGCACTTTCAAAATCGCGCTCTAATCCAGGGAATCCAATCATTTTTACGGCTCGCACTTTCGGCATCAAATCGGCTTCACCTTCTAGAACTACATGGGAAGTGTTAACGATTTCTGATGCGCTTGGAAATCCAACTGGGTTTATTTGTACGGGTCGCGATCATGCTGAACTGGATGAAATCCGCGCTGAAGTGAGTAAAACGGAAAGTCGGCTTGAACTCCTCCTCGACTCTATTCGCGATGGCTTCTTCATTGTCAATTTTGAATTGCAAGTTGAATTGGCCAACAAAGCATTCGGCCGACTCGTAGGAAAGTCTGAAAAAGAGCTTATAGGTAAAAACCTTTCCGAAATCATTCCCTCTTGGAAGAATACACAATCCTCTATAGAACTACCAAAAGCCCTACTAGCAGAGAAGCAGGTCTTGTATCAAGCTTACAACCCGTTCTTCGACAAGTGGCTTGAAATCAATGCGATTCCATTTGAAAAAGGTCTAGCCGTATTCTATCACGATATCACTCATGTGAAGGAAAATGAGATGAATTTCAGAAGAAATGAAGCTAATCTCCAGTCGCTGATCAACAATACCCGCGACTTTATCTGGTCGATTGATGCCAAGTATAAAATCCTCACTTCGAATAGTGCTGTTCAGAAATTGAGCATGGAACTCTTCCAGTCTTCATATGCTCCTGGCGATGATGCTCTGCCTGACCACCTCGACAATGAAGCCCGCAGGATGTTCAAGACTTTCTATGACCGGGCTTTGAGAGGAGAGCTGGTTGAAGAGCGATTGGCCACAATGGAAATCGTTGGTAGAGATGGCTATGTAGACATCAACTTATCTCCCATTAGAGATTCTGAAGATTCCATTATTGGAGTCGCGTGTTTCGTCCGAGATATTACAGTGAGAGAGAACCATCGCGTGGCATTGCAGTCTGAAATGGAGCGCTACGAGATTATCTCTGAAGTGACCAAAGACGCCATATGGGATTATATGGTCAACGAAGATCGACTCACTTGGAGTGATGGCCTCAAAACCAGCTTTGGATATGACATCAAGGAAACCAAAATATCTTGGTGGGAGGAAAGAGTCCATCCAGAAGATTTCGCAAAAGCTGTAGAGACCTTCACCAATGCAATGAACAGCTCGGAGAGGAATTGGAAGAGTCAATATCGATTTAAGAAGGCCAATGGTAAATACGTTTCGGTGATCGACCGTGGTGTGTTCATTCGCGATGAAAATGGCAATACCATTCGAGCGCTCGGTTCGATTCAAGACGTCGAAGAACTCGAGCAGTACCGACAAGAGGTTCAGACGCTATCTCTTGCAATGAGTAGAACGACGGTCGGAGTTGTCCTCACAGATAAGAAAGGTAGAGTTGAGTGGGTGAACAGCGCCTATGTGAAACTCACAGGCTATACTTTAGATGAGCTGAAAGGGCGCCGACAAGGAGAAGTGCTGCAAGGTCCGGATACTGATCAGACCATGATAGCCCGAATGGAAGAGGCGCTTGAGAAGCGTGAAGATGTTACGGTGGAAATCCTCAACTACGGCAAGAGCGGAAAGACATTCTGGCTGCGCATGAACGTGAGCCCAGTTATTCATAATGGCGAGGTGATACGATTTATGGCGCTAATCACAGACATCACTGATGAACGCAGGATCAATAGCCGATTGATCAACCAAAACGAGAATCTGAAAAAGATTGCATTCATCCTCTCCCATGAATTGCGAAAGCCTGTATCTTCAATTCTAGGTCTACTCGAGCTCTACAACGAAAACGACTCCTCGAGTACGATGAACAATGATATCATCAAGTACATGAAGAAGGCCACTGAAGAGTTGGATGACAAGGTGCACGACATCATCAGACAGTCGGCCCTCATCGATGATTAAACCAGAATATTCTTTTAGAAGGTTTAACAACCATTTGACATAGTTCATCGTAATCCCTTGAAAGAGAATGGTTATACTTGTCATATGCTACGAAAGACTACATTCCAGATTGCGCTATTCGCTGTAGCCACCTCACTACTCTCCTTGAGTTGGGTGAGTTTTAATCAGGAATGCGAACAGTCAAATGTGAGAGATTGCCAATCTTCTCCAGCTCCAACTCAAAGCATTAAAACGACTCAGCCGACAAGCGACCGTGAATTGAATCCGGTTAAAATGCCTGAGTTTGTAGTTCCAGATACTCCCGTACAACGTCACGAACTGGTGATGGACCACGTCATTATTTCTCCTGCAAACGCGCCTGTCATTGTGTGACCTTTGATTGGGAGGTCGTAACTTTGAGCAAACTTTTCGAAAATGATCCGACTCATACTTCCCCTAGCATTCTTGGCATTCTTTACTGCCTCTTGCTCCAATTCTAGTAAAAGCGATAGTTCCGATGAAACTGAAGCAACCGTTGAAGAACATGTTGCTATCGACGACCAGCACGCTTCTGCAGATGCGGTTACAGCATATATGATTCTAAAAGAAGCGATGGTGTCTTCCAACGCTGAAACAGGTGCCGATGCAGCTAAGGTGCTGAGTGAAGAGATGCAAAAGCTCGCTGGCACGGATTCAATCGCCAATGTGATTATTGTGGCTTCCGACTCATTGAGCATGTCGAGTGATCTTGAAATGCAGCGAAGTGCTTTCCAAATTATCTCAGACAATCTATACATCTACCTAAAGGAGAACGGCTACGGCAGAGAAATCTACCACCAAAGATGTCCAATGGCATTCAATAACAGAGGAGCCTTCTGGCTTTCTGACAAAGAGGAAATTGAAAATCCATATCTCCCTGAAACCATGCTAAAGTGTGGTCAGAATGTAGAGATACTAGAGCTCTAAGCTCAAATTATACAAATTGAAAAGGCGCTGAATTCAGCGCCTTTTTTTTATCCTTGTGTGAGTTGGCTTGCCCAATCTTCTAGCGAGTTCCCGTCGAAATTCCCGGAACTCATGAGCAAGTAAATGGTTTCATCCGCCTTCTCAGATTTAAGCTTATCCAAGACCATGGCTGCATCCGTGATTACCTGAATGTCGCTGCGGCCAAATGCTCCGGCCACAATATCTTCATCCAATGGAGGAAGCTTCTTGTGTGCAACTGCTTTCGGATTGAAATACACCAGCGCTTCATCACAAGCATCCATTGCTCCTGCGTAGGATGGCAGGAAGTCGGGATTCAAACTGGAAAAAGTGTGAAGCTCTAAACAGGCCACAACTTTCTTATCTGGATAGGTTTCCTTAACGGCACTCACCGTAGCCTTCACTTTACTCGGTGCATGAGCGAAATCTTTGTAAACAACGGTAGTATCCGTCTGCGCTAATAGCTCCAAGCGCTTACTTGCGCCAGTGAATGACGCGATTGCCTCGTAAAACTCATCTTCTTGAACTCCCATCTCTAGGCACATCCAACGTGCTCCTTCGAGGTTGAGTAAGTTGTGCTCACCAATAATTTGCAAAGGCACATCGCCGAAAGGAGTGCTGAGGATGCACTGTCCATTCTCTACGCGATAATCGGGCTTGTGATAGGGAAACTTCTTAATTTCGGTAGCATCTTCTTCAACCAACTTTTTCACCGCTGGGTCATCTGCATTGTAAACCAGCGCACCGCCTCGCTCCATCGTAGTGAGGAAGATTCTAAATTGATCCAGGTAATCCTCAAATGTGGGGAAGACATTGATGTGATCCCAAGCAATACCGCTAATCAAAGCAATGTTTGGATGATACAAGTGGAACTTCGGACGACGGTCGATTGGAGAACTCAAGTACTCGTCGCCCTCCAACACTGCAAATTCAGCTTCATCGGTCAAGGATACCATGGTTTTGAAGCCTTCCAGCTGGGCCCCTACCATGTAATCTTCTTCTCTGTCGTGATAGTGAAGAACGTGCAAAATCATGCTCGTGATGGTCGTCTTTCCATGGGATCCCGCAATAACTACTCTCGTTTTATCCTTGGTACGTTCGAAGAGGTATTCAGGATAACTATAGATGGGAAGATCGAGTTCTTTAGCTCGCTTCAGCTCAGGGTTATCCTCTCTGGCATGCATTCCTAGAATGACGGCATCTAGCTCCGAAGTGATGCAATTTGCATCCCATCCCATGGATTTAGGCAAAAGTCCAGCGCTGTCAAGTCGAGACCTTGACGGCTCGAATATCTCATCATCGGAGCCCGTTACATGATCTCCTTGTTCTGATAGTGCCAAAGCTAAGTTATGCATGGCGCTGCCGCCAATCGCTATGAAGTGAATGCGCATTCGTTCGATATTTTCTTCAATGCGAAGATAAGGTCATCCATTGGATTGAGCTCGATGATGCGCCGACTTAGCAGCATCCCCTGTCAATGACTCTAAAAATCGCAACAAGGCCTGAGTATCCTGATCATTGAGCTGAAAAGTGGTACTTAAATCATTGGGCTTTCTTGGTCCGCCTCCAGCTTGATAAAGCTCAATAACCTCCTTCAATGTTTCGATAGAACCATCGTGCATATAAGGAGCAGTTAAGGCTACATTTCTCAAGGAGGGGGATGGGAACTTGTAATAATCAGTAGAATCGAAGGTCAGTCGACCACGGCCATAGTCGAGGGGCTCGCCGTGAGCTAAACCTAAATCGTGAAACTTGTCATCGCGAAAAAGCGGGGCTGGGTGACATGTACTGCAATTCAGACTGTCGGAGTTGAAAAGGGCCCGTCCTCTCTCCCACTCTCCATCACCGCCGGAGACAGTATATCGATCCCATTCTGCATCCAAGCTCTTCAGACTCAGTTGATACTGAACGAGTGCATCTACGACATCCCTGTACTCATACCCTTCTCCATAAGCACGGATGAAGTTCTGATGAAGATGTTCGTTCGAGGCAATGCGTTCCAGCAGCTGCGGGGCTTGAAGACTCATTTCTTCTTCTGTGAGCATGGGACCCAAAGTAGCGCGATGCAGATTCTCAACTCCACCTTCCATGAAGAAGAAAGGCTTACCCTTCAAATTGAAAATGGAAGGAGTGTTCCGAAATCCAAACTGATCATGGACTCCCTTGCTCACTCTTGCCGTGTCTGCAAAAGCGAATTCTGGTAGGTGGCAACTCGAGCAGGAAATTGAACTATCCAGGCTAAGCATTGAATCAAAAAAAAGAGCCTCGCCCAATTCAATGGCGAGGCTCGTATCTATGCTTTCATCTCCTTTTGCTAATTCTTCATTCTCCTTGTTCTCGGTAAACTGACACGCGAATAGGGTTAGAAAGAATCCGAAGAAGATGTAGTTCTTCATCACTTTAATGTCATTGCTGCCGCGAAATTCTGAATGAATTTAAGGGCAATATCTCTATCTGATGGAGTGGTATGTGTTTGGTTCTCTGTAGGTAAATCCACCAATCCACCTGGACCGTCGAACATATCGTCTACGTCGATTTGAATCGTAAGCGTTCTTATTTCCCCTTCAACAATCTCAATGCTTCTGCTGAAAGACACAGCCTGTCCGAACTCATCGGCGCCCGGGTGCATAGAAATAATGAAGTCATCACCTTGTCCGTCTAAGGCACCATCTTCCGCACCTCTTCCTTCCATCAAAATGAATCGATACTTCGTTGCCCAACTCCAGTAAAGGCCCCAGCTAGCACTGAGTGGGTGACCTGTTTCATAATCCAAAGGGTCGCTGCCATTTTGCTCGGCAGATAAGCCCAATCGGTATGAGAAACCACTGTAAGTTCCTTCCTGAACATCGTTGAATGTAAAGGAGGTACGGCCCGTCTCAAAATCTACGACCTCAACACTTTTCAAGGCTTCATTAGCCCCGAGTAGCTTGATATCGGACAAGTAGTATTTCAACTTCTCTACCCTCATGGCAGTAATCTGGTCTCCTGTGTAATCTTCATTGAGATTGATGGGAGTCCCATCTTGTGTCATTTCAAAGTTGACGCGAAGTTGGCCTTCACCCGGATCATCGTCGCATCCGATGAATAGTACAAGTGAAGTAAGTGTAAGTAATGCGAGTTTCGCAAGTTTCATGTTAATTGACTTCTAGCGCTTGATCAAAGTTCATGTGCAGCAAGGTTGCCGCCAGATAGTCGGTGTTGTTGTTCGGATCAGAGATGATCTCTTCAATCACTGCTGGAGACAATCCGCCTTGGAACAGTCTATCTACGTGGAAATTGAAGAAGATATTCACAGAGTTATTTGCGGTCACTGAGAAACTCATCGACTTCTCAAACTGCAGGTTGAACTCTGGACCTCCCAATCGGTATTCAAATTCCAAGTGTGGAGCAAGGTTCACTGTATCATCGAGCAATCTGTACTTTCCAGTAATCACTAGGTGATTGTAACCACCCGTTCCTCTGTAAATCCCATCAGCGAGTAACGACTCTGAAGCCTGACTGTACGGCATGTTATAGCCTGCACTGTCAAAACCGACTGTAATTTGGTGTTCCCCAGTGAAGGTTCCACTAGGAAGCAACCCAATCTTGTGCTCTCTCTTTTTGAAAGAAGCCACAGTCGTAGATGTGTCCACATCCACGGTGTCTCCCGTACTCAATGAGAAGTTGTAATCAGAGAATACCATTCGGATGTTCTCGATTTCAATCTCGGCATCTGCCAAGAAATAAGTAGTGTCTGGTTTGTACCATGCCCCTTGCCAATACGCGTAAATCCAGGCCTCGACATTTCTATTGTCGGTATTTTGTCCTCCTGGTACGATTGGATCGTCTTCACATGAAGTCAAAACCAAGGTGATAAGGGCCAAAGTAGCTAGAGCGAACTTTCTCATTGATGTGCGATTTTGAGATAGCAAGATATTAAAAAGAAGTCACGCTAAATGTAGCGTACATCACATAGATAACGGCGAATGAGTCAACTATGTGTTTGAGTTATTCAGATTTCTTCAGGAACTAAGCTGAGTTGGTTGACAACGTTGAACTCTTCGCTCTGCTCAATCGCCTCCATAATCTGTTTCATAATCTCCTGTGGGCTCGCATTGTAGTCGATATCCAGTGGATCTTTGAACGTCAGATTAAGCGTAACGCCCTTCTTTTTCATAAAGAGACCCTTGCGATCAAAAGCTCTTCTAAATCCATCCACCACCACTGGAATTACAATGGGTTCGAGCTCTTTAATCAAGTGCGCTGTTCCTCTTCTTCCCTTTACGTAAGGACGCGTAGTTCCTTGAGGGAAGGTAATCACCCAACCATTGTTGATGGCCTGGCGAATTTTGTCGATATCTTTTGGGTCAACCCCTCTATCTACCGTCTTTCCCGCTTCTCGCCAAGAACGCTTGATGGAAACGGATCCTGCATAGGCCATAAGTCGAGGTAACAAACCCGCACTCATCGTCTCCTTTGCAGCGATGAAGTACACATTCAGCTTTGGTGAAAAGAGCGTCCAGAATGAGTTGATGCGTTCGTATTTCTTCCACTTTACGTGGTTGAAGGCTTGATACATCGCAGATACATCCGCGAAATACGTTTGGTGATTGCTCACAAAGAGCACTCGGTTAGAGGGCAATTTTCCGAGTTTATCGGAACCGTTCACTTCTGTTTTGTTGGCGATATTAAATCGATACCAAGTGATGGAACCAAAAAGAAAGATTATCAATCTCTTGATAATCATGTTATTGCCAAAAATGTCTCTATGAAATGGGTTGATCCTCATGGGCTCGTTCTGTGGAGGCCAAAGATAAACATCTTAGCGTAGGAGTAGAAAGAACTTCAATCCTCCAAATATGAGCGAATTAGCGTTGAGAGCTCACTGATCATCATGGCGGTTGCACCCCAAATTATATGTCCGTCCCACGAATAGGACGGCACCTTCAGCTTAAAATCTCCAACAGCCACTTCTTCAGGTTGTAAGGCATCCTCACTTAAGAAGCGATGCAATGGAGCATGAACGATTTGATTGACTTCTCTCGGATCGGCGATAAAGTCTAGTTCATTCTTTGCCAATCCGATGTAAGGCTTCACCAAAAATCGGCTTGGTGGAATGTATACTTCAGTAAGCTCACCCCAAATGTCGTAGGCTTGGGGAATGATTCCGACTTCCTCTTCGGTTTCCCGTTGAGCGGTATGAATCAATCCGGAATCGCTCTTCTCAATCTTCCCGCCGGGGAAAGAAATTTGTCCGCTGTGAACCCCTGGATACGTATTTCGCTCAATCAGTGCCACATGCGGAATCTCGTCAATGGGGTGTATCAAGGCCAATACGGCTGCATGTCGCGTATCCTTTGCATGACGCACTTCCTCCAAATCAGAATGTGGACGTTCAGGTGGAACGGCTTTGTACTGAGCTTGCTGTCCCGGAGGTGGAATAGAAATCGCCTCTTGCAATTGCTGCAAGAGGCGATGATGAGATATAGAATCGTGTTTATTCAATCTTATGACTTCTTCGGTTTACCCAACCAAGCGTTGAGCATCCAAACGTGTTTCTCGTGATTGGCAACATAAGATCCCAACATGTCGATGGTACCTTCATCTCCCAATTGACCCGCTAAGTTAATCACTTCACGCTCCAACTTGATGAGCGATTGGAAGCCTGTAACTACGATATTCACACACTCTTCACTCGAGAAGAGGTTTTTAGCTACCGGAATTGAACTGTTGTCTTGATAGTCGGCGAAAGTGTGCAATGGCACTACTTCCAAGGTGAGAATACGTTCTGCCACCTCATCGATGCTCAATTGAGCCTCTGTGTAGTACTCTTCAAACTTCACGTGGAGGTCGAAGAAATCACGTCCGCGAATGTTCCAGTGAACGGCACGGAGGTTTTGATAGTGAATCTGAAAATTGGCCAAGAGCTCGTTCAATTTAGCTCCGAGTTCATTTGATCCTTTTTCCTTTAATCCTATCATGTTAGTGTTGGCAGTCATTCTTTTTCGTTTTTTATTTGTTCCAAAGGTCGCAAAGAAGCTATAAAAAGCTTTTATCTTGTCATAGTCTCAACCCATATAAGCAAAACCCCTCCCTTTGAAAAAAGCTTTCGGTAAGTTCATCTTTTTCATCTTCGGTTGGAAACTAAAAACCCTCGAAGACATGAGCGCCGTGTCGCATTCAGTAATGGTTGCTGCGCCGCACACTTCCAACTGGGATTTCCTCTTTGCCATCGCAGGGTTTTGGATCATGGAACTCGATGTGCGCTATTTCATAAAGGACACCTATACACGATCACCTTTTGGCTTCTTCTTTAAATGGACAGGCGCTTTAGGCGTCAATCGCGATGCGCGCAACAACTTCGTTGATTATACAATCGACTTGCTAAAGGAAAAAGATCAACTGATCATCTTGGTTCCTGCAGAGGGAACTCGAAAGCGAGTAGAAAAATGGAAGAAGGGATTCTATCACATCGCTAAAGGAGCCAATGTTCCAATTTCGATGGGGTATCTCGATTTTGGAAAGAAGGTGGCAGGAATCGCAGATGTGTTCACTCCGACAGAAAATGAGGAAGCCGACTTTCAACGCATCCAAGAGGTGTATAAGCAGTTCACTCCGCGTCATCCTGAGCAATACAACGAGCAGATTTACTAATGAAGTTGCCCGAACTTCCCTATTCCTCTAAGCTCATTGAGTTGAAGGATGAAAAGGACAAGACCTATATCAAGGATATCATTCGAAAGAAGTGGCTCCTGCTCACCCCGGAAGAATGGGTTCGACAGCATTTCATCACCTACCTCCTACTAGATCTTTCCTATCCTGCCTCCAGCATTGCTATTGAAAAGAAGGTTGAAATCAACGGGATGCCCAAGCGATTCGATGTCCTCATCTATCACAAGGGCTCTCCTGCTATCCTTGTAGAATGCAAGGCACCTGATGTGAACTTGACCATCGATGTATTCCATCAAGCCTGTCGATATAACACCGTTCTCAAAGCACCCATAGCCGTCCTTACCAATGGCTTGCAAACGATAACCGCACATGTAATAGGGGATTCTATACAGTTCGCTAAGGAAGTTCCAAAAAAGGAGGATTGGTGACTTAAATCACACTCCAAGCCTTGCCCACGCCGCTTTTGCACTCTACCTTTGAAATCGTGAAAGGGGGCATTTCAATATTACTCATCATCCTTCTCCTCTTCCCTCAGTTTATGCAGGGATTCTTAATTGTGGATTATCAATTGAGAATGGATGAGATTGAGGCAAAATATTGTGAGAACCTCGACAAACCCGAGTTGGAATGTCACGGATCTTGTCACCTGGAGAACGAATTGAGCAAGGTGACATCCGGTTTAGATTCTGATCAAGAAACTCCACAACTCCTCGTCGTAAGAGTGTCAGAATACCTCTCAAAAGAATGTGATCTGGTTAGCATACAGCAGCTTGTGGAATACTCTACTTCCGAATTTCCAGATGCAAGAGATGGGTACGCCTCCATTCCACTTCAATCTATTACCCCGCCTCCACAGGATTAGTAATTCTTCCATTTCGACGAATTATTAATCAGAAGATTTATCCATGAAAACTTTATGGGTAGCTGCCGCTGTATGCGTACAGCTGAGCGGTTATGCATGCGATGTGTGTGGGTGTCGAGTGGCGTATTCCAATTGGCAATACAGTCAGAACTTCACATCGTCCATGCAATTGGGATATCAACAAGTGGTATTCCATAGTGAGCACTTTGCCGATAATGTGCTCGATAAAGATCATTATGCCGAGGAACTCTTCCGCATCCTGACACTTCAAGGTAGATATGCTTTGTCCGATCGTTGGATGATTCAGGCGAACATTCCCTTTGTCTTGAATACATACAGGGACATAGACGTTCTGAACTCAACAACGGCATTGGGAGATATCCAAGTGTCAACCTTTTATCGAGTGATTCAGAGTGAGGAGCGGCTTAAGTTTAATCTCGACCTAGGACTTGGGCTCAAGGGACCGAGTGGAAGCTGGCAAGATGCCTCCGGTTCACTACCGGCATCCATTCTGCCTGGAACAGGTTCTTGGGACTGGAGCGCTTTTCTGGCCGCAGGTTACATGCTCAATGAAACCTCATCTGTGGGGCTTTCTGCTGTTGCCGTCCTCCCTGGAGAGAATGACTTCGCCAGAAGGTTTGGTCGACAATATCAGCTTCAATCTGGCTATGAGCAACTCATCTACACATCCTTAGAAAAGGGCTGGTCAGTGTCCGGACAGGTCGGATACTCCTATTTGAAGGATGAGGACGATCTCCAGCGGTACGGTTCAGAGCAATTCACTGTTGCCAACTCAGGTGGCGAGTTCCATTCGGCATTCTTCGGTTTTAAATGGATGACCGATGTATGGTCTTTCGGGGTACAGACGTCTGTTCCATTGCACCAAAGCTTCGCAGAGGGCAAAGTAAAAGCACAGCCCACTGCTCAATTCAATATCAAATACAACTTCAATTAAATACTATGAAACGCATTTTTCAATTTTCAATCTTGGCGGTTTCCGCTCTAAGCCTAATCTCCTGTGAACGTGAAGTCATTCAAGATGATCCTGCACCAAAAGTATCATTCAACATGATGGCGCCACTAAATATGTCTACTTATCACCTCGGAGATACCGTTCACATTCACGGTGATATTCAATATCAACCTGGCTTACATGGCTATGCCCTTGAGATTTATAACACCTCAGCCGATACAGTAGTATTCACAGCCGAGGAGCATGCGCACGGGACCTCCGTCAATATTCATGAAATGTGGGTGAATGATGTAACTCAGCACAGTGATATGCGATTGATTATCTCCGCCGAGATATCACACGACGGAATGACGGTTAGCGATACGATTCACTTCCATTGTCACCCTATGTAAGCGATTGCTTCAAATCAAAAGGCCCTCCTGACGCTGATGTCAGGAGGGCTTTTCTTATTAAAACTCGTATCTCACTCCAATTTGAATCCCAGCATTTATGAAATTCTGCCGGTTGAAAATTGGATCACTGGTTATTGGTATACTCAGCATTGGCCGCAGATAGGCATTCCACTTAGGTGCGAAAGAGTAACCGATATACGGTCGGATCAACGCATCAAGTCCGTAGCTCGTCGGATTGAGAACTTCGATGTTCCCATAGCTGATTGAGCGGAAGTTGATTCCACCTTGCACGCCATAACTCCACTCGTCCCACTTCCACTCGTATCCAGCTAGAAGCGGAACACTGAAGTAATTCACAGACACATCAGTAGGCTTCAACTGCTGCACATTCTGAATGCTTGAATCTACAGATGTGATGATAACTGTATCGGTAACGTTGGATACAGAAGTGTCGGTAACAAACATTCCGGTATTCCTACCGGTGATTACCCAAGTACGGATGTAATTGGTATCACTGCGAGTTACCACGTTTTGGGTGTAAGTCGTATCGAATACAATTTGCGAGCTTGAAACCGATAGATTGGCCGTGCCTTGTGTATTGACGTAATGAATTCCGGTCTGGAAGTTCCAATTTCTCCATCGATAAACGGCATCCAATCCTATGTCATGCGATTGAAGTCCGGAGCCTAAAGCCCTACCCCAGCTGTAATTTGCTTCAACGCCGAATTGGGTATTTCGATGATCAGAAGATCGAATCACAGGAGATGCACTTTCAGAAGTAGCCTCCTCTTCATCGTCGAGATCCTCTGCCGTAGTTTCCTCGTCAGCTTCACCAGCTCTGTCATCCGAAGTGGATTCATCCATGTTCATCTCTTGACTTGACTCAGTTTCATCCGCTGTTGTTTCACCTTGAGACGCATCGTTCATCGGAGATGTACCTTCACTCTGCTCATCTTGCTGATTTGCCGACTCCATTGAAGATTCAACAGCGGGCATTGAAGGTTTCTCGTTTTGAGTATTCTGACCCTCATCTGCGAGAGATGTAGAGTGCATAGGGTTCATTCCTAATTCGTTCTCCAACGACGGAAAACTTTCATTTGAAGGTGATTGTGCGAATCGTTCTGCGGATGCCGTGGCGTCATCGCCTGAATTATTTTGAGGCTCTCTAGTATTGTTGATAGAAGCCACTTCTTCAGCATTGTTGCTTGAAGCGCTCGCTGTTGTGCTTTCTGTGGTTGTGACCAAATCTGAAACAGACTCAGAAATTTGGCTTGAGTTTGAAGAACTCAACTCACTGGTTGTGGAGGTTGACATTCCGTTTGTGGATTCACTAGCTGGTGTCTCTGTATTCGAAACATCTGGCAGCGGTGTGTACTCAGCTTTCAGGGTTGCGTTCTCATAAATGGCGAGAGCGCCCACTCCCAACGCTACCCCAACGAGTAACGACAGGCCATACTTACCGAATTTACCCCACTTGAAACCCGACTTCTGCCCATCAAGCATAGCCTCCATAGCCGCCCAATCTCCATCTTGCATTGGAGAGGCGCCGCTATCGACCTTCTGTTTTATTGCATTCCAGGGACTCTTCATGATGTAAGGCTTTCAATATTCCTCTCCCCAATCAACCCTCTTTGTAGAAGGAGTTTGGCAGACTTCAAATAGCGCTTTGTTGAGCGCTCCGACACGCCGAGTTGTTCGGCGATTTCATGGTGTTTGTAGCCTTCCATTTCATAGAGCGTAAAAACTATACGCTCGTTGTCAGGAAGTTCAAATATGAGTTTCTTGATTTCTTCGACCTGCATTTTCGACACTACATCTTCCATCTCATCATAATTGGAAGCCTGCTCTAGTGCGCCATCCGAATCGTATAAAACCGTCCCTAGCTTATACGTTTTCGAAGAGCGATGCTCATCAATAGCTGTCCGAACCATAATCGTGGAAATCCACGGGTTGAAAGACTGACTGGTGTCGTACTTGTCCAGGTTGTTTAAAATCTTTAGAAACCCAGTGTTTAAAAGAGAGAGTGCATCATCGCGATTCGATGTAAACCGGTTACAGGTAAGCATGAGGTTATCGAAGCAATATTGATAGAGATCAAATTGCGCCCTTCGATTGCCTTTGAGGCACCTCTGAATGACTTTCTGTAAATCCATGAGAGCAGTGAGATAGCAGTTGCCGCATTGAAGTTACGTCCAATGCGGCAGACTGCGGGTCTCTGTGAAGTGCTTTTGTGTTAAGTCACTTTGCTAATTATTGAACAATCAACTTCTGTGATAGAACGGCGGTTGGCGTTTCAATTCGAACGATATACACGCCTGCTGACAAGTTGGTCAACTCAGTTTCATTCGATTGCGGTGTAAAGCTATCCAACTGCTGTCCATTCACTTGGAACACATCAACAGATTTCACTTCGAGACTCTCCTCCCACGTAATGCGAACATCTCCATTGGATGGGTTCGGATACATCAAGACTTCGATCAATTCATCCTCGTCTACTGAGAAAGTTGCAGGATCAACAACATTCACGGTCCACCCTTGCTTCAAAATTGGAGCACCTGTTGAGTCGAAACGAATCGTTTGACAATATGTATCCGAACAAGTATCGTTTCCATCGATGGCCAAGATTGTTAAGCATACTTGGTAGCTCGCCGCACTTGTAGCTGAATACGTGTGAATTGGGTATTGAGTGTTGTAAGCGTTTCCGTCACCCATATCCCAGAACCAGTCTACGACATTTCCTGATGAAGAGCTTGAAGCTTCGATCAAAACGTACTGACCTTGGAATGCACCTGTATTCACTGAATCTGGGTAGAAATATGCGTTACATTGAAGGTTAGAGCCGCCTGGCCATGGCAGGTTAACGCTATCTGTTACAACAGCACAGTTCGAATCACTTCTCGTGTATGAAATAGCTACGTTTCCAGAAAGTCCACCACCCATTGAAGGGGTAAGGTAGAGATAGGCTCTCTCTGAATTAGTCCAAGAAGGCTGGAACCGAGTATTGTTGATAAAGAAACTGTGGTTATTGGCAAATGGATTACCCGCAGCCGCCAAGGTTCTGAGATTCACACCCTCTGCCCACAAGTTGTTAGGACCAGCATCTCCTCTAACAATAGCCTGACAAGCTGTAGGCGCACAAGGCAAGAACAAAGTATCGTTCCACCCTTGCCCCGTTTGTAGGAAAGCCTCTCCTCTATGCATTACGCCATTGCAATCAAAAGCCGCATAGCGAACGGTGTCCATCGAGCCTGGGTTTCGATTGTACTCCCAATAGGCAGTCACACCATTGTTGCTTGAATAGTAAACCGAATCGAAACGCTCTACAGGCACTTGGTTAAACGACATGCCGTAATCGTGATACGTGAATAATGCAACACCTGCTAGGGAATTACCCGAATTGTCCATCACGTAGATGTTCATCGCGTGTTGGGCCGATAAAGCTCCTGTGAGAAGCAAGGCCGAAAGAAGTAATAATCTTTTCATTGGTAATGAGTTTTGTTTGTTCGGTCATTACTACGGTGAGGTTCCTATTGCGGTGACAATTTATCTCGAATAATTTCATAAAATATTGATAATCAGTGATTTTGAAAGGTTATTCAATACAGACTTTTGAAAGTTAGTTGGTTCATAAGCTCTTGGGATGTACTAAAATCTCCATATCTGCTTTGTATATTTGAGAATCAACAATGAAGACAAGAGACATGAAAGTGAATATCCGATTCCAGTATCTATTTCTAGGAGCAGCGTTAATGGGTTTAACAGCCGGATCTCCGCACGGTGGAGAGGCCGATTCTACCTATCAAGCTAATTTCCAGGAAGACTATAACATCTATTCACTTTCAATTCCAGAATCACTCAGCTTCGCTGGAGAAAATGTTCCACTCACCGATCCAGATGTTAGAGAACGCCTTGATCGTGAGCTGTTGGTGAATACCTACTGGCAGAGCAATACCCTTCTCATGCTCAAGCGTGCAAATCGTTGGCTACCCGAATTCAAGCAGATCTTTCGAGAAGAAGGTGTACCTGAGGATTTGGTGTATTTAGGCTTGATTGAAAGTGGATTCCAAAATGTGGTTTCTCCTGCCAATGCCGCGGGGTTCTGGCAGTTCCTATCTTCCACAGGTGAAGAATACGGACTGATTGTCGATGGAGAGGTAGACGAGCGCTACCATCCGGTTAAATCAGCTCGCGCAGCTGCTCAGTATTTGGCATCAGCAAAAGAGGAGTTCGGATCATGGACACTTGCAGCGGCGAGCTACAATATGGGAAAGGCAGGAGTTCGCCGACAGCTAGAACGTCAGAAAGTAAGCAACTACTACGACCTGCTTCTGAATAGCGAAACGGCGCGATACGTCTTCCGCATCATTGCTGTGAAAGAAATTGTTAATCGCCCAGGAGAGTTTGGGTTCCATTTACGTGACTCCGATATGTACGAAGCTATCCCGACCGAGGTGGTGGAAGTCTCAGGTGCTGTTGAAAGTTGGCCGGACTGGGCCCATGAGCACGGCATCAATTACAAGACCTTGAAGTACCACAATCCATGGCTTCGCGAAGATTACTTGAGAAATAGAAGTAATCGCACCTATCAAATCGAAGTGCCAACCGACAAAAGCTTCATTTCCATCCCTGAATGATGAACATCCATCCTCTCGATGGGTTCAATTCAAAACGGTACATCGTACCTTTGCATTTCTGAATAAATCAGGCATGTCGGAAACCACACTCGAAGCTCAAAAAACGGACAATAAACACGGCCAAATAGAAGTCTATGGCGCCCGTGTACACAACCTTAAGAACGTCGATGTAAACTTACCTCGTCGCTCTTTAGTGGTGATTACTGGTTTGAGTGGTAGTGGTAAATCATCGCTTGCATTCGACACACTTTACGCCGAAGGTCAACGTAGATATATTGAGACCTTCTCTGCCTACGCGCGTCAGTTTCTCGGTGGAATGGAACGTCCGGATGTGGATAAGATTGAAGGATTAAGCCCGGTGATTGCCATCGAGCAAAAAACGACAAGTAGAAACCCGCGTTCGACAGTTGGAACGGTAACCGAGATCTACGACTTCCTTCGTCTCCTCTTCGCTCGAGCAGGCACGGCCTATTCATACAACACGGGTGAGAAGATGGTGAGCTACACGGACGATCAAATCCGTGAGAGCTTGTACGAGCGTTTCAGTGGAAAGCGTATCGCTCTCCTCGCCCCGATGGTTCGATCTAGAAAAGGACATTACCGCGAATTGTTTGAGCAAGTCGCTCGACAAGGTTTCGTGCGTGCCCGAGTTGACGGTGAGTTGGTAGAGATTACCAAAGGCATGCGTCTAGATCGATACAAGACACACGATATTGAAATCGTTGTCGACCGATTGATTTTAGATCAAGAAAACGACGGTCGCATTCAAGCCTCCATCGGTACCGCTATGTACCATGGCAAAGGCATTATGATGGTGATGGACCTCGATACGGAAGAGGTTGCATTCTTCAGTCGTCACTTGATGTGTCCTTCAACAGGCATCGCCTACCCTGATCCCGAGCCAAACACATTCTCCTTCAACAGTCCGAAAGGAGCTTGTCCAACCTGCAACGGTCTTGGAAAGGTAAAGCGCGTCGAACTTGAGAAGGTTATTCCGAACCCATCAAAGACCATCAAAGGCGGTGGCTTAGCCCCACTTGGGGAGTACAAGCGCAGCTGGATTTTCAATCAAATTGAAATGATTGGCGAGAAGTTCAACTTCGATTTGAGCACGCCTATCCAAGACATTTCAAAAGATGGGATGGATGCCATTCTTCATGGATTGGAAACCACGTTTGAAGTCCAAAGCAAGTCGTTGGGCGTTACGCGAAAGTATCGCATCGACTTTGAAGGTATCATCAACTTCATCGAGCATCAGCACGACTCAGCGAAGAGCAAAAGCATTCAACGTTGGGCAGATGGTTTCATGGCTTCCTCCGCATGTCCAGAATGCGGTGGATCAAGATTGAAAAAGGAATCGCTTCACTTTAAGATTGGCGATTACAATATATCCGACCTCACGCAGATGCCTATCACAGGGTTTGGCGAATGGTTGGAAGGTTCGCTCGATAGCATGACCGAGAATCAAAAGAAGATTGCGGTTGAGATTATCAAGGAATTGCGAGACAGAACAGGCTTCTTACTGGATGTAGGTTTGGGTTACTTAAACCTAAATCGACCAGCTAAAAGTCTTTCAGGTGGTGAGGCTCAGCGTATTCGATTGGCAACGCAAATCGGCTCACAGCTTGTGAATGTGCTCTATATTCTCGACGAGCCGAGCATCGGACTTCATCAACGTGACAACCATAAGTTAATTCAATCGCTTCAACGGTTGAGAGATGTAGGCAACTCCATCTTGGTGGTAGAGCACGATAAGGATATGATTGAAACCGCCGATTACATCCTGGACATTGGTCCAGGTGCAGGTGTTCACGGTGGTCATATCGTTGCAGAAGGAAAACTTCAAGATATTCTAGACTCCAAAAGTCTTACTGCTCAATATCTCACCGGAGAAAAAGAAGTACCGACTCCCGAAGAGCGTAGAACTGGAAATGGTAATAGTATTGTTCTCTCAGGAGCGACAGGCAATAACTTGAAGAATGTTGACATTGAGATTCCATTAGGAACCCTCACTGTAGTTACAGGTGTGAGTGGATCGGGGAAATCAACCCTGATTAATGAAACGCTCTACCCTATCCTAAGTCAGCATTTTTACAACTCTGTCAAGAAGCCACTTCCTTATGAGAATCTCGAAGGTATTGGGCACTTAGATAAGGTCATCGATATCGATCAAAGTCCGATTGGACGCACTCCGCGTTCGAACCCATCGACATATACAGGCGTATTCAGTGATATACGAAATCTATTCGCTCAATTACCTGAAGCAAAGATTCGCGGATACAAGCCGGGTCGATTTAGCTTCAACGTTAAAGGCGGTAGATGTGAGACCTGTGAAGGCGCTGGAGTTCGTGTCATTGAGATGAACTTCCTTCCCGACGTTTACGTACCATGTGAAACTTGTCAAGGCAAGCGTTTCAATCGTGAAACTTTAGAAGTTCGCTACAAAGGCAAATCTATTTCCGACGTGCTCAATATGAGCGTGGAAGATGCATTGCCGTTCTTTGAAGCCATTCCGAAGATCAAGAACAAGCTCAAGACCTTGAACGATGTTGGCTTGGGTTACATCACTCTCGGACAGCAATCCACTACGCTTTCAGGTGGTGAGGCTCAGCGTGTAAAGTTGGCCACAGAACTCTCCAAGCGCGATACTGGAAACACCATGTACATCTTGGACGAACCCACTACGGGTTTGCACTTTGAAGATGTGAGAGTTTTGATGGAAGTGCTGCAAAAGCTGGTGAAACGCGGGAATACCGTCTTGATCATTGAGCACAATATGGATGTTATCAAGCAAGCCGACTACATCATCGACATTGGTCCAGATGGTGGTGGTGCAGGCGGAACGGTGGTAGCCAAAGGCACCCCTGAAGAGATTATCCAGCATCCCGATAGCTTAACCGGTCAATTCCTGAAGGTCGAGCTCAAGTAAGATTTTCTTCTGAGATAAAACATTTGGCGGGGTTTTAGCGTACATTGATAGTAAGAAACCACACCAATTCTATGACAGAAGAAGAAAAAATCAAAAGAGCTTTTAAGCGCAAAAACTGGAACGAGACTAAGACCAACGACAGTTGGGCTATTTTTAAGATAATGAGCGAATTCGTGAATGGATACGAACATCTATCGCGAATCGGACCATGTGTAAGCATCTTCGGATCTGCACGAACTTCTCCAGAAGACCCCAATTACAAGCTCGCAGAAGATATCGCAGAACGCCTAGCCAAGAAGGGCTATGGTGTGATTACGGGCGGTGGCCCTGGCATCATGGAAGCCGGTAACAAAGGAGCCCAGAAAGGGAACGGAGCTTCCGTAGGTCTCAATATTGAACTTCCATTTGAGCAGAACAACAATCCGTACATCGATAAGGACAAGAACATGTCATTCGACTATTTCTTCGTCCGCAAAGTGATGTTCGTAAAGTACAGTCAGGGTTTCATCGTAATGCCCGGTGGCTTTGGAACATTGGATGAGTTCTTTGAATCCATGACGCTAATTCAAACACACAAAATAGGCACTTTCCCTGTGGTGTTGGTGGGCAAGAAATTCTGGGGCGGACTCATTGATTGGATAAAAGCGACTGTTTTAGAACAGTATCACAACATCTCAGCCGACGATTTGGACTTATTCCAATTGGTGGATACACCTGAAGAAGCGGTTCAGGCCATCGATAATTTCTACTCGAAATATCTCCTCAAGCCAAACTTCTAGTTTGTAGAGAATTTGGAGCGGGACTCTTTGACGTAATGGTTCAGTTTCCGAATGGACACGTCCATGCTTTCGAAAATCGGACTGCTTTCGGTAAGTAGTGTCTTTAACTCTTCATCATCAATGTCCATGTGCTGAAGCAGCTGGATGATTCCGTTCAACTTGGCGTGTTCATGTCGCAGTTCATGCGATGTAATGAACGAAATCTCCTCAAGAGCATGCAGTTGTTTAACCGTGTGCTCTTCTGCTTTCTTTCGATCTGTAATATCGATGAGCGTTCCTACAATGGCCTTTCTGCCTTGATAGGTCGAAACATTTCCAAGTACCTCAAACCAGAAAACACTCCCGTCTCTCCGAACGCCTCGCGCTTCGTAGCGCATATGATCCACTTCTCCACTTAGGCGCTTTTGAATATTCGCTCGAACGATGGGTAAATCCTCGGGGTAGATAAGCTTATCCAGTTGAACCTCATCAATGGACGTCCCCGATGGAGTTCCGAAGATCTGTTTCAACTGCTCGTTGACATAAACCACTCTATCTTCCTCAATCACATAAACGCCTGCCAACATTCTATCCACCAAAACTCTGAACTTCTCTTCGCTAACCATTAAGTCACGCATGGCGTTCTCTTTTTCGGTCACATCGCGGATGTAGAGTATTCGCTTCTTCGTTTTCTCTTCCTGGCAGAACTCGACGTCAAAGAAAAACTGATGGTCCTTCACCTTAAAACTAGCTGTTGTGAAGAGTCTTGGTTCCGATCGAATCAATTGCTCGATGTCCTTGAATCGATCAGGGAAAAAGGATTGAATGAACGGATTGAAATCATCCCCAGCATTGGGTGAGTCTCCAAAGACAAGGGTCGAAATATTTCGGAATTCTCGGTTGGTGAACAGTAGTTGGCAATCTTCTGAAATCACTGCAATGCCATCAGATGTATTTCTCAGTATGACTTTATAGAGTGATTGAAGCGCTTCGATGCGATAGATATACTCTTCCAACTCCGCCTTGCGGTCTTCTAGTTGCCTCGAGCGTTCTTGTATTTGCTCTTCCAGCTTATGATTCTGATTAAGCAGTTCGTATTGCTTCCGCTTCTCTTCTGTGAGGTCGTGACTTACCACGAGTACACCTTCATCAATCCGATGCAATCTCAATTTGAAGTAATTCTTATGTCCACGCGGGTCATCAAATTCGCTGAGGAACTCAATGTCTTCACCGCCTTCCATGCACTTGCCTATTTCGCTGTACGCCCTAGAGTGCTCAATTCCGGGAAACATGTCTACCATTTTGTTACCCAATAGCGCACCGACTGTTGACCCCGCTTGCGCTGCCACAGCAGGATTAACGTACAAGTATTTAAAGTCGGGGGTTATAACTTGAACCCCTTCCACAAATTCATCGAAGACTTCAAATTTCATGAGATTCTAAATCTACACAAAGATTTAATTGGTTCTATAACACCAAATGCAGTTCTTTGGTTGATAGACGATTAAAGATATGGACTTACTCGATTTCGACGAAAAGAACGACAGCCCAGAACCGCTGTATTCGAAACGTCTCGTTGTTGCGCTCTCGGTTCTAATTCTTGTTGGATTTCTATCGAGAATCTTGCATCTGCCTCTTCTAGGTATAGAGTTGTACTACGGTGCCTCTGCTCTCCTTGTGGGTTATATGATGGGACGACAATTTGCGACCAAATACAAGAAGCTCGTTGGGGTTTTCCATTTGGTGCTGCCTTTGGTAGTGCACGTTTATGCATGGATGACCATCTTCTCTAATATTGAAGATGCTTGGTCTCGGGGCATTGGAATTTCTCTGGGAATCATTGGACTGCCTATTCTCGTGCAAGTGGCCAAAATGAGATAAGGCCCGCATTTCTGCGAGCCTTATTACTTTTTCGGAACGGTAATTCGACTATTGTACGACGAGTCGCTCTGTCCATTTACCGATTTCATTTCTTACCTCAACCACATAAACGCCAGGCGTCATATTGATGTCAGAGCGGAAAGAACGACTTCCAGATGTCCAAGCCGAACGCATTACTTCACGCCCTTGCATGTCATACAGAATCACTTCTGCTTGATCCATGTCTACATCCGCTTCAAGTGTGAAGAAATCAGTAGCAGGGTTAGGCGTCATTTCAATTCCATTCAACTCGGCTTCATTCACTGAGAAGTCGATTGGAAGCATCTTGTAAATCACTGTATCCACCAAACCTGGGGTATAGTTGAAAGTGGTTTTGATGCTCGTGTATCCTGAGGCGTGTACATGAATGCTATCCTGACCAGCGCCTACCATTCCTCTTCTAAATCCAGCAGTGATGGCATCTAGTGCAACAGTATCGTTGGCATTCACCAAGAATACATCCGCCATTGGTAAAGCCTGTCCTGTTAATGAATCTTGTACAAAAGCATATACACGTGAAGCTCTAGTTTCATTGAAGCTTATCACGAATAACCCCTCTTGGATATCAGTAACCAGCAAGTTGCCTGAAGGCAAATAAGGATATGCACCCCAAGCTCCATCATAGCCCGTTCCGCTGAGCGGCGAAGAATCAAAGCTTCCCACTTCCATCAACCATGTTGGATCTTGCGCGTCCATGATGTGCAGGCCATAAGTATAATAGCTTGTGTATACGAGGTCACCCAAGACGTGCGCGTTGTGAGGAATAGTCTGATTATTAGGCGTTATGCGCATTCTGTCTGTCTCTGAAACATTCGACAAATCGGATACGTCATAAGCAGTGATATACGCCGAAGAAACCTCATCCGTAGTGAAGATGGTTTTGTTATCGTCGCTCATCCAACAGTTGTGTGCAAACACACTTGGCGTGTTCCATTGCGCCAAGAATTGAGGCTGAGTTTTGTTTGAGATATCTGCCGCGACCATGCCGTTGCCCAATGCTGCACCCCAAAGAGTATCGCCGCGAACATAGCCGTCATGCAAGTAAGTAGAGTTGTAAAGTCCTAAGTAAGTTGGATTCCATGGGTCTGTTGCCACATCCAGCATAATTGCACCGCCCAATCCAACATCAGCACCGAAGATGTACAGAACACCGTTTTCATCCACCCAAAGGTTGTGAGAACGAGTTGCTGAATCTTCAACTCCACCCAAAACTACCTTCGGATAGATGAACTTGTAACGCGGTGTAGTCAAACTGTCAAGGTCTACAATCAAAAGTCCGTCGCCGCCACCTTGCGGAGAAGGATCGTGCATTACGTACGCGTAGTGATCCCATGTTTTAATATCTCGCCAAGTACTGCGTCGTCCAGGAATTTTAAACTCCTCAACAGGAGCGGCTGGGTTGGTGACATCTACTACCGAGAAGCCGTTTCTAACACCAACGAGCGCATATTCGTTGCCCGCTGTATCGGCATATCCCCAAACATCATTGAGGGATGTGTTGTATGGCAAAGCTCCTAATTGTGCAGTGTTCACTGGGGGAAGCGCTTGCGAGAAAGCCTGCATGGAAGCAAGTCCAAGCAAACCGAGTAAAAGTCTTTTCATCTCTAGAATTCAAGTGTTATTTGCGAAGGTCCATCTCCAGATTCTTCGTTGTTTCCAGGATTTGAAGATTCAATTTCATCTTCATCATCCTCTTCGTTTTCAACGACTTCCGGTTCCGGTTCGGGCAACAAGTTAATGTTTTTAACGTCGTATGGCGTCAATTGATTTCCTTGCGCCTTCCATCCTTTAACGGATATAAACTCTGCAAGGTTTGTTTCCTCAGGGTCTCTTTGCTTCCCTTTAACTTTCTTGAAAGTGATTTCAATATGCGGTTCATCCGAAGTTGTAGCCATTTCTAGATAACTGCCTTCGCTCTCTGAGATGAACAGGTTCTTTTCCGCATTGACTACCTCCACTTGGAATCGCTTCACGTAGTACTTCTGCTTCAAATTGTCCCAGTAAATCGCCGTAATCGGTTGATCTGGGCGCCACTTCTCCATCAAGATCATGTCTTCATCGAAGTGGGTGCTCACATCAAATCCAGTGAGGCGATAATGTCCGCTTTGTAGGATGGTGAGAATTTTATCCTCCCCTCGGAATGCACCTAAGAGTTGTCCCCTGCCATCGTAGTTGATGCGCTGTACGGTTTCATCAAACCAAACCTTTCTTGGAGCCAGAGTACTCACTCCCTCCTCCTTCATTTCAACCTTTCGGACAGGATACTTAGTTGCGATATTTCCCTTCGCATTTCGACCTTTGATGGCCAATTCGGAGAAGTCGATATCAAACTTGAGTTTCTTCAAACGTTGAAGCGACTTCAAGTAGACAGTAACCACCTCAGCTTCCCCATTCGGATTAGCAGTGAAGTAAAGCACCTGAGAACCTTTTGTTCCTGCGGTCAGGTCGTATTCTCTATCTCTTGTGGTAGAGGTTACCGTAAATCGCTTCATCATTGCCTTACCGCTTGGTCCACCATCGCGATAAATCATGTTGTAAACCGTGCGCTTGTCGTTCTTCTTGAAGACGGCCACATGGATAATGTCCTTACCTACGTAGGTTTTGGTATCCACTTTAGTGACCATCATAACGCCATCTTTTCTAAAGACGATGATGTCATCGATATCCGAACACTCCGTAACGAATTCATCCTTGCGCAATCCGGTTCCAATGAAGCCTTCCTCTCTATTTACGTAAAGCTTCTCGTTCGCGATGGCTACTTTGGTGGCTACGATTTCGTCGAAGACACGCATTTCAGTTTTGCGCTCGCGGCCTTCGCCGTACTTCTTCTTCAAGTTCTTGAAGTAATCTACGGCGTAATCCACCAAGTTGGCCAGCTTATCCTTGATCTCCGCAATTCTACCCTCCAACGCCTCAATATGATTGTCGGCTTTCGTAGAATCGAACTTGGAGATACGCTTGATTCGGATCTCTGTCAAGCGGACGATATCCTCCTCGGTAACTTCACGAAGCAAATGCTTGATATGCGGTTGTAGACCTTCTCGGATATTGCCAATCACCTCTTCCCAAGTCTCCGCTTCTTCAATGTCGCGATAGATGCGATTCTCAATGAAGATTTTCTCAAGAGATGCAAAGTGCCATGCTTCTTGTTGCTCCTTCAGGTTGATTTCTAATTCAGCCTTCAACAGCCCAAGCGTATGCTCAGTGCTCAACTTGAGAAGTTCAGAAACGCCGATAAAGAGCGGTCTGTCGTTCTCAATAATGCAACACAATGGCGAGATTGAATTCTCACAGCTAGTAAATGCATACAGAGCATCAATGGTTTTATCCGGAGAGATGTTCGGTGGAAGATGAACGAGGATTTCCACATGCTCTGCTGTGTTGTCCTCAATCTTTTTAATCTTGATTTTCCCTTTCTCGTTCGCCTTGACGATGGAGTCAATCAAGCTTTGTGTAGTGGTTCCGTAAGGAATCTCGGTGATCGCAAGCGTCTTCTTATCGACCTGCGAGATTTTCGCGCGAACGCGCACCTTGCCTCCGCGTAAACCGTCGTTGTATTGGGTAACATCAACCACACCTCCGGTTGGGAAGTCTGGATAAATAACCGCCTTCTTTCCTTTCAATATCTTGATTGAGGCGTCAATCAATTCATTGAAGTTGTGAGGCATAATCTTCGTGCTCAATCCAACCGCAATACCTTCTACCCCTTGTGCAAGGAGAAGAGGAAATTTAACAGGTAAGTGGAGTGGTTCCTTCGCACGACCGTCGTAGCTCAATTGCCATTCTGTAACCTTCGGGTTGAAGACTACATCCAAAGCGAACTTGGACAGACGTGCTTCGATGTAACGTGGAGCCGCGGCATTATCCCCTGTCATGATATTACCCCAGTTTCCTTGGGTATCAATCAAGAGGTCTTTCTGACCCAGCTGAACCAATGCGTCGCCAATAGAAGCATCACCGTGAGGGTGAAACTTCATGGTCTGGCCAATCACGTTTGCCACCTTGTGGAAACGTCCGTCATCCATCTCTCGGAGCGCATGTAGAAGTCGGCGTTGAACGGGCTTAAAACCATCTTCTAGCGATGGAACCGCACGTTCAAGAATCACATACGAGGCATAGTCAAGGAAGTAATCTTCATACATCCCCGACACCTTGCTCACGCGTTCGTGATGCTCTTCTTCGTCGCCAATCTGATTATCTAGTTCCTCTGGAGTTCCCTCCTCCATCGGCTTGTCGTCTTCATTCTCAATCATCATCGTGTGCGTCGTGACTGATGTTCTTATTTGCTTTTGCTACGCTGTCTAAAGATCTACTCAAGTGTCGAACTTCTGACGGTTTGAGGTAGGAGATATTCACGCGTAGGGTCTTGTATTTCGCCTCTTTCGACCTCACTTTCAAAATGAGCGTACGTCGGAAAGGAAGTCGCTTTATTCGATACCCCATGAACTTGCGCTTGGGGAATTCGTACAACTTATTCAAGTTGAGGAAGTGCCCCCAAACTGGATCTCGACTATCGAGAATAAGTACCTCACCATCGCTATCGTAGCGGAAAACCGCGTTGCCTCTGTAGATAATCAGGAGCAAAATAGCCCCAACAAAAATGGTGAGATAAGGCAGCTCAACCCCAATGGTTCCTGGAATGCGGATGAGTAGCATGTCGAATATTACCAGTATCAACATGAACAAGTAGACATACCGCATGTAGGAGTGTCGGTCCTTCGTGTTTAGTCTCATACCTCCTTCAAATTCTCCTCAGTATCTTTTTCAACTCTGAGGTTTTCAATAATAAACTCCTGACGTTCAGGTGTATTCTTACCCATGTAGAATTGAAGAATGTCTTCAATCTTTTGTCCAGGTCCGAGCAACACAGGTTCCAGTCGAATTTCTTCACCGATGAAGTGCTTGAACTCATCGGGTGAAATTTCACCCAATCCTTTGAATCGAGTGATCTCAGGCTTACTACCCAGCTTGAGAATCGCAGCGCGACGCTCTTCTTCACTGTAGCAGTAAATTGTTTCCTTCTTATTTCTCACACGGAAAAGTGGAGTTTGAAGGATGTATAAGTGACGCTCTTGCACGAGTTCCGGGAAGAACTGTAGAAAGAACGTAATCAGTAGTAGTCGGATGTGCATACCATCAACGTCGGCATCTGTTGCAATGACAACGTTGTTGTAGCGCAAGTTTTCAAGTCCGTCTTCAATATTCAATGCCGCTTGAAGGAGGTTGAATTCCTCGTTTTCGTACACGACTTTCTTCGTGAGACCGTAACAGTTGAGCGGTTTCCCTTTCAAGCTAAATACGGCCTGGGTCTTTACATCTCGACTCTTTGTGATAGAGCCCGATGCACTGTCACCCTCCGTGATAAACAAGGTCGTTTCACCGTGGCGCTCGTTTTTGTCGGTATAGTGAATCTTGCAATCGCGTAGCTTGCGGTTGTGCAGGTTGGCCTTCTTCGCTCTTTCGCGTGCAAGTTTCTGAATGCCGCTGAGTTCTTTTCGCTCCTTTTCTGCACGAATGATTTTCTTCTGAATCGCATCCGCCACCTCCTGGTTTCGGTGCAAGAAGTTATCGAGACTCGTCTTCAAGAAGTCGTTGACGAAAGTTCGCATTGTGGGACCATCAGGACCAATATCATTTGAACCCAGCTTGGTCTTTGTCTGACTTTCGAATACAGGCTCGATGACCTTAACCGCAATTGCAGCAATCACACTTTGACGGATGTCTGCTGCATCGTAATTCTTCTGATAGAAGTCGCGTAACGTCTTTACCAAAGCCTCACGAATGGCGCTTTGATGTGTCCCTCCTTGCGTGGTGTGCTGACCATTCACAAAGGAATAATACTGCTCACTCTGCGAGCGCTCGGCGTGTGTCAGTGCAATTTCGATATCCTCTCCACGAAGGTGAATGATATCGTGCATGATCTCGCCATTGATATTGTCGTTCAGAAGGTCTTTAAGACCGTTCTCCGAATAGAACTTCTCACCGTTAAAGTAAATAGTCAGCCCCGGATTCAAATACACATAGTTCCAGAGCATCTTCTCCACATACTCACTACGGTAGTTGTAATTAGTAAAGATGGTTGAGTCCGGACGAAATTGAACTTTAGTACCCTTTCGCTGTGAAC
The DNA here is from genome assembly GCA_013373425.1 of Flavobacteriia bacterium. Classification (GTDB taxonomy): domain Bacteria; phylum Bacteroidota; class Bacteroidia; order Flavobacteriales; family Schleiferiaceae; genus Phaeocystidibacter. Next base: position 94,983 of record JABXHW010000032.1, read on the forward strand.
TCGATTCAGGAGTCGATTCTTCGCGTAGGTTTCCCTGTTCGAAATCTGCGTACTTAGATTCACCATCTCGGACCGCTTGAACCCGGAAGTGGCTGGAAAGGGCGTTTACCGCTTTCGTACCCACACCGTTCAAACCCACCGACTTTTTAAAAGCCTTTGAGTCGTACTTCGCACCGGTGTTCATCTTTGAAACTACGTCGACGAGTTTCCCGAGTGGGATACCTCTACCGTAATCTCGAACCGTTACCAATCCATCTTTGATAGATACTTCAATTGTCTTTCCCGACCCCATGACGAATTCGTCAATGGAGTTATCGATAACCTCTTTGAGAAGAATGTAAATACCATCGTCTGGAGAAGATCCATCACCCAGTTTCCCGATATACATCCCCGGACGAAGGCGGATGTGTTCTTTCCAATCGAGACTCCGAATGTTGTCTTCCGTGTACTTAGTTTCGGCCATATTGATGCGCCCCTAGGCTTATAAAATTTCCTGAATAAGCCCTAAAAATACACAAATAGCCCAGTGCAAGTCACCGAAGCACTGGCAACTTTTCCACAGGTTAGCTAACCGAAATGTTGATGGGAATTAACCCGTTGAAGGTCAGTTTACACGTTGAAACGGAAGTGCATCACATCGCCATCTTTAACGATGTACTCCTTCCCTTCCACTCGGAGTCGACCTGCTTCACGAGCAGCTGCCTCGGTGCCGTACTTCACGTAATCGTCGTAGGAGATTACCTCAGCGCGAATGAACCCTTTCTCAAAGTCGCTATGAATCACGCCTGCAGCCTGCGGACCTGTACTTCCAACAGGAACGGTCCAAGCTCGAACTTCTTTTACTCCCGCCGTGAAATACGTTTGGAGTTTGAGAAGTTGATAAGCGGCACGAATCACTCGGTTCACACCTGGCTCTTCAAGACCTGCTTCCTCCAAGAACATCTCGCGCTCTTCGAAAGAATCGAGTTCAGCAATATCTGCCTCTGTAGCCGCCGCAATGTGAATAACTTCTGCGTTCTCATCGGCTACCGCTACTTTCACAGCTTCTACATGCGCATTGCCTGTAGCAGCATTGGCCTCTTCCACGTTGCACAAGTAAAGTACAGGCTTATCGGTAAGCAATTGGTAGTCTTCCAACCACTCTGCTTCTTCATCGTTTCTTTCAAAACCACGTACCGACTTACCTTGCTCGATGAAGGCAGTGAGGCGCTCGATCATTTCTACTTCTCTGAACGCTTCTTTGTTGGAACCCTTGGCATTCTTCTTTGCCTTCTCGAGTCGCTTTTCAAGAGTCTCGAGGTCCTTGAGTTGAAGTTCGGTATCAATAGTTTCTTTATCGCGAACCGGATCGATGCTCCCGTCTACGTGAGTAATGTTTCCGTTTTCGAAACAACGGAGGACGTGGATAATGGCATTACACTCGCGGATATTCCCGAGGAACTTGTTGCCCAAGCCTTCGCCCTTGCTCGCTCCTTTCACAAGACCTGCAATGTCTACGATTTCAACGGTCGCTGGCACAACGCGCTCAGGATTCACGAGCTCTTCTAACTTGTAAATGCGTGGATCAGGCACGTTTACCGTTCCCATGTTTGGCTCAATGGTACAGAAAGGATAGTTCGCAGCCTGCGCCTTTGCGTTGCTCAAACAGTTAAATAGAGTTGATTTCCCTACATTCGGTAAACCGACGATGCCACATTTCATAGTGTAGAATTTAAGGCTGCAAAATTAGGAAATGTGAATCTATTCTGACTCCTAAACACCACTAATAAAGTACAGATGGCGAATACCTCCGATCGTTACCCCATTGGTCCTTTTGAACCCGCCAAAGAATTCGACCCGAATCAGGTGGCCTTGCACATTCATACCTTGGAGCGTTTACCCTTCAAGCTCCAGCAAGCAACGAAGGGACTCACTACGCTGGACTTATCCAAGACCTACCGCGCCGGTAGTTGGAATGTCCGCCAGCTCATCCACCACATCGCCGACAGCCACATGAACGGCTACATCCGCACGAAGTGGGCCTTATCTGAGGATAATCCCACCATCAAAGACTACGACGAAAACGGTTGGATGAAGTTGGGCGACTCCGACGATCTTCCCATTGATGTGAGTCTACGCTTAATTGAATCTCTCCACGACCGCTGGGCTTATCTATTCAGAAACCTCGACGACACTCAATGGCAGCGTACTTTCATCCATCCCGAGAAAGGCGACACGCGAACCCTCTATCAACACGCGGGCATGTACGCTTGGCATGGGGAGCATCATTTGGCGCATGTGAGGAAGGCGCTTGGAGGATGATGGGTATTTCTACTGATAACCAGATTCTCACAGTTGTGTATCTTGATGCGTAATTAAAAAAGCGCTGGCTCTCTCGGATCTTCTACCCCCGCTCGTGTGTTGGAAAAGCCGTTCGGGTCATAGCCGGAACGTTAGGCGGCAAGCAAAAAAAAACAGCAAGAATGACAGGAGCAAAATTTTTAAGAGCTGATCTACATATTCATTCATTTGGTGAATTTGGCTCTTATGATGTAACCGATCGAACAATGACTCCTGAAGCCATTGTGGATAAGGCAATTGAGAAGAATCTTAGCATTATCAGCATTACAGACCATAATGAAATTCAGAATGTAAACACTGCCTTAAATCATGCTAATGGAAAACCAATATTGGTTATACCAGGAATAGAAGTGAGTACAACTCAAGGACATTTACTTGTGTATTTTGAAACCTTTAAAAATCTGCGTGACTTCTTTGGTAAACTGACAATAAGTGAAGACAGAAAAACATGCAACCAAGGTATTGTCGAATGTTTAGAATTGGCAAATCAACATAGTGGTTTAGGTATTCTGGCTCATATTGAATTGGATTCAGGTTTTGAAAAAACTATAGGCAGGTTCGGTCCACAAATAGAAGAAGTATTCAAACACCCTAATCTTAAGGGATTGGAAATTTCGTCTAAAAGCAGTGTTGACTTTTACACGGACAATGATACCGATGACAATAGGAAAAGATTGTTAAAGTTGAGAAGAGAGCATTTAGGACTAGATATTAACCTTGACCTGCCAAAACTTATGTCGTCAGACTCACACACTCTTAGTAAGTTGGGGGTAAATGCTGATGGTGAAAAGAAACTTACCCGAATAAAAATTGATGAACTAAATTTTCACTCCTTTAAGGTCGCCTTACTTAGTCATGAGTCAAGGATAAGACTTGAAAACTTCATTCCAGAGCAACGACCAGTTATTAGAAGCATTAAACTTGATGGCGGCCTGCTAGATAATATCAATATAGACTTAAACCCTAATCTAACCTGTATAATTGGCAGTCGTGGAGCTGGTAAGTCAACCCTTTTGGAAGCAATTAGGGAATCTTCAGGCAATACTTCAAATGCTAAGGTGGTTGACTCAGATGTTTGGCCACAAGAAATCAAATTGACTTTCGAAGATGAAGCAGGTCAGATAATAGAATTCAAAAGAGACAAAAACGATGCTTTACAGAATATTTCTGACCCTATCAATGGAATTACCAAAGTTGACATTGAAAGCTACGGTCAAGGTGAAACTGCTAGTACAATTCAACATAGTGATGAAAACCCCAGTGTATTAGTCTCTTTTTTAGATTCTTTCTTAGAACTGTCAATTTTAAAGTCAAATGAAAGAGAAATAGTCGATAAGCTGTTAGAGAATCAAAGTGAATCAAAAAAGCTGCGAATTGAGCTACTAGGGCTACCTGAAACTAAAAAAGCATTGATAAATGAGCAAAAAAAGCTTGCAAGTCTACAAAAAGAAAAAGCAGGTGAATTAGTAAAGTTCCAAAACGCTTTGATCAAAGAAAGAGAAATTAGATCTTCTCTTATTTCCGACCTGAATGATCTAGTAAAGACATACCGTGAAATTCTAAATGACAACTCCACCTTCGAATCATTTGAGAGCCTTTCAGAAGACGAAATTGTTGTTGGAAAAGACTTCTTTAACCGTGTAAAGGAAATTGTATCAGAGTTCTCGGCAATAGTTAAAGACAAATCAACTGAACTAAACACTGCTCTCTCTGAAAAAGTAAAAGACTTAAAAGAACAATTAAAGAATTGGTCAGAAAAGGAAAAAGAAATACAAGGGAAAATTGACACTAAAAAGAAAGAATTAGAAGATCAAGGAATTCCTTTTGATTTGGGTAAGATCAATCAAATATCTAAAGACATAATTCATTACACTGCTAAAGTTAAAAAACTTGAAGCCAGTAAAAATCTTCTTGACCAATTTGAAAAGGACAGAAAAGAGTTAATCAAAGAAAGAAAAGAGCTCAAGGACAAAATTTATTATCAGCGTTTCGCATTTGCACAATCCATAAATGGCAATTTAAAGAATACTCTAGATGGCTTACTTATAGACGTCAAGTATGAACAGGGTAAATATTCTAGTGCATTTGAAGATGAACTAAAATCTTTGATGGATTGGAGAACCTCTCAAGTTCCAAAATCTCCGCAAGTTGTTCGACAAATCACTCCATTGGAATTAGTGGAAGCAGCTCTCAAAAATGATAGAACTAAGCTCGAATCAATCGTGTCCTCAGATGGAAGTCAATTACTTTCGAGTACAGAGATTTCAAATATGATTCAGAGATTAAAAGTACATCATAAATATGAAGATTTTGAGAGTATTGAGTTTGATGACTTGCCTAGCATTACTGTAACCAAGATTTTTAAAGATGAACAAGGAAAGACAATCAGAAACTCCAAGACAATCTCTCAATTATCACTTGGTCAGCAGCAGTCTGTATTATTAGCTATTCTGATGCTTTCGAAAAGCAAGAAACCTCTTATAATTGACCAACCTGAAGACAATTTGGACAGTGAATTTATTTTCAAAACGATAGTTATAAACCTAAGGAAAATAAAAGAAGCTCGTCAAGTTATTATTGTCACTCATAATCCGAATATTGCTGTACTTGGTGATGCGGAGTTAATAATTCCATTGAAGAGTACTAGTGTTAAATCTCATGTGCTTCAAGACGGTTCCATTGACCGTGAAACGACTCGTGAAATCTGCTGTGAGATACTAGAAGGTGGTAAAAGTGCATTTAAGCAAAGACAAGAACTCTATGGAATATAAAAAAAGCCAGCCCCTAACATTGGCTATACGTAATGCGGGAGAAAGTGCTGATATGAAATCAAATACTATAAACAAACTTTTCGGTAGGTGGACGGTGAAGTACCCTGAAGTCCCGCACTACGCATAGCCAAATCGTTATGCGGCAGCTCATTCTCAAAGCCAGGCACTTCGTCGGGCTTTTGTTTTTTGTGGAAGTTTAGGAAAGTCGATCACCATATGGGTTTAATTAAGTGCCATCGAGGTTTGGGTTTCTTGAGCCGCATTGAGCGCGTAGGGAAAACGCCTCCTATCAAAGTCTGTGAACATCAAGAAGCTTTAAGGTTGTGGCACTTCAAATGAAAGCCAGCCGCATAACAAGAGCTATAA
>JABXHW010000038.1 GCA_013373425.1 Flavobacteriia bacterium
CAACAATCGCATTCTCAAGGCGTTGGTAGAGAATGCTGGCCTTCAGCGCAAGTTCGAAGACCACCGAGTGCATTGGGGCGAGAATAGAGATATCCTTCAAGGCATCTTCAATAATTTCAGAGAGAGTGAAACTTACGAACGCTACATGAACAGTGGCAGCGATTCGTTGAAAGAGGACAAGCAACTCCTCAAGATTTTCTACGCTGAGTTTATCACCCAAAACGAAACCTTGCATCAGTTATATGAGGATATCTCCATGCACTGGGCCGATGATTTGGATGCAGCTCAAATGTTCGTGGTAAAGACCTTTAAGTCGTTCCAAGATGTAGAAGGGGCGGTATATTCGAAGCTATCGAAGGAAATGCCTGAGGATGTACAGAATGCGAGTCAACTTCCTGATGGCTACGACTTAGCCACTGCGAAAATCATCGTAGATCTCTATAAAGATGAGGATGATGCAGATTTCGGTGAGAAGTTGTTGCGCTACACAGTTAGCGACAACAAGGAGAATGAAGAACTCATTTCGTCTAAAACGCGCAACTGGGATACAGATCGAATTGCTGCTGTCGACATCCTATTGATGAAAATGGCCATCGCTGAACTAACTCATTTCGACCAAATTCCTGTCAAGGTAACCTTGAACGAATACATCGATTTAAGTAAGGAATACAGCACTCCTAAGTCTGGACAGTTCATCAACGGTATTCTCGATAAGTTGGTAGCCCAGCTGAAAGAAGAGAAGAAGATCGTCAAAGTTGGTCGTGGACTGATGTAGACGTATATTTGATGTCAGAACAATAAAACTCGAAATAATGAAATATAGAATTGCTACAATCGCTGTCGCTTCCGTGTTTGCACTTGCATCTTGTGATAATGCGACGTCGAGAATTGAAAGCGGTGACGACAACACTGCAGCAGTAAATTACAACGTAAATGGTCAGCAAAATGCCAACGAAGGTGTTTCTGCTGGTGACGTTGCTTCTGAAGGTTCTGCTCGCTTTGAATTCAACGAAACGGAGCACAACTTCGGTGATGTAGTGGAAGGAAAGACTGTAAGCACAGTATTTACATTCACTAACACAGGTGATGCGCCGTTGATTATTTCAAACGCAGCGGGTAGCTGTGGATGTACGGTTCCAGAATGGCCAAGAAGACCAATCGCTCCAGGTGAATCTGGTGAGATGAAGGTGAGCTTCAGCAGTGCAAACAAATCTGGCGACCAGCAGAAAACCGTTACGATTACCGCGAACACAGTTCCACAAACGACTGTGCTTAAGATTCGCGCTAACGTTATTCGTTAATTAGACTACAAAATTCGGAATGAATTCAATTTTTTTACAAGCGGCTGAAGGAGCAGATTACGGTACCCTCATTATGATGGGTGTAATCATCGTAATCATGTACTTGTTTTTCCTTCGCCCACAGGCCAAGCGCCAAAGAGAAGAAACCAAGTTTAGAAATGATGTTGTGAAAGGCGCCAAAGTGGTTACCACTTCAGGCATTCACGGAAAGATTTCTGAAGTAGGTGACACTTATGTGATCCTCGAACTCGACGGCGGCCGCATCAAACTAGAGAAATCTGCTATCTCAAAAGAGCTTAGTGCACAGTACAATCCTGACGCTAAGAAGAAGAAGTAAGCATTTCTTTCAGTACGAGAACAACCCCGAGAGTCTTTCGATTCTCGGGGTTTTTTCTTGGCTAGAACATTCGTAATTTTCAAACATGAGAAACGAGCGCAAACCATGGAAGTCGGTTCGAAGCCTTTGGCTGACGAGAGTGGGGTTTCTCATGATCGCATTTCTCCTTTGGGCCCTGATGGAACTGGGACAAGAACGCTTTGAAAGCAGGATCAGCGTTCCGGTAAAGTTGGTTCAAACTCCAGACGATCGACTTATTGTGAACCCTCCTGAATGGGTTCGCGTCCTCTCCAAAGCGGAAGGTCTTTACGCCTTCCAAGAGCGCTTTAGAGAACAATCCGAATTAGAGCTTCCGTTTGACGCATTTGAGTCGGATGGAAGAAATAGATACTATCTCACTAGCGAAAGATTCAATCGTTTGGCGAGCTCTATTATCCCTTCCAGCGTGTCTTGGAGTCTGGTTGGTGATACGCTTTGGTTAGAGACGAGCTCGTTGACCAGTAGATTGGTTCCGGTAGTGGCCAATCTGGATTTGCAGTTTGAGAACCCCTATTATGCCTTTGGTGACCCAGTTCTCAAACCCGACTCGATCTTCATTTTTGGAAAGGATGAAATTTTGGATACGCTTTCGGCTTTTCGACTCCAGCGCTACAGGCAGACTAGTGTAAACGCGTTAATCACCTATTATTCTAGCTTGGAAATGCCGGACGGTCTTACAAGTCCAACGGATGTGGTTCAAGTAGAGCAGGATGTACGTCCATTCACGGAGAAGAATATTGAGATTCGGTTGTTTTCGAATCACCCTGAAGGTCTTTGGGAGCCAAATCCACGGCAGGTAAACGTGATCTGTCGCGTTCCTATGGAGTATTATTCTCAGCTCTCAGATGTAGACTTTCGAGCGGAAGTTCGGCCTGTAGAGGGAGGGAGTGCAGTTGCACCTGTGCTTCTTACAAAGGTGCCGAGTTACGTGGAAATCATCGATTGGTCGCCTCATTACGTCGATTTAATTCAAACACAACGCTGATGCTGAACGTCGGACTTACAGGAGGAATAGGAAGTGGGAAATCCACCGTTGCCCAGATTTTCGAAGCCTTCGGCATACCATGCTATTATGCCGATGATAGAGCGAAAGAACTCATGCGTTCTGATGAGAATTTGAAATCCGACCTCATCGAAGAGTTTGGCGCTGATGTTTATCAAGATGGATCATTGAACAGAAGTTTACTCGCGAAAATCATTTTTGAGGATGATTCGGCAAGAGAGCGTATCAATGGATTGGTGCACCCTGCAGTGGGACGAGATTATGAGGAATGGCAAGCCAACCAGAATTCGGCGTACGTCCTGAAGGAAGCGGCTATACTCTTTGAAACCGGAGGCTACAAGGCTAGCGACTACAATATTCTTGTGACCGCTCCCGAGGAGTTGCGCTTACGCCGAGTAATGGAGCGTGATGGAGCGAAGAAAGAGGAAGTTCTCGCTCGGATGCGAGCGCAATGGAGTGACGAGAAGAAGTCAAAGCTCGCCGATTTCATTATCTTAAACGACGAGGACCATTCTTTAATAACCCAAGTCAAGGAAATTCATGAAGCTCTTCTTATCCGAGCAAATTCGTCAAATTGACGAAGCGACCATTCAAAATGAACCTATAGCATCCATTGACTTAGTTGAGCGTGCATCCCAGGCGTGTTCGGCGTGGATTTTAGAAAACTACGAAGGTCAGTCCTCTTTTCACATCTTCTGTGGAATGGGGAACAACGGAGCTGATGGGTTAGCCATTGCTCGTCTTTTGGCAGAATCCGACCAAGAAGTATCTGTTCACGTCATAGCACACAGAAGCAACGGATCTTCAAATTTCGATCAGAACATCAAGCGACTAGCTGAGGTGGGGATTGACGCGAATTATGTCAATAATCCGAAAGACATGCCCACCGTGCATGAGAATAGCATTGCGATAGACGCAATTCTTGGAATTGGTCTCGGCAAGCCCCTTCGTGGGATATTGAAAGAAGTGGTGCAGTCGTTAGGTGAGGCCTATGAGCACATTATATCTATCGACGTTCCTACTGGCTTGCCTTCGGATCTGCTCCAAGATTTCAACAGCAAGACCGTTGTTAAAGCCGCACATACACTCACTTTTCAGTTTCCAAAGCTTTCCTTCTTATTAGCGGAAACAGGGGAGGTGACCGGTGAAATTCATGTGCTGGACATAGGTCTTGATGGTGTTGCCATACACGATACACCGAGCAATTTTCACATCACGACCGAATTTGAAGCAGAGACCTTCCGCCCAACACGCAAGTCGTTTTCGCACAAAGGCACCTATGGACATGCGTTCCTAGTTGCGGGCCATGAAGGAATGATGGGAGCGGCCGTGCTTGCCACTCGAGCCTGTCTGCGCAGCGGTGCAGGTTGGGTATCTACTCATGTTCCTAAATCCGGACGTGATATACTTCAAATGGCTGCCCCAGAAGCGATGGTAAGTGTGGATCATGCTAACATGTCATTTACTGGCACAATCCTTTCGGATCGCTATTCTGCCATTGGAATAGGTCCAGGTCTGGGTAGGGAGACTAAATCTCTGGAAGCCTTGAAGAAGGTCTTGTCGGAAGTGCAGGTTCCCATTGTTCTCGATGCGGATGCACTCCACTTATTGAGCCTTTCCAAAGATTGGGACTTGTTACCGCCTCAAGCTGTACTCACGCCGCATATCGGGGAATTCAAACGCATGACTGGTAAGGAGTACAGTGGAACAGCCGAAATGCTTATCGATGCCATGACATGGGCAGAAGAGAAGAAGTGCTTTCTCGTTCTGAAAGGTGCTTTCACGGCAATCTGTACTCCGAATGGCGAGGTGTATTTCAATACATCGGGTCACCCCGGCATGGCCACTTCAGGCAGTGGAGACGTATTAACAGGATTACTCACTGGACTGTTAGCTCAGGGAATCCCCATATTAAATGCCATTCGATTTGGGGTATGGATGCACGGATTTGCCGGCGAAGAAGCCGCTGGAATAAAAGGCGAGCATGCGATGATTGCTTCAGATATTATCGAGAATCTTCAATAAAAAAGGAGGACACGAGGCCCTCCTTCATCAACAACTAACTGTAACACACTTAGGCGTTTGAAGCACAGCTCATGTCTGCGCTCAGAGCTACGCCTTCAAGCTCTTGTATGGCTTTAAAGCCACCTTCAACGTTAGTGAGGTTCTTGTGACCTTCGCCTTCTAAGATGGAAAGGGCAATCACAGAACGGTATCCTCCAGCACAGTGTACAAATGCCGGGGTTTCTTTATCGAGGTCTCCCTTGGTTTCCAAAATGTCATCCAATGGGAAGAGTTTAGCATCTTCAACGTGGCGTGCATTGAATTCACCGGGCTTTCTCACGTCAATTACATTGCGCTCTCCGGCGGAGAATCGTGCATCGAATTCCGAAGGTGAGATAGATGGAATGCTCATTACTTCTTCCCCAGCTGCTTGCCAGGTTTCAAACCCACCTTTAAGGTAACCTACTGAATTGTCGTAGCCTACACGAGCTAAGCGCTTTACAATTTCATTCTCGCGTCCATCATCGGCAATGAATGCGATTGGTCTGCGAATGTCGGTAATCAATGCCCCAACCCACATGGCAAAGTTGCCATCAATTCCAATAAACAAGCTACCTGGAACGTGTCCATCGGTATATGCTTTTGGCTTGCGGGTATCCAAAATCAAGGCGCCATTTGCCACATGAGATTTGAATTCATCGAGGCTCAAGCCCTTCATTCCTTTCTCCATCACCTCATCGATAGAAGAGTAGCCAAACTTGTTCATTTTAGCATTCTCTGGGAAATATTGAGGTGGTGGTGCCAATCCTTCAGTTAATTCTTTTACGAACTCTTCTTTCGACATGTCTGCTCTCAAAGCATAATTCGTGCGCTTCTGATTCCCAAGAATATCAACGGTATCACTTGAAAGATTCTTTCCACAAGACGATCCAGCTCCGTGCCCAGGATAAACAGTGATGCTATCTGGCAAAGTCATGATCTTATTGCGAAGGGAATCGAAAAGGTATCCTGCAAGATCTTCTTGAGTTACATCCGACTTGATTGCGAGGTCTGGACGACCCACATCACCAAGGAACAATGTATCTCCTGTGAAGATGGCTCTTTCTTCGTCGTTTTCATCGAGAAGCAGGTAGGTAGAAGACTCCATAGTGTGTCCTGGAGTGTGAAGTACCTTGATTTTAATATCACCAATGTTGAAGATTTGATTGTCTTCAGCTTCAATGGCCTCAAAGGATGGTCCGGCAAGCGGTCCGTATACGATAGTTGCTCCAGTCTTTTTTGCAAGGTCGAGGTGACCAGAAACGAAATCGGCGTGGTAGTGTGTTTCGAAGATGTATTTGAGCTTCACGCCATCGCGCTCCAATCGCTCCAAGTATGGCTCTGACTCACGGAGTGGGTCAATCACCGCTGCTTCACCGTTTGAAGTGATGTAATAAGCAGCTTCTGCAAGACAATTGGTGTATATCTGTTCTACGTTCATAGTGTAGTTTTTTGTTTTATTCTGATGCAAAGATGAAAAGGATAGTACAGATGAACGTGACTCATATCACGCATCCAATACCTCAACTCTATTGCGCCCCAGACGAACAACGCCATTCTTTTCAAGTTGCTTGAGGAGTCTACTAATCACTTCTCGACTCGAATGCAAGTCGTTGGCAATCTCTTGATGTGACACCTTGAGCACTGGGTCGCCACCTTGATTGTCGATTCGTTCACTGAAATAGCGCATTAATCGTTCATCTAGCTGATGGAATGCGATGGCGTCTATGGTTTCAAGGAGTTCTTGGAATCGATCGTGATAAATTCGCATCACGAAACCTTTCCACTCGCTGAACACTTCCATCCATTCATCTACAAATCGTGCAGGTATGGCTAAAACTTGAGTATCCTCTTCTGCCAGAGCTTCAATTTCACTCGTCGTTTGCCCCATGCAACAAGTGAGACTACTTGCACAGGTTTCACCAGCGCGCAGATAGTAGAGTAGAAGCTCTCTATCGTCATCATCTCGTCGCATAATGCGCAAACTGCCTCTCAGCAACAACGGGATGTATTCCACAGGCATGCCTTTGTCCATTACGAGTTCACCTGCATTATAAGATCTCAACTTACCTTCTTTGAGGAGGGCTTCAATAAGCTTCTCGTCGGAAAATAGCGGGAAAGCTGAAGAGATAACGTCGCGATTGAGCTCGAGTATTCTATCCATGAAAACGTAAATGCATTAGAACATTAAAGGTACGTTATTAGATATGGAGCCGAAGTGGAAGTTACCAACAGATTTTCTATCAAACTGTTGATAGTTCGCCTTTCAATTTCTTTTGAAACGAACACGGGTTGGTTACCTTTTACCAAACGATATACACATGCCCACCAAGTCCGCCAAAAGCAAGAATAGCGATAAGAAGATCTTCGTACTCGATACTTCTGTAATCCTCTTCGACCATAATGCCATTCTCAATTTCGACGAACACGACGTTGCCATCCCAATCACGGTTCTAGAAGAGTTAGATGAGTTTAAGAAGGGAAATGATACCAAGAATTTCGAAGCTCGAGAGTTTATACGATTCCTCGATAAAAAAGCCGGAGCCAACAAGGTCAATGAATGGATCAATCTAAACGGACCGAAACGAGGAAAGTTCAAAGTGGTGATGTCGGTATCAGGTGATAAAGTGGATGCACAAAAAGTGTTTGCTTCCCACAAAATGGACCATCGCATTCTGAATGCCGCCCTCCAATTGGAGTCAGAAGAACCTGCCCGTTCAATCATTCTAGTCACAAAGGACATCAACCTTCGTTTAAAGGCGAAAGCGCTTGGTTTAACAGCAGAAGACTACCAAACAGGGAAGATCCAGGATATTGGCAATATCTACACAGGTAAGGAGCAGATTAGCGCTTTTCCGCAAAAGGTGATCGATAAGCTTTATGCAGATGGACACATCGAAAAAGATGTGCTCACGAAACTGACAAAGAAGCTAAAGCCAATAGATAACAAGTTCTACATTTTGAAAGGCACAAGAAGTAGTTCACTTGCATTCTTTAATGCCCACAACGAATCGCTCGAGCATATAGAGAAGAAGTCGTTTTACGGAATCAAGCCGAGGAATGCAGAGCAGACGTTCGCGCTTCATGCTATTCTAGACGACAATATCAAATTGGTGACGCTCACTGGAGTGGCAGGAACGGGAAAGACACTTCTGGCACTTGCTGGTAGTCTGGAGCAGCGACGAAACTTCAAGCAAATTTATCTCGCTCGTCCTATCGTTCCCTTGAGCAACCGTGACATTGGATACTTGCCTGGGGATGCGGAGCAAAAGGTAAATCCTTACATGCAACCGCTTTGGGATAACCTCAAATTTATCAAGAATCAATTCTCAGAGCGCGACCGTCAGTATAAGCAGCTCGAGGACATGGTGAATACTGAGAAAATCTTGGTGACGCCTTTGGCTTACATTCGAGGACGAAGCCTTTCAAACGTGATTTTCATCGTGGATGAAGCGCAAAATTTGACGCCTCATGAGATTAAAACGATCATCACTAGGGCAGGGGAGAATTCGAAATTCATCTTCACGGGGGATATCAATCAAATTGACACACCTTATTTGGATGAACAATCGAATGGATTGAGCTACCTCGTTGACAAGCTTAAAGGGAAACCACTCTACGCACACATCGCGTTGGAGAAGGGCGAAAGAAGTGAGCTTGCGAACCTTGCGAACGAGCTCCTTTAATCGAGAATGAATTGAGCGATTACTCCTGCGAGTTCTGGATGCAGGGGTAAGTCTGCTCTTCCATAATAGGATGTTGCCAGTGCTCTTGATGAAGGCGCTCTTTTGAGCATGTGCCCCATTCCCTCGATGGTTACCAATTCAGCTGAAGGGTCGCACTCATTGAGTCGCTCTGCTTCACTCTGTGCCACTTGAATGTCGGTTTCACCTGATATAATCAAGACAGGACCATTCAAAGCGGCGATGGCCTCACATGGGTCGTATGAGTCCCAAGATCTGATGAAGCTCACATTTGGCTCGGAAACCATGCTTCGCATGATGAAGTGTGCTGGCTTCGGAGCATATCCCAAACGAATACTATCGAAATTAGAAGCAATGCCTTCATGATATTGTTCTGGAATCTGTGCTGTCAATTGGGTATATAGAATGTCATGAATTCGATTTCCCGCACCACAAAGACTAATTACTTTATCCACTTCTGGTCGATTCCCGAGCAAAAGCGCTGTTAGCGCTCCTTGCGAATGACCAATGATAGTGATGTGATTGTATCCACTATCTACGGCCACATCTACCCATCGCGAAGCAAGATCTACGAAGGCATCAAAGGTGAGAATCGAATCACTCGTGAATTGTTCAGGTGTTGCATTGAGCTTATCGGTATTCAGGGTGCTAATGCCATGAAGATTCAGACTATCCGCAAGATAGAGCAGTGAGTTGCCCGTAACATTTCCAGAATTACCGTTACGATCTACCATGCCTGAACCTGGAATGATAATAGCCACATGACCTCCTTCGACCTTGTGCCATGCTGCTCTATAGTTACCATAAGGAGTTCGCACCATTACATCCTGTGAAAATGCGGGAAAACTCAGTAGTAGTGCGGCGATGAAAAGTTTCATAGTACTGAATTAGAAATAGCTAAAAGACAGGTTAGATGCATATGAACAGCCCTAAACTGATACTGATCCAATCTACAACATCGTCGTAAGTGTGGAGATAACTCGTTTCTTGATAGGTGAAAAGATCTGTCTCGTACTCGTAAAAATCGTAATTGTAGAATGTTCTGAAGTACGTTCCTTGTAGCGTGAACCCAAAGTTCTCCCAAGGTTTGTAAAGCAAGCGAAGTCCGGCTTGATAGCCGAATCCGTAACTCGATTCATTTTCCGCTTGGAAGTCTACGAAGTAGTAGCGGTTCGTATTATTCAGCTTGACGGTAGAATACGACTCGATGTGAAAATAATCGGTCATGTGACCTCCGCCTTGGACCGCTAGCGCATATCGACCTCGCGTGATCTGATAGCCAAGGTTGAGATGAAATGTGGTATTGGAGGCCGTAATTGGAGCATCGTTTTCATCGTCGGTGGGAGAAGGAATGACTAAATCGGTGCTGACCACCGTGTAATCTCCTAGGTAATCTCCTAAGGACGCATTGAATTCTGATTCTTTGCCTGGAGCAAATGAGGACAGATTGAATCGCAGATTGGCAAAGAGCCCTTCACCCTCGTAGAAGCTGAGCTCAATTCCACCAGTAATTTGGCCCAGATTAAACCTTCCACCAGTAAGAAGGTCTGTAGGTTTTCCTATGTCCGTAGGTGAAAGTGCGTGCATATAACCTCCCCCCATATCCATGAGGATGAAATAATCGAACTGATTGATGGAGTAGATCCTTCTCCAATCATTACGTTCTTTTTGCTCCGATTCATCCTCATCAAAAATGTCGGGCAATTGCGCCGCGGCACTCACCGATATGATGGTCGCAGCAAAAATGTATAGGGCTTTAAGTGCTTTCATCGGAGGTAAATCGGTTGAGTGGTAGAGGTAATGACTGAGCCATCAGCCAATTCAACTTCAACAGTAAACTGATGCATGCCTTCAAAATCGAAATCGCCAAGGAGTAGGGCAGTGGCTCTTCGAGGGGCAATTTCTTCCACTTCGGTCACCTGGAATTGACGCAGCAATGCGCGGTACTCGTTTCCTGTGAATACATAGAATAAACTCGAGATATCTGATCCGGCCAAGTACGCCGATGAGAAGTCGTTTTGAGTGATGATGCGCACGTCCACGATTCGTTCTCTCACGACATAAAGTGGAACCTGCTCTTGATTGGTACAAGCAAATGCTCCGTTCAATAGAAATGGAGTGTTCATCGAACAGACTTCATTTTCGGTCATCTCAACAGCCAACCGAATTGCAAAGGCTGCTGCTTCGGCTGTATCTGATACTGGAACTGCCGTTGCTCCTGAATTATCGAAATTCTCTGCCGTAACAGTGCAAAACTGGAAGGTTCCAACAACGAGGGGATCTTCATCTGCACAACAACTGTATAGCAGGGTATCCACCACCCCAATGGTAAGGGCAAGGAATAAGATGGACTTCAATTTCATTGGTAGCGCTAATTTGATTTTCAAGTTTACGAAAATAAGGGAATCACTTGAGCACGTATGCAAGTGAGCAGGTCAGAGGTGTCCACTTGACTGGAACAGGTTGAACCAACTCCGTCCCTCGTCCTCCATCCCCATCTCTCCACTCCCGTTTTATCGCGATTGAAATTAATTCTTCCCACTAACGTTAAATCAATTTATATCTTCGTGGGGCTCTCTGTTAGCACACATTTTTAAGTTTCATTTAATACAGTAAAATGACTGTTTCAACTAGACCTACTTTCTCAATGAGCAGGGCACTTATGTTATTGATGTCGGTATTCTTCCTGGCATCTTGTACTGACCCAGGACCACAAAACGTGAATGTTGTCCCAAGCGACGCATCTGCGGTAGCAACCTTTGACTTTTACTCTATTGCCAAGAAAGGCAAGCTCGATGAATTCAAGGAGTTCAAGACATACCCAAAAATTAGCGAGTTCTTGAATGAAGAAAGCGAAGTACTCGGCGATCTATTTTCTCAAATGATTGATGATCCATCTATCAGTGGAATCGACTGGTCGAAGAAGGCCATTTGGTTCATGGAAGGTATTGAATCTCCTTCTGCATACATGGTGCTTGAGATGGATGATAAAGCCAAGTTCCGCGCAATGTTGGACAAGGTGAAGGAAGAGGCTGCGGCTGATGCTGAAGATATCAAGTCGGGTGAAGGCTTTGATTACATCGACGGTGGAGGTTCCATCATGGCATGGAACGACAACGTTGTTCTCATGAAAATGGATGGAGCATATGATAGCGAAGCTGCTTTATCAGACGTTGCTGAGCGCCTTGCGAATACACAAGAGAATTCAATCGCTGCCTCTGAGAAGTTCAATACTTTCTACAATGAAGGTAACGATGTAGCTTTCTGGATGCCAGTGGCTCAATTTTACGACATCTACTCCAATGCAATGAACAACATGTCTTCGGAAGCTATGCCGAGAATGGACTGGTTGTTCGAAGGTGAGTCTTTTGTGATTGCAGCGTTGAACTTCAACAAAGACGATTACAGAATGACTATGCGCCTCGATCCTAGTGATGAGGTAAGAGCCAAACTCGACGAGATTTACACAGGTGAGCCGTTGGACGCTGACATCCTCAACTACCTTCCTGCTGATGCATACATGCTGATTACAGCACATAGCGCTAAAGATGCGAAGAGCACAGTGATGGAGCTATACGGTGAAGACGCTTTTACCGGAATGGACGAAGTGATGGCAAATGCTGGTGTTCCGTTCAAGTACAGCGAAATCCTTGAATCATTCGGAGGAAACTTTGCAATGAGCATCTCATCTATTGCCATGGAGCCGTACATGCGAGAGCAGTACAACTACTACACTGGAGAAACAGAGATGGTTGAGGATATGCGTCCAAACATGGGAATGTCCGCTGTTATCGATCTTACTAACCGTGATGTATTGGACTTTGCAATGGACACGTTGATGGTGATGTCTGAAGGCATGCTCGTTCAAGATGGTCAACAATACTATTTCGAGATTCCTGACATGGGAACAACTGTACGTGTAACTTACAACGAGGAGCGAGCGTTTATCACAACAATCGATGATGCGATGATTGCTTATCTCAATGGCGGTTATGGCGATGCGAGCTTGGGTAAGACCGACCTTGGTAAGAAGGCTGCTTCAATGAGCTTCTATATGTACTTCAATGCTGATATGTCTACATACCCTGGTCAAATTCAGCAAATGATGAACAACCCAATGACGGCTCAAGCGAAGCCAGTGCTCGATATGTTGAAGAGCATCGAATTGCACCCAACGGGTGATTACGAAGGGTCATACATCATTAATTTCCACGAAACGGAGGATAATGCTCTCTATGACTTGTTGAGTTTGATGGATGACATGGGTGCTAGATTCTTGTGATTATCACGTTAAACAACATACGACCCACATATATGTCAGAAGCCGAGTTATCGGCTTCTGATGTTTATATGTCACCCAGCGTCACTTTCGAATCTCCCAAGCGATACCTCATTCGTGCAGAATCTGGACATGGTAAGTCGAGTTTGCTCAACTTCATCTTTGGTTCGAATCCCTCATTTGTAGGAGACATCAATCCAAAACCAAATAGTAGCGAAGAGTGGAGGAAGTCGATGTTGAGCTATGTGTTTCAAGATTTGAAGCTGTTTCCCGAACTATCTGTGTGGGACAACTTGCAGTTGAAGAATCGACTCACTCAGCATAAAACAGACGATGAGATCAAAGTGTATCTCAATGAACTTGGGATAGATTCAAAAGCAAATGAGAAGGTAGAGAAGTTGTCCTTAGGTCAACGTCAGCGTGTGGCTGTTATCCGCGCTTTATGTCAGCCTTTCCACATGCTATTACTGGATGAGCCGTTTAGTCACCTCGACGATTCCAACCGTGCTAAGATTGCCGCTCTGATTGAACGTGAGCTCGATTCTCGTAACGCCGGACTCTTGGTGACATCATTGGGGCCGGATGACACATTCAACTACGATATAGAATACCGCCTCTGATGTTAGCACGATTACAAATCAAAACATTGATGCCGCTTCAGCTGATTGGATACGCGGTGTCGCTAGTTATTGGAGTATTCTTAGTGTTAGTGGTGGCTCAGGCCTACATTGATTTACGCCCTGTGCTCTCCGAACAAGCTGAGGTTTTTGAATCTGAATCCGCTATTCTGACGAAGAAAGTGTCGGTGTTCAGTTCAGTAGATAAAGGCCGAATTTATTTTACCTCGGATGAAATTGATGAACTAAGGGAACAGCCTTATATCGACGAAGTGGGGGCATTCAACAGTGCATCTTTTCAGATTTGGGCGGTAGCAGAAGTAGGTCAAAGCGGTCAGTCGGTTCGCTCCGATCTCTTCTTCGAAAGCGTTCCGAATCGCTTTGTAGATGTCCAGGACGAGGCTTGGAAATGGGAGGATGGCGATACGTTGATTCCTATCATTGTACCGAAAGATTATATTGACTTATACAACTTCGGCTTTGCTGAGAGTCAAGGTCTGCCGGTAATGTCTGAAAGCACCGTAAAAGGGTTTGCTTTTAAAATCATCCTTAGTGGTGCGGGTAAGAGTAATCAGTATTACGGGGCAGTGGTTGGATTTTCGAATAAGCTGAATTCCATACTCGTTCCAGACGAATTCATGCAGTGGGCAAATGCTACTTATGGAATGGGTGAGGAAAATCGCTCAAGTCGTTTGCTTATTTCGCTAGATGACCCGACGGACGAACGTTTTCTGACTTTGATTAATGAAAACGGATATGTGTTGAATGAAGAGAAACTGGAGCAAAGCAGACTGAACTTCTTGTTCAAGTCTTCAATTCAGTTTACTGCGTTTCTAGCATTGGTCATAATGATTCTCTCCATTGGTTTCTTAAGCCTGAGTATCAATCTTATGATGCAAAAACATGAGAAGGTGATTCGAAACCTATGGCTGATGGGATATTCACACGTTCAGATTTCGAGATTCTACCAGTTGATTATTACGGGGCTCACGCTCACAGGAGTAACCATTGCTCTGATGCTCGCTACAATCTTCAGAGCAGAACTTGGAGAGTTGCTGAGCAGCACTTTGAAATCAGAACTTCAGCAGAATTGGCTATGGCTATATGCGCTGGGAATATTTATAGTGCTCTCCGGATTCTTCAGTTGGAGAGTCTATCGAAAGGTGAAGAGTTAAGTTGTGAAATAAAAAAAGCCTCCAGTTCGGGGGCATTTTTATTGGTTGCATCGCTTCACTCAGCGACGATTCCATTTCAAACCTCCTCACTTAGGGAGGGGAAAAAACAAAAGCCCCCCAGAATAATCTGAAGGGCTTTTCCCGAGTAGCGAGGACGGGAGTGTTATTCCGCGCTTTTTAAACCGTAAACCCTTGATTATCAAGGTTTGATTCTTCTCAAAAATTGAGAAAATAGTGCTTTTTCGGTGCCGGCATCTGATTCTCAAATAAAGGCCGAAATGTCTTGAAGGACCTTGCTTTTTGCCTTCTCTTCGGAGCTGTCGGACGTCTTCCAGTTTTCCTCTAAATACCTTTTCATTGTATTGAACACGTGTTTTTGTCCATACAACAAAGGGTTGCTCTCTGGCACTGGAGCATCCTTTTGATCTTGAATGTAGAAGTGATACATCGACAATCCTGAATCTCTACAGATGTCTGCGAGCTGCTGCACATCGAGTTGAGACTCACCTTCTAGAATGCGTCTCAAACGCATATAGCTCATTTGATATTTCTCAGCAAACTCGCGCTGAGTGTAGTCTGAAGCTTTGACAAACTCCACAAAAAGGCTTGTGTTGAAACGCATATTCACAAGATTTTAGCATCAAAACGATACTGTGAGTTACATTTTTGATACTTTTGGAAAAATTCAAAGTTTTAGCAAATGTACGAACCTAAGTCAAAGCGAGTCCAAAAGCGTGCCAAGCAGATCACTAATGATTTCGTAGATGGGCTTGAGAGGGGTATGAGTCCTTCAGACATGTACCCCATACTAGCGAAGCGATATGAATTTACGGAAGCATATATCCGAAAGCTCATTCCAGTAAAAGAGGCCCGAAAGGCTTTAGCTCTTCGATATGTCGGTGCGCAGGGTTGATCTCTCCGCTTTCGGAATGATGGCTTGTCACGGCTGTGGTAAGCCTGTTTCTGTAGATGCGCATCAATTCAAATCAACGGCACGACCATTCCTATTCCGTTAGGTGTCGTTTGGCCTATTGAGTCAAGAGACGGCTATTTAGAAGTTGAAATAGTAGATCCTGCAGGCGGAACGATTTGGATGTTGTTCACTGATTAACTGATAAGCCAAGATGACACACGTTGAGTTACTAGAGAAGATTTTCATTGGTTACAAAAAGACCTATACCGATCCACGTGAGTTCTGGGATGTACTGAAAGAACTAGCAAATGGAACCGGAAATGCCTCTTTGGTTGTAGTGGACAGCATTGCAAACCTTCAGGCGTATGGTGCTGCAAGCGACGAGAATGTCAATACTTTGATTCTTGGAACGATGGATTCCGATGGCGGAATTTTCTACTACTCCACTGATGCTTTAGTTCCTGACGGGGTTAACATTATTAGCGCAACAGGTCGAGGATCAGGCTATTGGGTAAGAGCTGTTCTATCAGGATCGGGCAATTTGTACACAGAAAATCCCGTGACAGAGCCCGGATTCCAATTCATTCAAGATCAGGACGACAACTATACAGGTTTAGGTCTTGCTCAGGTAGGACTCGCGGCTTACGGTCCAATCGTAACCGGAGAACCTGGAGGCGGGGTTTTTGACCCTACTTTTACCACAGCGGCTTTGTTCGCTATGGGCATGCTTACTGATGTTCAAGGCTCTGGCGCTGTCGGTATTGGTTCTATTGTGAAGTCTCAGGGACAAAGCTCGGTCGCAATTGGTACAGGCACGCAAGCGCTGGAAAATCATGATGTAGCATTTGGTCAAAACGCTATTGCTTCAGGTCAGAACAGTGTTGCATTCCAAGGAGCTAATGCAGAGGCGATTTATAGCTTTTCCCATGGCAACTCAGCGCTTGGAAGATGGGCGGGGGCCTTCACCTACGGCTACGCTCAGAATAATAACGACAGAATCACGAATAAACCATATGTGGGTAGAACGCTGCTCAACTACCTCACGAATGATGCTACTCCAGTAGACCTATCTGATGGATCAACGGCTCAAAGTCCCTTCGTACTGAGAGACAACAGTTTTTGGGAGTTTGTAGTTGAAGTTTCGGCAATAGAAGTTGGGACGTTGACGACTGCTGCAAGGTGGTCATTCAAGGGTGTGATTTCTCGTGGAGCTGGTGTAGCCACCGTCGCAATTGTTGGTGTTCCAATAAAGACTGTCCATTTCAACGGCCTAGCAACTGCGGATATAGAAGTCATTGCAGACACGACCCGAGGATCATTGGCTGTTAGAGCTACGGGAGAGGCCGCAACTTCAATTCGATGGATTGGAGAAATTGTTCTAGCTGAATGCTTAATCGCCTAATAAAGAGCTATGCCAACTACAAATATCATTCAAGCAACCAAAGACTATCTCACAACGAGAAATGAAGTGTATCCAGTGAATACCGCAATTTTCGAAACCGATTATGGCTTCGCCAAGATTGCTGATGGCGTGACCGCTTATAATTCACTGCCCTATGAAAGTGTAGGGGGAGGTGGTGGAAACCTAGAAACCGCCGCTGCTATCAGCTCAATTCCTCAAGTGGTAGAAGACGCGAACACAGGAGACGATTCAGCCTTATTACTCGCTCGATCATTCACGGGAGTTCAATATGGAAACTTCTCAGCCGCGGGGGATACTCAATATCTGAGAACTAACCTAATCAAATCCATTGCTGGAGCATCGAGCTTCACAAATGAGGAGATATGGATTGGCGGAATCACAGATTTCAACATTCAGGTTCCTGACGGAGAGACTTGTTTCTACAAAATTAGACTTCGTGCAGAGCTTTCGACCGGTGGAGGCCCGGAAATTACGGTGAGAGATAGCACTATTCAAGGCGCAATGTCGGTTACAGCTGCGGGGGCCAATACAGGAGCATACAGCACCGAGGTTAATATAACGGATAACACAACCGGGTTGACCTTCAATGTTGCAGGAGACGCTGCGACAACGCCAAATGAAATTTTAATCAGAGCTTCCTTCGGATCAGCGTTTAACAGCTGTCGAATATTCGGATGGGCTGAACTAATGTATCATCCTTACATCGATGCCTAAGTATAAGTATTTCAGCAAATCGGATTTTGAGGAGAGCGATATCATTCGTGTTCCTTGTTCGATCAACGATATCCGACCATCGACGTTGCAGAGGTTTGACCAAGCTCGTGAATATGCGGGTTTTCCATTCGTTGTTACATGCGGAGCACGAACCTTAGAACATGAGAAGAGCAGAAATAGAAACGGATTTACATCTCACTTGGTTGATGATGAGAGAGGCATAAAGTGCAAAGCACTTGACCTGAGAATTACACAACCCCGGAAGCGATTTATTGCTACCAGAGCATTAATGAGAGCCGGATTTACAAGAATCGGCATTTACCCATGGGGGCTACATGTCGATGATGATGAAAAGAAACCTCAAAATGTAATTTGGCATGGGACCCATTAGAATCGGCCTAAAGAAAGGCAAGTCATACGAAGACGCTCACGGTGTCACTCACAGTAATGCTGTGATTGTTCCCGGAGTGATAAATCATAACTTAGCTCTGAGAACCATATCCGCTCAGTGGTTCATCTATGCGAATGAGAGCGCTGTCTATTCGAAAGCTCCGCTCGCGGTGGCCTTTTCTCAGGATTTCAACGCACAGAAAATTCCCAATCACACAGATAAGGACGGAAATGTGCTTTCTTACGGTAAAGCCTCCTACTCAGAGGCAATTAGCATGTTTGATTTCGCCGACAATGGAATCTTTATTCAGGACCCAGAGGCTCGAGACTATTTAATGAGAACATCTTTCATCGGTAACAAGCCCTTGACCGAGGATTGGGAAATCACCAAATAGAATGAACTGTAGACAAATTCCTTTAGTTCAACCCTCAATAACTCCGATATCTGAACGCGAGTACGAGCTGGACGCCTATCATGTTTCCACCTTTGATTACACTGGTGATGGTCAATTTGCAAAGCTGATAATTCAACCAAAATTCGTTTATGACGGTGCCAGTGTCCCTAGGTTACTGTGGTCCCTCAGTGGTATTCGTCCAGATGGGTTAAATCGTGCCGCCTCTTTGGTCCATGACTACATATACGTGAATAAAGGCGAGCTCCATTACTCTGAAATCGAACTGTGCTACCATGGCCAATGGTGCAGAGGGAAGAATATTAAGATTTCAAGGTTGCAATGTGATCGAATCTTCTACCATCAATTGCGAGAAGCTGGAGTTAGTAAGACAAAAGCAAGAATGGCTTATATAGCTGTTCGCGGATTTGGTTGGATTCCATGGATGAAAAAGAAGAAGTAATGACGAACGAAGAACGCCTGCAGGTGAACTTTTATAAGTTCATTCAGCCCATACTGAGTTCATTAACTACGGTAGCTGTGATTACACTAGCTACTTTTCTGAATAAGCTCAATACCAACATGGCCGTCATTCAAACTGAAGTCAAGTCAATTAAAGAGGACGTCCATGAAATGAGGTCGAAATATGTTAGCAAGGACGTATTTCAGTCGCATGAAAGGGAATGGGAGCGTAGAATTATGAACGTTGAATCTCGAATTAGGGTAGTTTCTGGGAATTAATAACTGGTGTATAGTGTGTTAATCGTGGTGGCCAAGGCGTCATATAGGAAACTATATGGCGCTTTTTTGTATCAACACACCTCTTCAGGTATTGAATAGATACTAAAAAGACTTGAATAAATACTGAATTTATGATTACTACTTATGTTTGAAAAAGGTTTTGTGGAAATTCCATAATCTTGCATGAACGCAAGATGTCTCACTTTCATTAATCTCTCAATCTCTATTTTGCTCTTTTAGAGCTTCGAAAGCTACGATTACCAAATTCTTTGATTAACAGCAGAAACATTGTCTGCTTTTGTTCTATCGACAACTCATGCAAAAGGAAATTTCAATAAACAACGATAGGTTGAGCTACTTAATCGAAATGTTCGATTTTAGTGAGGACTTTCTATTGGATTACCTGAACGAGTCTAGAAAGAAGTTTAAGTTAAATAGAGATGACGTTTTTGGTGGGCGTCTCAAATTATCAATCCTTAAAAAAATTGATCTTCTATTCAAGGCTGGTTTGGAGTTTTATTTAGACCCATCTCCAATCTTGGACAAACAGTCTCGTAGTGTGTTTTTCAGAAAGTCAGGATTGAATGTAGATTTAAGCCTGGGTGCAAAACAAAGAGTTTTTGAGGGTGAGCAGTTATACGCCACGCTTCGTGGCCTAGAACATCTTACAGGTCAAAGCACTGAACGTACTTTACCTATTTTTTCAATAAAAGATGACCCTATTGGCGTCGCGTTGGATGTTGCTACTATCGTAGCGCCCCCTGAGGTGAAACCATCTAATACCAAGCGTGATGTTTTAAAGATTTTTGTGAATCGCTTGGGTGAAGCGGGTATTTATGTTCATGAATTCATTGACCAAAAAAACAAAATTGAAAAGGCTAATATTGATGGAGCCTTCATTGCCCCGAATTTCATCATAATTAAGCGAGAGAGCGACACGCAGCTTATCAGTCGAGAAATATTCACGTTAGCACATGAATTCGGGCATTATCTTTTGAATGAAGAAGAGGCTGAAGAAGTAGATCAATCTGACGTGTTGAAGGAAGATGAACGAAATGATGTGGAGCGGTGGTGTGACATGTTCGCATTTCATTATTTGTTGGGTTCTCACTTTGATGATTTCATGTCATTACAACCGCTAACAGCGGATAACGATTTCCAAAATAAGTTGATTGATGATATATATAATCGAACAGGTTTAAGCAAACGTGCATTATTCTATAATCTGCATCTTCAAGGCAAGTTGTCTCGGCTTAAATACACAACCATCAAGGAAAGTCTAAATGAAATTCTTGAAATGCGGAGGCAGAAAGCTGCCCTTGAATTGGAGCAAGAAAAAGCCAGCGGGCAAAAAATTATCCGTATTCCGAAGAGAATATATTCAGAAAAAGTGAGAGGGCTTGCAGAAAGTGCCTATCTATCAGGTCTTATCGAGGTGACTGAGTTCAAGCACCTTACAGGCTACACCTTTGATAGAATCAAGAAGTCCTATTGATGAAGTATATCTTTGACACTAACACTCTTGTAAACCTATACAGGTACGTCTATCAGATTTGTGAGAACAAGGATGATTTGATTGAGTTTTTTGAAAATATGGTGGCAGACGAAGAAGTTCTAGTATTAGAGAAAGTACTAGAGGAGTGCAGTTATCACCAGAGAACATTAAAAGGCGAATTGTTTCCAATTTTTGATACGGATGCACATTTTATTGTTAACAAAAGTGGAATCATCGCAACTGGAGAATTTATTTCCGAGCTTGACAAACATCTATTAACTCGTGAAGGCGCTTTATTAAAAAAGAGTGAGATAACAGCTTTTGAGGCCCGTAGAACTAACTTCCTTCGCTCAGCAGATGCTCAAATGGTAATTTATGCGCTTGACCTTATTGCAATGGGTGAGAGTGTTACAATCGTCAGTGAAGAGTCAAGAAGACAGAACGACGGTAAGGAGTTCAAGAAGTTACCAATAATTTGTGACCATTTTAAAGTAAGCGTTTGCTCCCTTGCTGACTTCCTGAACATTATGAACGCAAGATTCACTTTTGAATGATTTTAGGAAGAACAACTCTTCGGTACGAAGTATCGATAACAATAAAAAAATCTAAATCTTGCTATCACTGGGCTCATGATAAGTGAAAATAGATATAATCTTCCGTCAATTCAGTCATCTTTGGCTATAGGATATGTTATCCTCATCTTACTCTCTTATTATCGACTAGATCACTTTTATCGACACTTTGATATCCAAATTTCTAATTACTTAACTCCTACTGAGTATTTGATGCCCGTCTTGCCAGTGGCAAGTCGTTTTATTTGGGTTCTACCAGTCATTGTCATCTTCATTTTAATAATGGCATATGGACATCCAGGAGATGTAAAGTCAGATGAGGAAACTTCTGATGATGTTGAAAATTCCCAATTAAAGTATAGGTTTAATGGAATTGCTTTGATTCTGGCACCACTTGTATTGATCAGTGTAAGTTTTGTTCATCATTATTTACACTTAGAATATCTTTGGATCGGGCATATTGTGACAGGCGTTTTTTTGGTGTTAGTTTTATTTTATTTAGACATCAGAAT
Organism: Flavobacteriia bacterium; assembly: GCA_013373425.1. Lineage (GTDB taxonomy): Bacteria > Bacteroidota > Bacteroidia > Flavobacteriales > Schleiferiaceae > Phaeocystidibacter. Next base: position 21,651 of record JABXHW010000038.1, read on the forward strand.
GTATGGCAGAATAAAAAGAAAAGGCCCTGTAAGGCACGGAATGACAGTGTTGTTCTTAGTTGTAGTGATTAGCTCAGTTCTCGCAACTGATTCAACCCGAAGAGCTAAGAAAATACTCATTGACAAAGAGTTGGTTTCAGAATGTCAATACTTCTCAGAGACTTTACAAATGTCCACTAGTGAAAGCTTGTTCTTTATTGATGAATCAATGGAGTACATCTTTTTTTACGACTTTGAAAAGTCTGAATCAGTTATCATCAAGAAGACTTCGGGATATAGAATTCACTATAAGAAAGCATTATCTAAATCAACTACAGAGTTGTTGTTAGAGTCTTTATCCTTTTAATAAAAGGAGCACAAAGTACATTTAGCAAATGAACGATGGTATTAGCCCCTTATTCATATTTCAAATTCCACTCATCGCCCATAAACTGAATCTATATTTAATCCCCCTGCCCCCCAAAAAAAAATGCGGAAGGTGCAAGATATTGGTCGAGGGTTGGGACATTCACCCCACTTTAAAAGAGGATTTGGACGGGGTTGGGACACTGTTATAAGCTTGTAAAATGCTGTGAATGATGGTTTTGGGTCAAAAAATTACGTTTGTCCCAATGTCCCACGCATTTTCAGCCTTTGTTGGAGAATTCCACTTCGGTAAATAAATTCAGCCTATAAGTTTTGAGTGTATCGGAGTAGTTCTGGAGCTGCATTTTGGTTCTCTTTCGGGGTGTATTTATCGGTCACAGAGATGTCATAGTGGCCAGCTTGATCTCTGACCACAATAGTAGGGACTCCCATTTGGAGCATCGCAGTAATTCCTGTGTCTTTTAAACTGTAGAACTTATAAGCATGATCAAAGCCCAACTCGTTTCTAGTTTTCACCCATGTGTCTGATACTTTTTTAGGTGTCAACTGGATTGCCCCTGGCATGAAGTGATCGGCTGAAAAAAGGAAGTCTGACGGCTTGGCCTTTTGAGTGTGCTTTTCGAGGACACTTAGAAGGTCATCAGGTACCGTAGTGACTCGATCACGCTTGTTTTTGGTGTCCACGGCCGTTACGAATAGTGTCTGATTAGTCAAATTGAGGTGTTCTACCCTGATTTTACACAGCTCAGTTCGTCTAATGAAGGTGTAAAAGATGGTCATGCACAAAGCATAATACCCTGGATATGTTTTGAGATGTGTGAATATCTGGGAAAGCACGTCTCTGGGTATCACTTTGCGTTGTTTGATGCTTTCAGGGAGCTTCGGAATACTATCAGCTGGATTAGACGGTAAATACTTTTTCTGGACCATGTAGACACATAGCCGGTGAAAGAAAGAGAGGTAATTATTCCTGGTCCTAGAGGTATTTCCTCGCTCTTCCATTATATGAACCAGGAAATTGTCGATTACAGTTGCGGTCAGTCGAATGGCTGCTTGATCCATTGACTTTTGTCCATACCATGACTCGAAATTCTTCAAATAGGACTTGTAAGCTCTTATAGTGTCAGGTCGAATGGCCTTTTGCTTCTCCAGGTTCTTTTTTTCCTTCATGAAGTTGGTAAACGCATCTCGCAAAGAGATAAACGTCAATTGGCCATCATCTTCTATAAAAGGATTCCACCCTGATGCGAGCTTAATTGTCAAATTACGACAGAGGTTGAGTGCTTCAGATTCTCTTTTCTTGAGATTCTTAATGCGATTGAACTTGTATCGGACTTCTTTTAGTTTGCCCGTTTCTGGATGACGAACGCGAAACGAAACATACCAGGTGGACTTCCCTTTATGTAAAATGGCGGGGGTAAAGTCAACCATGGGGACGAGAGTGGTTAGCTTTTCAGTCATGGATATCAAACTCAGGACTCCCGAAAAAAGTATCGAGTTAGTGCCGTTATGGGCAATAAAAAACCCGAAATCCCAGTTTTAATAGGGGTTTCGGGTTATTTTGTAGCGAGGACGGGAGTTGAACCCGTGACCTCAGGGTTATGAATCCTGCGCTCTAACCAACTGAGCTACCTCGCCGTGTTTTGAGGGTGCAAATATAATCCTCCAATGGTTTCCGACAAGGGGTAGCAGTAGTTTTTCTTTGAGTTTAAAGTGTGGGATAAATTTCTATATTGCGGCTCGCCGATAAACACATTTGATATACCTAGTTTGCCCCTATGGACGATAAGATAAAGTACGAACTTGAGTACCCAGTAAAAGCTTCACCAGCGATGTTGTTCCCATACCTTTCTACGCCTAGTGGAATGAGTGAGTGGTTTTGCGACGATGTAAATTCTAGAGGTGAAGTGTTTACTTTCTTCTGGGGAGATTCAGAGGAAGTAGCCAAACTCCTCCGCAAAAAGCAAGATCGTTATATCCAGTTCCGTTGGATGGCCGATGAGGAAGAAGGGAATAAATACTATTTCGAATTCCGCATTGTAGTAGATGAGCTCACTAAAGACACTTCACTCATGATTACCGATTATGCAGAGGAGGATGAGTTGGAAGAAAGCAAACTACTCTGGCAAAGTCAAATCAACGATTTGCTCCATACGATCGGATCATGATGTCTAAAGGCGGAAGAGTTTTTACAATTCTGACCGTATTTTTCGCCCTCGTGGCTATGGCGTTTCTCATCCGATGGGATAAAGGAACGATTCATTTAGCCATGGACGCCTGGCACACGGGAACATCCCCAACCTTTTTCAAGTATTGGACACACCTAGGTGATGGAATCGCTGTAGTTGCAGCTGTAGTTCTACTACTCGCACTCAGAAGGTCAGGAGCCATGGTCATTTCGACAGCCGTAACAGGTATCACTGTATTAGTGGTTATTGGCCTCCTCAAGAATGTGGTGTTTGAAGATGTCGACAGGCCTTGGGGCTACTTCGAAGAAGGCACCCTCCGTTTGATACCCGACCTCGAGCAGCACAGTCATAAGAGTTTTCCCAGCGGACATACAACTGCCGCATTTGCATTGTATGCCATCCTCGCGTTTTGGATTAACAAGCGATGGGCGAGCATAGGGCTGTTTCTAATAGCTCTAAGTGTGGGCTACAGCAGAATGTACCTCAACCAGCATTTCCTGATTGATGTGTTTGTAGGTGCTTTGCTCGGAACTGCCATTGCTTGGCTGAACTACTATATATTCAGTAGTTCACGAAGCCCAAGGCTGAGGTCGAAACTCTTCTAGAATCTGTAGAAAAAGAAAAACGCGTCAGGCCTTGACGCGTTTGTAATTCATATTCACTTTGATGTGTGATGTCGGATTCTCTTCGTAGAAATCTCGCAGTCGAGAGGCCAAACGAATAAATTCATTTCGGTCTTTTTCATCGAGAACTTCTAAGATTCGATCGTCGGCTTCTGCAAAGGCTTCTCGAATTTCAGGAAGAATTTCATCCGCCTTTTCTTGAAGAATCACATGTTGCTTTCTTCGGTCGTGTGAATCCACTTGGCGTTCAACATATCCCGCTTCTGTCAAATAATCCACCAATCGTACTACAGCTACTTTGTCAACTTGAAGTTGCTCTGCGAGTTCGGATTGAGTTAATGTCTTTTCAGATTTGTCGAGAAGGTAGAGCGCATAGTAGTGACGCTCAATGTCAAGATGCTTTAGTTTATCAGTAACCTTGGCTACGTAATCCTTTGAAATGTCGATAAATAGCCTTCCAATTACGTCGTTCATGGGAGGTGTGTTTTGTGTTTTTGTTTGAGTTTGCAAAAGTAACGATTGTTACGTTCACAAATTGTATCATACTCTCTACTATTTAATACGATTTTAATGGCGGGTAGGTTGGATATTTTTCTTTCGTATCTTCGATTTTCTGCACTTGAATGGGACAATCGTCCCCACACCACGCTATGATTCAGATTAAAGACCTTCACAAGTATTACTATACCGGAAATAAGCCGCTTCATGTGCTTAAGGGAATCGACCTTGAAGTAAAGGAGGGAGAGCTGGTTTCCATCATGGGATCTTCGGGCTCAGGCAAGTCTACCTTGCTGAATATCCTTGGGATGCTCGATGGTTATGACGAGGGAACATATACACTCGACAATGTCCTTATCAAGGATTTGTCGGAGAAGAAAGCAGCAAACTATCGCAACAAGTTTCTCGGTTTTGTATTCCAAAGTTTTAATCTCATCAGTTATAAAACTGCCTTAGAGAACGTCGCTATGCCGCTCTACTATCAAGGTGTGAAACGATCAAAGCGAAATGAATTGGCCGCGGAATACTTAGCTCAAGTGGGGTTGACCGATTGGGCGGATCATCTTCCCAGTCAGTTGAGCGGGGGACAAAAACAGAGAGTGGCGGTTGCCCGCGCACTCATTACACAACCCAAAGTGCTCTTGGCCGATGAGCCAACCGGTGCACTCGATTCTACCACTTCACACGAGGTGATGGAGCTCTTTAAAGAGATTAACAATCGCGGGATGACCGTGGTGATTGTAACTCACGAGAACGATATCGCTGAAATGACACAGCGCGTGATTCGCTTGAAAGATGGCCTTGTAGAGAATCAACAAGAAGCCCATGTTTGATAGCGATAAATGGCACGAGATATTTGAAACGATTCGCAAGAATCCGCTCCGAACGGTTCTTACTGGCTTCTCAGTAACGTGGGGAATCTTCATGTTGGTCATATTGCTCGCGGCTGGAAGCGGACTTGAAAATGGAGCCAAATTCGCCTTTGGAGATGATGCAATGAACTCTCTGTGGATTCAGTCTGGAGAGACAAGCATGCCATACAACGGGCATAATGTCGGACGACGAATTCAGTACACCAACGAGGATATGGAGTTCGTCAATCAGGAATACGAAGGGGAAATAGATGCCTATTCTTCTAGGTATGGAATCTGGTCGACCACCGTGAATTACAATGACAAGTACGCAACGCACAGCATGCGGGGTGTTCATCCGGGGTATCAAGATGTGGAACGGACCATCATGGTTCGTGGACGGTACATCAATCAGATGGACATCGACAATGTTCGCAAAAGCGTGCTTTTAGGGAAAAAGAACGTCCCAATACTCTTTGGAGATGAAGACCCGCTCGGCAAGTACATCCGAATCAATAACATTCCATTTCAGGTGGTGGGCATCTTTACAGATGTTGAAAATGAAAGTGATGAAGACAACCTGTATGTTCCTATCACCACAGCGCAGCGCGTGTTTAGTGGTGGACGAAACATTCAGCAGATGATGATTACCCTTGAAGAGGCCAACTTGCCTAAATCGCAAGCGTTGGCTTCAAACATTCGAGGTGACCTGGTACAGAAGTTTGATGTGCACCCAGACGATGAACGTGCGATTCGTATTCGCAATGTTCAGGAGGACTTTCAGAATATCCAGAACATCCTCACTGGTATTACCTATTTCGTGGGTTTAATCGGAATCATGACCATCATTGCCGGTATCGTTGGTGTCAGCAATATCATGGTGGTCGTAGTTAAGGAACGAACCAAGGAGATTGGTATACGCAAAGCCCTTGGAGCTACGCCCGGTTCAATCGTCGGACTCATTATTCAAGAATCTATTTTCATCACGGCTATTGCAGGGTACATCGGACTCGTACTGGCTGTGTTGTTAATTGAGGCCGTAGGCGAATCGATGGAGGCATCCTTCTTCCGGCACCCTGAAGTGAATTTCGAAGTGGCTATCCTTACTACGGTTATTCTCGTAATTGCCGGGGCGCTTGCCGGACTTGTTCCTGCTCGTCGAGCTGCCAAAGTTCAACCTATTGAAGCATTGAGAGAAGAATGAAGCTATTTGATGCAGATCGTTGGGCGGAAATTTGGAGTACGCTCGGAAAGAACAGAACACGTACCATCCTAACCGGATTTGGTGTAGCGTGGGGCATTGCTTTGCTCATCATCATGCTCGGATCCGGTAAAGGGTTGGAGAACGGAATCACGCGTGACATGGGCGGTAGAGCCTCCAATTCAATGGTGGTCTGGTCGCAGCGCACCAGTATTCCCTATAAAGGATATCAACGCGGACGTTGGTTCAGTTTGAAAACGGAGGATGCCCAAATCGTCACTGAGCGGGTTCCAGAAGTATTACTCACTTCCCCACGCACGCAACTCGGTGGTTATCGTGGAAATGCAAATGTGGTTCACAACGAAACTGCAGGCGAGTTTCCTGTGTTTGGCGACATACCGGAATACCGACAGATTGAGCCGCAGATGGTGATTGAAGGAAGATGGATGAATCAAACCGATATCGTCGAACAGCGGAAGATTTGCGTGATTGGCAAGCGTGTAAAGCAAATGCTTTTCAATGAAGGTGAAGAGGTTGTAGGTAATCACGTTGTTATTAACGGTGTGTACTTCACAGTTGTAGGTGTATTTGAATCACCCAAAAGAGGGGATAGAGGAGATCAAGATAATCTCAATATCCACTTGCCTTTGTCGACATATCAGATTGCATACAACGGAGGCGACCGAGTTTCATGGATGGGGATTTTGATGGATCCCAATGCCAATGATGAAGTCGTGCAGCGAAAAGTGAAGACAGTTCTTGCAGACGTACATAGTGTTCACCCTCAAGATCTTGGAGCTTTTGGTTCATGGAGTATGCAAGGAGAGTTTGAGAATATCCGCGGACTGTTCACTGGTATTAGTGCGCTATCATTTATTGTGAGCATATTCTCTCTGCTCGCTGGTGCCATTGGTGTGAGCAACATCATGCTGGTGGTGGTAAAGGAGCGAACTAAAGAACTCGGTATTCGACGAGCTGTAGGAGCAACTCCTTCACAGATTGTAGTGCAAATTATGAGTGAGGCACTCGTTCTAACTGTTATTGCTGGATGTATTGGTGTGTTGTTCGGAACCTGGCTGATGGAAGGCATAGATACCCTGATTGGTGAATCGGTTGACAATTTCTTGCATCCGACGGTTCAGGTTGGCGTTATCTTAATTGCTATGGGCGTATTGACGGTCTTTGGCATCATAGCCGGATTGTTACCTGCGTATCGAGCGGTGCAGGTGAAACCTGTGGAAGCGCTTAGAGCGGAGTAGGAATGAGCGGAGAAGTTCGTGAAGGTGAAAGCCCTGAAGTGAAGTTCGTCGCTAGATTAGCATGTAAATTTTGACCTTCTTGCCTTGAGAGCATTGCTCGTAGAAATCACTTCTATTTCTTCTTACGCAACCGATGATTTCGAGAATCTCCTCTTCACTCAGAATGTGGGTGGCATCAATTTGATAGCCGTCTAATTCAGGTCCTAGTCCAAGTTTAATTTGAAGGTTTAGTTGTTCCCCAGATTTAATCTCAAACACAAAACTATAGTCATCATACCGTTGATGCGCAAGCTCCATGCGATAGGTGCCGATGGGTATATCGAATACAGCATGACCGTCCCAATCCGTGATGAGCCGGATTTCAGATTCATCGTAAAGGTTGAGGATGGTACACTGGACAAGAGGGATTGAATCTCCGTTGTTGTCTATTACGCTTATGCTCGAAAACTGGCTAATATCTCTGGTCAGGTTGTAGGAGCTTGTATCGTCTTCGTTTTGAAACCAAAACCAGTATTCAAATGGATAATCTTGGTTGGTATCCACTCTTTCAAGATGCCACTTCTGAGCAAGTGTTGATGTGGAAAGAAGCAACAAAGCGATAAGAGAGAAGGAATTCATTTTATTGTTTCTAGCTGAAGTTTTCCGAGAGTTGGTAAGTAGGTTACCTGAGCTAAACGATAGTAGAGTGAGACTTTAGAATAAAAAAAGGCCCCCGCGCTAAAAGGGGCCTTTAGTTTTGCACCATTTGGTAGTTGTTCACGTGCTTCATTCACGTAGGTGGTGCATGTGCGCTACAATACCGTAGCACTCGCTTTACACTTGAGTTTCTAATGTAGAAATTTTTAGTGTAACTGTTACACCCTCGCGTCAATTATTTCATCTGTAACTGAATTTTTTCCTTTTCTCAAGAGTCCAGCAATAATCAAACTGATAATGAAGCCGGTTGGTAAAGGCTCCATAAGGAAGGTCATGATGGTGTTGGTAACGGGATTCTTCATCATCTCCATATATTGCTCACCTTCAGCGCGCTTTTCTGCCGCTTCTTCTTCGGAAAGTCCTTGCTTTTCAGCCACTTGTTCGAAGTAAGCCTCCATCATTGCTTCGACTTCATCAGGGTTGTTCTGAGCATAAACTGTCCAGCTAATGCTGTAAATCAGGCCACCTACTAATACAATACCCATTGAGGCGCCAAAGGCTCTTCCGAAGCCCCAATGGTTAGAACGGTCTCGCAACTGACGAACTCCAAAGTATCCTGCGCCAAAGGCAAGAACAAAGGACGCATAGCCAATAATTTCCCCTGAAGTGAAATTTACTTCTTCGCCTTCGGCACCGTTTAAGCCGATGAAGAAAACGCCTGTCATGATGAGGCCGGCAATGGCGCCCCAGATTAGAATGGTCTTTAACATGGTTTCAATTTTTTCGTTTGCTCAAATGTGGAAAACGATGGCATTTTCGCCGTCATACCAAAGTATGAAATCCATCTCCTACTTTAGTGCTAATCGTGTAAAAGCCCAATTTCCTTGGCTTTAGAGATAGCTTGGGTTCTTCTCTTGACATCTAACTTGACGAACAAGTTTTGATTGTGTGTCTTCACGGTGCTCAAGCTGATATGGAGTGAATCTGCAATTTCTTGATTGCTCATGCCTTTGGCCATCAACTCTAGAATTTCAAATTCACGTGGACGAATGTCCATTTCTTCAGGTGCGATACGAATCGGCAAAGGAGAGTTTACGGTCTGCTTGTTCTTGTTGAGCTGCAGGCCTGCCCAGATTCCCAGTACCGTAAATAGCAATGCAATACCGAAAAGCACCAGGCTTTTGCTTTCCGGACTAGTAATCCACTCGAATTCGATGAGTGCATAGAGAAACATGAGTCCGCCTAAAGCGATTCCGTACTTGAGAATGGTCTTGATCACCTCCCAAAGATAACGGCCCCATTCTTACCTTCGCTCCAATGTCTACTCAAATCGTCGATCCCCAAGTTTCAGTGGTTATGTGTGTCTACAATGCATGGCCACATCTGCAAGCTGCAGTTGAAAGTGTGCTTGCTTCTGATGGGGTTGATTTCGAATTCATTATTGTCGACGATGGCTCTACAGATGATGGAGCAAAGTATCTCAAAGAGTTACTAGATGCTCGGATTCGTGTAATCCATCAAGAGAACAAGGGAGTGGCTATTGCCGCAAACGTTGGTGTTGAAGCATCTCAGAGTGCACTCATCGCCCGGTTCGATAGTGACGATATCATGCATCCGCATCGATTGAAACTTCAATATGATTACCTCAAGTCGAACGCAGAGGTGGGAGTCGTAGCATCTCAAGTGGAATTGATGGAATCAAATTTCGACCAGACCGGTTTGAAGAACTTCGTGGAGTGGTCGAATCGACTATTAGCTCATGATCAGATGTACGAGAATCGTTTTCGTGATACACCCGTTATCAATCCATCGGCCATGTTTAGAAAGACGATATGGGAAAGATATGGGGGATATCTCAGCGATGCACCTGAAGATTATGAATACTGGATGCGGTTGTTTCATCTTGGAGTGCGCTTCGGTAAGCTGGATCAGACTTTGGTTCAGTGGCGAGATTTATCTAATCGACTCACGAGATCTCACAACGACTATTCAGAAGAAGCTTTCCGCGAGGTGAAGCTGAAGTACTTTGCCTTGGAATGGGAGAGGAGTGAAGATCGACCGATTTACATCTGGGGCAAAAACAAGCAGGCTGCTCGTTGGGTTGAGGGGCTCGATAAAAGGGGAATCGCCGTTTCTGGTTTTGTAGATTTCAAGCCAGGAGATTGGAAGGGGATAGAGGTACTGGACATCCCGACTGCACTGAATCATCAAAGTGCATTCTTTATAATAACCGTGAGGGATTGGAAAGGCGTTCGACTCATTCATGAAGCGATGAAAGAGAACGGCAAGACGCTGCATTCAGATTATATCGTCGTATAAGAGCAGGGAATAAAAAAGCCCCCCGAAATGGGAGGCCTTTGTCATGATTCTCTCGACGATTACTTTGGTTGAGAGATGATATGAATGTCGCGTTGTGGGAATGGAATGCCAATGTTCGCTTCGTCCAAAGCTTCCTTGATGGCTTCAAGATTATCAAAGTACACTCCCCAATAATTGCCCGTATCGGTCCAACATCGGACAGATAGATCCAAAGAACTGTCACCTAGGTTGGTAAGGTAGACCACTGGGGCAGGGTCTGCGTCGATTCTTTCATCCTTAGACAATACATCGATGATAACTTTTCGTGCATCTTTTACACTTGCATCATAAGCAATGCCTACGCTGAAGTCGACACGACGCTTAGGTTGGCGACCGATGTTTATTACGGTGCTATTCGCAACTTGACCGTTAGGCATAATCACTTCCTTGTTGGTGAGCGTATGAACTGTGGTATGCAGCACATCAATTTTTGCGACGGTTCCGACTTCACCTTCAGCTTGGATTACATCTCCAACTTTGAATGGCTTAAAGAGCAATATGAGTACTCCTCCTGCGAAATTGGCCAGACTGCCTTGTAGCGCCAAACCAATGGCCAAACCTGCAGCACCAAGTACGGCAACGAACGATGTAGTTTGAACTCCAAGAGTCGATACAACTGAGATGATCAGCATGATCCAAAGCATGAACTTCACAATGCCTGTCAAGAAGCCTCTCAAGCTCTCGTCCACATTGCGCTTGACCATTATTTTCTTGGTCAGTCTAACGAGGTATCCAATAACAATTCGCCCTACAATAAGTGTAACAAGGGCCAGAAGTACTGACGGGGCGAATTCCAAGACTTTGTCCCATGCCCAATTCATGAGCTCCTGTGCTTGTGTTGTGGTTTCGGTAATTTCTTCCTCCATGGTAGTTTGATTAAATACGTAAATACTGGTTTAACTGTGATATCATGTCTGGTGACCCTACAACAAACAAGACGTCATCATGTTCGATGACCGTGTCTGGTGTAAGAGCCGAAAGGTATCGATTGCCACGCTGAATTGCGAGTAAGTTTATACTGAATCTTTGTCGTAAATTGCTTTCATCCAGGCGCCTTCCTACCACGTCGTTTTTAACTTGAGACACTCTGAGTGTGGCGATTTCCAAGTTGGGAATCGTCAAACTCGACGTGGGTTTAATACCTCCAGCTGATCGTAGCAATTCGTAATTTCCCGAGCGAATTTGATGCGTGAACTGCTCAATTTCATCAAAGGGAATCAAGTATTTCCTCAATACTTTGGTGAAGATTTCGATGGAAGTTTCAAACTCCTCAGGAATTACCTCATCTGCACCGAGTTGAATGATTCTCTCTATTTCCTTTACATATCGCGTTCTCACAATTACAAATGCAGTCTCAGTGTGCTTCCGAATGATTTGTAAGATTCGCTTCGTCGCTTCTTGATCGGAAATTGCGATGACAATCACACGAGCAAAACTCACATTGATGCCTTCCAGAGTGTGCTCATCTGTTGCATCTCCGAAATGAATCGGATGACCGTCTGCCTCTGCCGAACTGATTAGATGTGGATCGAGCTCAAGAATGGTGTAAGGGATTTCAGCACTCCTCGCAGCTTTCGCCACATTCTTTCCATTAATGCCGTACCCGATGATGATTAGGTGGTCTTTAAGTTCAAGCTTTTCCTCCTGCTGCGTATTCCTAAACTGACTCATTCTATCTAATCGAACACGCACTGGACGCGGAATCGCCAAGCGAAGAATCTTGTCGGATATACTTTCCTCATACTTCATGATGAATGGAGTAGCAGCCATGGTGAGAATAGAAACCGAAAGGAAATATTGATAAGTTGAATCGCTCAAAAGTCCATAAGCGATACCCGTCGCACTCAACACAAATGCAAATTCACCGACTTGAAAGAGGGTCATGCCAGATAGTATGACTGTTCGTGCTGGATACTTTATCACCCCTGCACTGAAAGCGGCGATCAGCCCCTTCACTATGAATGTGAGAACACTGAGCAGGAGAATCCAGTGGATGTTTTTCAGGAAGAACTCTACATCGAGTAGCATACCAATGGAGACGAAGAAAAAGCTGATGAAGATCTCCCTAAACGGTAGGATTTGAGATGTCGCTTGGTGGCTGTATGATGATTCGGAAATAATCAAACCTGCGAAGAAGGCACCTAGAGCCAGTGATAACCCCACAGAGTAGGTCATCCAAGCAGTAGCAAAGCAAATGACAACCAAGGTGAGAATAAATAACTCTTTGTTCTTTGTTCGAACCACTCGGTCGAGAATCCAAGGAACGATATACCGAGCTAGTACATATGTGAGAGCAATTACCAACAGAACCTTCAACACCAGAAAGAGCAAGTCGTACATCCAATTCTCACTCTGTCCGGCTAGGATAGGAGTGACGAGCATAAACGGCACTACTATAATGTCCTGAAAGATGAGAATTGCCAGTGCTACTCGTCCGTGGGGAGTGTGCATGGCTTTTTGCTCTTGCAATAGTTTAAGCACAATAGCTGTTGAACTCAGAGAAACGAGAAAGCCCAAGAACAGGGCATGAGTAGTTTCTAATCCATACCAGATTCCGATTCCCGTAACGGCTGCAATTGTAAGCCCTACTTGAAGTGTTCCTCCAATAAAAACGGTGCGCCTAATTTGGGCGAGCTGAGATAATGAGAATTCAATTCCGATGACGAAGAGTAGAAAAATCACTCCTATTTCAGACATGATTTCCACATCGTGCGCGGCATGTACCAACGATAGTGCATGTGGACCTACAATGATTCCAGCTAGAATGAGCCCTAGAATGCTAGGGAGCTTGAAACGTTGAAATATGAGAATGAGGGGCACGGATACCCCAAGAATGATAACAATGTCAGTCAGAAGCGGCAGCTCCATGTATTATTTCCATTTTCCCAATGCAGGGAGGTACAACTTGTAGCGAACAGCAAGGGTGCGGACAATAGCGATTGAAGCCGCTGAAATGAGAAGGTTCATGTCGCGTGGGACATCAAACTTCGCCAACAGAAGGTACATAATAGCGCCGAACATGCAGGCGCTTGCATAGATTTCTTTTCGCAAGAGGACGGGGGTGACGTTGGCAAGCGTATCACGTATCACACCACCCATAACTGCCGAGAAAATCCCCATGATCACCGCCACTTCTTCGGGGGCTCCAAATGAAAGTGCCTTTTCTGTGCCGAGTACAGTAAACAAGGCAATACCCAAGGTATCGAAGAAGAAGAGCGTTTTTTTTAGTCGAATTACCCACTTGAAAAACAATATGGCCGTAAGTACTCCAGCGAATACGGCGTACATCACGAAAGAGTCAGCAATCCAAACAAGCGGATGACTGTCGAGGATAAGATCACGCAGCGTTCCTCCTCCAATCGCCGTGATGAACCCTGTGAAGCTTGCTCCGAAGAGGTCATTCTCAATATCAGCAACAGCCAAAGCTCCGGAGATGGCAAAGAAGTAAGTACCTATAAGTTCAAGTACGTATTGGGTTGTCATTATTCAAAGGTAGGAAGAGTCTATTCGCCTCCCATGAGACCGATGCGATTTCCTTCAGAATCTCGCATGACTCCCATGAATCCAATTTGTTCACTCACCTGAGTGGTTGGAACGATTACAGTTCCGCCGATGTGCTCAACGCGTTCCAGGCAATCGGTTACACTGTCGACAGCGAGATAAACCATGGGACCTGTTTCGCCAGGGTGGTAGAAGGCTGGGAGGCAGGCAAGGGCTCCGCCAATTTCATCAGGACCAACGGGGAAAGTAGATAGGATTAAGCCATTGGCTAAATCGAGTCGATTGAATTCCACATTGAGGACTTTCCCATAGAATTCCTCAGCTCTGTCGATGTCGGTTACGGGGATTTCAATCCATGCAGGTAGATGTGCCATAGGCTTACGTTTCTACCAAAATAAAAAACGTCCCGCAATTATGCGGGACGCTTATCAATTCGAATCTAAACCAACTTAATAACGTGGACGTCTTTCATTGCGTTCTTTCTCGATAGCTTGATTAACACGAATCGGGCGACCGTTAAGATCGTGACCGTTCAATGCATCAATTGCGCTGTTAGCGTCACCGTCGTCAGGCATTACTACGAATGCGAATCCGCGACTACGACCAGTTTCACGGTCTTTGATGACTCTAGCTGACTCTACTTCTCCGTGTTGTCCGAAGAGAGATGCCAATTCCTCGTCTTGCACGTGGTAAGAGAGGTTTCCAATAAAAATGTTCATACAAACAAAATAACTAATGAGCGGTAAAGGTAATCGTTTGCAAGTTACGCAGATGTTAAGTGTGTGATTTTCTTGAAGTAAAGCTAATTTTCTCAATATCAGTGCACTTCTTCGTCAAGAGGTTCAAGGGGTTAAACGTTGTATACATCACTTCCTTTCTTAGATTTGTTATCATGTTTGTATCTCGTGAAACTCAGGAGCGCATCGATAAACTCGAAGCCGACAATAAAGCTCTTAAAAAGGAGCTTGGCGAAGCCGAGAGTAATCGTCCCAATACATCGGGCCTCAAGGCGGCCATGGTTATCGGTTGGGTGCTGTTTCTGTTAGCGGCGGCCGCAACGTATTACTTCTATCAGCAATCTCAAATTGTCATCGAAGAGCCCAAGGATCAAATCCTTACCAAGGACGGTCCAACGGATTGGGTTCCACCTGTAGATAGTGGCATCGTATTCCGCGTTCAGGTAGGCGCTTTCGAAGAGTTCAGTCTCGAACCATTCCGCGCTGAACTCGATGGCATCTACAGCTTCAGAAACGACAACCTTGAAAAGATAAGCTTGGGAAATTTTAGCTCATTCCGAAAAGCACAGTCCTTTTTGGACTATATGTTTGAGCTCGGATTTGAAGATGCCTATATCACAGCATATCAAGATGGAAAGCCCCTTGGCTTAATGATGGCTGTGAAGATGCAAGCCTCGAGTAGTGAGGGTTTACAGGAGTAAAGCCTACTTTTGAAATTAGTTAATATCGAACACCCATACCCATGAAAATTCTGGAAGGAAAGACCGCAATTATCACTGGTGCCTCTAAAGGTATCGGACGTGGTATTGCTGAAACATTCGTAAAGCACGGATGCAACGTGGCATTCACATTTTTGTCATCCGTTGAGAAAGGAAAGGCCGTTGAAGATGAATTGGCCGGTGGAGATGTAAAAGTAAAGGGATATCGCTCCGATGCATCGGATATGGCTCAAGCTGAAAAGCTCATTGAGGACGTTCTTGCAGATTTCGGTCAAATCGATATCGTAATCAACAATGCAGGAATTACCCGAGATAATCTCCTCATGCGAATGTCTGAAGACGACTTCAACGAGGTGCTTCGCATCAACTTGAATTCTGTCTTCAATATGACAAAAGCGGTTCAACGCACATTCCTCAAGCAGCGTTCAGGTTCTATTGTGAATATTAGTTCTGTCGTTGGTGTGAAAGGAAATGCAGGTCAGGCGAACTATGCGGCGTCTAAGGCTGGCGCGATTGGTTTCACTAAATCTGTAGCACTAGAGCTGGGTTCTCGTAATATTCGTTGTAATGCTATCGCTCCTGGTTTTATCGAAACTGAAATGACTGCTGTACTCGACGAGAAAACGGTTCAAGGTTGGAGAGATGCTATTCCTTTGAAGCGTGGTGGTTCTCCAGAAGATGTGGCAAACGCATGTTTGTTCTTGGCATCTGATCTATCTGGATATATTACAGGACAAGTATTGAACGTTGATGGAGGGATGCTTACCTAATCTATGACGTTCGAATCTACATACGCACCGTTATTTATAGCGATGATCATAGGGGTGGCCGCATTGGTCACCTTTTTTGCTTACCGCAAGAGCGCATTCGACAAACCGTATAAGTATGTGCTTCCCGGACTTCGTTTCCTCACTCTAGTTTTCATAGGAATTCTACTGCTCAATCCCATCATCAAGGAAACGGCTATCGAGGAGGAGCGGCCATTGCTTATTTGGCTTCAGGATGAGTCAGAATCGGTAATGCAACATGTAGATTCTGCAGAGTATCAAGCCAACTATTCGACTTGGAAGAAGCAGGCGATAGAGCAGCTGGAGGAGAAATACGACATAGTTTCACTTGCATTCGGTGAAACGGTTCATAGTCCAACCGAGAAATACGCTGATCAAAGCTCCGCTATTCAAGATGCCCTCTCACAAGTTGCGCAACAAACCCTAGGGAGGAATTCAGCGGGAATTATACTGGCAACTGATGGGATTCTCAACAGCGGGACTCGTTTATCCACTCGGCAATCGGCGATACAGGGTTTGCATGTCTTGGCGCTCGGAGATAGCACACAGTATTTTGATGTAGCTATTAGTCAGGTACTCAATAATCGCATTGCATACACAGGCAACACGACACCTATTCGAGTGGCCGTTGAGGCGAAAGGCGGTACAGCGCGTAATGTGAGCGTATCATTAAAAGGTACAAATGAGAACTTCACTCAAGTAGTTTCACTCAATGGAGGTAAAGCTCAAATAACCTTTGAAGTGGGTAGCGATAGTGCTGGAACACAGCGCTATGAAGTGGAGGTAGGTGCCCTCGGAGGGGAGCGCAATGTCTCAAATAACCGCGCATCAACATTCATTGAGTTCGTTGAGAAGAAGCGCACGATTCACATGGTTTATCAGGCGCCACATCCCGATATCAGTGCATTCCGCCTTCCACTCCTTGATGACGAAGCGAATGACGTACGACTATTCGCTCTTTCGGATTGGAGCATCGAAGATTCTAAAGAAGCCGATTTGTTGGTTTTTCACAGTGTCAACCCGACCAATGATGTGGAAGAAGTGATGCAAGAGGCTTCTCAAAGCGTCCTATTTATCACTACTCCAGAAGAGCCGTATTCAAACTGGGATTTGGCGGCGAGATACCTTCGTCAAGCGCCTAGTCCGGATCGTACGGCGGATGTTACCCCACGAATCAATCCTTCGCTTTCTGCTTTTCAAGTAGACGAAGATTGGATAGAAAGAGCTGTTGATTTTCCACCTATCAATGGAGAAGTTCACTCAGAACAGAACTCCGGAATCTGGGAAGCTGTGATGTTAGCCAATGTTGGATCTGTTAAAACGAATACTCCAATTGTTTCTGTTTACACGAATGATAATCAGAGAGTTGCTTGGGTGAACGGCGAAGGTTGGTGGAGATGGAGAAGCTACAGTTATTCGCAATACAGCTCTCACCAAATGTTTGATGGTTTTGTTCAATCGCTGTACCGATGGTTACTCACTAATTCGGTGGGCGATCGCTTAGAAGTCGACTTCCCGGAGCGCGTAAATCAAAATGAATCCATTCTCTTTACAGTTCGACCAAAAGATGCAGCGATGAATCCTTTGGAGGATGCCAGAGTCAATCTGCAAATCACGAAGGAAGGTCAGGTGGTATTTGATCAGCGTCTAACCGAAAATCGTCCAGGAAGATATATTTCTAATGTTCAGGGATTGAATGCGGGTGATTATCGCTACAAAGTATCTTCTCAGTATGGAGATGAGGTTCTAAGTGAAACAGGTGAGCTGTTCGTTGAGAATCTTCAACTTGAGCGCATCGATACAAGAGCACGTTTCGGACAACTTCAAGGATTGGCCAACGCCAACGGCGGTCTATTTGGCACATATTCCACACGCGATGAATGGCTGAATGAACTTATGAATCAAGAGGCGCCTACTGTCCTTCATGAAGTGGTGTCAACCGATTCACTCCTCAAAAAATGGTGGCCTTACTTGCTCATTGCACTCCTGCTAACCGCAGAGTGGGCCCTGAGAAAAAGAGAAGGGCAAGTGTAATCAGTGGGGACGTAGGGACGCGGGGGGCGTTCAGACGTAGGTCAGTGCGGAAGTGTTGAGGTGGGAAAGTGCGGAAGTGATAATGTTCAAGTGTTTTGACATCCTCACTTCCACAAGCCCCAAAGTTCTTATGTTCTCAGAACTGTTGTTCAAGCCATTCGCCCAATTCTTCTCCTCGTAGATTCTTGGCAACGATGATTCCGTTTTCATCTACTACAAAGTTGGCCGGAATGGAACGAACGCCGTATGCGCCAGCTGGTGCGCTATCCCAACCTTTCAAGTCGCTCACATGAGCCCAAGAAAGCTGATCATCGTCGATCGCCTTGAGCCATGGATCCTTATTCTGGTCGAGTGACACTCCAATAATATTAAAGCCACGGTCTTTGTAAGCGTTGTACTCTGCAACTAAATTAGGGTTCTCTTGGCGGCAAGGGCCACACCAAGATGCCCAGAAATCGATGAGAGTATACTTGCCGTCCAACATGCTTGAAAGAGCAACCATGTTACCATCGCGGTCGGGTACTTCCATATCAATCATAGGCTGACCAATAGCAGTTTTGCGCATGAGTTCAATCTTGTTGCTCATATTTACCGCAAGGGCATTGGTGCGATACGATTCAGGCAGGTTCTCTTGGATGGTTTCTAGAACTTCCAACTCTGGATTCGGGAACTCGATCAAGGCGAGCACGGTTCCGTAAATTGGATTTTCATAGGCCAATTCAATGAACGCCTCTTCCTGCTGGTCGTAAGCCTCTTGGAACTGAGCCGAAATTTCCTGCATCAATTCTTCATCCTCGTTGTCTCTAGCTTCGTAGTACGGTTCTAGTAAAGCGCTAGTCGTCTCTTCTGTTTCTTGTCCAATCTCGATGTACTCTGCAATGATATCGCTGTACTCGCCACTCTCAATATTCCAAACAAACGAACCGCCAGAAACGGTGTCAAAACCCACCTCGATGTGATCGTTATTCGCTAGAAGAGGAAGACGAGTTCTATTTCTACCGATTTGTGTGGTGAGTAAGAGGAACTGAGGCTGTTCTGTCGCTTCAGCTGTGTAGGTGAACTTACCGTTCTCAACAAGTGATTCATGCAAGTTTACGTACCCACCATCTTGGAATGTGTACACAGAAAAGGATTGACCATCCCAACCTTCTGCAGACAGTTCGATATCGGCTTGAGCCCAGGAGTTAACACTGCTAAGTGCAAGTCCAACGCCCAATAGAGCTTTCATATAATTCATATTCATGTTTTTAGGTTCTACAATGTAGCAAAAGAAAGAGCTCAAAGTCCTCTGAAAGTACTTAGAGTCTTTCTGCAAGCCAATCTTGCAATTGCTGACCGCGCAAGTCTTTCGCTACGATGATTCCATTCTCATCGACCATCACATTGTAAGGAATACCATTGAAGCCATACTTTGAAACCGCTTCACTTTCCCAGTACTTGAGGTCACTCATGTGCGACCAAGTAAGCTGGTCTTGCTCGATGGCTTGTACCCAAGCTTGCTGTTGACCAGGGCGATCTAGTGACACGCCCACAACAGAAAATCCCTTGTCTTTGTACGTGTTGTAAGCTGCAACCACATTTGGATTCTCAGCTCTACATGGTCGACACCATGATGCCCAGAAGTCGATAAGCGTGTAAGAATCGCCAAGCTCTTCAGATAGACGAACTTGCTCACCAGAAGGTGAGGGCATCATTAAATCAATCAATGGTTCTCCAATTGCGGTTCTAGACTTCTGATCTACGAGCTGTTTAAACTGCTTTACCATTTCACCTTTTCCCTGAGTTACAGGAACGTTTTCGTAGATGGCGGTAAGATCAGCTGCTTCGTTATCTCCTAAATGCGCCAAGGCGATAAACGCGCCGAAGCCTTTCGAGCGCTTTGCAAGCTCAACGAGGTCGGTATTGAACTTCTGGTGAGCTTCCATCAATGAGTTGTTCAGCATCATTTGGGTGTTGAAATCGTTCGCCTGTTGGGCTGTTCTCATCTCGTTTTGAACCGACATATTGAGGTTCTGGAAGTCGGTAACAATCTTGTAGTACTCATTCATCACATCGGCATATTCACCACCTTCAATGGTTACTCTACCATTGTTAATGGCTGGATCAACGGTGACATTCATTTCGCCTGTGCTGCCGAAAACATAGAATTGACGCTGCATGGCAGGAACTTCTATTCGCAGCAATTGAGCGTATTCGAGTGAGTCAACAGTGAGTTCTGCAACTCCCTTTTCGAATAGATCCATAGTCACTTCTTGTGGACCGTTCGGACCGATAATAGATACCTTCGCCTCGACGTCGCGTGCCTCAGGCATATTGAGGGTAATTTGCAATGCATCAGAAGATGAACTGCTATTGTTCTCGCCATTACAAGCTGCCAAAATCAGCAAGGGGAGAAGAAGAAGAAACTTTCTCATTAGAATTCAATTTGCTCAAAAATAGGTCTACAACTTTGACCACCCAAACACAGGTGTATCTTTGTGAACCTAGCAAAAACATTTACCATGAAGAAACAAATTGTACTCCTTGGATTGATCCTACTCGGTTCGTATTCAATGAGAGCAACGGAAGGCATGTGGCTTCCTTACATGTTATCCGATAGAGAAGCGGATATGCAGAATATGGGCATGCTCATCAGCGCAGAAGAAATTTACTCCGTAAACAATGGGAGTTTGAAGGATGCCATTGTGAGCTTTGGAGGCTTTTGTACTGGAGAGATTATCTCAGATAACGGACTTGTTCTTACCAATCATCACTGTGGATATGGAGCGATCCAATCTCACTCTTCTGTGGAGCATAATTATCTAGAGGATGGCTTTTGGGCTATGTCGAGAGCGGAAGAGCTTCCGAACGAAGGTCTCTTTGTACGATTCGTAAAATACATTGAGGACGTATCGGTCCCTATGCTTGAAGGCGTACACGATGGAATGACAGAAGAGGAGAAGCGTGCGCGTATGCAGTCTAATATGAACGCTATTCTCGAAAGACGTTCATCCAGTGAAGATTTTGAGTTTGAAATTAAGGAGATCTACTACGGAAATCAGTTCATTTTAATTGCATCTGTACGTTACACGGATGTTCGTTTGGTAGGTGCACCACCTAGCAGCATTGGCAAGTATGGAGCGGATACCGACAACTGGGTTTGGCCTCGTCACACTGGCGATTTCAGCATGTTTAGAATCTATGCTGATGCGAGCAATAACCCTGCTGATTTCGCAGATAACAACGTTCCATTTAAGCCATATCGCAGTCTGAATGTATCTATTTCGGGTACTCAACCGGGCGACTTCACATTCGTTTATGGTTTCCCTGGTCGCACAGAGGAATATTTACCGGCGATTGCTGTAGATCAAATGATGAACGAGCTCAACCCAATGAACATCGCCATACGCGATATCATTCTTCAAGGGATGAAGTCGTATATGGTGGAGAGCGAAGAAATTGACATCCAGTATGCGTCTAAATATGCATCTACTTCAAATGCATGGAAGAAGTGGATTGGTCAGACGCAGGGTGTGGATAAAACGTTTGGTATTGACTCTATCCGCCGAGCGGAAGCACGCTTTCAATATGCTTTGGCACAGGATAATAATCTGTGGAATATGTATGGCAATATCCTGCCGTCGCTCGAACAACGATATGCGGTTTCACTTGATTTATTCAAGAAAAGAGATCGGTTTATTGAGATTGGCTATCGTGGAAATGAAGTGATTCGATTCTTATGGGGGATGAATCGCGAGTTATCAGCGGCGGAGAATGGGAGTGAAGAAGCTGTGAACAAAGCGGCAGAATCAATGGCTCAACGCTTATCAGGCTTTATCAAGAATTACAATGCCTCGGTAGACAGTACCATTACGTACAACTTGTATCGTCATTGGATGTCGACTGCTGAAGAGGTTCCAGCGTTCCTCATTGACGCTTACGGCTCTCCGGATGGCGTCGATATCAGCGGCATGTATTCAGCTGATGCCTTCTTCCGTCCTACGAATTATGATGCGTTCATTGCTTTGCTTGAAAGCGACCCAGCAGCCGCGATTGATACAGTCTTGAACAGCGAGATTTATACGATGATGAAGGCTGCCTTTGGCTACTACATCGGTGAAGTTGCACCACAGCTCGGTGGTGTGATGAGTGAAATCAACAATCTACAGAAGGATTACATGGCCGCACAGATGGTGGTAGGTGATCCGTCAGAGCTCTATCCTGATGCCAACAGCACAATGCGCATTACTTATGGTAGAGTAGAAGGCTTTGTGCCAAGAGATGGTGTTCGTTACAATACGCACACGTATCTCGATGGCGTGATTGCCAAGTATGTCCCTGGTGACTACGAATTCGACTTACCGGAGCGCATGCTCGAGCTTTACGCAGAGAAGAACTATGGCAGATATGCTACGGAAGACGGACGTTTACCTGTGTGCTTTATCGCTTCAAACCACACTTCTGGTGGAAATAGTGGTTCTCCAGCTTTGGATGCAAATGGTAACCTTATCGGATTGAATTTCGACAGAGTTTGGGAAGGTACTATGAGCGATGTGTACTTCGATGAAGCCATATGTAGAAACATCATGGTTGACATTCGCTATGTCCTATGGGTAGTGGACGTTTACGCTGGTGCTGGACACTTGGTAGAAGAGATGAATCTAGTCAGCGAATAAAAGAGCCCACAAATTTCAAAATTGAGTGTCAGTTGGCTACTTTTGCCGTGCCTCAAAAACGAGAAAATACCATGAGTGTACTTGTAAATAAAGACTCTAAAGTGATCGTGCAGGGTTTCACCGGTAAGGAAGGAACTTTCCACGCAGAGCAAATGATTGAATTCGGAACCAACGTAGTAGGTGGTGTAACTCCAGGAAAAGGAGGACAATCACACCTCGATCGTCCAGTTTTCAATACAGTAGCCGACGCTGTTAAGGAGACCGGAGCAGATGTTTCTATCATCTTCGTTCCACCAGCATTTGCAGCAGACGGTATCATGGAAGCGGCTGATGCAGGTATCAAAGTAATCGTTGCTATTACAGAAGGTATTCCTGTTGCGGATATGATCAAAGTAAAGGACTACATCAGCACTAAGGATGTAACCTTGATCGGACCTAACTGTCCAGGTGTTATCACCGCTGGTCAGGCTAAAGTGGGTATCATGCCAGGCTTTATCTTCAAAGAAGGAAAGATTGGTATCGTATCTAAGTCTGGTACTTTGACCTACGAAGCAGCTGATCAAATTGTGAAAGCTGGTTTGGGCATTACAACTGCTATTGGCATTGGTGGCGACCCAATTATCGGAACTACCACTAAGGAAGCTGTAGAGCTTTTGATGAATGATCCAGAAACAGAAGGTATCGTTATGATCGGTGAGATCGGCGGTAACCTCGAAGCTATTGCAGCAGATTGGATTAAGAAGAATGGAACGAAGCCAGTTGTTGGTTTCATTGCAGGGGAAACTGCTCCAAAAGGGCGTACAATGGGCCACGCAGGTGCGATTGTAGGTGGAGCAGAGGATACAGCACAAGCGAAGAAAGCAATCATGCGTGATTGTGGAATTCACGTGGTTGATTCTCCAGCTGAAATCGGAACCAAAATGGCGGAAGTAGTGAAGTAATCACTGTATTCGAAATATAGAAACCCCTTCTAGCATATGCTGGAAGGGGTTTTTTCTTTTGCGGAAACTACGTACACATTCGGGTGGTTCTACTTACATAACTGTGCTTTGGAAGTTTCAATTTTACTCCATCAAAACCATGAACCTATGATGAGAGAATTGGAAACCATGTTAAGCGCACACAGTCATATTTTACTTCCAGAAACGATGGATGCGGAACTGATGAACTTCGAAGAAGTTGAACAACCCGAACATCCTCTCTTCATTTGAAGGCGAACTAACCTAACCAACTTGTGATTGTGGAAAGCCGTGCATTAGCGCGGCTTTTTTTATTCCCTTACTTCTGAGATGTCCTCCGAGTAAATCTTGAAGTACTGCATGGATGCATAACTTATCACTACTGTGCTTGCCAAACCTTCAAATACGATGGCGATGACCGATTGGAATAAGGTGAGCTTACCGCCCCAAACGCCACTCGACTCAAGTACTTCTATAAAGTTAGGGTCGATGATCGAAGCGTAAACACTCATAAATGCAAGGAATAGTAAAATGGAAATCGATCCCATTCTCATTCCCGCAAACAGTCCTCCGATATAAGAGTGGTGCTCATCCGTACGGAACATCTTTCTGTGCAGTGCTACTGTACCGGCGAGAATGATGGCAAAGTTGAATAGACGGAGTTGGTGCATCTGCTCCAATCCCAATAACTTCATCAGAAGGAAATAGGCAATCAATCCAGCGGCGGTCTTTAGGGCATAGCCCCAAGCATATCTATAATACATATCGTTGATTATTAGTGAGTTATATTTAATCAACGTGTCAGATGCTATATTGTTCAGAGGAGAGCGTCGTTCAATTCTGGTTCAATTCATCAAAAGAGATGTCCATAACAGGGTAGTCCTTCCACCCTTTAAAGTCGAAGTGCCACCATTCATGCGGATAGGGTTCAAAGCCAAAAGCAATCATCACTTCTCGAAGAATGATCTTGTTTTGTTCAGCTTCACGATTGAGTGATACCACTGCCTGATGCGCATCTTCCGAAAAATCGTCGTACCCAGTCGGCATGATTAAAGCCTCACCGGTTTCCAAGTCATACAGTCCAATGTCTACCGCGCAGCCTCGATTATGTCTACTTCCGGAGTAGGGAGAGGCCACGTAGGTAGTGTCCTGATAAACCTCATAGAACAACACGGTTGCGGCATAGGGTCGGTAACCATCGTAGAGAATGAGTCCTAGATTAAGGGCTGAGAGACTGTCTTCTACTGCTTTCAAGGCTTTAGCAACCGGTTTACGAGAAAAGCAGTCTGCCGTTGGGTAAATAACCTGTCCGGTAAAGTTGTTAGAAGTAGCGTAACGGATATCCATCTTCTCAAACTCAAGTAGCTGCTCGAGGTTGAGCAACGCCATATTCGAATCTAAACTGACCGATTTTGAATACTCCGACCATTCCATTGGCTCAATTCCGTACGCATACTTTGGCTCTTCAGAACATCGAGCAACCAAGAGGAGAATAACAACGTAATGGAGTAAGCTTTTCATAATCAATCAATTTGTGATTTCCGCAGAAGCAAGTGCAAGTTAAATGTTTTCAAATGGAGGTATTTGGCACGTGAATTGAGTTATGGCGGATATCAATTTAAAACTAACTATGATGAAGAAATTACTCTTCGCAATGTTGCTCCCAGCAACGATGGTCGCACAAGACAAATTTGACTTGAGCGAGTTTGAATCAACCTCTAACGGTACAGAACAAGCCTTCATTTACAACTTCACGCAATACTCATCTGCTTACCAAGATGTAGTAAACCCTGACTTTGCAGTGAATGCGGTATGGGACGATACCACGCTTATCATTGAGAATCCATTCGGTAAGTCGTACGCAGGAGTGATGCAAGACACTATGATCACCGATCTTGGCGCTTATCTTCTTGGAATCTCACCAAGTTTCTCATCTACCGATGCTTTTATTCTTGCACCAACCACTGCCGACTTAATTGACCGTGGATACAACACGAATATGGCCATGTCGCCGATCAGCTATGTGACTGAAGGAACAGCTCCAAACCGAATCTTTAAGATGGAGTGGAAGAATGCGGGCATCTATGAAGAAGTGATTTGGAATGGAACAAACAATGTGTCTTTGAACGTTCAAATCTGGCTTCATGAGAATGGTGATGTTGAGTTCCACTACGGACCGAATACAATCACTCAAGACTGGGTAGATACCTTGTTTATGTACGAGGAGATGACCATTGGATTGGCAGGTATCGATCTGATTAACGACAATATTGAAGACGGTCACTTCCTAACGGGAACAGCCGCAAATGCAACGATGGTGGATACGCTCACTCAGTTAAGCACATGGCCTACCAACGGGACTGTGTACAAGTTTGCGTTGCCTTCTGTTGGAATCAATGAGATTCAGACCCTCGAAGTAAAGCTTTATCCGAACCCTGCAGTTAATGAGCTCAGAATTAACGCTGAAGCAGGAGAGGTATACGATGTAGCTCTTATCGATTTGAGCGGTAGAACAGTGAAGCGCGGACAGCTTACTTCAGATTCATCAATGGATTTGATGGGAACCCCTGCCGGCGTGTATCTCGTTAGATTGAAAGAATCTGTGTCAGGAATTACTCAGACCGTTCGTCTTGTAGTGACACAATAAAGTGGAATACCAACCCAATAGGAACCCTGACCTTCGCGTCAGGGTTTTTTATTTACTCCAGTCCCAGGTCTTTTAGGATTTGGTCGACCTTCTTTTCGGTTTGGTCGAGGCGCTCGTAGCAATACTTAATCAGCTTTGATGCTCGCTCAACCTTTTCGGCTAGTTCGTCGACACCAATTTCTCCCGACTTCATGCGCTCAAGGATGACATCGAGTTCTTCCGCAGCCGCTTCATATGTGAGTTTCTCTTCTTTAGGCATCTTTCTCTTTTATCTTTTGAACTACTGCTTCTATCTCGTGAGCTTCTGTGATAATTTCAATCATATCATTCTTTACAAGCGCATCACCTGAAGT
The DNA here is from genome assembly GCA_013373425.1 of Flavobacteriia bacterium. GTDB lineage: Bacteria > Bacteroidota > Bacteroidia > Flavobacteriales > Schleiferiaceae > Phaeocystidibacter. Next base: position 48,025 of record JABXHW010000038.1, read on the forward strand.
GACAATTAGCTTGCCTTTGCGAAGATAGGAATAGCCTCTTTTTAATGTAGATTGTGGGTGATACACATCCACGAGTTTCTCTACCAAATCGAGATGTGACTTAGCTCTGACCGTAATTTCTGTGGCGTATCGATCCAGGGAATGTCCAAGATCCTGCATTTCGTGCTTTCGATCTACCAACTGTTCCTTGGAAAGTCGGGATATCGAATTACTAATCTGAGCTAAACGCTCACGCTTGGTGTTGGAATAACGTTCATAGAGCATGGAAAGCCCTCTCGACATCGACTCGAGGTCGTGCAACGTCTCGTTCAAATTAGAGCGAGAATAGTGGACAATCTGATTTAATCTTTCCTGCGAGCTTGCTTTTGCTGATTCTATCTGAGCGCGATACAGTTCCATGATACCTTGATAGGCAGTAGAAATAGCGACTTCGTAATCCCTTGCTCTCTCAACAATCCAAGCTCCAACAGCGGAAGGGGTCTTTAGAGATTTGGCAGCCCACTCGTCTATAACTGTACGATCGGTTTCGTGACCAATTCCCACGAGAAAGGGGAGTTTACTTTCGGCTAAAACACGGTTTAATTCAAAATCGTTGAATGCATCCAGGTCCAATGCAGATCCTCCTCCACGAATCAAGACCACAGCATCATATTCCGAAAGAGGAATCGACTCATAGACCTTAAGGATAGAGCTTGGCGATCCTGCCCCTTGAACTAAAGCATTAAAATGGGTCCAGTTGAATTTGAAGCCGTAAGAGTTCGTTTCGAGTTGATTCTGAAGGTCGGCTAAACCGGCGCTGCCTTCCGCTGCTATGATTGCGATATTCTGAATGACACGAGGTAGCCTCAACTGACGGTTCAAATGGAGGAGGGAAAGCTTCTTTAGCTTGGCAATGGTCTCTTGCCGACGTTTTTCAATCTCACCCAAAGTAAAGTTTGGATCGATATCCGTAACGTGAAGTGAAAGTCCAAATACTGGATGAAACACAAGTCTACACAAGCAAAGCAGCTCCCGTCCATCTTCCATTAACTTACTCAGGTCGAGTCCTGTTCTAGCCTCAATGATATCCGCCTGACCTCTCCATAAATTCGCCTTGCAACGGGCTACAATGGATTGATTGCGCTCCTCAACAAAGTCTAAGTAATGATGTCCGGACGCATGCTTTCGATAAGAACTGATTTCGGCCTTCACCCAAACCTCATGAGGTGAAATTTGCTCTTCAAATACCTGTTGAACTCTGCTGAGAACCTTGCTGAGTGAATGTCCTTTGCGAAGGGGAGTGCTCATTCTTTTTTACCGATATAGCCCAGGTGTGTATGCTGAAAGCTGTCGGGATATTTAAGTCCGTACCCCATGAAGCGATCCATTGCTGAGTGTCCAAAGAGAATAATTCCACTGAAAAGAACCCAATCATTGAGGGTATAAAATCCAATAGCTGCAACTATCAAGGCTATTCCCTTGTGATGAAACAGATTGTAGGTGATGGCGCCGATTCGAGTATTGATGGCATAACCAATCATTCCAATATCTGGCAAGAGAATGACCGCCCAGAATAGCCACCAGCTGTGCTCTAAGTGAAGCGTTAGGAGGTAGGCGAAAATGAATTGTGCCAATTCCTCCAGTTTGATTTGAAAATTCATCGATGAATAAGTTTAAGGTAGGTCAATTATTGTCGCATTGTGGAATATCGTAAATTCAGCCTGGAATTCAACTAAACTAAGTAAAGTATGAAAGCAGGAAGAATCATCCTTATCGTCATCGGACTTATTATCGTTCTGGGAGCGGTAGGGTTCTTTGTACAAAAAGACTTTGAAGTGACACGAACAGTGACTATCGACGCGGATCAAGAGACCGTTCACGCAGTCCTAGTCGACTTCAACCAGTTTGCCAAGTGGAACCCATGGGCCGACATGGATTCAGCTATGACCTTTGAGGTTTCAGGTGAGCCAGGAACTGTAGGTCATCAGTACTCATGGAGATCTGAGGATCCTATGGTGGGTAATGGTATCATGACCATTCAAGACATCGGAGACGACTATGTTTCCATCAAGGTATCTCTAGGTGATGGAGCTTATGAGGTTGCATCTAGCCACACAATCAGTACTACCGACGCGGGAACCGAAGTTTCTTGGTACGCTGGAGGAAGTATGCCATACCTCTTTGCAATGTTCGCCGATATGGAAACCACCCTTGGTGGCACCTATGAAGCCGGTTTGTCGAACCTACAAGGCATGATCGAAACTATGGAACCAGCAGCGGCTTCAGTTGATGTTTCTGTGGTTGACCTAGAGCCAATGACATTCGTGGGCTATCGCATGGAAGTGCCGATTGATAATATGGATGCTGCTTACGATGAGGAGAAAATTGGAGCGCTTTATGGTGCTGTGATGGCCGTAACTCAAGATGTGGGCAGCATGGTTACTCTATATTATGTTTGGGACGAAGAGAATAATGTAACTGACTTAGCAGTAGCTGTAAAAGTGCCAGCTGGAACTGAAGTTGAGGGTTATGAGACTTTCGAAACTGGTTCGATGATGGCGGCTAAGGCTACGCACAGTGGATCGTACGACAATATCGGAATGACTCATGAGGCGATTCTAGAGTATATCAGCACGAACGAGTATGGTTGGGATATGGAAAATCCTTCAATGGAGGTGTACACTGTAGGTATGGGTGACACTGAAAATGAGGATGAGCTTATGACGGATATTTATCACGCCGTTACAATGCCAACAGAAGCGGCTGAATAATACGCAGTTGTAAATCAAAATTTAGAAGGGATGTTCATTTGAGCATCCCTTTTTTTTGAACAATAGGCATTGAAAAAGGTGATGTATATTCCTCAAATTCTTGAAGGATGAATTCTTTACCTTTGCCCATTCAACACCCGCACACGTGAGTACTCCTGAAAAGTATATCGACATAGAAAAGGTCATTGAGAGCAAGAATCCAAAGCTGCTCAAATGGCTACCTGGGTTTATTCTCAGATACGTGAAAAGGATGCTTCATGAGGATGACATCAACCGCGCCATGCGTGAGAATGGACATCTTAAAGGAGTGCCTTTTGTCGATTCAGCTGTTGATCACATTGGGGCTCAGGTAGAAACAGAAGGGCTGGAAAATATTCCGGCTTCAGGCGGTGTTATTATCGTTGCTAATCACCCACTCGGAGGCTTGGACGGTATTGCCTTGATGAAGGCAATAGGGAAGAGGAGAGAAGACATGCAGGTTTTGGTGAATGACATTCTCATGAACATCGAGAACTTCGAGCCGTTGTTCATTCCAGTGAATAAGCATGGTTCCAATCCTAGAGCTGCAATGAAAGTAATCGATGAGGCATATGCATCGGATAGTGCAGTGGTGATTTTTCCAGCTGGATTAGTTTCACGGAAAATTGATGGGGTAATTCAAGATTTAGAATGGACGAAGAGTTTCATCGCTAAGTCTATTAAATATGGCAAAGACGTAGTACCCGTACATATTGGCGGAACGAACTCCAAGTGGTTCTACAATTTGAGCAGATACAGACAAAAGCTTGGCATCAAAGCAAACCTTGAGATGTTTATCTTGGTGAATGAGATGTACAAGCAAAACGGCCAAACTATCAAAATGACGTTTGGCGAACCGATACCAGCGTCTACTTTCGACAAGAGTAAATCTCATGTGGAGTGGGCGAATTACGTTAGAGACAAAGTGTATGCTTTGGCAGAAAACGGTGAAGACAAATGATTGACATGGAGAAAATTGCCGATGCAGCAGAGCATGCATCGGTAAAGGCTGAGCTTAACGAGTCTACTTTCTTGCGTTACACGAACAAGGGACAAAATGAAGTCCATGTGTTGACCGCCAAGGAGGCTCCAAATGTAATGCATGAAATCGGTCGGTTGCGCGAAGAAGCTTTCCGCGCAGCGGGCGGCGGTACTGGCAAAGCCCTCGATATTGATCAATACGACGTATCCGAATTCCCATATAGCCAGCTGATTGTTTGGAATCCTGAAGAGGAAGAAATCATGGCTGGATATCGGCTTCTCGACTGTCGTGAACTTCACGCTCAAGGTAAAGGCTTCGGACTGTTGGCCACCTCACATTTGTTCGAGTTCTCTGAGAGATTTCAAAATGAGTACTTCGCAAACACTTTAGAATTAGGACGTTCGTTTGTTCAACCCAAGTATCAGAAAGGCGTTTTGGCCAAGAAGGGTCTTTTTGCTTTAGATAATCTTTGGGACGGACTTGGCGGAGTAATTGCGCGCAATGAGGGCATTGATTTCTTACTTGGAAAAGTAACGATGTACCCGAGTTTTAATCGTGAAGCACGCAATGCAATCCTGGCTTTCCTTCATGTATTCTTCCCGGATAGAAATGAACTAGCAACGGCGATCCATCCATTGATTACTCCAGTAGAGTTGAAAGAATGGATCGATATGTATTCGGGTAAAAGCTATAAGGAAGCTTACGTGATTTTGAACACCTATGTTCGTGCACGTGAGCACAATATCCCGCCGCTCATCAATAGCTACATGAACTTGTCAAGTACTATGCAAACATTCGGTACCTCGATAAATGACGAGTTCGGAGATGTTGAAGAGACTGGGATTTTAGTGACCGTTGAAGATGTTCATGAATCGAAACAGGATCGATACTTCAGAACGTTCGAACGCGACTGCCACTATGGTGTCAAGCACTGGGAATAAACTTCTCAGCAATTTGGATCATCTGTACTGCAAGACTCGCCTTCTGAACTTGAGGTGAGAACCTCTGGTTGTTCGACCTCTTCAGATTTCACCTTCTCCAAGACTTCAACAAAAGTGCTTATAGGCTGAGCACCTGAAAGCGCATACTTTCTATTGAATACGAAGAATGGAACACCTCGTATTCCGAACTGTTGAGCCCATCCGAGATCCTCACGGAAATGCTGATCAGCTTCGTCTGATCCGATAAATGAAGAGGTCGCATTGCCATCTAATCCCATTTCTTCAGCGAGCTCTAGCAATACTTCCTTTGAGTTCATATCCTTGCCCTCAATAAAGTAAGCTTTGAACAAGCGTTCCTTCATTTCGTATTGAACTCCTTTTGCCTTAGCAAAATGGAGCAGGTGATGCGCTAATCGTGTGTTGGCAACAATTGCATTGTCGAATTTGAAATCAATTCCCACAGCGCCGCCACGTTCTTCAACGCCTGCGCTCATCTGTTGGGCTTGCTCTAAGGTGATACCCTTGCTCTTCGAGAGATAGTCGTGTAAATGCATTCCAACATAGGCATCAGCCCCTGGATCTAGCTGAAAGCTCTTCCATTCAATATCCACTTCAGTAAGCATGTCGCTATCACGAAGTGCAATTTCGAGGTGTCTCTTTCCTATGTAGCAAAACGGACAAACTACGTCCGACCAGATTTCGATTTTCATACTGCAAAGATACGATTGTTGTTACAACATAGAAAATAACTCCGCGCGCGAACATTTCGAGCGCGGAGTAGTGGTGTTACTTCGACAGATTGTAGTAGAAACCAGCGTAGAGCATTCTTCCGAAGATGGGGCCATAGACAGCGTTAGATTCGAAATCACTGCTGTAGGGGCGATCTGCCGCTTGAATGGGATTGTCCTGACGGTAGTCGAGTAGATTATCGACACCTACATAGACTTCCCAGTTCTCTCCAATAGTCTTATTCACTTGAGCGTGAATCAAGCTGAAGCTCGGTGAAAGATGCGAGCCAGTATTTTCATTGTATGTCCAAGTTGGAACACGCTGAGCACCAAACCAATTCCACGTAGCGTCTGCTTTCCAACCCGATTGTCCGAATTCGTAACCTACATTCAGGAATGCACGGTGGTTAGGCACGCGGTAGGACGTCTGAATTCCATCGATGAAGGCATCTCTCGCATCTAGGTATTTGTACGCAACTCGAACGTTTAGGTTTTCCATCGGTTCGAAATCGAGCTGTGCGATAGAGGACAATGAACTCGAAGCTCCAAATTGATTATTGAAGTACGCGATGAACGTTTGATTTGGGTAGAAGTCACCGATCATCTTATTGTTGAATCGAGTATAGAAACCATCAACAGAGAATGTTGCGCCTTTGTCGAAGAGCAAGAATGCTTGTGAAAAGCTCAACCCAATGTTCCAAGCTCTTTCTTGTTGAATACCATTGCCGAAGACTTGAAATTCCCTGCCGGAGGCTAAGGCACTCATGTTCTCGCTGAGGATATTCGCAGTGCGCATGCCGCGGCCTCCACCAAGACGGATTACAGATCCTGTGGCAGGCTCGTACTTGATATTGAGCCTTGGTGTAACTAACCATCCGAACAAATTATGATAATCGACGCGAGTACCCAGAACTAGCGTCACAGGCGCATCACTAGAGTAGGTGTACTCCACAAAGGCACCAGGAACGCTTTCCATTCGGTCGAAGGTGAACAAATTCGGACCCTGTACTGAGTCTAAGCGCTCTTCAATATTGTCATATTGATAGCTTAAGCCCGCCTTGATTCCGTGATCCACACTTCCGAGCACATCTTGATAAATGGCATTCACATACGCTGAGTTCTGATTGGACGTCAAGTTTCTCAAGCCGACTTGTGCATCGCGGTTCTGCATGTTCACGCTGTAAACGACACCAATAGAGCGATTCAAGTTGGAAGGGTCCACGTACCCAGTCTTTCCGAATATCTCGTACCGGTTGTTCGTTTGATCAAACTGCCATGGCCCCGGTGCTGGTACTGAATTGTCAAATTCTGGCCCAGTCTGACCACTAAAACGGTCATCTGCCGTGATCGAAAAGCCAAGCTGACCTCCCCATTTTTCATTGAGAAAATACTTCCAACGGTTATGCACGCTGATTTGCTGACCTGCAGGCATATCGGCGAATCCGTCGTCGTTTCGGTCTTGAGTGAATGGCACATTGCTGTAATGGAGCAGTGTACCTACTTCCACCTTGTCTGATACTTCTGTTCCAAACCAAGCATTGGTTTCAAATCGGGCACCCTGATTGACAAATCCGTTGAGCATAAAGTATTTGTCGTCTGAAGGCTGCAAGAACTCAGCATTGATTTGCCCAGAGATGCTCTCGTATCCATTCACTACAGAACTCAATCCTTTCGTAAGCTGAATGGATCCAATGAATGGACCTGGGATAAAAGAAATCCCGGTGGTAGAATTGAGACCTCGTGCAAATGGTATATTCTCTCTTTGAATGAGCACGTACCTTCCTGAAAGTCCGAGCATTTCAATTTGCTTAGCACCGGTAACGGCATCTGTGAAGCTCACGTCCACCGATGCATTCGTTTCAAAGCTTTCACTGAGGTTACAGCAAGCTGCTTTTCGCAGCTCTCGCTGATTGATGTTGATTTGAAGCGTAGGGGAACCGAAATCATGTCCAGTTCCATCCGATTCAGCTACCACGTCTACTCCGGAGATGTCCGATTGAGATACCAATTCGAAATTAATGGTGCCGCTTCGTGAAATCACGCTTTTATGCACCATAGCAAACTCTGGAGCACTGGCCATGAGCAAAGTTGCTCCCGAAGGCTTTTCAATGGTGAAGATTCCATCGAAATCGGTAGAGGTCTTGATATCCGTATCGTGCCATTGAATCAACGCTCCCGGAATGGGGTCGCCAGTGGAGGCATCAACTACGGTTCCTGTAATTTGTGCAAAAGTGAGTAGGCTCACCATGCACAAAAGTACTGTGAGTCTGAAATTCATAATGAACAATCTCAGTGATTGGCTTGAACTTCAGGGTCTCGGTAATGGCAGCAAGCGTGAAGTGCTTCGTAAGCCTCTTCCGGTGCTGTACTGTACTCGGTGTCGTAGCCCGATTCGTTGATAGCTGTGTTAATCAACTCGAGGGTTACCTCCGCCGGGTCGAATGATAAAGCGAGGACTTTGGATTCAACATCCCAGGATGCTGTTTCAACACCATCAAGTTCGCAGGCTTCCTCAATAACTGACTTACACATTTCACACACACCATTTACGATTATAGTGGTGTCTTGTGTTTGTGCAGAAGAGAAGAAAGAAAAGCCAATGAGGCTAAGTGTGATAGATAATTTACTGATATTCATTTCTTTAAGATTTTTATTGAACCATACTTTATGCGTAGGGGCTCAATCTTAAAGAAGGTATCTCTCATAGCGGATACAAAGTTCAACACCGCTCTGTTGGGGTGGACCTCTAGTTTCAACACAATGGAGAGTAGGGGCGATTTCTATGGATAGAGAAAGCTCACTAAAGTGAGGAGCATCAATAAATACAGGTGAAATGGTGATGGATGGTAGACTTAAACCATCATCGTACGATTCAAAGCTGAACTGATCGAACTCACAGGTGGTTGCTTCCATGGTAGGCTCTGAAGATGTACTCTCTTCAACGCTGCAACACGGCTCAAATCGTTCGGTAAAACTGGCGTCCATGAGCTCGCCACCACAGTAATGCAACGAGAGTGTTGCTGGTGCTGCGGACGTGAACAGGGTAGTCGCTAAGACCAACCCAACTATGGCACGTAGTTTTGCTTTCATCGATTACAAAGTTAAGACAAAGGTCTTCACTTCCAAAGAGACGATTAGGCAGCGAATTCCTTTCGCATCGTTAACGTGAATGTAGAACCTTTATTGAGTCCATCACTTTCGGCAGTTAACGTGCCGCTTTGCTTCGCGATTAGTGTTTTCGTGAGATAGAGTCCGAGTCCGGTACTTTCTTCCCCACTCGTACCCTTCATTTGTTCCTTTAGCGTACGATTGAATATTTCTTTCAGTTTCTTTTCACTCATCCCGATGCCGCTGTCTGAGATTGAGAGCACAAAGTGGTCATCATTTATAGTCTGACCACAGATTGCAATACTCCCACCTGTTGGACTGAATTTGATTGAATTCGATAGGATGTTAACCACGGCCTGAGTCATCATCGTTTCACTTCCGAGTATCAGAGTGTCAGATTCTAGATCCACATTCAGTTTGAGGTCTTTCTTGTCAAGTTTTGACTTCACCTGAGCAGTAGCTTTGGCAATAACTGAGCTTACACTAATTCTATCCAGCGATTCGCCGCTAGATAGGTTTTCATATTTCTGAATCTGCAACATCACATCGATGAACGAGAGTTGGTTCGTCAGGAATTGCTTCAAGTTGTCTATTTGCTCTTTGCGTTCTTCAGCATTCGAACTTTCAAGTAGATCGAGCGCATTGATAGCAGTACCAATGGGGCTGCGCAGGTCATGCGTAAGGAGCATGGCTAAATCTTCTTGTTTGATACGTTGGTCCTCCAATGAGAACAGTGCCGATTCAACATGCCTTCTAAGTTGTGCTATTTCATCAGCACCAGAAATTTTCCATGTGGGCAAGCGACGGTGGTTCTGATATTCAGCTACGTCATGAGCCACTTCACGAATGGGTTGGGTGAGCTCTCTAAGAATATACAGGGTGATAATAGAAGAAACCAAAGTTACCCCAGTTACAATGGCTACAATGGTCCAAGGCTTATCCTCCAATCTGGCCATCTGCAGAGTAATGACAAGTCCAATGACGGGGAGATGAATTCCTAAAAACGCCACCGAAAGAAACTTAAGAGAGTAGCTCTTTTGTAGCGCCTTGATTTTATTCAAACGGTGATACAGGGACATGCTGAAGTTTATTGGGATTTACGTAAAGAGGTTCGGATTGGTTTTGAGGAAGGTACAATATCTCACTTAAAAAAAATGGCGCCTCGATGGGCGCCATTAATCAGGTCTCAAAATCTCAAGTGTTAAAACGCGTAGCTAACGCCAACTGTAGCCATCCAGATGTAATCTTTGGTATCGGTAACTCCCACAACACCGTCCAATTGATCAGATCCAGTAGCTGAACCAGAGAGGCGCATATTCACACCCCAGTTGTAATCGATATAATATTGCATACCCAAAGTAGCAGTAGCGATTGGAGTTACTTCAGTTTGTCTAACCAAAGTAGTGTTGCTCAAATTGTCACCGGTTGCTGGTGGGTATGTAGTTTGAAACGAAATCATTTGTGCACCTGCCGCACCTTCAATATAAGTGAGGAATGCACCTTTCATAAATCGCATGTCGTCTCTACCTGTCATGATGTAGCGGATACTTGCTTGAGCGTTGAATCCCATTCCAGACACCTCATGACCAGATAGCCATTCTTTAGAATTGTCACTGAAATCGCCTTGCATGGTGAACGTGCTAATGCTTCCTCCGAACGCGAAGCTATTGCTATTGTGAGCACGTGTGTGAAGCGATACAGTCAGCGCAGGGTTGATGTTATTGGCACCAACTTCAGTGATCTGCATTTCGCCTTGTACCAAATACGTACCTGCATTTACTTCGAGTTCTGTCCAAGACTGCGCTTGGCTTGTAAGTGACATTCCTAAGATTGCAAACAATGTGATTTTGAGTGATTTCATTGTGGTGAGTTTTATTATGTAGCCAATTTCGGTAGAGTGATTCAAAATTTTCGACTGTTCATTCTTACAGAATATCCTTACAGTTGGTCTATGTACGAAGCAAATCAATGTTCGGATTCGCAGAATTTGAACTTATCTTTGATTCATGAGAAAACTCCTCGTATTTGCCCTCATTTTCAGCGCGCTTCAGATGCGTTCTCAGGATGATACCACCATCGTAGAAATCGATCCAGTTGTCACCCGATATTTCAGGGTGAGTGGATTGCCTTTTGCTGGATACTCTGAAAGAGCTGCCATTTTGGGTGCTCCTTACCTCGATCATCCAAGTATCATTGGCGGACCAAGCCAGGTGTATTATACCGTTTGCGAAATAGACACTTCTGCGAGCTGGTACTACCGCAAAACTTTCTACGATCCCCTTTTCGTTTTGACTGGCGATGATAGTACCACCTACTACCGAATTGAAGCCAATCCATTCTTTCAGACTACTGCTGGCGTAGAACTCGATGCATCTAGCAGTAATCGAACGCTCTACGAAAATGAAAGAGGAGCATTTATCAGAGGCCAAATTGGTCGCCAACTCTTTTTCAATACTACGATCATGGAGAGCCAAACGGTGACAACCCGCTACATGGACTCCTACATTGAAAATAGGGAAGTCGTTCCCGGACAAGGTATAGCCAGACGATTCGGTACCAATGGTTGGGACCATCGCTGGGCTAGCGGTAACATCAGCTACACTCCAAGTCAATATTTCAATTTTAGTCTGGGTCAAGGCCGCTTTTTTTATGGGAACGGGTATCGTTCCTTATTCTTAAGCGACAATTCTCTCAACTATCCGTATTTCAGAATTGAATCCACCTTTGGTCCTGTGAAATATGTGAACCTGTGGACGCAGATGTACGACATCAGAAACTCAGTTATGGCGGGCGATGGCAATCGCAAGAAATGGTTGTCTACACACTATTTGAGCTGGAATGTCACAGACCGGCTCAACATTAGCTTTTTTGAATCAGTGATGTCTGGTTCGGATACAAACAACACTGGGTTTGATGTCTCTTATCTTAATCCAATCATCTTTTACAGGCCTATAGAGGATCAAATTGGTAGTCGTCTGGGGAACGCAGTTCTAGGAATAGGAGGCTCTTATGATATCCTTAAACAAGTTCGGAAACCCAACCGCCTCGATGATGTCTATCGCCTACGCGCTTATGGGCAGTTTGTCCTCGATGAATTCAATGTAGCGGCTCTTCGAGACAATAGTGGAAGTTGGCTAAATAAGTTTGGTTATCAACTTGGTGTTCGATATAGCCATGTGATTGAGCGGTATAATGGTGATATGATTGGAATTTCTCTACTAGCGGAATACAATCATGTTCGTCCTTTTACTTACACACATAGAGAGACTCTTACGAATTACGCCCACTATTCTCAGCCACTCGCTCATCCGTTGGGAACCGATTTTAAAGAATGGGTGTTCCGAGCTCAAGCTACTTACAACCGTTGGATGCTTACATTGCATTACTCTGTAGCAGAGAGAGGAGTGAGTGAGATAATCAATGGAGAGTACTTCGGACAAGGAAGTGACCTATGGGTGACGTATAATAATAGGAGTAGAGATGAAGGGTATTACGCTGGTGGAAGTCCATCCGTTATGATCAATAACTTCAGAGTCGAAGCATTCTATGAGTTTAATCCGAGCTGGAAGATGGGGCTATTCGCTTCGTTGGGCTATCGCTCGGGACCTATGTATCCATTGGTTACTGAAGATGTAAACCCGCTTCAAACTTCGGATTCCTGGTGGATCAACTTCGGATTGAGAACCGATCTATTCCGTTCATTTAGCGACATCTAATTCTGTCAGAACATTCTGTTCGCAATTAACTGACAGAAAAAACAGGCGAATCGGTTTAGGCAGACATCGTTACTTCCCACTTGTAACGTTAAATATGTCTGCCATGAAAAAGAATTTACTTTTCAGCATGGTGATCTTTGTTATCATCAGCGTACCTACAGCTGCCCAAGAGATTGGCCTTTCATCCGGTGCGCAACTCATAAGAGGTGAGCTCACTGCTTACGGTAACAACTTCACTTCAATCACATCCCTAAGTGCATTCTGGGATATTCCAAAAGCTCGAAACTTTCGATACGGCGCGGAACTCCGCTATGCAAGCATGAATGTGAGTCCAGAGTTTGAAAACAGCTGGCTCGATACTTATGAATCTAGAGGATCAGATTTCTCAGCTATGCTCAGCATGAGATACTACTTTAACACCCCTAAGTACACAACAAAACGTGCACAATCCCTTCTTTTCTGGACTCATTTTGGAGCAGGCTTACACATCGCTCAGTTTGAAAGCGTGAACATGGGCGTTGGACCTAAAGTGGGTGATGCCATCCAAGGAGATTTCAATGAATCTCGTACGATTCATACTGGAGCACTGGAGGTTGGTTTCGGCGCACAGTATTATATCACTGATCGATGGAGCATGAGCTTCTCAAGTGGTGGTCAATTTACAGGCAATGATTATTTGGATGGAGTTGCTGGCATTGGGAATGGAAAAGACTTTCCATTCTACATGATGCTCGGCGGATCTTATCTATTGCCAAACTTTAAGTAGCCAATTACACGCAATTGGTTAGCCCTGAGGGGGGTGAAGGGGGGCAGTTATTGTCCCCCTTTCTTAATTTGTTTCTCCCTTTCCATGACATACAAATAGGGAATCAACATCATCATCAACACCGGATTTAAGATGATTCGATGAAAGCTTGATACCAAGCTGGTATAACCTTCAGGCATGTAATATACCATCGCGAAGTAGCTAGGTAGTAGGATGAGCAACCCAAATAAAAGGAGGCCTACCGCAAAGCGAGTGTACTGTCTATTCTGAAAGAGCGCATGAATGACGATGATACTGAAAATGTCATTCAAGATGTAGCGCAGCGTCTTATTGAAAATGACCATCTCTGGTTCAAAGGAGGATATATTCTCAATGGTGTTGTGCCAAGTGTAGTGTTCACCGTGCATCCATGCCCAAGGGTTTATCTGATCTTTGAACACATACACGAAGCCCAGTCCAATCAAACCGGAGAACAACAGTGACCAATTGGGCTTCAGTAAACCGGTCATGCTTCCGGCTTCTTAGTGTTTCCATACTGATTAATCCACCAAATCCACAAGAGGAAGATAGCTCCGTAAATGATGGCGGTAAACAGGTACTTGTGGAAGAAGTGAAATCCACTTCCATCAAAATCAACGTTGATAACGCCAAGGAGCAGAATCCTCCCCACATTGGCCACGTGAATGAAAGCCAAGCCCATTGGGATAAACCAAAGCATATTCTTCCACCGTCCACCGAAGCCAATAATAAAGGCAAGGAAGATGATGATATTGGAAATGGAATTGCATCCTTCTTCAACACTCAAGGCGTATTCATTGCCAAAGTAGAGCGTGTCCATAGTTTGCTCATCCTCCGTAGCGTAATACCATTGATGGTCTTCCAATACACTAGCGTCATAACCGATGAGATCAGCTGCATAGCGCACTTGATAGCTTACAAAACGGGTGATAGGATCGGTTTGCGGAGGTTCAGCAGTATCATACTTGTGGATGAACCACGAGGAGTAGAGAAGCGTGAGACCTGCATAAACCAGCAAGAATCGCAAAACGAAGAAAGCAGCACTTTTCACTTCGGAAAGATACAAATACAGACCTTCCCAGAATAGCGTTTACTGACGCCAATAATTTGAAGATCTTTCTGTGCTTCCCCATCCTAAACTGAAACAGTCGAGTGCACGTGGACGTCTTCTACCTCTTCTACAGATGTATGAATCTTTGAAAGTGTAAACGACGCCGAATTCATGCGTCCCAGCGGTATTCTCCACTCCCAGGTGAGGCAAGGTGAGATCATAGCTGTAACCCAAGGTCAAATCGCCAATAGAGTACATGAAGCTCACAATGAAGGCATCAAAATCATTATCCACCATGAAGACGTGCTTCTTGCGGTAAGAGAGACCAATGAGCATATTTGACATCACGTCGTAGTTGATATTGAAGGTGTTCGTTCTTAACACTTGTTGGTAATCGGCTACCCATCCAATACTCAGATAGTGGGGGTCATTAGTAAACCGACTGGTTTGAAAATGTGTGTAGGCGTACGCGGTTGTCCTCGGAAGCAAACGCGTCTCCAATCCGAAGAAGGACTCTACGGGTTGATTGATGTGGAACATGGCTAACCCGAGACTCACGTGACTACCGCGACTGCCAAAGTTGAATCGGAACCTCGTTCCAGCACCTAGATCAACTACCAGATTACTCACCTCGTTTTGTGGGTTCACCTGGCTCTGATTCAGATACAGACCCAAGTAAGGGTCAAGTTGATCTGAGAAGACGAGATCTTCCCAATCGAGCCGGCGCTGACCAAAGGCCACCTGCATTCCGAAGCTCCAGATGAACTTCTTATGTCGGAGTGCTCTCAATCCATTCCCAAATCGTCCAGGTAGATGCACGGCTACTAAAGCCGCAGCATTGGTGTTTCTCATGTATCCTTCACCTTCTGTATCATCGAATACACGAAGTCCGAACCCCATATTCCAATTCGGACATGCTCCGGTAACATGGGCCATGTTGGTTTGGAACCTTGATGGAACTCGCGTCCATTGAGCGCGTGAGTTCAGGCCAACTGTGAGATCGCCATTCGAGCCGGCAAAGGCTGGGTTCAGGTAAATCTGATTGATGTTGAATAGGGAAAATGCAGGATCCTGTGCGCTGGAAGTAAATGCCAGGCACATCACTGCTGCTATCGCAACAAGGCGGATCTTAACGTATGAGTGTAACTGTTCCAAATCTCAAAACTCTTCCATCCTTATATCGCTTCCCTGGCCAGATGTAACCGTCGATGAATCGAGCGCTAATCTTCCAGACATAAGCCCCTGCGGGCAATTCCTCAGCACCATCATTGAAGAAAGTGCCGTCCCAAGCTTCAGTTGGTATTCCTTCTTCTGAACTCAATTCAGTCGACTCAAATACCTTATTACCGTATGCATCGAATATCTCCAAGTAGTACGATTCGATATTGTTTCCTTTAGGCAAGAATACATTTCCATCACCAACGCCAGTCAAGTCAGGAGCGAATGCATTTGGAACTTCCAAGCGATAGGCCAAGAGCTCAACTGTAATGCAAATGCTATCCGGACAACCGTAAGGATTCCCAACGTACAAGCATACCTCGAAATACAAATCCTGTTCGTAACGCACGGCATTGAAGTCGTGTAACGGACTAAAATCCATGCTCGTCCTCCCATCACCAAAATCCCAGAAGAACGTAGTATTCGCATCTACGAATTGTGATTGATTGATGAATTGAATCGTGCCGTCGCCATTAATTTGATAGGTGAATCCCGCTTCAGGTCTAGGATACACCTCAATCATTCGAGTAACAGTAATAGAATCTCTACATCCGAAGGACGTAACAATCAACAATGTCACATCATACACCCCAGGATCCGTGTAGGTGTGAGTGACCGTGCCAGTATTGGAGGTTGTGGTGGAGCCGTCTCCAAAATCCCAAACATAAGTGTCAATTCCTCCTGTTGGGAAATTATAAGTGCTCGTGCTCGTAAAGGTCACTTCCAATGGTTCACAACCTATGAGCGTATCGGCCTCGAAATTTGCAACCGGGTAGGGCGGTACAATGATTTGCGAGGTGACGGTATCTGAACAACCTGCGCCGCTCTCCACAATCAATTGAATGTCGTAAACACCAGGAACATTATAAGTCACACTCGGATTCTCGGTGGTATCTATATTGGTTCCAGGGTTGGCCATGTCGAAATCCCAGAAGTATCGATCAGATCCCGTACTCGTATTGGTAAACTGCCAGGTTTGTGGGCCTCCACAATCTTCACCTGCAATCATTGCTTGCGTATATCCAGCAACAGGAATACCGTGAATCACCGCTTGGTATGTAACACTGTCCGTACAACCATTTGCAGTAGTGTGCACGAGTGAAATCGTATACACTCCAGGTGTTGCATAAGAATGTGTAGGCTCAAAGTCAGTCGATGTCGTACCATCTCCAAAATCCCAAAGTGTACTGGACAAAGGCGTTTGTAGCGTGTCCGTCAAGTTGTTCATCGTAAATGGCTGCTCGTTAAAGCACAACTCGATAGGAGTGAAGTCTACAGCAGGACCAGGATGCACAACAACGTTTTGAACTAAGGTATCCGGACAACCATCCGTGGTATTCACAATCAATGTGACTGGGTAAATACCTGCAGTGGCATAAGTGTGCGTTGGATTGACCAAGAAGCTGGTATTTCCATCTCCAAAGTCCCAATCGTACGAGCTGATAAATCCAGAATTTATGGTTGTATTGTTCTGGAACACCGTTGTTTCACCAATACATACATCATTGGCGGTAAATTGAACATTCGGGGTTTCATACACTTCGATAGTCACGAAGGCCGTATCAAACGAGCAGTTGTCATTCGCGAATAAGGCTACCGTATAAGTGCCCGGTTGAGTGTACGTATAAACTAAGGTATCGCCAACAGCGGGCTGATTGCAGTTTCCTGTGATTGTATCGTAATCTAAGCACCAAGTGAAGTTTTGGGCTCGGAAGCTTGCATTGGAGAAAGTGACGGTCAATGGAGCACAACCCTGACGAGGAGAAGCATTGATAAACGCGTTTACAGTAGAACGACGAACCGTGATGGAAACGTTTGTAGAATCAATACCACAAGGGTTTACGGCGTATTGAGTGACGTTATAGGTGGTGTCGAGATTCGGACCGTTATACGTGAATAAATGGGTCTGAGCACCCCATATGAAAGTGGTATCGCCGTTAGGCAGGATTAAAGGACTTCTGTAAACGGTATCCACTGTGCCATCTCCGTAATCGATGATTACGTAATCTGGCGCACCCGTCACTTGTCCGTCGATTTGGAATTCAACAGACATTGGCGAACAACCCAAATTGTTATCTGGAAGTAGACCTGCTCTTGGATTCGCCCGTACCGTAACCGTGCGGGTGATGGTATCAAATCCACAACAATTGCCAACTGTAAGTTCGATGAAGTAGGTGGTGTCGGTAATATTACTCGGAGCGAATGTCGGAATCGTACCGGCGCTGCTCGAGTTCGAAGTATGCAATACCGTTCTACCGCCGCTTCCATTGTCAGCATAAACCACCCATGCGTAAGAGCTTATTGTACCTGAGCTCAAGTTAGTAGCATTTACCTGTAGAGGTCCACAGCCATAGTTGGTGTCCAGGCTGAAATCAGCGTTCGGTGGCGTAAGAATGTAATAAGATTGAACGATGGTATCCGTACATCCATAATCGGTTTGAACGATCAACTGTACGTCTACCATGCCTGATGTATTAAACACATGGACAGCCGTATCCGTGGTATAATCAGTGATACCATCCATGTCCATATCCCAAGCCCAGGAGGAGATATTGGCTCCTAAAGGCGAAACCGTACTCAAATCATAGAAAGTAGATGGCAGATCGATACAAAGCGTGTCCTGTCCGCATGTTCCGGAAGCAGAGAAGTTCGCAATTGGGTTTGGTCGAACAATTACACTGTCGCTAACCGTATGCTGACAACCTCTCGCGTCTGTGATCGTCAGATTGACCACATACACTCCCGGACCAGAATAGGTGTGGGTTGGAGAAGCAGTAGTGTCTGTGTTTCCATCGCCAAAGCTCCAGTGCCAGGCAATGATACTCTGAGTTCCTACGCTTAGATCTGTGAAAACGTTCGCGTCGCCGTCACAGGCTTCAGATGCTGTGAAATCAGCAACAGGATTTGCCCAAACGACAACATCTTGTGAGGTAGTGTCGGAACAGCCTGCTCCTGAAGTGACGATAAGTTGGATCGTGTATGTGCTATCAAAGGCATTGCTCGTATTAGTGAGCGTGAGGCTTGGGTTTGCCTGAGTACTGAACAACTGTCCGTTGAGGTACCACTCATGACTTACTCCTGCCGTTGAGGTGTCTGTGAAGCTCACATTTAATGGGGCACAACCCGAATCAGGAGAAGCGATGAAGCCCGCAACCGGATCTTCAATGGAGTAGAACAGGGTTTGAGTTGTATCCTCACGACATCCAAAAGGTGATGTGGCAATCAAGCGGATGATTACTGAGTCACCATCATTCACAATTGTGTGTTGCAACGCAAAAGGACCAACGGCAGAATTGATCACATTACCCGTGTTTACGTCTACAATTTCCCAGATATACTGAGCATTGGCGTTGGCGTAGAGCACCGCTGATACTATGGATGAGTCGATGGTAAACGGAGCACAGCCTACAGTTGGATTCGCGGCGAACTGGGCTACTGGGTCAGGATGAACTGTGATGGTGTCTGTAATCGTATCCGAACATCCGAATGCGTTTGTGGCAACAAGAGAAATGAAATAGCTGGTGTCTGAAGTGCCATTATTCACAAATGTCACACTTGGATTGGTTGCGGTTGACGTATTTCCATTGCCAAAGTTCCAAAGGAAGATCATAGAGGTAGTGTCCATGCCCGTTTGGTTCGGCGTTGAGGTGTTCGTGAATTGTACTGTGAATGGACCACAGCTGTCGTTTAACACAACTGTTAAGCCTGCTGTTGGAGTTGGGTAGATCACGAATTGTGCACTGTCGTAATCGGCACAACCGCGACTGTCAATAATAGTTTGATAGACGGTGTAGACTACAGAATCATTCGTACTGGCAGGGAAGGTGATATCTGGTTCAGAAGCCGTGGTGTTAGATATCAATACGTTAGTACTAGGGTTTACTGAATAGCTGTAGCTAATGTTGTTGCCAAAAGCTTGACTGCTCACCGAAATAGTCGACGGTCCACAATCTGAAGTTGGAATGGTAAATCCGGCTGTAGGACGAGCTTGAAGCGTTACATTCTGCGCCGTTGAATCTACACAGCCAAAAGGACTAGTGATCACTAACCAAATCGTATAGGTAGAATCGAAATTGCCTTGAAGATCTGGGAATACGAAGGAGGCAATACTATCGTTTCCGTTGACAATTTGAACACTTCCTGAGCTCGCTCCCCAAGTGAATGTTGACCCTGATGGAGCAGCCCCATTAAAAGATGCCGTAACACTATCAGGAGCACAGAATGGAGTTGGGAGGGTGAAGCTAGCGTCTGGATTTGGGTAAACAGTAACTATTTGACTTGCAGTGTCTGAACATCCACTTCCTGAAGTGATAATTAATGTAATTGTATACGTCGAATCGGTTTCACTCGAAGTGTTGGTAAGAATGATATTTGGACTTTGCAAGTTGCTGAAGAGCACTCCATCTACATACCATTGATGATTCACTCCAGGAGTAGAAGTGTCGGTAAGTACAACGTTCAAAGGAGCGCATCCAGAATCTGGAGCTGCAATAAATCCTGCAACAGGAGAAGGTATCACTGTGATGGTAACCGTGGCTGAATCCAAACATCCCGTCGCGGTATCAATTTGAACGAGCTGATAGCTCGTTGTGGTATCTGGGAAAACATCCACTGTACCGGTGTTTGCTATTATTGATCCACCGAGAATCGTCCATGTGTAATTGTAGGAAGCGTCAGTGCTAGTTCCTATGGTTACTGTATCCCCAATACAAATCGCGCGATCTGGACCCGCATCAACGGGTGGTATTGGATTTACTGTGATAATTACAGTATCTGTATTCACACAGCCGGTCACCGTATCTGTAACCGTTAGTATGTAATCTTGAGTAATAGGAGCAGGGCTTGTATTGGTGAGAACCACCCAAGGTTGAACAGCAGTGGCATCAGATAATCCCGTATTGGGAGTCCAAGTCCAACTCACTTGAGCAGGAACCACCGCTTGAATTTGAACGGAATCGCCTGAACAGTAGGCTAGGTCTGTACCTGCATCGACCAATGGGAGTGGGTGTACAAGAACATAAACATCGAAGGTGTCGCCTGTACAGTTGGTAGAAGCCGGACCTGTTGGAATGATTTGATAGTGCACGTATCCACTCACACCGTTGTTGAAGAGCACATCGCCAATGTTACCAGAGCCATTACTGCCTCCAGAAACAGAATCATCCATAGAAACTGTGATGTAATCAAAACTAGAGCCTACCACAGAACTAGAAGGGAAGAACGTAAATAGCTCCCCAGAACACACTTCAAATGAATCGATTGGATTAGTGATGAATGGAATCGGATGTACAATCACCATGAGCTGGGTCGTATCGCCTCCACAATTAGTAGGAGTCGGACCCACAGACCATAAGTTGTAAATCACAGTATCGGCTGTGTTACCAACATTGAAGAGTGTATCGGCAATGGTATCCATACCAGAAGCATTTACGGTAGTAACGCTTCCCGTCTGAGTTGCTTCCCAGAAGGTTGAACTTCCAGCTATGTTGGCGTTCAAGAGGAAGAGGAGACTGTCGCCAGAACAGATTTCTCGGGCAAAGGGACCATTCAATGATGGCCGTGGATTGACTTGAATGGTGATGGTATCGCTGAGTTCACAGCTTCCATAACCTGTGGTGTAATACAGCTCAAAAGTCCCAACTGATACAGGGTTGAAGGTACTTCCCGATAATATGCTGCTCGGTCCGCTGGTTGTCCATACACCGCCAACTGGAACTCCGCTCAGTGGGAATGAGGCTGAATTGATACAAACTGCAGTATCGGGCCCTGCGATAGGCGGAACGGGGTCAATTACAGTGATGAGAACAGTATCTTGATCGGAACAGCCATTCACATCCGTGAAAGAGTAAATTAACTGGTGAGTGCCGGTGCCCACGAGGCTAGGATTGAAGCCATCTGGAGCAACTACTCCGGGTCCGCTCCAAATTCCTCCTGGAGGCGAGTAACCTTGAAGTGTTTCAACGACATTCGAATTACAATACAGCGTGTCAGGCCCCGCATCAACCTGGAGAATAGGTTGATAAACGGAGATGGTGATTGTGTCTGCATCTGTACAACCCAACGAGTCGGTCACGAACAGAATAAAAGAAGTATCGTTCGGAATGCCAGATACATTAGGGGTTAAAGAAGTAGAATCAGATAATATTCCTCCCGGTGACCAGTAGAACGAATATGGAGGTGTGCCGCCTGAAATGACTCCATTCAAACTGAAAGAATCTCCCGCACAAATCGTGAAATCAACTCCAGCGTCTGCAATCAGTTGCGGATTGACGAACACTGTTACTGAAGTATCGGTCTCGCAACCTAGAGAATCCGTAATTCGAACATTGTACGTGGTTGTACTGGTGAGATTGTTAAGCACGATGGTATCCGCATTCGAGCTGAATCCAGATGGAGGGGAAGTACTCCAATCAAAGGTGTAGGGCGGATTGCCTAAAAGTACTCCGGCGCCCAGTACTGCAGATTCTCCGAAGCATATGGTAGTGTCCGGGGAGATGTCTACGATAGGCCCTTCGTTAAACGTGACCGTTCTACAAGCACTGTCAATTCCACATTCGGTTTCCAATGCAAGACAGATGGTGTAAGTGCCTGTATCTAAGAAAGCCACGCTTGGGTTACGGTCGTTGGGTCCAGAGCCTCCAACGTAGGTCCAGCCTAAGGGAGGAGTGATATACCAGCGATACTGAATAAGGTTGGAATTGTTGGTGTCGATAACGAGTCCATTGCCACCGCCGTTTCCATTCCCGTTCCCGTTCCCGTTGTTTCCGCCTGTCGGACCAAGCTCCAGCGTATCTAAGCCACAAATCAACTGATCCGCAGGAAGTGAAACCACTGGAGCAGCACCTACAGTAACTGTAGTATCCCACCAAAGGCTATCGCAATCGTTCACTGCGAAGTAGGTGATGGTGTAGTTCCCACTCGTATCGAATCTGAATACTGCGCTATCGCTGTTTACAGATGTACCATTGACTGTCGACCATGCGCTATCACTTCCGTTCACAACAAATCCTGAAGTAGTAGGGAAGCAAGAGTTGAAGAATTGAGAATTGTTGAAAACGGTAACCTCCATCGGAGCACATGTGTTTCCATTATTCTGAGTGGTAATGTCCAATTCAGGATCATCACCTACACAGACTTGAATACAAGCTGTATCGTTACCGCAAGGGTGCTGAACGGCAACACACACCGTGTAAAAGCCAGTGTCTTGGAAGGTTAGAGTTGGAGTAGCGGAGTTAGGGTTGTTAATCGTCCATCCTGTTGCTGGCGTCACAATCCAATCTCTAGTATAGGTGGATGTACAGTTGCCATTTGCAACATAGAAGGCGCTGTCGGATAGGTCGGTGAGCTGAATGCTCTGACCCACACAAACACTTGAGTCATTTGCCATTAAATCGAGCTCTGGAGCCTGCGAGATCTCAATTGGCATCGCCAGTGCCTGAGTAGTTCCACATGGGTTTGTCGCCCGAATTCTCACATAATATGAGTTGGGATTACCGAGCAAATCGGACGTTCCACAAGATGTGTACAAGTACGTATAACTGATGGTATCTGGCGGCGGGTGTTGGAATGTCATTACTGTTCCATCGCCAAACTCAACCTCATAGGTTGTTCCTGGAGGGTTATTTGCGGTGTTTAGAATTGGAACATTCAATGTAAATGGCACACAACCTTGAGAAGCACCAATACCAATACCTACGTTTGGGTTTTGTCCATTGAAGAAATTGTAGGTGTTTGTATCGGCACAGCCATTCACGCTTGTTACTACAACGGTAATCGTAAAGTTTCCGAGTGAAGTGTACGTATGACTTGTTCCATTAGGTAGAGTTGCGGCGGAATAAGGTGTGCTTCCATCCCCCCAATCAATATAATAGGAGGTGTTGGAGGCTTGAGTTGTAGAGGCATTGTCGATTTGCAAGGTATATATCGGTGTTCCACCTGCCGCCACACAGTTTGCAAAGGGCGTGAATGGATCTTGATCGATTATAGTTGCGTCTGGACCTTGCGTTAACGTGAAGGTCTGGCAAGCTGTAGCTGAACATCCTCCTGGCTCAGTGTAAGTATAGCAAATCGAGTGTGTGCCTGGACCCGCAGCTTCGGGGTCGAATACTCCGTTATTGACACCCGGTCCGCTGTAGACCCCACCAGCAGGCGAACCTCCTGTAAGATTGAAAGGTGAGTCGCTAGAACAGAAGGAGGTTTGAGGTGGAGTGAAAGTGACTGTAGGAACAGCATTGCTAACGATTACGTAGATGCTGTCGGATGCAATATTGGGTATCTCAACTGCAGTAACGTAGGCGATATAACTACCGGCCGTGTTATAAGTTACATTGTGCGGACCGTTGCCAGAAGAGTTGGCTGGAGTGCCGCCGATGTTCGACCAATTGATAATTGGGTTGCCGAATCCGAATGTAAATGACTGAAAGGAAACGCTGGTGCCTTCACATATACGGAGTGTATCACCCACCCCGCCTGGGTTGGATGTGGCAATCACGGTTTGGCTTAAGGCCACTTTTCCTAGGAGGAGTAGAGTAGCAACATAAAACCAGCGCAATGAACGAAAGGTGGTACTCGTTCTAGCTGACATACATTCGATATTATATCTAATTAGGTCTGAGGTTGGTTTTCTAGGCTCGAATGTGAAGCCAAAGTAGCAAACCTTTTTGTAAATATCCTGAAATACAGAGTGTTCCTACAAGCTTCAGCAAGTTTATAAACACGCGATAAACAGAATGTTACCCCGTAAATACCAATTAGTGATTTCGGGAGATTAGGTCATCTTCCTCATTCTTAGTGGAGAGAAAGAAGATTCCGTGTTGATCGATATCGAAATCCAGAAGCTCCCAACGTAAGAAGGTCGCCAAAACCGTTCGCGCTTGAGCTGGGGTAATTCCCGCTTTGCGAATAAACTTGGATATGGTCACTCGCTCACCAGAGTCGAGCAGATCATACAAAATGCGGTGTTGATCTCCGTACGACTGTAGAATATCCGACTTAGAACCGTCTCGGTCCATTTTCCAAAATTCTAGAATGACACCATTCGCGGGGTGGTTCTCATCGTCTTTTCGGAAGAAAGCTATTTCCTTCTTATCTGCGTCTATAGCGTAATGCGGTCTAATCTCGGAGGGCTGCACATCGATTTCAAGCACTTGCTTCCCATTTACATCATGCGCAATTGCGGTAAAGGCCACCTCGGGCTTAGTGTAAAGTTGGCTCGCGGCCTCAATGACGTGATACTCTTCATCGCTCCGAACACCAGAAATGACACCGTTGTCTTTCACACCTATAAGAAGGCGACCGCCATCCGTGTTGGCAAAGGCCACTAGCGTTTTGGCAATCTTCCGTGCATCATCAACACGGAACTTGAAGTCTTGAGTTTGATGTTCGCCTTCTCTGACCAGCTTTTCGACGTAATGCATGCAGGGTAGGGTAATCTTGTAAGAAGAATCTGTTCGAAATACGAAGGTATGTGAGAAAAGACTCACGGTGAGTAAACTGAATGATTATTTCCTTCGTATATGTAAATGTATGCGAGACACAAATGAATGGATATCGGAGAATACGGTGGTATGGAGAGATCCTACCATCTGCTCAGAAGAAGAGCAAATTCACAAGCACGAAAACGAATTACGAAAGTTCGCTGTCACCACGTGCCTCCAAATCCCGGAGTACATCTCGGATCCATTTCTTGAATTCATCGAGTTCATTGAACAAGAGAGCTGGAAATGCGATGATGTGATTCGGTTCAGGACACTCATGCACCGCATTATTCACATCCTCGAACCCATAGCCATCCACGAAGGAAGCTACCAAATCGATATGACCAAGTGGTATTCTATTGATGCTTTTAGTGAAACTTGGAGAGCCAAAGTTCAGGACGTGCCAGAGATGTGGGAGACAGAGCTCAATCACATTCTAAATTAATCCTGGTCGTATACGTCGGAATATTTAGAATCCGACTCCAATGTTTTTCTCGAGAAAGGGCAGAGGGCGTTGATTTTGAGCCCTCTATTTCTGGCGTCTTCTACAGCGTAAGTGAGGAGTTTCCTGGCTATTCCCTTTCCTCTCAATGCAGGTTTCACCTCTGTATGGTGAAGAATAAGAACCTTCTCAAGTCGACTGAATTTCATGTAAGCCTTGGCTTCTCCATCAACAACCACCTCGTAGTTGCCGTGCTTGGTATCCTCCAAGTTCTCCATTACTGAGTACTTCGACATAATCAGTTCATAAAAGGTTCCATTTCACGATCGATGTCCTTACGCAATTCCATGAGCTTGATGGCGTAATGCTCCAATTGCTTCTCCTCCTCGGTTTCAGGAATCCACTTCGGAACGGCTGCGGGTTCGTTATCATCATCTACTGCCACGAACACAATCACACAGTGGGTAGTCTTCGCTTTACGCCCCGTCTTCGGGTTTTCAGCTGCGATATCCACCGCAATATGCATGGAGGTTCTACCGGTATAAATCACCTTGGTTTTCACTTCTACAATGTCCCCAATCCGAATGGGTTTATAGAAGCGGATGCCGCCAACATACACGGTTACAGCATAAGCGCGACTCCAATTTACAGCTAGCGAATATCCAGCTTGATCGATCCATTTCATTACAGCACCACCGTGCACTTTACCACCAAAATTGACATCTGTGGGTTCGGCTAGAAATCGAAAAGTGAGCTGATTTTCACGCTCCGTGTTCGGTTGATTTTCCATTTTGAAAAGGTAGGTATTAACTCGATGTCGGTCAATGTTAGTCGGGCAGTCCAGCTTCATACTTACAGAATTTCAACTTGAAATAATTAGTCGCTTCGCTGTCAGGTGTTTACGAGATTCACTAATTTCATAGGTGCTAACCTAAACCAACCTCTATGAAACCTTACTTACTCGCGGGACTACTTGTCTCTTCCACATGCTTTGCCCAAACACTATCTGCACCTGATCCACAAGGAGTATTCGGCGGTAGAGTACTCAACATGGCTCAAGCTGATGATGGTGTCAATTTCTCTCGACTCTATTTTGCAACAGAAAGCGCCAATTCTATTTTTTATACGGATGTCCAATACACGGGTGGCCGACCGCATTTTGACACGGTAATGCCCCTCGATTGTGCCGATTGGGACGATGGCTATGGCAGCAATGTTCAACAGGTTCAAGCGTATTCCACTACAGGCCAAGTTTTCTTTTTGGCCATGGGGAATGTCTATTCAGCATCTCCTTCATCAACATCGGCTTCGATGGTGATGGGAATGACGAAGAACTTCATCATTCAAGGAAATGTATTCCTAGCGGTTCTGAACGGAGCTATGCCTACAAGTGATGATTCTCTCGTATATGGAACCCTGGATTTATCTGGCAACCTCAGCGTAGGTGGTGGATTTGGACTAACGAGGAAGTTCAATGGCCCGCCCCAAATGATAGTGGATCCAACCACCAACTATCTGCATCTTTTCGAAGGGGGCATGCCGCCTTACCAAATGAAAATTGCCGAGAACATCAATAGCATGACTTCCTCACCAACGATATCATCTGCGGTGAATCCGGCACCAATTGATCCGAATATTGAATGGATGACGTTTGGAATCGCACCAGATGGGAAGTGGTTTGTGGCTGGAGGCCCTACGTTTGGTGCCCCTCCGAGTACAGATCGAAAAGTGGCTTATTCATCCGATAATGGCATGACATGGACTTCGGCTAACTTCAATCTTCCTGGCCCTCCGGGTGGAGTTCCGGGGCAGAACTTTCAATTCACGGCTGTTGGTGCACTGCAATACGGAGTTTACATTGGCCGAGCTTATTCAGATTCCATAGGAGCTCCAGGCTCATGGAAAGAGTTGGGCTGGTCATTCACGGGGAACAACAATAAAGCGAATGATGGATACGTGTTGTTCGATTCGCGCCAACAAAGCACAGCCTACATCACGACCAACGTGGGATTGGGAACCTCTCGATGGGGAGGCGATACCGTTTGGGGAGCGAATAATGGACTGACCGCTGTGCAGGTCAATGATATTGATATGACGCCTTCCTTCGCAACGGGATGGGTGGCCAGCAAATCAGGAATTCGCAAGGTAGAAGCCTATAAAAGCGGTTCCCCAGTTTGGAGCAATCCGATGTTCCCGAACGGCGATGGTTCACCTTATTTTGAAGTAGCCATCGATCCGAGCGATAGTAACACAGTATACGTAGGAAACGGTCGCGTGTATAAAAGTATCAATGGCGGAGCTTCTTGGAGTTTGATTTTTGATCCCATGATGGGAGGAACGCATGGTGCCACTTTTAACTTTCCAAGAGTGGGAACCATGGTAACAGGAATCGCGGTTTCGCCCATAGATCCTAGTCTAGTAATGGTGACCTATTCCTTAGATCAATCCGATGACGGGGGAGTGATGGTTACTCAAGACGGTGGAGCAACGTGGGGGCAAATTCCGATTGTTTCCGGCGGAACCGGGCAGGACGTAGACGCTACGGATGTGGTATGTGTCGATGAAAGTGGCGTATCCGTATTCTATGTTGCACTTCAATCGGACCCGCTCACTCCGGGCTACGCAGGCTTGTACCGAATTAGTAAGGGGAGTGGTGCCTTCTCAACTACAGCAGACCCTACCTTCGGCGCAACAGATGCCATCCTCGATCTGGAATTATCAGCAAATCAGGATACACTCTTGGCTTTGTACCATACAAGTAGCACAATCAACCCACCAACAAGGGTTTATATCAAGGACATCGCCTCAGGAGCTTGGAGCTTTGTAGTAGGACCGAACGGTCCGATTCCTACAGCGATTACTGCGGGAGATGGACAAGTATTCCTCGCTCAGGAGAATGAGATTTACAGTCACCCTGACTCTACCATAGCCGGCCCATGGAGTTTGGCTTATTCCTATCCGGTGGGTACTCGAATTCAAACCTTGTTCTATGATGAATTGCTCGTCGGGACTGGTACCGGACTGTACGCTCAAGATTTCGACAATAATATCAGTGTTGAAGAGCATTCAGCGACTGAATACATAATTTATCCCAACCCAAGCAATGGAATACTGCATTGGGATGTGGAGGACAATATCGTTGTGACGAATTTATCAGGCCGAGACCTGGTCAAAGAGGATGCTGTGATGGAAGTGGACTTAAGTTCCCTTCCACCCGGCATCTATTTCATTATAGGTGAAGTGATAGGCACTCACAAGATAGTCGTGCATTAAAAGACTTTATAGAACAGTACAGTGTTGAGGGATGCTTTCATTGAAGGCATCCCTCAACTTTTGGAAGATGGGATGATTTGCAGCATTCGGAATCTTTCTCCCATCGAGTTCAACCACAGGAGTGAGCTCTCCCATAGTACCTGACGAGAACAAGGCCTCACAAGAGTATAGCTCGGAAAGGCTGAGTCGGCTTTCGCGCATTGGCAGACCGATATCTGTAGCTACTCGCATCGCGTGGTTGCGCGTAATTCCGGGAAGGCAAGCGTCGGCGTGCGGTGTATGGATCACGCCGTCGATGATGCAGAACAAATTGACATCGTGAAACTCAGCGGCAAAGCCATTCTCATCGAGCATTAATGCGCAATCAACTCCCGCCACTATAGATTGAATTTTAGCCTGAATATTATTGAGAAGATTGTTGTGATGAATCTTTGAATCCAAGAACTGAGGAGCGTTTCGGCGAATAGCTGAGGTGATTGCAGTAATGCCTTTTGTATTGTCAAATACTATGTCTTTATGCTCAGCCAGTACGATCAACGTGCTGCCGTTCTCATTCACTCTTGGATCCATCGAGCTCGTTACTTTCTCTCCGCGAGTGAGCGTGAGTCGGATATGAGCGGCGTCATTCATTCCGTTTGCCGCGAGGGTGTTACGAATGGCATCATGAATAAACTCCCTACTTGGAATGTCTTCGAATGCCAGAGCCTTGGCGGAATGTTCCAGCCGATTCAAGTGTTTATCGAGATGGAGTATGCCGTGCTTGTACACACGTAGGCCCTCCCAAACCGCGTCGCCTCCCTGAACTGAACTGTCAAAAACACTCACCTTGGCTTCATTTCGAGGGTAGAGTCGATCGCCCACCCAAATTTGAATATTGGCATTCTTCGGATTGAATTGTTGTCTCATAAGATGGCGTGTTTCATCAGGTGAAGGTAAAAAGGAATGGACTCTTCTAGCAGAGCTCTACCGTGATCATCCAAACTACTTTCTTGTGTCAAGAATGGCATGAATCCAGTGCTTCGATGGGTATTAGCGTACCAATGAGGTGCCCAGCAGCCATCGTAATATTTTGGTCCAGCTTTCCACTCAAGCATGGCCTTCGTGAAAGGAATCTCCAGCTTGTCACACAAGATTTTCAATCCATGTTCAGGACGCTCGGTCAATTTCTCTGTTGGGACTACAAATGAAGGAATCCCCTGTTTTACAAAGCTTTTATACAAGTCCCATTCATCCTTCAGGCCAATGTCCTTCAATGTTGGTTTTGCAATAACTTTTTGAAAAGAAGCGATGAGCTTCTCTGGGTGTCTCACCAGGAAGATCGCTTTCGATGACTCGAAAGGTGGGAGCTGGATTTCGCTAAAATGATGAGCCATATCCTTTACATAGAACAGCTCAGATTTGTCCGCCGATTGCGTGATCCACGCATAGACTTTCTCTGCATCTTGCGATTGAGAATTCAATATCTGTTCTCTGTCGGGGTGCGCCAATTCCGTATTCTTTCTGAGATAAGCTGCATAGAAAGGTTCATCAACCACTGTGGTGTCGCGCCGTTGCGCAAAGCTGTACATCAGCGAAGTGCTAATGTTCCTTGGGCCGGAAATGGAGTGAATGATCATCGGGTAAATATCGCTCTCCAATATCGCTCACCTTTGGCAATAAAAAAAGCCGTCAACCTAGGTTAACGGCTTTCATTAATCTCCTTGCTTCGTTCACTCCTTTGCGTTGAACATGCCTTCCTCAATCATCACTTTGAAAGAGTCGTTGAGTGTTTCGCTCATTGGTTTGAATTCCATACCGAGTTCACGCTTAATCTTAGAATTGTCCGCCGTGAAAGGAATATTCACATTGTTGCGAATCATCTTTCGTGTGAACGATTTGTTGGTCATTGGTCCAACGAGCATCACCAGCCACTTTGGCAATGCTCTTTTTGGGAGTGGGTACTCATCGCCGAACTTCTTACCAAGTGTATTTCCAATTTCAAAGAGATTGGTGTTGTGCGCACTTGTGATGTGTCGACCTTTAGCTTCTGGATTAAAGCCGGCGCGGTAATGTGCTTCAGCTACATCTCTGACATCTACCATCCCGATTCCCATTTTAGGCGCTCCTGCTTTCAGGGTTCCGTCGCCAAGCTGACGCAGAAGATTGAAGGATTCTGAAGTTACCGCCTGTGGGTTGAGTGGAGGACCAAGAACCAGACTTGGGTTGATGGTTACCAAGTCCCACTGACTTTGGGTTTCTGCAATTTCCCAGGCCTTCTTCTCCGCCAGTGTCTTTGAGTAAGAATAAGGTTGATACTCCACAGATGCAGTGGTGTTCCAAACGTCCTCTGTGATCTTGCCTCCAGGAGCGTTGACCGTATCGATGGCGTCCGAGTAGATGGCTGCGCAGCTGCTGGTAACCACAACTCGTTTCACGGAGCTCACTTCTTTTGCTGTGTTCAAAACGTTCGCCGTTCCTTGTTCTGCAGGTTCGATGAGATCTTTTACCGGATCATTCACGTCAATCGTAAACGGCGATGCTGTATGGTAAACCAACTCACAACCTTCCATAGCTTCTTTATAGCTGCCAGGAGACAGTAAATCCGACTTGAAATACTTGATGCTCCCTTTACTGTTCTTGGCCAGTTCTTCCAAGTGGGCAATCTTAGCAGTCTTCTTCGGGTCGCGTACAGCAGCGTGTACGGTTATACCTTCTTCAAGAAGACGCTTTACAATCCAACCAGCTACGAATCCAGTAGCACCAGTTACGAGTACGGGCTTGTTCTTATCTATCTGTGTCATGTTTTCCACGTTTTGAGTTAGCTTCATTTACGTGGACAAATGTATTGGGGCAGTTGTTCATCGACGAACACGAAACAGGGGAGGTGAAACACAAAGTGGGGGTGGGGTTACTTCCCGATACAGAAAGTGATAAGTGCTTAAAATCAAAAGTTTAGATTATTAAGGTACAAATAAGGTATTCCTTTAATGAAATTTGAGCCCACCGTTGGTTATTGTCAGTTCGTCACAATCTTTAAGTTTGATGAGGTCCTCGTCAGTCACAGGTATGAAAAAATTCAATCTATCTCGTTTTTCCGTGGCAGGCAAACGGACGTGCAACATGAACTTGTCATTCCCCATTACTCTCGTATCCCACTTTTGTGTTGACATTGTATGCTCAGCCTCAATAATGAACTGTACTTCATTATCAGGAAGTCGACGCAGGTCGATTCCTTTGGACGAGTAACTTATACTCTGTGCATGATTAAAAATTGTGTGATTGATACTAGGTCCACTTAGAACTATTTGAATTGCACCATTTGGGATTGAAGCATGGAATGAGAAATGCGGTACTATAAAGTCCATCTTTTTCTCATCGTGTTCGGGGTTAGCATAAAGTAAATAGGCGTCCAAGTGTATACGTATGTTTTTCATTTTACTAATCGGTTTTAGATGAGCTTGAGGATTGAATTAGTACTGACATAGATCTAATGCTTGAATCCTGAAGTCAGAAATTGTTGGGTTCAAGATGCTCGAGTAGCATTCGAAGATAATTTGATTCTATGAATTCTATGGCTCGGTATGCAGTAGGATAGAGTGAGTTATGTTCACGTCCCATTAGTATTCCCATCCATACAGTTGGGTGGTATCTACATAGGGTCGAGAGAAAATGACTTAAAGCATAAGCACAGCTAATGTCGTTTATGGTTGCTTCATTTTGCCTTGCTGACGCTATAAATCTGAGCTGAAACCCGAACTGATTTCCAGGACGGTGACTTACAATTCGTTTCACTTCGGGACTCGTGATCATTGTGATCTGTCTACCGCTTGGATTATCGTTGAAATGTCTTTCATACTCTACAAAACCTAACCGTTCGATAGTTGCATCGTTCAAATTACCCTTAACGCTATAACTAATTCTCTTGTGTTCATCTTGAGGGTTAGGTCCGTCAATGCGTAGAACCTGAAAGCAATCTGGCTCACTGTTGAGCCATGCATGAACAAAAGGCTTTAACACAGGAACTCCACATAGAACTTCGTTCAAAGTGAATTGATAGTCATCGGGTAGCTTATCGTAGTCAATGTGACAATTAATTGTGCTCTGGTTCTCATAAAAGTATGTCCGGTTTCGAGTACTCTCGACTAATTCTTTAAAAGTGCCATTCGAGATTCGAAAGGTGAGATCAGTAAGGGAGTTGTTAGCTGCACGCTCTTGAATGTTTCCAAGCGCAAGACCATGACTGCTTCTAATGTCTGCTTTTTCGGTAGAAAGAAACAAAATTAGACCCCTACTCATCGATTGTATTCCATAATACAGCAATAATGGCCTAATACTGTAATCAGAATTCTCAGCAGCTTCCATGTAATTTCTCCCTTGCATGAATGAGCTAGTGATCTTGAGGGCTTTGGTCGTTGATAAGTCCCTTCCATGCTTGCTCTGGTAAAGCTTCTTAACCAAATCAAGGCTCTCGTACTCCCTATAGGCAGTCCAAAGTTCAACCATAATTGTGCATTATTGAGAGACTGAAAGTATGAATTCAGAAGTAATTCTGTTTGGACTCACAATCTAATAGCCTTGCATAAGTTGACTGTCATGAATTCTTCAAGCACATGAATTCGACGTGATAAATTGCGATGTCTTCTAGTGGGTTTACCTCTGTAGGTGGACTTGCTATAAGGTCTGTATAGTTGTAAATAAAGTGATTCTAATCGCGCGTCTAGTTTAAACACCTTTGTAATTGGTCTTATACTTGGAGGCTCTAACTGCGACTCGTAAGTGAATCGTGGAATGGCCTTTCGAGAGACGAAGTATCCCCCGTATAGATAGAGCACTCTTGCCTTAACCAGTGAGGAAGGACACCGAAAGTAAGGGGTCATGCCTATTCCAAGGTTAGAAGGTGTATAAGCAAGCCCAATGCAATAGGAAACGGGCGAATTGTCAAGGTCATAAGATAGGATTACTTGAAGGTTTGACCCTCCTTCCTTAACGGTAGCCGAAATCGATGCGATTTTTTGCCCGTGTCTACTCCATGTTAAGACGGTTCTTTTCGGAAAAGGTGGAGAAAGTAGTCCAATTTCTTTAAGGTATCCAAGACGAAGTTGTAATCGGTCAGAATCACACATGATCTAAATCTTTAGAGAAGATTAGTATTAGTAGGCTTTAATAGTAGCTATCATTTTTTCCATCTCATGTATTTCAGAGTAGGGGCATACCTATTCGGGTGCACTAAAACGACTTTTCCATTAATGTACCTCGGGTAACATCCGTCGTAAGGATTATTTCTTTGAAGCATCTTTAATTCGGAAGGTGAAATGCTAGTAGTTTCCTTGCAAGAAATAATTCGAATGTAACCACATTCCTGAGCCTTTTTAAGACGTTTGAGTAGTTCCCTAGGTGTAAGGTTGAATTCATCTTGAAGTAGCCGCAAACTAAGCGGCTGAGGTGCGAGAAGGTATTGTGGTGAATCTGGCTTTATAGATCCTGACCTTCTTGCAATGGCTAGCTTCTTCTTGGAGATGTAGCCAACCTCAGCTCCGCTTAGGTACGGTTTGTAGTTCAATTTGAATAAGTCATGCTCACGCATTTCAACTGTAGCAGTGAATCTCAGTTTTAGATACCTAGATAAGAACTGGTAACCTCTAATGAAGACTCTCCCTTCCTTATCCTTGGAAATCCAGTTAAGCTCTGTTAACCTCTTCAAATGGTCTCTAATTGTTCTTCTTGACCATTCCAATTCTACTGCTGATTGGATTTCCAATTCTCGACTATGAAGTAACACTCCGTTTCCACTAGTGTACTTGAGGTATAAGTACACTCTTAGTGGATTTTCGAGGTGATTTCTAGTGCAGTAATTAAGAAGTTGGACTGGTATTGAACCAACCTTACTCATTGTCAAAGAGGCTAATTTGCCCATCTTTGGGCGCCTTGTTAGGGTCAGTGGTAAGGTAGAAGGCGTAGTGTCCTGTTCTCATACATCTACCTCTACAGACTTGCCAAAGCAAACCAGCCTTTTCAAGCTTTCTCTTAATTCTACAGATGTTTTTATGATGAACGCCCGTAGCTCTTTCTGCCATCGAGGCAGTAGCAGTATTCTCTTTGAAGAATGTGAATACTCTCTGAGTTTGATTACCTTCGTATCCGCTAAAATTGGAAGGGTTGTGAGTAGTGCTTGCCATTACTTCAGCCCTTTTTTGTTATTCAAATACTGATTGGCCTCTCCCTCAAACTCCTCGAATGAAGCTACTCGACCTTCGTTCAAATAAGCAAGGAGGTCGTCTTCTGAGAAGTACAGCCGCTTGCTTCTCTTCATGAATGGAAGCTCTCTTCTGTTTACCTTAGAATAAATAGTTGGGACTTTGAGCCCTAAAAACTCCGCCGCTTCTTTAACATTGAGAACGCGAGTTCTTTTTGGCTCCGAGTGAGTTCTTTTTGGAGCTTCTGCAATTGCAATTAACAGTGACTCAATCGAGTTTAATCTTGAGTCAATGGCTTCAAATGGATTCTTCATCGCATGTCATTTATTGTGATGACACAAATGAAGTGGCTTGTTGAAGTACCTATCAATACCCAAATGAGCCTAGGTGCTCAATTGGTGCTTAATTTTTTGTTAGCTGTTATTGCGATCTGAAGAACTTTTCCAAGGCAACCAGTCATACGAACAAATCCTCTTGCTCTTGGAAGGCTCGTTCCGCCCTTTAATCAGTATCGCATCAACACTACCTGCGTTCAAAGGTCTGACCTCTTTCACAGCACCATGCGTGTGCTTGTAACTGAAATTGTCGCAAAGCCAATCACGAATCTCCCTAGATGTACTAAGTATCATTCCGTTATACTTGAGCCTCTTAAATACTTCTACTAGTTGATTTTGTTTACTTGGGAAGTATAGGCGCTCTTTAATTGCTTCTCCCTTTAGTGCATCCATAAGTATGTCTTCACTGCCTTCAAAGAAACCTTTTAACCCCTGGTAAACTCTCTCCCTAGTTTCGCTATCTATAAACTGAATGCTCTTGGCTGGTCTTTTCCTTTTAACCTTGTTAGTGGACTCAGTGGTAGGTGTTCTTTCTGAGTTAATTACTATTGACACCCCTCTTAATTTTGCAAATTCTTGATCAGCATCATCGGAGAAAAACTTAAAAAATTCATGTAGCGCCTCATCTAGATCAGAGAGGAAGATTTGCAAAGACATGAACGTAGGATGCGTGTTGTTTCTGAAGTAGAGATACTTCCTCATAGCCTCGAGGATAACCTCAACATCATGCTCGCCTCTGAATTCACGCTTGAATTCTCGAAGTTCATGTTCCAGAGCCCCCCAATAGTTGGCAGGACTAGGCTCGTCCGAGCATAAGTCTAATTCTATCGCTCGATTCTTAATCTTAGACGCAACATTCTCGCTAACCACTTCAAATTTCTCGTCAAGTTCTTTTTGAATTTTATCATAGGCGAGTTTGTCCTTGTAATTATCATTTGGTCGAAGTCTGCGCCTAGCCAATTGAAGCTCTTCGAGCCGCTCAAGTTCGGGGCGAAAGTGATTAAAGCTGTCAATGCTTGAGTGTAAGTATGTAATGAAATCAATTAGACGGCTAAGTATAGGTTCATTGCTCAACATTGCCTGTTCTTCCATAATGTCACATCTGTCGAACTCTTTGAAGAGTAGTTTATGTCTCTGAACCAAGGTGTCAACTGAGCACACTATTCCCGCGTAATAGCCGTATTTGGCAATTTCAATTTCCGTAAGTATAAATGGAAAGAAATTCTTGACGAAGCTCCATCCTTCATGTATTCCAGTGTGGACGGCATGAAAGTAGTTGTAGTGGATGTCTTTTACGAATAAGTGTGCATTTTCGCCGTATAGTGCACTTGGTTTTAAGTTGTAGTTCTCTTCGAAGTACTGTTTGCCCTCATTGAATGCCGAGTGATAGATTCTAAAGAATTCGTCTTGAGGTAATCTATCTACTTTCGTTGTGGTTAAGTTCAAACTTGATAACCCTGACTTGAACATTATGAGTGCTAGCTCAGGAGTGTAAAATTGAATTGTCTCATCACCAATTTTGCATTTGTAACTCCCATGCTCATCAATTTGTCGCTGGTAAGCCCTATAGTGACTATTTGGAGCAGCTTTGAGTTCTTCAATTATACTGCTCACATTATAGCGCCAATCGTCTAAGCTATTCATGAGATTTGTCGTTGCCTTGATTGAAATTCAGAACAATTCGATTAACTGAATCGTGCTTTAACTGATCTACTACACGCGCATAAACTTGGGTGGTCTTCAAATCTTTATGGCCTAAAAGCTTTGAGACTGTGTAGATGTCCGTTCCGTTTAAGAGTTGAAGAGTTGCATAAGTGTGCCTAAAACAATGGAATGTGATGTTTTTTGTTATTCCTGCTGCACCTATCCACTGAAACAAGTGCTTGTTATGATAAGCTGAGTATTTAAGTCCATCAAACACTTGACCTTCTTGTTCCATTTGAGAGGGGTTGTGGGTTCCCTCAGTGAGTTGATAGGCTTGATCTGAAATAGGGTGATGCTCAACACCTTTTGTCTTCTGTTGATTGAACTTGACAACGTACCCCTGCCCTTCAATGAATTCAATTTCGCTCCATTTCATTTTCTGGATGTCAGAGAACCTCATACCAGTCAATGCAGAGAAAAGAGCGGCTCGCTTCATCAAAGGATCTGTACAATGGGTTTGAGCCAGCTTATTCAATTCCTCCTGCGTCAAGAACTCTCTCCTCGTTTCCTCAGCCTTGATAGGCTTCACTTTGGAGCCTAAATCAGAATTCAAGTAACCATCCTGAAAAGCTTGTTTGAGGGCTGCTTTTACTTTGTTGAAGTATGATACAGCTGAATTCTGTGAGAGGGTAGTCTTTGAACTCTTGTTACTCTTTGTTGTTTGCAAAAAATGCTTGAAGTCTTCTAACATCTTTTCTGTTAGGTCGCCAAACCTCAGCTTACCACCGCTAAACTTGACAAGGTATTTGAGTGCAGCATTCCAGTTGTCTCGATTACTATAACCGCGCTTGTCCTTTAGCTCTTCAAAGTACTGAATGAAGTCCATCTCAGCCATTTCTCGCTGTCTAAGACGTTCCTTTTCGAATTCAGTGTAAATCTCAGGCTTGTTGAGAATGTTCTCTCTCTTTTGTCGGATACTCTTAGCAATCTCTAAAGTCTCGGCATTACCTCGTTTGTCAATTGGAGACTTTGGCTTGTCCACAATGTAAAGACCAAGAAACTCGCGTCTAGTCGGTTCGCCAGTTTTGGGATGAGGTATGGCGGGGTAGAAGTCAAGATAGAGGCTCTTTCGGCCTTTGCTAATTGCTTTCTGACGGAGGGTGACTTTGACAGTCATGAAATACTCGTTTGAGGTACAAAATCTCCACGATGAATTCACAGAGGTACATCAAAGGTACAAACTGCAACATAGAAAACACATAGTAACTATAAAGACGTATTAACAAATTTGGTTAATAAGTCCTTGAATTACAGTGCTAATGTCTGTTTTTTTACGAAGTAGTAGGAGGATTGTTTGCGGTAGTTACTTTCCGATACAGAAATTAGCAAAAATATTCCCCAACAAATCATCCGTAGTAATCTCGCCAGTGATCTCGCCCAAATGCGCTAGTGCCTGACGAATGTCGAAGGCTACTAAGTCGCCGCTGAGGTTGATGTTCAGGCCGGTACGAATGCGGTCGACGTCTTCTTGTGTCCGAATGAGAGCTTCGTAATGACGCGTGTTCGTAATAACGGTGTCGTTGCTGGATAGTCCCTTGATTTCAACCGTGTCGAGTAAAAGCTCCTCAAGCTTGTCTAAGCCATCGCTATTCTTTGCGCTGAGTGGAACGTCAATGGGTAGGGATGATGGCGTAGAAGCGACCTTATCAATCTTATTGGCAATGACAATCACCGGCTTGTTGCCAGCTTTGTCTTTAATGGTTTGGATACGGTTCTGCTCTTCTTCAGTATCAGCAATAGCAGCATCAAATAGATATAGCACCACCTTGGCTTGCTCAATCTTGGCATAACTGCGCTCAATGCCAATCTTTTCAATTTCATCGGTAGCTTCGCGAAGTCCGGCGGTATCGATGAACCGGAAGGTCAGTCCGCCTAAGTGGATTTCATCTTCTACCGTATCTCGCGTTGTTCCGGCAATTTCACTTACAATCGCTCTTTCTTCCTTCAACAAGGCGTTGAGCAGCGTACTCTTCCCAGCGTTAGGAGCTCCAACGATAGCTACGGGAATACCTTCTACAATGGCATTTCCTAGAGTGAATGTTCCGGTGAGTCGGGTAACGGTGGCCTGAACTTTATTGAGCAATTCATGAAGCTGAGTCCTATCCGCAAACTCTACATCTTCTTCGCCGAAATCGAGCTCTAACTCAATCATGGAAGCAAAGTCGATTAACTCCTGACGCAATTGAGCCACTTCTCTACGAACGCCGCCCTTCATTTGGTGCATGGCTACCTGGTGGGCAGCTGAACTCTCGCTGGCAATCAAATCGCCAACGGCTTCGGCCTGCGACAAGTCCATTTTGCCGTTGCCAAATGCTCTAAGGGTGAACTCTCCCGCTCGTGCCGGACGCGCGCCTTTTCGAACGAGCAACTCAAGCATCTTACGTTGAATGAACGTAGAGCCGTGAATGTTGATTTCTATGACGTCTTCACCAGTGTAGGAATGCGGTGCGCGGAAAAGTGAGAGCAACACTTCGTCTACCAAAGCGTCTCCATCATAGATGGATCCAAAGTGCAAAGTCTGACCTTTAGCGTCCGATAAACGCTTGTTGGCTTTCGGACTCTGATATATGGAATCTGCAATTTCAATGGCTTTCGGGCCACTGATACGAATGACTCCTATGGCACCCATTCCAGAAGGGGTGGCTAATGCACAGATGGTATCTTCAATGTAAGACATGGGTGCAAAGGTCGGGCTAAATTATACGCTGTGAAAGCGCTTCACTTTCGATACTCCCTTTTGAGTTGAGCGAGAATCTCTGACAAGCCGTTGGACTTGATTTCGAGAAGGGTAGAGAGCTGCATGCCCAACTTCCCTGGAGGGAAGCCTTTGCGATTGAACCACTCCAAGTAACTCACCGGCAGGTCGCTCAAATATTGTCCTTGGTACTTCCCGAAGGGCATCTTTACGTTCACAATGTCGATGAGGATTTGCTTATCCATGACTTGAACCCAAAAGGAATATGCTCGGTACTTTATCTAGATCGATTTCTGTCTTGCTCCATTCCTTGATACTCTGCGTTCGAATCGCTTCGTAAGGAGAGGTGATGTTTGAAGCGATACAGAGCAATGTTTCTGAATCACAGGTGGCCAAAATCTCCTCATACACTTTCATGTTTCGAAGTGGAGACTCAATGAAGATTTGGGTTTCGCCTTTCTGAGCCTTCTTATCTAGACTTGCCAATTTCTTTCTGCGCTGCGTCTTCTCCGCGGATAAAAACCCGTGAAACGTAAACTGGTTTCCATTGAGTCCGGATGCCATTAATGCCAGGATTAACGATGAAGGACCGATCAGCGGAATAACGCGAATCTGAGCTTGATGAGCAGCGAGAATTAAGTCCGCACCGGGATCGGCAACCGCCGGAATGCCCGCATCTGATATGAGTCCAACAGGCTGGCCGTCCAAGCATGGGGCGAGAAGCTTAGGAATTTCGGAAGCTTCTGTATACTGATTGTAAATCTCGAAATGCAGTGAGGGTTGCGACTTGGAAGGGTTCACCTTCTTGATAAACTCTCTAGAAGTCTTCTCATTCTCTACGATATAATGATCGATAGAGCCCACCACCTTCTTGATGGAGAGGGGCAGCACTTCTAGTGGCTCTGTCTCGGCGATGCGAGAAGGAATCAGGTAGAGTGGGGCAGAAGGTTTGTCGTTCGACTGACTATTTTCCATACTTCTCCACAATTGCGTCTGCTGCTGATGAAATCATTTGGTAGACATCCTCAAAGCCTTGGTCGCCTCCATAATACGGGTCGGGAACCTCGGTGCCATCTGGGATATCAGGAGCTTCATCGAGCAAGAGAGATACTTTCGCTTGGTCGTCTTCATCTCGCGCTAAGCGCATGACGTTCTTGAAGTTAGATGAATCCATCACATAGATTCTATCGAAACGGTCGAAATCATCGACATCGAACTGGCGGCCTCGGAGTTGATCGATTCGCACCCCGTGTTTGCGGGCGGTAAGTACAGCGCGCGGATCCGGACTTTCATCTACGTGGTAGGCGGCTGTTCCAGCCGAATCCACTTCAATGGTGGTGCCTTCAGCCTTGCTCCTCAAGATACCTTCGGCCATAGGCGACCGACATATATTTCC
>JABXHW010000075.1 GCA_013373425.1 Flavobacteriia bacterium
ACCTTGGGCAAAGCACTTGGTGGTGCTATGGGAGGATTTACTACCGGACGCAAAGAAATCATCGATATTCTTCGTCAGCGTTCTCGCCCTTATTTGTTCTCAAATTCACTTGCGCCAAATATCGTAGGGGCATCAATCGCCGTGTTTGATTTGCTCAGCGAAACCACAGACCTTCGCGACAAGCTAGAGAACAATGTAAACTACTTCAAGAAAGGTATTAAGGCGGCTGGCTTTGATATTAAGGACGGAGATAGCGCTATCGTTCCAATCATGTTGTACGATGCTGCATTGTCTCAGAAGTTCGCAGATAAGCTGCTCGAAAGAGGAGTGTATGTGATTGGATTCTTCTATCCAGTGGTTCCAAAAGGACAAGCAAGAATTCGTGTTCAATTGAGTGCCGCTCATGACACGGATCACTTAGACAGAGCCATTCAAGCTTTCACAGAAGTAGGAAAAGAACTTGGTGTGATCTAAAGCAAACTCAGTTGTTCGCCTCCTCGAGGTAAAGCCTCATCCTTGGAGACTCGAACAACTTCTACCTCATCATTCATATAGACGAGATACCCATGGACCTGTTCAGCATCGAGCAGGTTCATGTATTCTCGGACTTGCTTGTGATGAGAGTTTGAGGCCTCTCCAGTCTTGTAGTCAATGACGGTCCAAATATCTCCTTTGCGTGAAATCCGATCTGGACGATGAATCGAGCCTTCTCCAATCCATTCTCGCTCTGCGAACACCTCATCCGCTTCAAAGGCATTTGAAATCTCCGGATGTGAGACAATCTCTTCAACTCTTTTCGTGAGTGAATCTTTGTAGGATGATGGGATATCGCCTGCTTTAATGAATCGCTCAATCGTAGACACCACATCTTCTTTTGAATCCACTTCCGCCATTAGAGCGTGTACTAGGTTTCCCCACAATCGAGGTTGTGCTGAAAGCTGGTCTTTTATACCATCTGTATCACGGCTCAACTTCACGCGATCTCGCCATGCTGAGGTGTGAAATGAGTCGAAATTCATGACGCTCTCATTCTGTTCTTCCCGATCCTTCTCCAGAGGAGCTTTTGTTCCATAAACATTTCTTGCACCTGGCTCTGTACTCATTCCTTTATGAAGGGCAAACTCGCGAACAAACTCTCCGGTGGAAGAATAATCCTCCTTGGGAGGACCGCCAGCAGTTGATATGATGTGTAGCTGATCAACAGCTCTTGTCATGGCCACGTACAACAAATTCAAGTTATCGAAGATGGCCTCCTTGCGGAAAGTATCATACTCGCTGCTGTACTTAGGAAAATTAGTGCCCAAAGCCTCGTTCAACTTTTTGGTCATTGGTAACTCGACCGCCGGTAAA
This sequence comes from Flavobacteriia bacterium, assembly GCA_013373425.1. Taxonomy (GTDB): domain Bacteria; phylum Bacteroidota; class Bacteroidia; order Flavobacteriales; family Schleiferiaceae; genus Phaeocystidibacter. Next base: position 1,351 of record JABXHW010000075.1, read on the forward strand.
CTACCAAACTCACCATCTAAGCTGATCCACCTCTTCTCTACATGATGTCCACTGCTAAACAGAGGAAAGTCTGCATACGGTATAATCACAACGGGAAATTCCAGTCCTTTCGACTTGTGAATAGTCATGATTTGAACCGCGTCTTGAGTTCTAGGTGAGCTAATGGATGCCTTCTCCTTTTTCTCACTCCACCATTCGTAGAAATCATGGATGCTCTGACCTTTTCTCGAACCGAAATCATACAGCTCATCCAAGAAGAACTGAACAAAAGGATCCGCTTCATCCATCAAGCCTAAAGTTCTCACAATTGCTTCTCCCTTCTCATAGAGCCCGGATGCCTCAACCCAGGCTTTGTCAGGATTGACACCCTTTTCCATCAGCCACTTCTTCCAATCTTCAACCGATGAAGCGGCTGCCGCTAGCAAAGCATAGTGATAGCCTTCTGCGTCATTTGGGATCCATCCAGTTTGATGCATCATATCCACAATCTCAATTCGATTCTCGATATCATTGGGATAGTGAATAAAACGCATACACGCCACGATAAGGCGCACCCTTGAGGCATTTCCCAATAGCAAGGAATCTTCAGAAACAACGTTCAATCCTTCCTTTGCAAATGCAGTGGCCATTATCTTGGCAGGCTTACTTTTCCGAATCAAGATGGTTATGTCTCCCGGGGAGTATCCTTCCTCCAAGCACTCTTTAACCCGTGTCAATGTTGCTTGAATCATATCTTCATCCGATACGCTTCTCGCACCGTTTTCTATTCCTAAGAACTCCAGAGACACAAAGCCGTCACTTTCACCTTTTGGCTTTTGTGCAGATTCATCATACAATTCCGAGTAGCTCGGATCCTCAAAAAGCTTGGAGAAATAAGTAAAAAAGTCATTGTTAAAGGCCACGATTTCTTCTCTCGAACGCCAATTGTACTCTAGGTTATTGAACGCCAATGCATAGCCCATCGGATAGTCCGATTTCTCGGGATGTTTGGCGTATCGAATCAATTTCAAAAACTGCTCAGCCTTTCCTCCCCGCCATCGATAAATGCTCTGCTTAGCATCCCCTACAATCATGCTGGTTCCACCCGAAGAAATAGCATTGTGAACGAGTGGAGTTAAGTTGCTCCACTGCAAAATGCTGGTGTCCTGAAACTCATCAATGAAATAATGCCTGTACTTCTCACCGATTCGCTCATAGATATAGGGCGCGGGAAGGTCTCGGAGTGACTCATGAATCAACTTATTAAAGGAGCTCAAAGTTTCCACGTTGTTGGCTTCCTTGTATTCCTCAAGTTTCCTCGATATTTCATGCAGCACAGCTAGTGAATCGAAGGATTCAAGAATGGTGGTTAGCAATGCATAATCCGCCAGATGCTGATCGCAAAAAGCAATAACCGACCTTAACCAATCGGCAATTTGCGGAGAAATGGGCGTTATCGCAGCATCCGCCTCAGGTGAAGGCTTGGCCTTGGTAAATACCTCTTTATCCAGCTGATTCAGGACGGCCTTACCTGGCATCCAGTCTGAATAATTTGAACCTGAGAGCTTATTGAGGTAAGAAATCATTTGACCTCCCGTAAAGAGAGATTTGTCAATGTGCCCGAAGAGCGCATTTCCAGCCTCCACGAGAACAGCCTTCTTCTTTCGTATGTCTTTTCTCCTTCCACTGAGCTCAGTTCGGATAGCCTTGAAATCAGACAACGACAGCTGGTGTAGGGAATCGAGCACGTGATAACTGTCCTCTTTCCCGAGGTGCTCCGCCATCTCTAGCATTTTCGTTTCTGGGCGCCAATTCTTCCCTTCTTCCATCTGACTTTCAATAAAGCCATGGATGAATGCCATCACTTCACTTCCCTCTTCATATTCATCAAGAAGTAAATCGACGCTCTCTCGGTAGAGCTCTCTAGCGTCGAGCTGAACATCAAAGTTTACGCTTAATCCCAATTCATAGCCGAAGGTTCGGACCAGGCGGTATGTGAATTTATCGATGGTTGAAATACCCAATCCCGCATAATCATGAAGCATTCGTCGGAGCACAGAGTTCGCTCTATTCCTAAGCGTATCCTCATCAAGTTGAAGCTCCTCTTTTACCGCATCGAACATCCCTCGATGCTTTGCTGGAACCGGGTTTCGGCGAAAAGCATCCAACCCGACAATCACTCGAGTTTTCATCTCACTGGCCGCTTTCACTGTAAAAGTGATTGCCAAAATGCGGTTGAACGAAGAAGCGTCGCTTTCCTTTAAGCACAAGCTCAGATAGTGCTTGACAAGGCTAAAGGTCTTTCCAGCGCCAGCACTTGCACTGTAAATTTGAAATGTCTTTGGAGAGCGTTCGTCCATGAATTAAAGATAGACCGACTATTGTAAATTGTACTTATCGAACTCTTAAAATCCACGAATACGGTTCCTTCAAACAATACGTTGAACTGTGGTAATCCTTGATTACCTTCGAACTTCCGTGAAATTGCGATTTCAACATATCATTCTTCACACCCTTTTGATCCTTGCGAGTACAACATTGTATGGACAGAGGTATTCCGGGACGGTCGTGGATCGCGAGGGCGAACCTCTGCCACAAGTCGTGGTTTCTTGGGGAGAAGACAGAAGTCAATCTGTGTCTACAGACTTCGATGGCAATTTCACCATACCGGATGTGAACTACCGAACTATCCGATTCGAAACATTCGGCTATGAACCCACGGAGTACAGACCGTCGGATCTACCTGCGGATGGAATCATCACCCTTTATGAGAAAGCCGAAGCCCTCGATGAGATTGTCATCTTCCCAAAGGACAATCCTGCTTGGAGAATCGTTCGGAATGCCATCCGATTTAAATCGGTGAACAATCCGAATAACTACAATACCTACCGATACACGAGCTACAACAAGAATGTCATCACCTACAATTTCGACATTGACTCGGCAATGAGTTCTGCAGACAGTGCGGCCATTTTGAGGGATATGGCGAATGCCGAAGAGCGACATTTGTTGGTGATAGAATCTGTTACGAGAAAGTTCTACAAGTCGCCACAGCGCCACGAAGAAGAGGTTATTGGCACCCGCATTAGTGGCTTTGAAAACCCGAATATTGCAACCATCCCCGACGGAATTCAACATTTTGGATTCTATGATGATTACATGCCACTTCTCAACAAAGAGTACCTCAACCCTATCGCCTCCGGGTTCGAAGAGCGCTACGTTTTCATCCTCAAGGATACCATCATCCGTGAAGACGACAGCACCTTCATCATGGATTATTTTCCGAAACGGGGAGCCAATTTCGAAGGATTTGAAGGTGAAATACACATCAACACGGATGGCTGGGCCATTGAATACGTGACCGCTGAACCTTGGGATAAAGGCAAGATTAGCTTGAGCATGGAGCAATGGTACACCAAGGTCAATGGTGGGTACTGGTTCCCAAGGCAATTGAATTTTGAGCTCGAACTCGAACGCTTCCCCTTCCGAAAGAATGGAGCCGTAATGGTGGGAAAGACGTTCCTCGACAGCGTTTACGTGAACTTACCTATCCCAGAAAACATCTTCGATCACGTTCAAGTAAGCGTTCGCGAAGACGCGGGTCAATTAGATGATGAGTTCTGGGAACGTCGCCGTTTAGAGGAGTTAGACACCATGGAGGTGGCCACAATCTCGCACATGGACAGTATTGGCGAACGGTACAATCTCGGAGGAGTGCTCCGGTCAACACGCCATGCATATCGCGGATTCTTAGCTCTCGGGCCTATCAATGTTGATATGAAACGGCTCATTGCAAGCAGTCAGTTCGAAGGAACCCGATTGGGAATAGGCCTCTACACCAATGAACTCGTGTCTAACGTGGTTAGCGGTGGTGGATATTTTGGATATGGTCTGGATGATCAGCGTTTGAAATATGGAGGTGAGCTTAGAATAGACTTTGATAAACCCAATGATTTCTGGTTCAGGTATCGATATCAAAATGACGTTCGGAGCCCGGGGCTGATCGGAATTAACTATTGGGAGAGAACCTCATTTGCTCAGCAGTTCTTCAACGTGAGAATGGATCGAATCGAAGAGCACGCCGTTCTCTTGAGAAGTCGAGCGTTTACCTTCCACATCTTTGAGATTGGAGCCAAGCATTTCTCGCTCGAACCTACCTACAATTACTCGTTCATTCCCGAAAACGGAGATGTTCAAAATCTTCATCGATTCTCAGAAATCAACTTCGGATGGCGCTGGGTTCAAGAGGAGAAAATCATTGCAAATTACGGACAGAAAATCACCATCGGATCCAAGCGCTGGCCGGCTGTCAGACTAGATTATGCCCGAGGCATATCTGGACCTTTCGAGGGTGAGTTCAACTACAACAAAATCGAACTGGGCATACAGCTCGATCGCTTTACTAAAAACTTAGGGAGAACTCTAGTGAGTTTGGAGGGCGGCTATATCGACCGACCCGTGCCACTTGGCATGAACTTCGGCTATCGCCCATCCTACAGCCCATCGTTTAGCGTGGTCGTTCCAAACACATTTCAGGCAATGCGATTCAATGAATTCTACAGCTCGAAATACGTGGCTATGTATTTCATGCACGACTTCAGGTCGCTGCTCTTGAGAAGCGGGTGGTTCAAACCTGAGATTCGATTCTTCCAAGGTGTTGGCTTCGGATACATGGACAATCTTGATCAACATGTTGGACAGCAGTTCGAGGATATGCGCCATGGATATTACGAAACGGGTATTGCCGTTGATAACCTAATCCGCATCAACACATTCAACATGGGATACTTCGGAATGGGTGTGGGTGGTTTCTACCGCTATGGGCCTTATTCGTTGCCTAATATTTGGGACAACTTTGCGCTCAAGCTCGCATTCATGTATTCTGTCAACTAACCGCCATGAAAAAAGCAATTCTACTCCTTCTTCCCTTCCTCGTTTTGTCATGCGACAATGAATCTGAGTCCGCGCCTACTGGAAACTATGAATTGATTGGCAACTGGGCTCCCGAAAGATTGAGTAGACGTGATGTTTGGGTTTGGACTCCGCCGAATTACGATACAACCCAGACGTACCCAGTACTATTCATGCACGACGGTCAGATGTTGTTTGATACGGCGGGAACTTGGAATCAATCGGAGTGGCAAGTGGATGAAACCATGAATCGACTTATCGGTGAGGGGCTCATCCGACCAGCAATAGTAGTTGGTATTGGAAATGGAGGGAAGTATCGGCGCTCTGACTATCTTCCTACGAAACCGTTGAATAATCTACCTGACAACTATCGTGATAGCCTCCTAGATGCCGAGCTCATGGGAAGGTCTCGCGCCGATGACTATGTAAAATTTATCTGCTTCGATCTAAAGCCATATATCCAAGAACATTATGCTGCATCCGAGAAGCACTCAGATTATTTCCTCATGGGCTCCAGTATGGGTGGTCTAATTTCTCTCTATACAGCCACAGAGTTTCCAGCTCATTTTGGAGGAGCGGCGTGTATGAGCACACATTGGCCCGGAGGTCGTGATCTCAGAGATACAACTGTTGCAAAAGCGATGTTTGAATATTTCGCCACGCACATGCCTAATCCTTACGCCTTCAAGCTATACTTTGATTACGGCTCCAAAGGACTAGATGCCGCTTATGGTCCTTATCAGGCGGTGATGGATACCATTGCCCGATCCCAAGGCTACGGAGCATCTAATTACATGAGTCGAAAATTTGACGGAGCCGACCACAATGAGAACAGCTGGGCTAAGCGCCTCGAAGTTCCTTTGACCTTCTTACTAGGCCTTTCACCCGAGCAATAGGATTCTTAGATCGTTGCTCAATAATCGACGTTGAATAGAAGAAGCCTGTACCCGATAAAAGCGCTACAACTCCCGAATACCACCACAAGGTTTCAAAACCATACACATCCACAACGGCAAGTCCGAGGAGTGGAGCGAGAACGCGTGCTGCCGCAAAACTCATCGAATAGTAGCTCATGTACTTTCCTCTGCTTTGGGCTGGAGAGTTCTGAGACACCAAAGTAACCGCAAATGGAATGGCGAAGATTTCCGCCATACTTAGAGTAGCCATGCTAATCACCAACCAAGCTATAGAAGTATAGAAGTTCAGCATCAAGAAGCTGATTCCAGCGAGAAGCACACCCAAAACAGTAAAGAAACCCACGCTTCTCTTGTGCCCCCACTGATCAACAATCACCATTTCTAAAATGAAAATGAGCACTCCGTTGAAGCCAATGAGTGCGCCTGCTGTGCTCTCACTTAACCCATAGCCGTCTTCCAAAGTGTAATACAACGGCAGTGTAAACAGCAACTGGAAGAAGACAGTCCCGAAGAGCACATTTGAAACCAAGAAGAGTAGCATTGGTCTGTCTTTCAAAATGGACATTGACTTGCCTGAAATCTTCTTGCTTTCTTCAATCTCCTTCTCCTCGCTTCTACGCCTCGACTTAAAGTACCAGCCGAAGAGTAAGCCTGCAATTACGCAGGTCACACCATCAACATAAAAGAGTATGTGATAGCCATAGGCGATGAGCATACCACCTACCAATGGACCGATGGAATACCCAAGGTTTATTGCTAGTCGATTAAGTGAAAAAGCCTTAGTGAGGTTCTCCTTTCTGGCATAGTGCCCAATACTCGCACCATTCGCCGGGCGAAGCACATCGGCTATCACACTAAGGAAAAACACACCCAGAGTGAGGGACCAAAATGTGTGTAGCTCAGAAAGAAAAATGAAGTAAACCCCAGTAACAAGCAGAGACCAAAGTTGAACGTGGTAACTCCCGAATTTATCGGTGAGGATACCACCTAAAAAAGTCCCTGAAATGGCTCCTAAACCATAGGCTGTCATCACCCATTTCGCTTCTCCCTCGTCGAATCCGAGATCCTTCACCAGATAAATCGACAGGAAAGGAATGACCATAGCGCCTGTTCGATTAATGAGCATAACTGCACTCAGAATCCAAGTAGGTTCACTAAGGCCAGTAAAGGCATTCTTATAGAGTCGGATGATGGACTTCATGATTGGTTCGTCGGGTTGAAGTCGGTAGGATTGAAATGATTTTGTCTTTCTTCTGAACTGGTATTGTGAACTGGGTAGAGACGGTGCCGGCCCCTGGGGGAAGCGTCCCCTCCCCCGTTCTCAAGCTACGTAAATTTCGAGCTGTAGTCGGAGGTTAGACGTTTACTTCCGTTTAAAAAACTAAACGTTTGTATCCGGGTGAAATCGGCTACATGGGCGTGAAGGGCTTAACTTGTTCTCGGGGGGCTGGGGGCATTCCCAATGGTACAACCCCACCATTTCACCCTAATTCCGCTAACAACTTCACGTCTCCCCACAACTCTAGTCCACAAAAAAAGGGGCCGACAAAATCGACCCCTTTCCTTTCAACATGTGTTGTGTCGATTATTTCGCCGCTTCGTAACGCTTATTCACTTCATCCCAATTGATGACGTTGAAGAACGCTGAAATATAATCAGGGCGACGGTTTTGGTAGTTCAAGTAGTATGCGTGCTCCCATACATCAAGACCCAAGATTGGGGTTCCACCACAACCTTCAGAAGGCATGAGTGGGTTGTCTTGATTGGCTGTGCTACACACTTCTACTTTTCCGCCTGGGTGCGCACATAGCCATGCCCAACCTGATCCGAAACGAGTAGCCGCTGCGTTAGAGAATGCCTCTTTAAAAGCGTCATAGCTTCCGAATGCGTCATTGATTGCGTCTGCAATGGCACCGGTTGGTGCTCCACCACCATTCGGGCTCATTACTGACCAGAACAAGTTGTGGTTATAGAATCCACCACCGTTGTTGCGGATTGCGCCATTGTCGCTGTGATTTTGCATCAACTCTTCAATGCTCTTGCCTTCGAGATCAGTTCCCTCAACGGCTGCATTCAATTTAGAAGTATATCCAGCGTGGTGCTTGCTATGGTGAATCTCCATCGTACGTGCATCGATGTGTGGCTCGAGTGCGTCGTACGCATATGGTAATTGTGGTAGTTCAAATGCCATGGTTTGTTTTATTTAGATTTCAACTTTCGTGATTCGTAGTACAAATGTAAGGGATGTATTGTTCGGGACGAAGGCATATTGGTTACGTCTATCCGAAGATTGAGTTACCATATCAATGTATCCTTGATTATCTTGGGTCCATGCTTAAGTACATCCTATCTCTCTCAGTATTGCTGACGCTCTCGTGCAAATCGCCGGAACGATCGAACGCCTTACTCAATTCCATTAACTTCTCTGAAGAGTTTCGTTATGCCGACAGCACTAAAGCCTTCAGTGTGATTATTCCGAATCTCAAGTGGAAGCCACTGCGAATGCTCGACTCTTTCAGCCCATCCGAAGAAAACTACTTTAAAGAGTCTCACTCATCTATTGTCTTCGGCTATGATAGCTTGAAGGAAAATCTAGTCTACGTGATTAATGTTGGCGTTATTCAACATGAAGATCAACGTAGTGGACAAAACTTCGACCCAGAGAAAGAGATTGAATATTTCAAGAAGCGCTACAATGTAATCGAATATGGAACCCAAAATCTTAATGGCAAAACGTACATCTTGAACTTTGTCAATATGATTGAGTCTCCTGAGATTATTATGGATCCCGAATCTGCCCTGCTTACGGAACTCGATATGCATTTGTATCGGTTTGAAGAAGAGAAGAACAGAGCATGGAGCTTGACCATAGCCGCGGTTAGAAGTGACGGTGGCCGCAGCCCCTACAACGAATTGAAGGCCGACCTAGAAGACCTCCTCCCCTTGTTGGAATCGATAGAAACAGAATAGTGGAATTATTCATTCCTTCATTTTGCTACCTTTGACATCATGCGTAAAAATCTACAGATCACCTTCTTGTGGCTCGCGGGACTTTTCCTGCTTACGCATTCCTTTGTACCTCATGTTCATCACGACTCACCTGTAGAACACACAGAATGTCACGATGATGAAGACAGAGGCATCATTGATTTCCTCGCTGATGTTTTCCACAGTGATGTGGAGGTTGAAACGCTAGCGCATTTCCAGATCAGTAAGATTCAAATTACTGCCCCGACCATCCCCGTTCTTGAAGCCACGCTCATTCTACCTCCGGTGCTTGAAGCGGATTATACGACTATCCCATCAACACCTGCCTTCATTCTTTCGGATGAACCCTTGGTTGAAGGCCTCAGTCTGCGTGGCCCCCCGCTGGTTTGACCCCTCCTAGTCGAGTTGTGTCAAATCAATTTTTCCCTACATGTTTGAAAGAATAATTCAGGGGTCCGTGAAAAACGGACTCATGGTCGTTTTACTGATTGCTGGAATTGTTGGTGGCGGAATATGGTCACTCAACCGCATCACCATTGATGCGGTTCCAGACATCACCAACAACCAAGTACAGGTGGTGACCATCTCACCATCCTTAGCTCCTCAGGAAGTGGAGCAGTTCATTACCTACCCCGTAGAATTGGCAATGAACAACCTGCCATACGTGACCGAAATTCGATCGGTTTCGAGATATGGCCTTTCCGTTGTTACCGTAGTTTTTGAAGAAGATCTTCCCGTCCTCGATGCCCGTCAATATGTGACGGAACAGATCGATATTGCCGTGGAAGATATCCCAGAAGGTATGGGCACACCAGGACTTATGCCTATCACCACAGGCCTTGGCGAAGTATATCAATACACCCTTGAAGTTGAGCCCGAATTCAAAGATCGATACGACATTCGAGAGCTTCGCACGATTCAAGATTGGATCGTGAAACGACAACTCGCGGGCATCCCCGGCGTCGTTGAAATTGGAACTTTTGGAGGTGAGCTCAAGCAGTTTGAGGTAAGCGTTGACCCGAGCAGCTTGAACGCGCTTAACATCACCTTGACTGATGTGTGGGATGCTCTTGCTGCGAATAACCTCAATGCGGGCGGGAGTTATATTGAAAAAGGTAGAGAAGCCTGGTTCATTCGGGCTGAAGGTCTCATAAAAAATGAAAGTGATATCCGTACCATTTCTGTCGCCGCGTCTGACGGAACACCTATCCGGCTTGATGCTTTTGCCGAAATACGCGAAGGAAGTGCTCCGCGATTTGGCGCAATGACCATTGATGGAGAAGGAGAAGCCGTTGGAGGTATAGCGTTGATGCTGAAAGGAGAAAATGCCTATGCAGTAACTCAGCGCATCGAGGAACGCGTAGCAAGTATTCAAGATATCCTTCCTGATGGCGTGATCATAGAACCCTATCTGGATAGAGCGGATTTGGTGGGACGTACGATTCGAACCGTTACGACAAACCTCATCGAAGGCGGACTCATAGTCATCCTAGTGCTCATCTTTCTTCTAGGTAACTGGCGAGCAGGACTCATCGTCGCCTCTGTCATCCCATTGTCCATGCTCTTTGCACTCATCTGCATGGATCTCTTTGGAGTGAGTGCCAACTTGATGTCACTCGGTGCAATCGACTTTGGGATTGTGGTAGATGGAGCGGTAATCATCGTCGAAAGTGTCCTCTTCCACATGCATGGAAAAACCTTCAAGAACAACTTCGAACGACGCGATTTGGTGATAGATTCATCCTCTAGAATCTACAAATCTGCAGCGTTTGGTGTCCTGATTATCCTAGTGGTATTTCTGCCGGTACTTTCTCTTGAAGGTGTGGAAGGACGCATGTTCCGTCCGATGGCACAAACCGTCAGTTTTGCACTGGTTGGTGCATTGATACTGTCCCTTACCTACGTTCCATGGATCTCTTATGTGGTGCTCAAAAAAGGCGACCAAGAGGAAACATTTAGTGATCGATTGGTGAACCGAATGAAGCATTGGTACTCTGCCTCGCTTAACAAAGCTCTGGACAAGCCTAAAACAGTGATTGCTTCAGCTTTGGCAGTCCTGGCCATTGCCGTTTTCGGCTTCATGCAACTCGGAAGCGTTTTCATTCCAACGTTGGAGGAAGGCGACCTGGCCATGCAAGTGAGCATGCGAACGGGCACGAATTTATCCGAAGTGATTCACACAACGAGTAAAGCAGAACGAATCCTACTCGAACAGTTTCCTGAGGTGAAGCATGTGGTCAGTAAAATTGGCACCGCTGAAATCCCTACCGACCCTATGCCGATGGAGGCCGCGGATGTGATGATTTTAATGAAGCCAAAGAGTGAATGGACCTCAGCCGATACTCGAGAGGAACTCGTCGAGCAGATGGAAGAGGCCCTCGCTTCCGTGCAAGGCGCAAGTTTCGAATTCACACAGCCCATTCAACTGCGTTTCAATGAATTATTGAGCGGATCTAAGGCCGATCTTGCCGTCAAGATTTATGGAGAGGATCTCGACACTCTGGCCGTATATGCAGAAAGAATCAGTCACTTAATTGAAGGCGTTGAAGGTGCAGCCGATGTAAAAGTTGAAGCCACACAAGGAATGCGATTCGAACGTATCGTACCTGACCGATCATTACTGGCTTTTCACGGGGTGAGCATGGAGGAGGTCACGCGCCTGATCGAATTCGCCTATGCGGGTGGTGTTGCCGGTACCGTTTACGAAGGTGAAAGACGATTTGAATTGGTTGTTCGAATGCGAGAAGAAGCTCGGAAATCAGCCAACCTCAATGACATTTTTGTTTCATCCGCTCATGGACATAGCATACCCCTCTCCGCATTGGTTCAAGTAGACAACGTGGAGGGACCGAGCCAAATTTCTCGAGACAAATCCATGCGCAGAATTGCAATTGGCGTCAACGTACGAGGACGAGATGTAGCGGGGATTGTCGAGGATATTCAAGCCATATTTAAAAGTGAAATCGACCTCCCTCCTGGGTATCGGGTGGAATACGGAGGCGATTTTGAGAATCTCCAAAGAGCGACCGCCAGATTACAAACTGCGGTGCCTGTTGCGCTGATTTTAATTTTGATTCTCCTCTTCGCGGCATTTGGTTCAGTGAAGCATGCCTTGCTCATCTTTAGCGCTGTACCCCTTTCTGCAATTGGCGGAATTGCCGCACTCTGGATTCGAGGAATGCCTTTTTCGATTTCTGCAGGAATTGGATTCATCGCCCTGTTCGGCGTAGCCGTTCTAAACGGTATTGTGATGGTGAGTCATCTAAACGATTTGAAAATGAAAGGAAGTTTGAGTTTGAGAGAGGTAATACTCAGAGGTGGAGCAGATCGACTTCGTCCCGTAATAATGACTGCTGCAGTGGCGGCCTTAGGATTCCTGCCTATGGCTATCAGTACTTCAGCCGGCGCAGAAGTTCAAAAGCCTCTCGCAACTGTGGTTATTGGGGGATTGATCTCAGCAACCCTACTCACCTTGATTATCCTTCCGGTTCTTTACCAATGGCTGTATCAAAGAGTGAAGCTTAGTGGGAAAGTTGTGGCGATTGGTTTAATCTTCGGATTGAGCTCAACCACGCAAGCACAGTCGATTTTAAGCATGGATAACGCGGTTGAAATGGGCTTGGCAAATCACCCAGCTTTGGCACAAGCCAGTGGAAATATTTCTCAGGCGGAAGCAGAGAGAAGCGCTTCCATCGACCTTGCTCCGACGGAGTTCACTCTTCAGTATGGGCAAATCAACGCAGAAAATCAGGATTACAACTTCGCGGTTCAACAAGACATCGGGTCTATCCTTTCCCATCTTCGAAGAGGACAATCTAGCGCAGCACTCATTCGCATGCGTGAGGCGGAGTTCATCGTAGAGCAAAAGAAAATGAAACTGCTGATTGAACAGGCCTATGTGGATTGGACCTGGGCGTGGCGGCAGTGGAATATGCTGAGAGAGCAAGACACCATCATTCAATCTTTTCAATCGCGCATTGCGACACGGATAGAATTGGGTGAAAGCCGACCTTCAGAAGCCCTACAAGCCCAAGCTCGATTGATTGAGTACAGGAGGAGAATCGCCGATGCACATGTCAATTATCTGGCCTATGAGAGGGCATTGTTCACTCTCATCGGCGCAAGCGAATCTTTTGTGCCCGACGAATCAGCCAGCGAAATTATCACACGCCCAGTGGATGTTTCAGCGTCAGTAGATAGTGCACTTGTTCTATCTCTTTTGGAGCGCGTCAACTATCGCGAAGCAGAAGTTCGTGAAGCTACAGGCGAGTTCTTTCCTAGCTTCAATATTGGCTACTTCAATCAGATGCTAGAAGGCGTACCCGGATTTCAAGGATTCCAAGTAGGTATGAGTTATCCCATTTGGTTTGCAAGGAGTCGAGCGGACGTACAACAAGCGCAAGTTGATGCAGAAGTGGCACAAACCGAAGCCAGCTTCCGACAACGAGAGTTCAATACCAGCTTGGATTACGCAAGACGTATTGAAGCCGTTCGAAGCGCGCAGTGGAAAGCTTATGCCGACCAACAATCCAAGAATGCAGATGCCCTGTTGAATGCCGCTCTTGTGGAATGGAACACCGGAGAAATCGATTTCTTTCAATTCTTTCAACTCTTCGAGATGGTCGTAAATCTTGAAATGAATTATCTGAACACCGTTCGCGAATACAACACGGCCATCCTTCAACTCGAATTCATACAGCAATGAAAAAGCTACTATATATCGCCATCATCTCAATGGCTTGGGCTTGCTCTGAAGAGCCCTCCACCTCAACAGAAGATCATCACGATCACGAACACGCATCCCAAGGAGATTACAATATGGGCATGCCGCGAATCGACACTATCAACAAGCGAATTTCATGCGTAGGTGAAGTGGATGTACCCCCTCAAAGCAGGGCGACGGTTAGTGCTCCGCTCGGAGGGTTTATCCGAGAAGTGAAGTACTATCCAGGCCAGTCTGTGGTAAAAGGAGAAATCCTGGCGCGTGTTGCTCATCCGGATTACGTAGAGCTTCAGCATAATTACCTCGATGCTAAGGCACGCGTGAACTTCTTAGAACTGGATGTAGCCCGCAAGGATCGACTCCTAGCTGAAAATGCGATTAATGAACGAATCATTCAAGAGCTACAAACCGAATTAGCTTCTGAAAAAGCGCGCATGATGGCTTCTGCAGCGATGCTCGAACAAGTGGGTATTGCTCCACAAAACCTCACTGCAGAGAGCATTCAAAGCGAAATTATTCTTCGATCACCCGTGAATGGAACCATTACTCAAATCAATGCGAATTTGGGGCGCCACGTTAGTGCGGAAGAAGTGTTGTACGAGATTGTGGACGACCGACACATGCACATTGAATTGCGCGTATTCCCTAGAGATATTGCCCAGATTCAAATCGGACAGGAAATCGAATTTCACATTCCAGGGAATCCATACACCTACACGGGTGAAGTAATGCAAGTGGGTCGTCAATTGGACGATGAATCTGGAGCCTTCATCGTGCATGCGCATGCTGAGGAACACGGAGACCATCTTCGCCCAGGTCAGTTTGTGGAAGGTGCCATCTTGATGGACCCAGTAGTGGCCTTTACCCTTCCAGAAGAAGCGGTGGTGAATAAAGATGGAGGAACCTATGTATTTGAGCAGGAAGGGGATGGGTATCACCCGCGCCGAGTCCGCGTTGGTATCGCCTCTGGAAACCGTGTTCAAATCTTAGATACCTTAAGCAGGCCTGTAGTTCTGGATGATGCCTACTTACTCCTCGAAGCAGAAGGTGGGCATAGCCACTAAAGGTTCGTAAAATGCCTTCTGTGGTAGTTAATCTGCCCTAAATGATACCCGAGGTGATGAAGGAGTTGGAGATAAACCCAGCCCTTTGTCACCTCGTTTCCAAAGAAGGGAATGGGATACTTTTCCGAAGGTGTTCCTTCTGTGATGTTTTCAAAATAGCCGTTCAACATCGTTTGTACGAAGTCGATATCGCGGAGCATATTTTCTCTAGAAATACGATCATTGAATTCCTTTTCACGTTGACGAACATATCCGTCTTCCAAAAGCATTGCTCCGTAAAAGTGGCGAAGGTTTCCTATCAAATGCATGGTGAGGTTCCCTCCTGAATTAGTCGTGCCCGGGAGCACTTCAAACATCTGGTCGTCGGATGCATAGCCTTTAACTTCTTCCTTGAGTTGATGGATGAGGCGATTGTAGTTTTCGAGGAGTTCGGCTTTCATGGGGTCTAATATTGATGGACTTCCGTAGACGTGGGTCTTCATCAAAGATTACAAATAAAAACAGCCCCTGAGTGGGGCTGTTCTATTTTGAAGGTGACGCAGTATTAGTCGTCTAGTTCAATCTGTGATGCTAGCATCGCCATAAAGCTGGCATACAAATCTTCGTTTGATGAAGTGTTGATCACAATAACTCCAGTATTGTTAACCGAAGCGCTGCCAAGGTCGAGCTGTGCGATGATGGCCTCTAGGTCAACCTGTACAAGGATTTCTTTCACGTTATCTCTTGTGATTTCAATCACGTTATCACGTTCGTCTTCCAACTCCAATTCGAAGCTTCCTGTAATCTCAACTTCCAGTTCGTAAGTCAAATTGGCGAAAGTCTCAAAACTACCTTCAAGGTAAATCGCGGTAGTGTTTTCCTCTTCAGAACCAATGGTAAGCTCAAGTTCTTCGTACTCACCTGGTTCAACTTCAACAATAGGAAATTCTGGCTCAACGGTACCTGTGAGAAGATCAACGAAGTATTCGCCTTCGATATCGATTTCGGTTTCTTCACCTTCCATCTCATCTTCAGATTCGAGCTCCACCTCTGTAACGAGCATCCATGCAGTGGCAAGATTGAATTCACCAGCTTTATTTGAGGATTCTGTAGACTGCATGTCTACGGTGTATCCTGTTTCACTTTGAGTTCTGTTGTTCAATTCTGCTTCCTCACAACTTACCAATCCAATCATGGCAAGAAGAGATAATACGTAATACTTCATGTCTTAGAATTTTTAGTTAGTATTCAATGAGGTCCTCACCTAAATAAGCGAGGCTAGCCGCAGTTTCCCGCATAAAAAAATCCAAAAACGGCTTTCATTCGTAAGTCAAGCAGAAGGCTGCTTGGCGAGGCGAATTTTTTTTTTCCTGCCATCCCTCCAACTGACTTTCATCATGGTTTAGTTAGCTCATCTCCTCGTTCTTTGGTTTCATGGATTGGTCGAGAGAAAAACTAAAAGAGCGCTACAACGAGCACCCCGTCATTTGGCCGTTGCTGAAACAGGGACAGGCTATCAATTCAAGATTGAACTACCACTACTATTACAAGTGGCCGGGAAGTAATCAGCGTGCTTCAACACGAGAAATCAACTTAGAGTTCGCGTCTCAATGCAATTTGCGTTGTCAGTTTTGTGCCCTCGATCACGACAAGCCCAAAAAGAACATGTCGATTCTGGTTCTTCGCAAACTGTTGGACGACTGGCTGGAGGATGACCGATTTCACGATGTAGCAAAAATCAATTTGTACAATGGTGGAGAAACCCTTCTCCATCCGAAGCGAGTCGAAATGCTCCGTGTCATCAAGGAGTATAAGAACATCGCTTTAGAGAAAGGCCTACCCTTCCCCAAGGTCAGTATGCTTACGAATGGAATGCTCTTGCGTCCCAAGTTGATCGACACCCTGCTGGAAGAAGAACTCGTCGATGAAATCGGTTTCAGCCTCGACGGCGGCACTCCCGAATCGTTCGAAGAGCTACGCGTGAATGCGAAGTGGAAGCCCTTCTACCACAACGTTCGCTACCTCCTCGAAGCTATCCAGGAAAAGCAGGCGAATATTCGTGTCTACGGCATAACCATAGTTACCGACGACAAGCCTTTAAACACCTCTTGGATGCATCCAGAATTTGTCGAATTGAGCGAGGGTTTCGACCATCATGAATTGCGACGTCTTCACGATTGGGGCGGCCAAGTAGATACAGGAAAAAAGCAGAATTCCTCAAAATCGAGAGGGTGCGACTTGCTTCTTCGGCAGATGATCGTCTTGCCTAATGGTGACGTTTCCGTTTGTTGTAACGACCTCAACTCCAAAGGGGTTATTGGGAACATCATGGAGAAACCCCTCTGGAAAGTTTATAATTCAGAAAACAGAAGAAGATACCTCGAACTACTCGACAAGGGCCGCAAAGAGGAGATTGAGTTGTGTCGGGATTGTGTGACGTTTTAGTGGGGACGTAAGGGCGTGCGGAAGTTGGGAAGTCTCTTGTGACGCAGGTCACCATTCAGGGAGAGGATTGGAGGTAACTTCAGTACTGTAATTCAGCAAGTTCCACTAAAGCCTTTCCATCATGAAAACGCCCATTAAAATTCTGACACTCATACTTCCCTTGCTCTTCATCACTTCTTGCAAAGACGAAGTAATTCCTGATGACAATCCAGCTCCGAATCCGAGAATTGAAACAGGATCTCCTCATTTGGATTCCATCATCAACGACACCCCTTATGAAACGCTTTCCAATGAGGAAGTAGATGCCATTTACCAAATGCGCGAGGAGGAAAAGCTCGCCCGCGATTTGTATGCAACGGCTGCCGATACCTTTGGACTTTTCATTTTCAATAACATAAGTGCCTCCGAGCAGAAGCATATGAGAGCCATGTGGGCCCTGATTGAAAAGTACGATTTGAATGATCCCGTGGTGGATGATAGTCGCGGTGCATTTAGCACGACAGAATTCCAGCAGCTCTACAGCGAATTGCTCCCCAGCTTTAGCACACATCTCGACTCTGCGCTGCTCAAAGGTTCATTCATCGAAGAATTGGATATCCACGACTTGAGAAACCTTAAGGAGATCACAGACAATGTAGATATGACCATGATATTCGACAATCTGGAGCGTGGATCTAGAAATCACCTAAGAGGTTTTCACGACCAGCAAGTGCAAAGGGGCCTTACTTATACCCCGGTATTTCTGAGTCAAGCTGAGTATGACAGCATTGTGAACTCACCAAAAGAACATTGATAGGTTGAAAGGGCGGGTTGATAGGTACTCAGGTTGAGTTTCTGTCACCCGCTCATCTTACCATTCTACATTCCCGTCATTCCTGAGATCCAATCATTGAACTCGTCGTACGTTACCTCTCTGAAAGCAAAGGAGTGAACAACGTCCTCTGAATAATCAGCTTTTTGATCTGACAGATAGATTTTCTCGTTCTCTACTTTAAATGCGATAATTCGAATATCATCCCGCTTCTTCATGGTGGCCCAATTGGTTTCATTTGGTTGGACCAGCAAATCGAATTCATCGGAG
This sequence comes from Flavobacteriia bacterium, assembly GCA_013373425.1. Taxonomy (GTDB): domain Bacteria; phylum Bacteroidota; class Bacteroidia; order Flavobacteriales; family Schleiferiaceae; genus Phaeocystidibacter. The sequence continues at coordinate 19,438 of JABXHW010000075.1, forward strand.
TAAATCCGGACCATGCCAGAGTTTAGATTGATGCGCTCATTAAACTGAAGTGTATATAATTCCGATGGAGAGAATCTAGAATAAACATCGCAATTGTACCACCCTGCATTACTGAGGTTCATGACATAGCCATATTGTAGGAGATTCCTACTTACATCATTCGCGTCACCATCTTCAACACGAATATTCTCTGTTTCCTTGTAGGTAATGAACTCTTGTACATTATCTATTCCGAGCGAGTCCATCTCCTCTTTGTTAATCTCTTCAATCAACTTATATCGATCTTCAGGATAAACCATGTCATAGTCCTCGTACAGCTCCTGAACAGCCCGCTGAGGGTTTCTAGGAATCCCATCAGGAAAGTAATAAGGCCACGTATTGTTATCTGAATAAAAAAAATTCTGATTTCGGGAAGGTCTGAATCCGAGCCAGGCTTTAAACCCTGCCCATAGTGCTGAAAGTCCGCGTGGTTGAACTCGTACTAAACCTCCACACATACAGCCCCCAGTGTAGAAAGGATCATAAGCCAATCCTGTAAACGCAGAATCGTTTGGATTGGGGTTTTCTTCCCAAAGAATAGATCCTGAAACTGAGTCTTCTACGCCGGTAAAAGTCGAATAACTGTCAACCGGACCCTCGGTGTTCATGACAAATCGCACAGGCTGTAAGTACTCCAATGTATCTCTACCTCGCATTGGAACTACTCTTATCATGCCCGCGGTAGACAATATCTCTTCTGAGGTTTGAGTCACGAGTCTGTTTTGTAGACACTCATTCAAATCAAACCCTTGTTCAATATGAAGTGTTATGCGTCCATTCACCACTCGACCATTTCTTCCGAACGCTCCTTGTGGTATAACTAAGTGATGATCATCCGAAATCTGTACGACTTGCGACTCTCGCCCATTGATTCTGACTTGTCTTGCCCCGGGATTGACCCTCTCCATCAACTCCGAGAAATCGGCCACAGTTTGAACTTCGGGATGCTTCACACAGTTTTGAACCGTTACCTCTACTCTCCTATTCAATGCTTTTCCAGCCTCAACCTCGTTGGTTGCAACGGGGGTGTTTTCACCGTGAGCCCGTGATTGGATGATTGAACGATCAATTCCGGATTCTAACAACTCCTGAATTACTGCTTCCACTCTTCGATTCGATAAGGCGAGATTGTAGTCTTCCGCCGCATCCGCATCGGTGTGCCCCGTGAGGACAATTTGATACTCGTCACAATCTAGACTTTGAATGAAGTCTGATATGGCCAAGCTGTACTCCGCCGCAACTTCGGATTGATCTGAATCAAAATAAACTTGTAATGCGTTGTCCTGTGCAGATAGGCTGGAAGATAGCAACAAGACGAGTCCTCCGGTGAGAGCGAGTAATTTCATGTGTAACCATTTTATATGGTAAACGTGAAGGTCGAAAAAAATATTTGCAGAAGAGTGTTGAATGATTGAATCGAGCTACGTCACAACGAGCCTCTTCGAGATCGAGCCCCATGGTCCATGCACTCGAATCAGATAAACTCCTTTTGGATAATCATGGATACGAATGGAGGTGATTGATTCCGAAGTAGCAACAGACTCTAACAGTCGCCCATTCATTTCGTACAATTCAACCCTCTCGATTTTGTTAGGAGCTGAAGACTCAATGTGAACTACTTCTTGGGCCGGGTTCGGATAGATACGGACTTCTTCGAAAGCAGAATTCGGTTCTGGTTCGAGCTCATTCCGAATGATTTCCCGCATCATTAAAAAATGCTGAGCTTCAATCCTACTGTGGCTTTGTGCTGGGGAAAATGTTGACACTCCATAAGTGACAAAAGACCCCGTTTGGACCAAAGAACTCCCGCTTTCGCCAGGGATGCCATAGGTATTCTGAATGCGAAGAAATTGTGGGATTACTACATCTACTAACCCATAACCGAAGTACAGTGTATCGCCATTGTAGACCGTCGAATCTACTTGAGGGAAATAAATAGATGGATAGGAAAACTTGTGGTAGACTTTATTGATGAGATCTGCATCTTCTGCGTAGCCGATGCCGAGATAGCCGACGGCACTTCCCAGCGGCTCATCAACTTCAAGGACAACTAAGTCTTCAAAATCTGAATACCAAGATTCGAAGAAATACAGCTTCACGACATCAGTGCAGCCGAAAGCTGAATTAGCCGCTCCGTTGTCGAAACTCGGACAAACGCGAATGCCCTCTCGAACGACACTGTCGGCATTGAACTTTAGGTAGCAATGAGCTGAGCTCAACACGTGTTTTCTGCTGATGAAACTTCCCGAACAAATCCCATAGGCCGAATCGCCTCTCAAGGCCAAAGTCTTTACTGCAGCACTGGCAGGAAATGCATTGAGGTCCCACAATTCCGCAGCAGGTCGCCGCACCGTGTAGGCACTGTTCGGATAGATGTCTGCGGTAGGCGCAACCCGCGGCAGGTTCAATGCATTCCGTCCCCATCCAAAGTAAGGGTCGGTTTGATCTGCAGCGATGGTTGAATCGATGGGCAACACCTCTAACGTATCGTACACACCTGTCCGAAAATCGTAGGAAATCATTCTTCTTCCCTCTTGTCCTAGAAGGGTAGTTCCAAGTAAAACCAGAACAAGCAGCGTAGTTTTCTTCATATCCACCCCGATAACGGTAGCGCAAGAGAAATATTGAGAGGGCGGAAGGGCGGGTTTTGACCAAAAGCCTGAGCGCCTACCAACCTGAGCACCTCTGAACCTCAGCACCTCCCAACCTTTTCCTACCTTTGCCGCGTTCAATACCCAAAACACATCTAAATGAGCCTTCTCATTGTTGGAACCGTAGCGTTCGACGCCATTGAAACTCCATTCGGAAAGACAGATAAAATCCTTGGTGGCGCGGCTACCTATATCGGTTTGAGTGCCTCTAGATATCTCAAAACTCAGAACCTTGTTTCTGTTGTTGGCGAAGATTTCCCACAAGAGCACATGGACTTGCTTTCGAATCGCGGAGTAGACCTCAACGGTCTCCAAATCAAGCAAGGCGAAAAAACCTTCTTCTGGTCGGGTAAGTATCACAACGACATGAACTCTCGTGATACCATTGACACGCAATTGAACGTATTGGAAACCTTCGACCCGGTCGTGCCGGAGGAATACAAGAACTGCGAATTCTTGATGTTGGGCAACTTGATGCCAAGCATTCAACAGCGCGTTCTAGATCAACTTCCAAACCGACCAAAACTCATCGTTCTCGATACGATGAACTTCTGGATGGATCATTTTTGGGATGATTTGATTGAAGCATTGAAGAACGTCGACGTCCTTACCATCAACGACGAAGAAGCACGCCAACTTTCTGGCGAATACAGCTTGGTTAAGGCCGCTAAGAAGATTTTGGGGATGGGCCCTAAAAACCTCATCATCAAGAAAGGTGAGCACGGTGCACTTCTCTTCAACCACGAAGAAGTATTCTTCGCTCCAGCCCTTCCATTGGAAGAAGTATTCGACCCCACTGGCGCTGGTGACACCTTTGCAGGTGGATTCATTGGCTACTTGGCGAAGACCAAGGATATCAGCTTCAACAATATGAAGCGTGCCATCATTCACGGTTCGGCCATGGCTAGCTTCTGTGTGGAGAAGTTCGGAACAGAGCGCTTGAAGAATGTGAGCGATGATGAAATTGAATCACGCCTCAATGCGTTTATCGACTTGGTGCAAGTAGAAATGCACCTTTAATCCACTTTGGATGGCGAACGGCGTCTACTTTATTTCTGACCTCCACCTCGGTGCACCCGACGATGCAAGCAGCAAAGTCAGGGAGCTTCATTTCGTGAAGTGGTTGGAGGAAATCAAAGGGGATGTCAAGGTGCTATACGTCGTTGGCGATCTCTTCGACTTTTGGTTTGAATACAAACGTGCGGTGCCACGCGGCTTCACGCGTGCCATCGGAAAGCTAGCCGAACTCGCTGATTCAGGTGTTGAGATACATCTTTTCACGGGGAATCACGACTTGTGGATTTTCGATTATCTCCCTAAGGAAATCGGTTGTGAACTTCACCGCGAACCCATCGAAGTAGAGCACGACGGCAAGAAATTCTACATTGGTCATGGCGACGGCCTAGGTCCGGGCGACCACGGCTATAAGTTCATCAAGAAAATTTTCACCAACCGCTTTTTGCAATGGTGTTTTGCGCGACTTCACCCCAACTTCGGTGTGTGGATCGCGGATAAATTCTCCAAGCGAAGCAGGCAGCATACTGGCGGAGACGACGCCATCTTCAAAGGCGAAGAAAACGAATGGCTCTTCCAGCACTGCAAGGAAGTGCTTGCCGACCATCACGTGGATTATTTCGTGTTTGGTCACCGTCACCTTCCCCTCGACCTAAAAGTTGGAGAAAACAGCCGATACGTCAACCTCGGCGATTGGATTCAGTACTTCACATACGCGAAGTTCGAAACGGAATTGGAGTTGCTTGAGTACTCGAAGCCGGAGAAAGGGGAGTGATGGGATGCGAGTGACGGGTAACGGGTTACGAGTAACGCGAACAACCAGAGTCCAGCTTACAAGGTCACCAACTCACCAGCCCACCACCTGCGTTCCCGCGCTCCTGAGAACCTAAATCTCCAACCTCTGATCCTTCTCTATATCCCCCACATTGTAGTCTGCTATAATCTTATCGATTAGCCCACCTTCGAAGTAGTACCATTCGCTTACGTTGAGCGCTTGTCCGGCTTGATACGCTGTGTAGCGCACAACGGCTTTATTGGGAGCATAGAATGCATCGTGGATGACGAACTTGTGCTCGAGGAATTTTTCCGTGTTCGTTTGAACGACTTCCAAGTATTTGCTCTTGGGTTCGATTACTCCGAATGGAGAAGTGTGTGAAAACGAATCTGTGATGGGCAGTTCATTCAGCTTGCCGCTTTCCCAGCAGTCGAACCATTTTTCAACAACATTCTTACTCTTCATTGTTGGAAGGTAAAAAATTGAATGTTGAAGTAGTGGGCAACTCGGCAGCAAAGACAGACGTAGTAGGAGTATCAACAAAAAATAAAACACATTGCTATGAAACTTTTAACCCTTTTCGGATGCCTTTCGCTCTTTGCTCTCTCCTCTTGTGAACGCGAAGTTGTAGAGCAGTGCATCGACCCCAATCAAATCACCAATGCCATTTGTCCTGCTGTATACGACCCTGTTTGTGGCTGCGATGGCGAAACGTATTCCAACGATTGTGTAGCCGCTTCAAACGGGGTCCAATCCTGGACAGAAGGAGCTTGTCCTTGATCTAAATCACAAGGATCCAGAAAATAGTCAGTTGAACCACAATTTTTTTGCCTAGGTATTGTGCATAATCACGAGGCTTCGTAATATTGCACCCGCTTTGAACGGGAAGCCCCCGCAACAAAGCAGACATATTCCTCCTTAGCTCAAGGTTAGAGTCCCGCAACCGCGGGATTAATCAGAGGGTCCAGGGGAAAGACATAGAGAGATTATTCCTCCTTAGCTCAGTTGCTTAGAGCATCTGACTGTTAATCAGAGGGTCCTTGGTTCGAGCCCAAGAGGAGGAGCAACAAAAAGCCTG